>NZ_JBYEIR010000005.1:0-392542 GCF_058386985.1 Fodinibius sp. GM108
TATCAATTGAGAAGTATCCGGTTAAACAATAATGGTTTGACAGGGAGTATCCCATGTGATTTTTGGGAGAAAATAGAAAATCCTGATTTACAACGTGCTGCGCTTGACAATAATAATTTTAATTCTAACTGTAGTAGCTCGATGAATAATGTTACAGGAAATGGTAGTCCTAAGATACTAGTGGGTGGAAATGATTTCCTAAATTTATTTCCGACTAACAATTGAGTCAGGCATTTCCAATTTCAAATAGAGTAATTTTTACTCGATAAATATTGTAATAATAACTCATCTGTTGGTGAACCTTCCCATAAAACTGTCATTTATTGATTAGATGCTGCCCTACTATAATTGGCATAGCTTTTGTAATAAATAAAGCAGAGTTAGAAGTCGTTTTAATCTTTAAGAGAGAGAAAAGATGGAAAAAGCAACAAATCACTTTATTTATTTATTATCTTTAATTTTGTTAGTCAGTAGCAGTATTTCCTGTAAAAATAATACTAGCAGTACCGATGAAGATCTTGGAGAAACATTAGAACCTATTGAGGAGGTGGAACTGATTTCAGGGGGTGAAAATGCAACAATAAAAGTTAACCAAAGTGATAATGCATATTTTAAGATTGATTATAGTAATATTGAATCTAATGATATAGTCGAAAATGGTAATTATGAAGGATGGTGTATTGATATTAATAAACCCATTGATAGCAATGGTGGTATTTATAGTAATATCAAACTTTATTCTTCTTATCGGGTAGAAAGCTGGAAGCCAATTAATTACCTCTTCAATATTAAGAAAGATTTGGAGAAGGAAGATCCGGAATTATCCTGGCGTGAATTTCAGCTGGTAATCTGGCAACTCAGAGCTAATCCGGAGTTTAATTTAGATAATACTGATATTGAAGACCTACCGAGTCAAATGCACGATGACGGGGAGCCAAAATTTGATCCTCAAAAAGTGAGAGAGCTTCAGAATGTGGTCGATGAAGGCTATAAAGATTTTAATTATAAAGATGCAGCTAGATTTGCAGTAATAGCTGAGACTCCCCCCGATTCTCAAACAGTCATAACATTTGTGGAGAAATAAAACATGGGCTTCTTCAATCTTAATTGTACTTATAATAGGGTAAACCTAACTAACTTTGTTGTAGACAGAATAGCTGTCTAAAACAGACTGTTAAGCCCTTTTTCATTTTATTAAATGTGTTGACTGATTAATATATGGATAATTACATCAAACAGTTTCTTTATAAAACTATTTTATACCCGATACCTAATAGCATTAGATGTGTAGTATCGCATTACAGAAAACATAGTCGGTTTGGCGATCATCGATACCTACTGAATCTGAAAAGTCCAAAAACCTTTAACGAAAAGATTAGTTGGTTGAATTTAAACCATAGATTTAGAGATGGACGAATTATTGCCAATAAGTATTTGGTAAGAGATTACGTAAAAAAAAGAATTGGTGATCAGTATTTGATCCCTCTAATTGATGTTTTTGATGATACTGATGAAATTGACTATTCAAAGCTTCCAAACCAATTTGTACTTAAACCGAATCATGGTTCAGGCTGGGTGATTATTTGTACGGATAAAAGTAATGCAGAAACAGATGTATATAATAGGAAACTGGATAGATGGTTAGGAATGGATTTTTATTACTTATCTGGGGAATGGCACTACAAAGATTTAGAAAAAAAAATAGTTTGCGAAGAGCTGATCCAGGAATTACACAATATAGTTGATTACAAGTTTTACTGTTTCAATGGAAAACCGAGGATTGTACAGGTTGATTTTGACAGGCACACCAATCATACCCGTTCTTTTTATGATCTAAATTGGGATAAAATGGACCTTTCCCTGCTTTATCCAGCTAGTGAGAAGGATATGCCAAGGCCAAAGGGATTAGATGAGATGATTGAAGTTGCTAAAACATTGAGCAGCGAGTTCACCTTTTGCAGAGTAGATTTGTATGACGTAGACGGCAAGGTCTATTTTGGTGAAATTACTCTTCACCCGGAAGCGGGTACTGCTCCCTTTGGAAGTTATGAACAGGATCTGAAACTGGGTCAAATGCTAAATCTTAACCATTTACAAAATTAAATACGGTAGTTCTAACTTGAGAAAGCTTTGTTGTTTAATACCATCACTAGGACCGGGAGGGATGGAAAAGGTAATGAGTAAACTTGTTACCTATTTCAATGGAAAGCCGGAAGTTGAAGTACACCTAATTCTTTATGGAAGAAAACGGGAAATTTTTTTTCCTATACCAGAACAAATACACATACATAAGCCTGAGTTTGAGTTTAATAATAAGTACAGGCTACTCTTTACTGTCTGGACACTATTTTTCCTTCGACATAAAATTAAATCGTTAAAACCTGACACCTTATTGAGTTTTGGGGAAGAATGGAATAATATGGTTCTGTTAGCTACACTTGGTCTTAAGTATCCAGTGTATGTTTCAGACAGGGCAGAGCCTGGGAAAAAAAGACGTCTATTTCAGGAGTTTTTAAGGAATAAGTTATACCCTTTTGCTGATGGTATAATTGTACAAACAGATAAAGCCAAAAAATTATATCATAAGAAATTTCCGAATAATAAAACTAGAGCGATTTCCAATCCATTCGGAGATGTAAAAACTGGACAAACAGATGGGAGGGAAAATATTATTCTATCGGTTGGTCGTCTGATAGAAACAAAACATTATGATTTGCTGATAAATATGTTTTCAAAAGTTGACAACCGAAACTGGAGGCTGGTCATAGTTGGAGGTAATGCCGTTAAACAGAACGGTTTGAGTAGATTACAGAGAATAATAGATAAAAAAAATCTAAATGATAAAGTGACACTTACCGGTACGGTATCAGATGTGAACAGCTGGTATAGGAAGAGTAAGATTTTTGCATTTACCTCCAGTTCAGAAGGGTTTCCCAATGTTATAGGAGAAGCTATGCAAAATGGCTTGCCTGTTATTGCTTTTGATTGTGTTGCTGGTCCTTCTGAATTGATAGATAACGGTGATAATGGATATTTGATCCCAATGTTTGATACGGACGAGTATATTGATAGACTTAAGAAATTGATGAGAGATGATCATCTTAGAAGAAGGATGGGAGAACATTCTCTAAAAAAAATACAGGATTTCTCTATCAATAAAATTGGTGAAAAATATTATAAATTTATTACTGAGAAATTATGAAAATCATAATTAATGCCAGTTCAATACATAAGGGAGGGGCGGAACAGGTAGTTCATTCTTTTATCAATGAATGTATAAATTATCCACAACATAGTTTCCATATCTTAATAAGAGAAAATATAAGGAGCCAGCTACAGACAGATCTGTTTCCCCAAAACTTTTATTTTTATGATGTGCAAGAGAGACCCGGAAAAAGTTTCTATCAAATATATAACGCAATAAAAGAGTTTGATGATTTGGCTGAAGAGATAAATCCTGATGCTGTAATTTCTACAGGGGGGCATGGATTTTGGAAACCTGACATTCCGGTTGTCGGGGGATTTAATATTCCTCATTATGTATATCCTGAATCGCCTTACTTTGAAAAAATTTCTCTAAAAAGAAAGCTCTATTGGAAACTAAAAAAAGTGTTTGATCTGTTTTTTTACCGACGGTTGGATGCTATTGTCGTTCAAACTGATGATGTTAAAGATCGATTGCAAAAATTGATACCAAATAAACCTATTTATTCAGTATCTAATACTGTAAATGCTACGTTCATGCGAGATAATTATGGAAGTAGTACATTAGAAAAAAAAGAAGAGGGGGAATTTAGATTTTTAACTTTAAGTGCAGATTATCCTCACAAAAATATCGAAATAATAAAGGATGTTGTAGAGGAATTACATAATAGGAAATTATATAATGTGAAATTTGTATTAACCCTTCCTGAAGAAGCATTCGAGAAATTTGAGGAACCGGACATCAAAGACCAGTTAATTAATGTCAAACCTGTATCTATAGAGAAATGTCCTGCTTTATATCGCGATTGTGATGCTATGTTTTTACCAACGCTTTTGGAATGTTTTTCAGCCTCTTACGCTGAAGCAATGAAGATGAGAAAACCTATTTTGACCTCCGATTTGGGATTTGCACACACAATATGTAAACAGGCGGCCCTTTATTTTGATCCTTTAGATCCGGTAAATATAGCTAACAAGATTGAGCAGTTAATTAATGACGCAGAATTATATGAAGAGTTAGTTGCTGAGGGGATTAGGGAGTTCCAAAAATTAAAGACACCTGCTGAACGTGCTGAAAGTTTTATTAATATAGCAGAGTCATTGGTTTCAAATGGAGAGTATAAAAAACAAACAAGTGAGCTTGTAAATTAACAATTCACAATAATAGCTAGTTATCCACACTATGAATATTGATAATGAAAACGCATCTTAAATATCCAATTATATCAGATTCTGACAAGGGTATATAAAATGCGATTAATAAAGGGCTCAAATCAGCTACAGGTGATGTTTGTGGATTGGTTCATGCAGGATTATTCGATGCTCAAGTGACATCGTGATGTATGCGAGCTGAAGCACATTAAATATTTGTAAGGACTTATATAAAAATGCAAGAAACAATTAAGGACAGGAAAATTGTAGTCGTCAATCAAGCAGTAAATTATCTTACTGTTGGGCTATGCAATGCTTTTGCGGAAAAGTTCGAAGTAGTATGTTTAGTTACCGGAAGTATACACATCCAGGGAGAGGAGCTAAATTCCAAGATAGGTATCACCAAAATTAATAAATGGATAGAGCGTCCTGCCTATAAAAAACTGCTCTCTTACCTGTGGGCATGTGTTCAAATTTATTTTTTGTTACTAACCAAGTACCGAAATTATGAAGTTTTTTTTGTATCGCTCCCCCCAATGGCATATCTGATGTCAATATTTCTGCCTAATCGATGTAGCATGCTAATATGGGATGTGTATCCCGATGTGTTTAAAATAACCGGAATGAGTGAAAATCATCCTGTTTACAGGACATGGGCAAAATTAAATCGAATTGCTTTCAGGAAAGCTTATAAGATTTTTACCATTGGCAATAAGATGGCGGAACTTTTAGCAAAGTATATAGATCACGAAAAGATACAAGTGACGCCATTGTGGTCAATTTTTCAATCTAACGGCAGTGTTGATAAAGAAGATAATCCTTTTGTTGAGCAACATAATTTGCATGACAAATTTGTAGTGCAATATTCAGGGAATATTGGTCTCACTCATAATGTGGAGGTTATGGTAGAGTTGGCGGAACAGATGAAAAAGTACAAAGATATTCTTTTTCAGATCATTGGTCGCGGTCCCCGCAAACCACATTTAAAAGCATTAGTGGAGGAGAAAAATCTGCCTAATTGTGAATTTCTTCCTTTCCAGTCTGACGAGATGTTTCCATATTCACTTTCAGCAGCGGATCTAGGAGTTGTAATTCTGGACGAGTCGACATCCAAAGGGAGTGTGCCCAGCAAATCCTATAACCTGATGAGTTATGGAATACCGACATTATATATTGCATCAGAAGATTCTGAACTCCATCATTATGCAGAAAAGTATGGCCATGCCAAATGCTATAATCACGATAAGTTGGAGAAGGCCGCTGATTTTATTTTAAAGTTGAGAGGAGATCAGAATCTGCAGGAAAGGTTTGGACGGAATGCTGTTGAAGCATCAAGAGATTTTCGTAGATCTAATGCAGATAAAATTGTAGACCGTTACCTAAAAAAATCCACAGAAAAAGTACAATTTAATACTGTGAACTAAATATGAATAAGAAAACCATTGTTTATATATCGGGGGAAGGTCGTTCTGGATCTACTTTGCTTGATATAATATTAGGAAACCAGAAAAATGCTTTTAGCTCCGGTGAACTCATTTATTTTGCTGAAAAAGGGATTAATAATGGAGAATATTGTGCTTGTGGAAATCCTGTACCTGATTGTGAAATCTGGTCTAAAATTATTGCGAAATGGAATAAGGAACGAATTTTGGATTTAGATGAATACGTACAAATACAAAAAAGGCTGACGAGCAAAAAAAATATTCTGTCATCATGTTTCTCCTTACGAAATCCGTCAGGAGAAATAGCTCAATTTTTAGAAGATACTAAGAAGTTATATAGCGCAATTTTTAAGATAACTCAATCAGAAATTATTATTGATTCATCCAAAGCACCTCTGAGATTATTAATCTTGAAAAAATTGGGATATGATGTAAAGGTTATCCACTTGATAAGGAGGTTTGGTGATGTATTAAACTCATATAAGAAAAAAGCAGAAAAAGATCTAAAAGCCGGTGTCGAACATGATATAACTCCGCTGAATACATTCTATGTGTTTTCAAGTTGGTCACAAAAAAACCTGTTCACCTATCTTTTTACCCGAGACATTTCATATCAAAAGATTAAATATGATCAATTAGTTTTAAACCCGTTAAAAGAACTATCTTCTGTAATAAATGAGAATTCCACTTATACTGATCAATTACGAAATAGAGGTCCTTTTTATCCTGAACATTTGGTTGCCGGAAATAGTATACGCATGAAGAATCATATACATATTACTGAGAAACCAATGAATACTTCTTATCACCGGTTAAATAAACGAGACAAAATGTTCGCTAAGTTTGTAGATTATTTTTATTAATAAGTTTGAATAATAGAGGGAGTACAATTTGATGATTAATACTGATTGGAAAAGAAAGTTAAAATTAAACGCAAAAAATCTGATAGGGTGGCGATCCGATCGGAGAATTATTGTACTCTCTGTTGATGATTACGGTAATGTAAGGATCGACTCAAAAGAAGCCAGGGATAATCTGAATGATAACAACATTATGGTACAGAGTCCATTTGCCGGTTTCGATCTGTATGATTCCTTGGAAACAAAAGAAGACCTGGAACAACTGTTTGAGGTGCTCACTTCTGTAAAGGATATCAATGGTAGGAATGCTGTCTTTAGTCCGTTTGCTGTTCCCTGTAATCCGGACTTTGAAAAAATGGAGGAGACAGGTTTCCGGGATTATACCTATGAGCTGTTGCCGCAGACCTACGAAAAACTTTCTGCTTATCAACCAGATGCTTATGAAGGTACATGGAAATTATGGAAAGAAGGTATAGATAAGAAGTTACTTGTGCCTCACTTTCATGGGAGGGAACATTTTAATCTGGGGGTTTTTAAGCAGAAATTATTAGAAAGCGGTGATGAACTAAAAACAATTCTCAAGAATAGGTCTCTGGCCAGAGTGCCTTCCGAAAATGGTAATTCGATATCTATTTCATCTGCTTTTGATTTTTGGGATTTCGAAGAAAATACCCACCTGAAAGAGGTGATTGAAGATGGATTAAATGCCTTTGAAAAGGTGTTTAGATTCAGAGCTGACCATTTTAATGCACCGGGTGGATGGGAGCATTCCATTCTCCATAAAACGCTTAAGGAGAATGGCATAAAGTATATTGATACCCCAATTGTTAAACGAGAACACCAAGGAAAAGGAAAATACAAAAGAACATTTAACTATACCGGTAAACAAAACGAATTAGGGCAAACTTTTATCGTTCGAAATGTTGTCTTTGAGCCAACTCAAGAACGAGATGTTGATTGGGTTTCGTTTGCTATGAAACAGATTGAAGCGGCTTTCCGATGGAATCGTCCTGCAATTATCAGCTCACATCGCGTAAATTTTTGCGGGCATATAGATGAGAAAAATCGAGAGAAAGGGTTAAATGCGCTACAGGAATTGCTTACGAAAATCACGGAACGTTGGCCGGATGTGGAATTTATGGCCGCTAATGAATTGGGAGCATTAATCGAATCAGAAAAAAACTGAAACTTTACGAGTAATTTTTACTCGGTCATAAAGATTTGACTCGTTTACTAAATTCCATTACTCATTTAGTAAACGGCTCTTCTTATTTCCCAAGTAGCCTTCACGCGGTTTAAACTCCCTTTTATTGAATGTTGAAAGCCACTTAATGGCATTGGCATAACTGTTGTATTGTAATAAACGGGGTTATCTGTAATAAGTTTTTTATATATATGAAAATAAAGAGAGCGTTATATCTGGGATATTATTTAAAAGAACTCGACGGGGAGAAGTTTGTTCGTTTTCTGAACTATGTAAGTGAACAGACGGAGAAGTCAAGAAATGAGATCATATCGGATATTCTAAAATCAGTTTTTGTCCATAATATCTCTGTGTTGGAGTATTTCCAATTTGGGTTTTATAAGCTGGATAAAACAGAAAGAGAGCAGTGGGCCGGTACAGGGTTCATGTATGAATATCAGCTGAAGATGAATCCACCCGAAAAACGGCATATCCTGGATGACAAAAGACTTTTTTATAAAAATTACAGTAAGCATATGATCCATGATGTAGCCGATGTTATAGATCTAAAGATGAATTCCTCTTTGGCTGATTCCATGCTTTCTAATCCCTCTGGTAAACTGGTGTTTAAACCAGCCGATGGCAAATGTGGCGACCAGGTAGAAATCAGAAATTGTGAGGAGTTCAATTCAACTGGCCTCATTACCTTTATGGAAGCCAATAAATATGGAATTGTTGAAGAGTTTATTGAACAGCACCCTCATCTGAACAGGCTTTCACCTTCTGCAGTGAATACTGTTAGAATTATTACACAGCTAAATGATAATAATGAAGTGGATGTACTGGGTTGCCGGTTGCGGATATCTGTCGACTCACCGGTAGATAACATGGCTGCCGGAAATTTGGCTGCTCCTGTTGATAAAATGACAGGCATAGTGAAAGGGGCAGGGGTTTATAGTGACATTACAAAACCTGATCAGCATTACCATCCGGTAACAAGTATTGAGATACCGGGTTTTCAAGTTCCATTTTGGTCCGAAGCACTTGAGTTAGCCAAAAAAGCCGCCTTGTTATATCCACAAAACAGGTCAATTGGCTGGGATATAGTTATCACAGAAAAAGGTCCGGGTCTTATCGAAGGTAATCACGATTGGTGTAAGTTACTTTGGCAATTACCTGTTAAGAAAGGATTAAAAGCAGTGTTACTGGGGTACCTCAAAGAAGGCTCAGAGGAAAATGTTCCCGCTTACGTTTAAGATAATCATAGCATAGATGCTAAAACGATTTCTCGATATTTTCATTTCGGTTATTACTTTGATGCTGTTATCGCCGGTATTGATTGTGATAAGCTTATTGATAGCTTATAAACTGGGGCGTCCAATTTTCTTCAAACAGGTGCGACCGGGCTTATACAGAAAGCCATTTTATCTGATTAAGTTCAGAACGATGACCAACGAAAGAGACAGCAATGGGAGATTGCTCCCCAACGAACAGCGAATGACTTCTTTTGGGCGCTTTCTACGGTCATCCAGCCTGGATGAATTACCGGAACTCTTAAATGTTTTAAAGGGAGAGATGAGTATAGTCGGTCCCCGTCCTTTGCTAATGGATTACCTGCCATATTTCACCGAAGAACAGGATAAGCGTCATAATGTAAAACCAGGGATTACAGGATGGTCACAAGTGAATGGGCGGAATTCTATAAACTGGGATAAAAAATTGGAACTGGATGTATGGTATGTAGAAAATCAATCGATTTGGCTGGATTTGAAAATTTTGTGGATGACACTTTTCAAGGTGATCAAAAGAGAAGGAATTACATATGAAAATCATGTTGCTATGCCTCGATTTGACGAATATGTAGAAAACCAAAAATAAAGACTATGAATTTACTAATAACCGGCGTGGGAGGCCCAACGCCACGATCATTTGTCAGAGCGGTAAAACTGGCGGATAATAATTTTTCGAGGTCTGTTAAATTTGTTGGAGTGGATTGCGATCCGCTTGCTTATGGATTATATGACCGTTCACTTTTTGATAAAAGTTATGTTGTTCCTAGAGCAGATGAGCAGGAATACTGGCCAACAATAAACGATATTGCAGAAAAAGAAGATATTGATGCTACAGTTATTTTACCTGAAGTAGAAGTTTTGGAATGGTCTAAAAACCGTCATAAACTTGATAGATCAGTTAAAGTTCATCTTCCTGATTTTGAGTTAGCTTCAACACTTGTTAATAAGCACCGGTTGCACAAATATCTGGAGGGTTCTCAACTGATACCAAAGTTCAAAAAAGTCGTCCCATCCAATTATAACTATCAGGCATTAACTAAAGAGATAGGAGATATTTTTTGGATTCGTGGCACAGAAGGTTCCAGTGGACTGGGATCGCTGAAGATAGAATCCGAATCTGCATTGGCACAGTGGATTTCAATTAATAACGGAGTGAGTGAATTTATTGCTACAGAATATCTGCCGGGTAGAAATATGGCTTGCAAAATGCTCTATTTTGACGGCGAGCTGAAGCGTACAGCTTGTGCCGAGCGCATAAACTATATAATGGCTAAAGTGGCACCATCCGGTGTTACAGGCAATACTTCTTTCGGTCGCCTTATCAACGAACCAAAGCTGGTTGATCTTTCAGAACAAGCGTTGGAGTCTATCTCTTCTGATTTGGGAACCGAACTCAACGGCATTTTTACAGTTGATTATAAAGAAGATGCTGGGGGATATCCGAAGATTACGGAGATTAATATCCGCCATGTTGCATTTACATCATCCATTGCTGCCGGAGGGGCAAATATACCAATGGATACCTTAAAAGCTATGATCTCATCAAATCCTACAGCAATAAAACGAAAAGATTATACATATGATGAGCCCTTAGTTTTTCTCCGGGATGTAGATTCTGAACCCATTGTTATGAAAGAAGCTGACTTGTTGGAAAAGAAAAAAAAGGATGTGCAGGTCAAATTTAGCTAAAGAGTGTTATATCGGAGTGACTGTTTTGTATGAAAGAAGAAATCCTGTTTATAACGCATAAGAAAAGTGAGGAGATCCAGAAATTAATTCGTTCTATTCGCGATCAGATGGGGGATCGCTCACTTACGATAATCTCTCAATCTGTCCCCTTTAATATTGAAGGTACCAACGTTTTTCAGTTTAAAGAATCTATTGTCAGCGAGATGAATTTCCCTGCGGTGAGTGATTCCCTGGTGCCCGGAAATGTCTATTTCCCGATCTTTAAGTATATAGCCCAACAGGAATCTCCGGCAGATTATTACTGGATTATAGAATATGATGTGCGTTTTACTGGTCGCTGGTCTGACTTGTTTGATCACTATATGCAGTATGATGCGGATCTGGTTACATCACACATTTGCAGTTACGATAAAGAGCCTGATTGGTACTGGTGGCAGATCGATCATCCGCAAGAATATATACCAAAGGAAAAAAGGTTGCGATCGTTTAGTCCTATCTATCGGATCTCACATAGAGCCTATCAATTTTTGCGAAAGAAAATACAAAATGGATGGAGAGGCCATTATGAAGTGACATTTCCTACTCTGCTCTATCACAACGACTTTAAACTGTTGGATCTTAGTGCGAATAATAAATTTTCCGGTACTGAAAAAAACTTTAGTCTGACTCGCAGCGATTCCGAAGGGGCACTATTGACGGGAACAATGAAATATCGACCAGCAATGAAAAAGCCAGGATTTAGAAAAAATAAGCTGTACCACCCCGTAAAAAAAGAGGGTGGATTAGGATTTTTTCGCTTGTACGTTGGGAATGTTTATCGATATGCAAAGTGGTTGCTTGGCATATCCAAGCGCGCGTAAAAAACAGTAACCGACCAGGGGATAAACCGAAATAACATGTTTTTTTCTCTTATCAGATTCTTAATC
The DNA here is from genome assembly GCF_058386985.1 of Fodinibius sp. GM108. Taxonomy (NCBI): domain Bacteria; kingdom Pseudomonadati; phylum Balneolota; class Balneolia; order Balneolales; family Balneolaceae; genus Fodinibius; species Fodinibius sp. GM108. The sequence continues at coordinate 11,749 of NZ_JBYEIR010000005.1, forward strand.
GATCCATTTAATATTTTTTGGGTCTTGTTGGGCTTTACAGCCATATTCTGGTTTAGAAACAGGGTAAAACCCTTCAAGGTATTAGCAACTACTACATTTCTCTGGTTCATATTGATTTCAACCCCATTACTGCCGAATACCATTATTAATTCGCTGGAAAATCAATATGAACCTGTTGATGTCGAGCAGCTTAATCCTGATGATGAATATCATATCATAGTTTTAGGTGGCGGACACGGTTTTGACGATCGTCTGCCTGCGAATTCGCTGCTTTCGGATATTGCACTGGGTAGATTGAGTGAGGGATTGCGACTCCATCAACAGTTACCCAATAGCAAATTGGTTTTTTCGGGATATTCATCCAGTGGTGGCACAACACAAGCCGAGATGCTTCAGCAAACGGCAATATTGCTAGGCGTGGAAAAAGAGGCAACAATCCTGCAAAAAGAGCCTTCCAACACCTATGAAGAAGCAGAAACTTATACTCATAACTTTGACTATAATAGTAACTCTAAGCTTATAGTGGTGACAAGTGCGGCTCATATGCCTCGTGCTGTTATGGTGTTCAGACAATTCGGTGCAGAGCCGATCCCTTCTCCGACTAACTACCGCTTAAAAGGTAGTCGGAAAAATAGATGGATTGGTTGGCCCTCGATCAGTAATATCGAAAAAATGGAGGTGGCAATGAGTGAATATGCGGCTATACTATGGTATTCTTTCTCTGACGGATCTCTCGGATTTCTCATCAATAAATAAGGACGTGATCATTAACGCAATGCACAGTCTAACTTCAAACCAACAAGCTTTTCTGATTATATTTTTTCTGATCCTTTGAATGACATCAACCATATTTGAAGGAAGAGGTTCTCTTATTCTTTTCTTAACCAGCCCCATTCTTTTGGTTCGGGATTAATGGGTACCGATAAAAATTCAGGCCAGAGATTTTCAATCATTGCTTGAAATAAATGTAATCCGGAGCCTTGTTGATCAAGGGGTACTTCGAAACACACTTACATCTGCAGTTAAAAGGGCTGACTATTTCGGCTGCAATATCCATTCAGCAGGGTAAAGAACTCCTCAGTGAGCCATTCGCTGCTCCCAATAAAAAAGATTGTATATTGAATCCTTTCCAATTTTATCTGATTTACTCATAAACAATTTGATAATTTCCTCGTAGACATAGGAGTTATCATATCCATAATAGTTTAACAACATGTCCAGATTGCCAGAATATACGTACTCTAAATTCTGTTCATGATTCTTACGATTTCAACAACATTGCCATTGCAGATGTTTGTTGGTTTTGTTCACTGAAGAACTACAGGTTATCAAAATATTTTCAGTTAGTAGTTCATAATACAGAGCAGAAGGTTTCTGATTATCTTCAGGAGGAGAGTTTGTTAGATAACTCTTCTCTATCTAAAAGAGAGTGATTAGTTTCTGACTTTTTGAAGTGAGTTTACGACTCCCGATGGTAATATATATCGTAAATTTTTCTTGACTAATCCCCAACCTTTTGGTCCTGGATTAATAGGTACATTTAAAAGTTCAGGCCAAAGGATTTTAATCATCTCTTTAAAAAATGAAAAGCCAGGTGCCTTTCGTTGCTCACTAGGTACTTTTAAGCAAACTTCCAGTAATGACCTGCAGTTAAAAGGACTTATTGTTTCGGTTGCAATATCCAACTCGGCAGGAAATAGAGCACCCCAGTTACCCATCCGCTGTTCCCAATAAAATAAATCGAGGATTGTCGCTTCACTGATTACTGATTCATCAATGTTGTTTATCCATTTCTCAATTTCATTACTGACATAACTGTTATTATAACCAGCATAATCTAATAATACGTTTGAATTTATATAATCATCATCAGATGGCACATATTTTAGTTTTTGCTCACTTATCCTCACAATTTCGGTAGCATTCCCATTTATCAGGATATGATCAGATTTTCGGTTAACTAGTTCACTGTACATAGATCTTGCCTTTCCCAAAGAGGGATAAGTTCGGGCCTTAGATACATTCTTGGATAGGATGTTAATAAACCAGTCCGGGGGTTCTTGATTTGAATTAATTACCTCATGATTTAAATTAAATTGTTGCTTAAGCTTTTTAGGGATATAAATATCGGCGTGATATGATTTCCATTTCCCCAGTTTATCTGTACTGTAATTAACTTTATCTGAAATATTTTTTGAAGCAGCAAGTATTAATCTGCTGTCGAAACCAGCGGTAAGGCTGATATTTATTTTAAATTTATGCTTTAAACCTTCTACAATGTTTCTTAAAAGAAGAGCAGCTTTCGGCACAAGTCTATCAACATCATTGGATGCCGGCAACGATGTTTTAGGGAAGAAGCGTATTTGATCAGAGTTATTAAGATCCAAATAATGATTCGGCATTAGCTTGAAACAGCCTTCGTAAAGTGTTTTGTTTCCAATCCATGCGGATTCTTTTTTAAGAAAACGAGTGCTATTTTTAAATTTCAATATTGATTCATTTTCCGTTTTGGACAGCGGTTTAACCTGGTTAATAACCGTAGGATTGGATGTACACCAACTTTTTCCTTTTTCAAAATAATAGAATACCTGTCGCAAACTGCAGGGATCATTAAAAATAAATGTGGTTTGTTTGTTTTGAGCAATCAGAATCCACCTGCCTGCAAGTGGTTTAGAAGCTTCAATTAATGACTGAATGCCATCAAAGCTATCCAGAAGATCATCGGCGATTTTTGAGATTCTTTTGAACGGCTTTTTACAATCAATAAAAATGCCGATGAGGGTTATCTTAAATCCATCCTTTTCTTCAGAAAAGAACCTTAAATCCCTGTGAATGGATAAGAAAAGATCGTGTTTCAACTTATGGCTATTCCAATAACGGTTGGGTAAATATTTTTTTGGACCGATAAGAAATTGCCGTCTAAATTTTAGTCTCTGACGAAGTTTAACTTCTTGATCATAGCCCGTACTCATAGCATTAAATGATTTATTGAACAGTTATCCCAAAAAGCCTTCAAAAAAATACTTACTTATATCAGCAAATAAACCGAAAAGGTTCCCCCCACATTTTTCGGTTCAAAAGATAATTCTGGTGCGTCGCCTGTATCAATAACAGATAATATTCCTCGTATTTCGAATCCTAATTTGTTATGAAGACCATGCTCGAAACCGACGCCAATAATTACTCCACCATCGAAATCGGAATATTGGTCTGAGACATCGTTTGAAAATTCGCCCTCAAATTCTACACCTATAGGAGCCCCTCTGTTTGTACCCGAAAATTCTGAATTTAACAGGTATCCCCCGTAAAATCCGCCGGTAAGGTGATAGGTAGTACTTGCTTTCTGACGACCGTAAACCGGGCGACTGTTCGGCTGTGTTGTGAATTGTAACAAAAGTGGCAGTTGAATATATGTTAGTTCAGTTTTGCTATCAGTTTCCAGTTCAAAACCTCGCAGCATAAACGACTCTTCATATCGTGCGCCCAGCCACGTAAGAGATGGTTCCGTCTGGAAACGTAATGATGGCGAAATACTTCTTCTGAATACCAATCCACCTTGATAACCCAAAGATAACTTAGGATCAAAGTCGAGATCTATATCTCCGCTTACAAAGCGAAAACTATTTAGGTGTGTACTGGCATTAACACCTCCGAAAACACCAAAGCCAGTGGACTGACCATTCGTATTGATTGGCACAAACAGACTTAATAATAAAACAGCAAATGCAATGGGTAATGCCTGAAAATTATTCAACGTACTCTCCCCTCATATTTTTTACCGTTTGAAGATTCATCATCAAATTAACCAAACGAAAACTTTTTAGCGTTATATTTTTCATGTTATTAAAAAGATATAATCCGAGCCGCGAATTTTATCGATTCGCTTGTAAAACAATTAAATAATTTAAGAGAGAGTTTTGGCACAGGATTTGATTAACTAATAACGAGAGTTAACAAAAAATCATATATGGACTATTCAGCTTCGCGTATCTATCTGTCTTCGCCACACATGAGTGGAAATGAGCTCGACTACATTCACGATGCTTTTGATAAAAACTGGATTGCTCCACTCGGAGAGAATGTCGATGGCTTTGAAGAAGATCTGCAGAATTACACCGGAAGTAAACATGCGGCAGTTATTACATCAGGGACGGCGGCTATTCACCTTGGTTTAATACTGTGTGGTGTAAAACAGGGTGATGAGGTTATATGTCAGTCATTCACTTTTGCAGCATCAGCGAATCCGATTCGTTATCAACAGGCTACTCCAGTGTTTGTGGACTCGGAGGCAGAAACCTGGAATATGGATCCTGAACTGCTGGAGCAAGCAATTATTGACAGGATTGAAGAAGTTGGCAGAAAGCCCAAAGCAATAATTATTGTTCACCTATATGGCATGCCCGCAAAAATGGATCAGATTCTGAATATTGCCGAAAAGTATGATATTCCAGTTATAGAAGATGCTGCCGAAGCGCTGGGTTCCTCAATCAATGGTAAAAAATGCGGCACATTCGGAGAATTAGGCGTTTTGTCCTTTAATGGTAATAAGATTATAACTACTTCGGGCGGTGGGGCTTTACTGAGTGATGATGAGGGGATGATTAACAGGGCCCGGTTTTTGGCGACTCAGGCAAGAGATGATGCTCCACATTATCAGCACTCGGAGATTGGCTATAACTATCGGATGAGCAATATAGTAGCAGGAATAGGTCGTGGGCAAATGCGGGTACTGGTTGATCGCGTTGCTGCGCGAAGGGAAAACTTCAATTTTTATTTCAATCAATTGAATGGATCCTGGCTTAATCCCAACATACAGCACCCCGAGCTGCAGGTTAATAACGGTTCGCAGTCGGGCATCTACTTTTTGAAGGAGCCAGATAATTTTTATAGCAATCGCTGGCTAACAACGATTCTGGTTAATCCCGAAGAAACAGGGGGGGTAACAAGAGAAGATATTCGCTTAGCCTTAGAAGAGAAAAATATTGAGTGTCGTCCGTTTTGGAAGCCGATGCACCTGCAACCCCTGTACAGCGACTATCCTTATTATGGTCGTAATATTTCGGATATGTTATTCAAATATGGACTTTGTTTGCCTTCAGGCAGTAATCTTACTGAAGATGATCAGATGCGGGTAACGTCAGCAATCAAGAATGTTTCCAAAACCATGGTATAACTCTGATTTTACCTAATTATAGTGTTAATGCTGAACCAAATATTGCTTTGCAACAGCGGATAATTACCGAGTAAATTTTACTCGTTATATGAATAAAAATAACACTATCTGTTTTGAAAAATTTTTTAACGTCTAATAAGAATACTAAAAGAACAAAGAATTTTGAAGGATGGAAAAGGCTTTTAAAAGAGGAAGAATACTATATTGGAAAGTACTTTTATAGATACAATTGAGTTGGCATAACTCTTGTATTAGGATAAGTGGTTCATAGACAAGAAAAAGAGAGAGTTCAAATGGAAAAAGAACATAGTTACATAAATAAATATACGAGAGTACTGTTTTTTTTAATCGGAGATACTATTTCACTATTCCTCTCCGCTGTTATTGCATATATCATTCTTGCCCCCTTTACACCTACTGAAAGATTATTTCCTACAGAGCACATTCTGATTATTGTTGGATCAGTATTAGTTGGCTTAGTTGTGTTTCGGATGTATCTGACAACCTGGAGATATACGAGCCTCAGAGATATGGTGAGAATAATCATGGGTGTTACCGTAGGCGGGGTACTATCTTTAGTAGTTTCGCAGTTTTTTATGCAATTGGGAGATTATGAATATGCATATACCGCCTTCATGATGATCAATGGTGTATTAATGATTGGCGGCTTCAGGATTAGTAAAAGGATTTATTTCGAGCTTAGAAATTCGCCCAAAAAAAATAAAAAACACACCATTATATTTGGTGGAAAAAATGAAGGAGAGCAGATCCTGCGAGATATATTGACCAACGAGCACTGGAATTTATCGGTGTATGGTATTTTTGACGATCGTGTAATGCCTGGCTTGCTTATGCATGGTATTCGGGTTTTGGGTGGAAAGAAAGAGATGATGAACTATATAAGAACCCATCCCGTGGATCAGCTTATTGTTGCCTTTCCTGAATTTCCCAAAAGCGAATTAAAGCAGATGATTGAAAAATGTAAGGAGATACGTCCGGATATGGATATAAAGATCTTGCCGACATTTCATTCTCTGACTGATAATCCGGTGGGTGTCGAACATATCCGTGATGTTAGCATAGAAGATATTTTGGGTAGAAAGCCGGTTAAAATAGATATGAATTCGATAAAAGCCAGTATTGCCGACAAAACAGTAATGATTACAGGGGCCGGAGGGTCAATCGGAAGTGAACTGGTACGGCAATGTGTGAATTTAAATCCTGCTGCAATAATTGCTCTTGATATTGATGAAACCGAGCTATACTACATTGAAAACGAGTGTAAGAATGTGGATACGGAATGTATCCCCGTCCTGGCAAGTGTTACGGACGAGCAAAAAATGGATCACATCCTCGAACATTTTAAACCTGATGTGATTTTTCATGCCGCAGCCTATAAGCACGTACCGATGATGGAAAGTTTTCCTGGAGAGGCTATAAAAGTGAACGTAGGAGGCACGCAAACAGTCGCATCATTGGCTTGTAAGCACCAGGTAGAAAAATTCATAATGGTATCTACAGATAAGGCTGTGAATCCCACAAATGTAATGGGCGCAACCAAACGCGTGGCCGAAGAGATTTGTATGGCCTACAACAAAATGGGGACTACAAAATTTATTTCGGTGCGTTTTGGCAACGTCTTGGGATCAAGAGGGTCGGTTGTACCTCTTTTTATCGAGCAGATAAAAAATGGCGGACCGGTGACGATAACCGATCCCAAAATGGAGCGTTACTTCATGACGATTCCTGAGGCCGTGCTGTTGGTTATGCAAGCCGGATCTATGGGTACGGGAGGAGAAGTATTCGTCCTGAATATGGGTGAACCCATTAAAATTCTTGAGATGGCAAAAGATTTAATTCAGCTACATGGCCTTGAGCCTGGCAAAGATATCCCTATTGAGTTTACCGGGCGGCGTCCTGGAGAAAAGTTATATGAAGAACTTTTGAATGCAGAAGAAGGTGTACATGAAACGGATCATGAAGAAATTTTTAAAGCCATCTGTAGCAGAAGGCTAGACACTGATGAACTGGAATCTAAAGTGGAGCAACTGCTTGAAATGCTTCAAAATGGTAATATTGAAAACGGATCTCTCAGAGAGCTGCTTAAAGCAATTGTGCCAACGTATACTTTCAAAGAAAGAGGAGAAGAAGAGCATCAGAAGTTCAGAGGTAGTAAAGATAAATCATTAGTTATTGGTTGATTTAAACATTTTCGCACGGTTCTATATCCAGAATCTACTGTAAACAGATTCTAAACGAAGCATTGAAAAACAATATCGTGCTAACTATCAAAATACAAGTGTATAGGTTAGGAGTATGGCTGATTCATTAGAAAGAGGAAATAACAGAGATAACAATATTCAAAAGTGGCAGGACCGGTCGCAATTCAACTCTGGTCATTCTTACAATTCAGATGACGCTGATACTGACGCGCTGGACCCTAAAAGAATTATAAATCTTATCTATCGATATAAATGGCTCATACTTTTTTTCCTGGTTGTAGGTACTGCGGGAGCTTGGTTTTATGCTGAAACTGCAACTCCGATTTATGAAAGCAGGGGAAGTTTGATGATCAGTTCTGGCGATTCGTCGCCTAAAGATGAGCTCTCCAAAATAATGTCTCAGACAACAGGCCGTGGCACCAGCTCAACATTTGAAAACGAGCTTCAGATACTTACTTCAAGAGAATTTTCGCGGCAGATTGCCCGCAATCTGATTAGTGAGGATCCGGGAGGTATTAATGAATTTCCCGTTCTATGGGCCAAAGAGGAAGGTGGGGAAGTTTATCGATACGGCGAAGAGGTTGTAGCCTCACGAATAAGAAGTAATCTGAGTTTTAAAGAACCTGATGAGGATGCGGATGTTATCGAGGTCACTTATCGGAGTTCATCTCCACAGGAAGCTGCAAAAATTGTTAATGAGGTGATGGAGCAGTATGTCGAAAATTCTACCCAGGAAAACCGCAGGGCGGCAGCATCAACAGCAGAGTTTTTGGAAAAGGAGAAACAGGAAATTAAGCAGAAATTAGATTCGGCCGAGCAAGAACTGCAGCAGTTTATGGACAGAACCGGCATCGTGCAAGTAGATGAACAAGCATCAAGTATGGTTAACCGCCGAACTGAGGTTGAATCGGAGTTGCAGCGGGTAAGATTGGATCTGGAGACGGTACGGCAGACGATATCAAATTATGAACAACAGCTTGAACGAATAAAACCGGGACTTTCGGATCAATTTTCAGAGGCTGTCGGCCCCAGAATTCGAAATGCCCAGGAAGAACTGGCAAAATTTGAAAATGAACGTACAATGATAATTGCCAAAAATCCGGATGTGCAAAAAAGGGAGAATCCGCCTGCCCGACTGCAATTTGTTAATGAGCAGATCGATCGGCTGAAAGAAGAGATTAAAAATCTATCGGGTAAGCTTTTCACTGAAAGTGATGAATTTGTAGGGATGGACGGCGAAAACCGAGCTCAGATGATCTCTGAAATTCAGAGTCGCCTGGTCGAGCTTCGTATAGAAGAAAATCAGTATCAATCGCGCCTCGAGGCACTGCAGCAGCATAAAGAAGAATTGGATTCTGATTTTAATTCACTGCCCGAAGGCATGATTGATCTTGCAAAATTAAAGCGGGATGTGCGAATAAATGAAGAGCTTTATTTAAACATTTCGCGTCAACATGCGGACATGTCGGTAATGAAGCAGTCACAGTTTGGCTTTGGACGAATTATTGATTCCGGAGATGTACCGAATTCACCGGTGTATCCCAATAAGAAAATACTACTGCTGTTAGGATTTATGCTGGGCGGCTTTTTATCGGCGGTATTTATTGTCATTAGAGAGTTTATGGATGATAGTGTGAAAAATGTAGGTCAACTTAAAATGATTTATCCGTCCAACCTAACTCTTTCGGTGATCCCCTCTATTGAAATGAATTCATCAAATGGCAGAGGTACATTTGAAGTGGGAGAGGGAACAGTACCTGATGAGATGATTATGTTGCGCGATCCGTCTAGTATGACATCGGAAGCATTTCGCCGGCTTAAAAACAAGATTATTTATCAAAATGGAGATATTCCCCCAAAGTCAATTGCGGTGACCAGCCCCGAAAAAGGCGATGGCAAATCCACAATAATATCTAATTTGGGCATTGCTTTTGCCGAAGAAGGATACAAGACGCTGATTATAGATGCAGATTTCCGCCGCCCCAAAATTCAAAAATATTTTGGGTTGACAGGTAAGGCTGGATTATCAGATTTCCTAAATAGTGATATGCCTTTCCAGCAGTTGTTAATGCTTATTCAGAATACGGAGTTGCGCAAACTAAAAGTATTGACAGCTGGTAAAAAAACAGAGGGACGAGAGATTGTTGGCAGTAATAAGGTATTTAAAAAGTTCTTAGACCAGATGGAAGAAGTTTTCGATGTTATTCTTATGGATACACCGCCATTTGGCATAATAAGTGATTCGGCATCGCTATTAAAGAAAGCAGAGGTCTCCCTTGTCGTAGCAAGACATAAAAAGACGAATAAAGAAATGCTGCTCAGAACCATCGAAGAGCTTGAGCAAATTGGTGCCAATGTATCTGAAATTGTACTAAATGATTTTGACTATCGAGAAGAGACTGGCTACAGTTACGGCTCGGGATATTATCAGGCTATGTACAGTAACTACGAAGCTTATATACAATAATTAAGATTTCAGGAGAAGGTTAAACAACCATTAATTAAATAACATGAGGTATTCTGTAAGTGATTACAGGTACTTCTAAAATCAATATCTATGGACAACTATTTAAAATATATCATTCTACTTGCTGCAATTATTTTGTTGCCAACCGTATTACAGGCCCAAATACAAGAACGAGGTGACAGGTTTATTCGTGTCGCTGAAGTGGGGGAAATAGCTGATTCAGTGAATGTTTGGGGTGATGTGGGGAGCGCCGGACGATATATCATTCCAGAGGAAACCACTTTGCCCGAATTGATTTCATACAGTTTCGGTTTTTCGCAGCTTCGCGGACGGGAATCTAACATTGATTGGGCAAAAACTCAGATTGAGGTTAAAGTATCCCGCTACAATGAAAATAAGAAACTTGTTGATGTGGCTTTATTCAGGTATCGTTTTCAAGATCCTGAACCAGTGGAGATGTTCGAGTTCGATCTGCAGAACAATGACATTATCACTCTGCAGGTTCGGAGAAAACCGGCTTTTGGAGATTACATAGATGTGATTGCCCCGGTAATTAGTGTTTTGGCTACTTCTATATTACTCATTGATAATCTGCGCGGTAACTAATTCACTGACTTGGTTAACTTTTATTTTGTATGGATAACATTGTGCCAAAGACCCTAAAAAAGATATTCTACATTTTACCCAAAGGCGATTCTATAAAGCTGGTAATTCTTTTATTGTTGATGCTTGTAGCTGCCGGATTGGAAGTAGCTGGAATCGGTATGATCCCGGCATTTGTTGCTATTGTCGCTGATCCTGAACGGGTTTTGGAAGTCGAGTGGTTAGAGCCTACTCTTATGATGTTAGAAATATCGACCTCCCGAGACCTACTTATCTGGGGATCTTCAGCTCTTGTTGGCATTTTCATCATAAAAAGCTTGTATATCATTGCGTTTAATTATTATGAAGCTCGTTTTATCTATCACCGCCGATACACCATCAGCCATCGTATGATGCGGGCATATATGCATGCGCCGTATATATTCCATCTGCAGAGGAATACAGCTGAGCTGTTAAGGAATATAGCACAGGAAGTAAATGTTTTTATCTCTACTGTAGTTACCAATCTCTTAAAAATGATAAGGGAGGCAGTGATGGCACTGGCAATCTTGGCGTTCTTGTTTGTAATGGAGCCATTAATAACGCTGCTTGTGATTTCTTTATCCGGATTGGGAGCTGGTACATTTATTTTGATGAATAAGAAGAAGATGAAAGAATATGGGCAAGAAGAACAAGAACGTAGATCGGAGATGATTAAAGCTCTTAACCAGGGACTTGGCGGCATCAAAGATGCCCGTGTATTGAACAGGGAAGAAGAATTTATTGAAAAATTTCGTGTTCACGCTCTTAAAAGTACCCGGCTGTTGGCTTATATTAGGTTTATTCAGCAAGTACCCCGCCCTGTAATCGAGACTACTGCAGTAATTGGCATGCTAATGGTTTCAGTTTTATTACTGTGGCAGGACAGACCTATGAGTGCCATTATACCAACGCTCACCTTGTTTGCTATGGCTACTGTTCGGCTGATGCCGTCAGTGCAGCAAATTGTATCTATGTATACAAACGTGCGGTATAACATAGTAACAATCAATCCTATTTATGATGATCTCAAGGAGCTCGAAGAATATAATGCTCGATTTCTCAAAGACCGGAAGAGTAACAACCAGATAACTCTTAATAAATATATTGAATTAAAAAATGTGAGTTACAGTTATCCGGAAAGTGAAGAACAGGCATTGAATAACGTTTCTATCTCAATTCCAAAGGGAAAGGCCGTAGCATTTGTTGGTGCTTCCGGGGCCGGTAAAACGACGATGGTAGATCTCATTCTGGGATTACTTGAGCCGGATGAAGGAGAAGTTTCGGTAGATGGAATTGATATACATAAAAGACTTTCTGCATGGCAGCAAAATATTGGGTATATCCCACAGATGATATATCTTGCTGATGAAACGCTGCGTTCGAATATCGCCTTTGGCTTGGCAGAAGAAGAAATAGATGATGATAAGGTAATGAAGGCTATAAAATTGGCCCAGCTGGAATCATTACTTAAGCAACTTCCCAAAGGTCTGGATACCATTGTTGGTGAACATGGAACTCGTTTATCAGGAGGACAACGACAAAGAATCGGAATTGCCCGCGCGCTTTATCACGAGCCAAAAGTATTGGTTATGGATGAGGCCACATCTTCATTGGACAATATTACCGAAAAGCAGATAACGTCTGCTATAGAATCATTGAAAGGTGAGCGCACCTTAATCATAATTGCCCATCGACTTACCACTGTAAAGAACTGTGATACGCTCTATTTTATGGAGGAAGGTGAAATCACACAAGAGGGAACATATCGCGATTTAGTCGATTCAAATATTAGATTTCGAGAAATGGCACTGGAAAACTAATTGTTAATAAATATAGTTTTCCACCTGCTGGTAGTATTGACCCTTGTATTACGCTTTACCCCATAAACTGAGAGGTATTTTACATGATAAGTATCTTGATATCTACCATTGATGAGCGGATAAATCAAGTAAAAGACGTCCTTTTAGAACCCCGTGAAGATGTTGAATATATTATATCTCATCAATACACAAGTGAGGAGTTTAAAGAGATACCTGAAGAACTTTTAAGAAAAGATGTGACTATTTCGCAGTTGAAAGGTCAAGGAGTCACCAGATCCAGAAATAATGCATTAACTCTGGCCAAAGGAAATATAGGGCTTTTTGCTGATGATGACGTGACATACCGCAATCACTATATTGATAAGGTCAAAAGAAAATTTCAGGATAATCCAGCCCTGGATATCGGTCTTTTTAAAATAAAAACCCAACCAGGAGAGCGAGAGTATAAGCGTTATCCAAATCATCAACAGAAGATAACAGGGAATGTATTTTCAGTTAGCAGTGTCGAAATAGCGTTTCGAATTAGCAGAGTTAAAACGGCAGGATTGACTTTTGATGAGCGTTTCGGGGCAGGGCATGACCTTTTGATTGGTTCTGAAGAAACAATATTTATAGAAGACTGTTTGGATAAAGGATTAAATGTTGTGTTTTTCCCTGAATATGTCGTTGAGCATCCTTATGACAGTACTATAAAATCAGTCCCAAAATTCGATAAAAGAAAAAATTGGATGACAGGCGCTTATGACTGCCGAAAAAATGGGAGTTTGGCCTTGCCCAAAGCTTTTCTGGGTACGCTGAAAATACTGCCTGAACTAATACAACATAAGGTAAATCCATTTACTTATTTTTATCACCGTATATCAGCTGTGATCTATATCTTATCGACAAGTAAAAAAAGTGATATTCCAGCCGAATTGGTTTTCGACCCATCTACTGATCGGAATCCAGATTCTAAAATTTCTGTATGGTAGCGGGTTCGATCTGCCTTTGCCGACTATTCCAACCGTTTGTTATCTCATCCCCAAGCTCCTGCGTGGGGATGTATTTATCTGTTTGGAAGAAAGTTTCTTCAGAAACGTTCCGAAGTTGGAGCTTCGGAACGAGGGGCAGCTAAGAGTTAAAGCCTGATTTAAAAAAAATACGATTAAAACGCTGTGTAACCTTTCTAGGAAGGGGAGTAAAATTTACCCACTGCAAATCTCTTCTATAGATTTAGAGCAGCATAAATAGTACTTATTATCTATCAGATAACCATTCTAAATTCTTATTGAGGATCTGGCACATTATTTGAAGTATAAAAAACTCCATTGATATAGTTGGTGGAACAAATAAAAAAGGCTACAAATTTAAAGGGAGAGTTTATGAAAGTTGTAATTCTTGCAGGAGGATATGGCACAAGGTTAAGTGAAGAGACTAGTGTTCGGCCTAAACCTATGGTTGAAATAGGTGAAAAGCCGATCCTGTGGCATATCATGAAAATCTATTCTCATTACGACATCAATGAGTTTATTATATGCTGCGGCTATAAGGGATACATGATCAAGGAGTATTTTTCAAATTATTTTCTTCATCGTTCCGATGTAACATTTGATCTGAAAAGTAATGAGATGCATACTCATCAAAATGATGTAGAGCCGTGGAAGGTTTCATTAATTGACACGGGAGACGGGACGATGACCGGGGGACGCCTAAAGCGCGTAAAAGATTATATAGGAGATGAAACCTTCTGTCTGACCTATGGGGATGGAGTTAGTAATATCAATATATCTCGCTTAATAGATTTCCACCGGGCGCAAAATACACTTGCTACTCTTACGGCGGTTCAGCCAGAAGGGCGTTTCGGTACATTTAAGTTGGGTTACGATGAACACACAATCAGTTCCTTCAAAGAGAAACCTAAGGAAGATAATGCCTGGATTAACGGAGGGTTTTTTGTGCTTGAACCTGAGATATTCAATTATATCGAAGGGGACGATACCGTATGGGAGCGGGAGCCTATGGAGCAATTGGCTAATAAGGGAGAACTAGCGGCCTATCGGCATCACGAATTCTGGCATCCCATGGATACCCTTCGTGATAAAAATCATCTGGAAGAAATTTGGAAATCAGAGGATTGTCCATGGCATGTCTGGGAAGACAAATCAGCGCATGACAAGGCAATTCACGTAGAATATTAATCGGTATAAGCAATGAGTAACTATATAATCATAGGTGGGGGGATTGTCGGACTTGCAACAGCTTACGCTATAAAAAAAGCAAGTCCGGAGTCGACTATTCAAATACTGGAAAAAGAGAACCAGGCAGCGCTACATCAAACGGGGCGTAACAGCGGGGTTATTCATTCAGGTATTTATTATAAACCCGGAAGTAAAAAAGCTTCGCTGACAACCCGTGGAAGAAATCGGATGATGGAGTTTTGCCATCAGAATGGTATTGAGTATGAACAGTGTGGCAAAGTGATTGTAGCCACTGACAAAGCCGAACTATCTTATCTGGACACATTGGCTGTACGGGGGCAAAAGAACGGGCTAAATGTTCGAAAAATATCGAAGGAAGAGCTAAAAGAGCGTGAGCCTTATGTAGATGCCATCGCTGCCCTTTATGTACCGGAATCGGGCATTGTGAGCTACGAAAAAGTGGCGAAAGTACTTGTTGAAAAGTTGAAGTACCTGGGAGTTGAAATCTTTTTTAATCAACATGTTACCGGCATTCATGAGGAGCAGGAGCGCTGCTATGTTGAAACAAAAAATTCTCAATTTGAGAGTGATTATGTAATAAACTGTGCAGGACTATACAGCGATATTCTGGCAGAAAATGCTGGTGTTGAGCTACAACATCGCATTGTGCCGTTCAGGGGCGAATATTATGAACTCAAAGAGGACCGACGCCACTTGGTGAAAAATTTGATCTATCCGGTGCCCAATCCCTCATTTCCTTTTCTGGGTGTACATTTTACCCGGATGATAGATGGCAGTATTCATGCCGGACCAAATGCAGTGCTGAGTCTTAAGCGAGAGGGGTATTCAAAATTTTCTTTTGATGTTTCTGAAGCGTGGGACTCTTTGAGTTATTCAGGCTTTTGGAATCTTGCTGCTCAACACTGGAAAGAAGGTTTCCGGGAACTTTACCGGTCATTCTCAAAGGCGGAATTTGTCAGAAGTTTGCAAAAAATCATCCCGGATGTAAAACCGCAAGATTTGGTACCATCCTCGTGTGGTGTACGAGCCCAGGCATTGAATCCGGATGGCAGCCTCGTGGATGATTTTCTTATCGAATATCACGGACGAAGTATCCATGTTTGCAATGCACCGTCTCCAGCGGCTACCGCCTCGCTCGAAATTGGGGATAAGATAGCTGAATATGTGATAGATCATAAATCTAACAAGGTATTGAGCGCATAAAAAGTACGTAACGAGAAAATAGCTAATACTATAACAGGAGAAATACTATGAAATTTAAGGAGACAAAACTGAATGATGCCTTTATCCTTGAACTGGAAAAACATGAAGATGAGCGCGGTTTTTTTGCCCGGGCTTATTGCGTGAATGAGTTCCGCGAAAAAGGAATCGAATTTCCGGTTGTTCAGGCAAATGTTTCATACAATCGATATAAACACACACTGCGGGGCATGCACTATCAGCAGCAGCCTCATGGAGAGGCAAAGCTGGTTCGCTGTACCCGTGGTGCTATTTTCGATGTTATCATAGATGTACGTCCCGACTCTTCAACTTATATGGAGTGGTTAGGGGTAGAGCTTACCGAGCAGAATTATCGTATGCTGTTTGTACCCGAAGGTTTTGCGCACGGTTTTATTACACTTGAGGATAAAACACAAGTAACCTATCAGGTTTCAGAGTTTTACACACCGGGTGCGGAAAGAGGTATTCGCTGGAATGATGAGGCTTTTAATATCAACTGGCCCGCAGAACCTGAAATTATCTCTGAAAAGGATAGCGCGTGGCCAGATTACAAGAAAGCTGTAAATGTCTGAGGATTTTAATTTCATAAAAAAGAGAGAGCAATTTCATGATTATAATAGATAAAGAACTGGAAAAATTAGAGAGAGCAAATAAACCAATAAAAGTTGGAATGGTGGGGGCCGGCTTTATGGGAAAAGGGATCGCTCTGCAGATTCAGACCGCCGCAAAAGGAATGGAGCTGGTTGCCATTTCCAACAGAACGGTTGAAAAAGCAACAAAAGCGTATAAAGAAGCTGGCGGTGAAAACATAGCAGAAGTGGGATCCCAAAACGAGCTTGATGAATCTATCAGACAGGGTACGCACTGTGTAACGGGCGATCCGTTTTTGTTATGCAATTCCGAAGAAATTGATGTCATCATAGAAGTTACCGGTGCGGTTCAGTTTAGTGCGGAGGTAGTGCTTACTGCAATCCGCAATAAAAAGCATGTGGTACTGATGAATGCGGAGCTTGACGGTACGGTTGGTCCAATTTTAAAGGTGTATGCCAACCAAAATGATGTGGTTATCACGAATGCTGATGGAGATCAGCCGGGCGTAATCATGAATCTGTATCGCTTTGTTAAAGGAATCGGAGTTAATCCGGTCTTATGTGGAAATATCAAGGGGTTGCATGATCCGTATCGAAATCCCACTACACAAGAAGACTTTGCGAAAAAATGGGGTCAAAAACCATCAATGGTTACCTCGTTTGCTGATGGCAGCAAAATATCATTTGAGCAGGCCATTGTGGCAAATGCAACAGGGATGAAAGTGGGCAAGAGAGGAATGTACGGTCCAACAGTAGAATCGGGCACACCGATCGAAGAAGCGATAAAGGAATATCCCGATGAGCTGCTGAATACGAAAACTGGTGTTGTTGATTACGTTGTGGGAGCCGTGCCGGGTCCGGGCGTGTTTGTCATTGGCACTCATGATCATCCGGAACAACAACACTACCTGCATTTATACAAGCTTGGTGAAGGTCCGTATTACTGTTTCTATACCCCGTATCACCTGTGCCACTTTGAAGTACCAAATACAGTGGCTCGTGCTGTATTATTCGGGGATGCTACGATTGCACCCGCAGGCCCGTTGCAGGTTGAGGTTGTGACAATCGCCAAAAAGGATTTGAAAAAGGGAGAGAAAATCGACGGAATTGGTCACTACATGACGTATGGCGTGTGTGAAAATGCTGAAGTAGCTCATTCCGAAAACCTACTGCCACTGGGTGTCGCCGAGGGATGTACCTTGAAACGTGATATCTCCAAGGATGAGGCGATATCATATGACGATGTAGAGGTACCTGAAGGACGATTAATTGATCAGCTGCGAAAAGAGCAGATGCAGCATTTTAGCGTGACTCAGGTTGTTTAGCCGGTGAGATACAGATAGATACCCAACTATTTTAAGAGAAGAGCGAAGAAGATCAATTATAAAATTTAGGTACTTGTCCGAAGGCTTAGATCACATATACCAAATAAATACAATTAATATATGGAGTAATATAAACAATGGTTCTAATAACACCCTGCTAAGAGATTGAGATCATATAACTTATGTATTCTAGAAATAATTTTATCTATATAATTTTACTTTCTTTGATATTTGTATATGGAATAGCGGTAGGTCGTTACCAAATATTTCCCTACCAACAGCTTCAATATGTCGAGGGTTGGATCACGGGTGATGACATGGGTCCGGAAAACGTTGACATTATAGAAACATCTTTGCATCGAATTCTTATCAATGAGTTCCCAGTAGAGGAAGATTATTCTCCTGAAGTACATAACAAGGGAGGGGCTCTCACCTCGATAGACAGTTTGATATACGTCTCCAGTAACAGGAATGATCGAAAAAAAGATGAACTGGTACTTATAAACACGAAAACTTATCAGCGTATTGACGTTGACGGGCTTTCTGTGCCTATGAATTATCATGAGCTTTTAGACTCATCAATAATGGATATAGAGGTTTTCGATCTCTTCAAATTTCGCGTAAATGGCCTCTATATTGAAAAGAAAGACCATGACGAGCATTCACTATTTGTTACTCATCATGAGTATCATCCAGACAGGCGATGTATCACATTTAGCTTAAGTCGAGTGGGGCTTACCTTTGGTAAATCAGTAGCTAAAGTTTCCCGGGATTGGGAAACCATTTTCAGGGCTTCTCCATGTATATATCCTGAAGAAGATAAGCACGGTAATGATGGCGAAATGGCCGGTGGCCCAATGATCAATTATGATGAAGATCGTCTGCTGGTTTCGGTAGGTAATTTTCACAGGGATGGAGTGAACCATGAGTCATTGCCAATGGATACATCAAGCACCTTTGGTAAGCTCATACTGCTGGACAAAAAAAGCGGAGAGCATTCCATTTTCGCAAAAGGGTTACGAAATACCCAGGGAGTATTTAAGGACGCTGACAACAACATCTGGGCAACGGATCACGGTCCCCAGGGAGGAGATGAGCTAAATCTGATTAGGAAAGATCGGAATTATGGATGGCCTCAAGTAACTTATGGGATACACTACGGTAACAGGGAATGGCCGTTAAATGAAGAACAGGGTAGACATAATGATTATGTGAAACCGGTAGTTGCCTGGGTACCGTCGATTGCTACGTCCGATCTGATACGGTTGGATCAAACAACCAAATTTCCTCTCTGGAAGAAGGATTTAATTGTAGGATCATTGGGAGACAAAAGTTTGCACCGGGTAAGGTTGAATGAGGAGAACCACGCGGCTTATATAGAAAGAATAGAGATCGGATATCGAATCAGAGCCCTCACTTTACTTGAGGATCAAACGCCGGTGCTTCTTACAGACACTGGACTGCTTTTAATTCTTGATGACGGTGGACCGGTCTATGAAGAGATGGGACCTGTGGTTGAAACCCGAATCAAGGCTCTGGAAAGCTATGACCAGTTGTGGCAAAACTCTCAGAGTGATGACTTTAGCAGGAATAAATATTTGACAGCAGAGACTATATTTATTCAGAAATGTTCAAGTTGTCATAATATGAACAAAGTTCATGGGGTGGGACCGCACCTGGAGAACATTTTTGATCGGGAAGTAGGCAGTAATGAGGATTTCAACTACTCTACGGCCCTTGCCTCGGCGGATACAGTATGGAGCCCAGAGCTGTTTAAAGATTTTTTACTGCAGAGGTCGTCAATTGCTTCCAATACTTCGATGCCAGATATAGATTTATCTGAATCTGAAGTAGACAGTATCATTCATTACATACAAAAATGAAATCAAGTCATTGACAGATATCCTCCAAAGAGAGATGATAAATAATTATAAAAAAATGCTAGCTAAATGAATAAGAACAATCTGGAGAGAGCTGCTACATATGAAAATGGAAAGCCTGATTCCCCGCTTGTATATGGTAAAGTAACAAATTGGTTATATGAGGGCTTCGAAAGGTACCGAGCCGAAACCGTATTACGTTTTGGGGATAAAAAGCTAAGCTATGATCAGTTGGATAAACGAACGAATAAAGTGGCCAATTACTTAAAGAGCCAGGGTGTGGAACGTGGCGATCGCGTGGGCCTGTGTCTTGACCGATCCATAGAAATGATTATCTGTTTAATCGGGATATTAAAAGCAGGAGCCGCCTACGTTCCGCTCGATCCAAACTATCCCAGGGAGAGACTTGAGATAATGAGAGAAGATGCCCAGCTAAGTTTATTGCTGGCGCACCGCACCTTTTCTGAACTCTTTGAGGAAAATAGGGCACAAGTCAAATATTGGGAAGATGTAACCAATGAAATAGAACAGTGTTCTAACATAAATCCGGATGTGAAAATTGCCCCGGAAGATGTTGCTTATGTAATTTTTACTTCGGGATCAACCGGCCGGCCCAAAGGTATTGCGATGCCGCATAGGGCATTGGCAAATCTGATCGAATGGCAGCTGGAGCGTCCATATTTTAACAAAGAGGCTCGGGTTATTCAATACTCCAGTATTAGCTTCGACGTATCGTTTCAGGAAATTGCTACCACTATTGCATCAGGAGGGACACTCTTTTTAATTGATGATGAAGAGCGGCGCGACCCCAGAATTTTGCTTGAATTTCTAAATGAGAATGAGATAGAGCGGCTTTTTATACCATTTGTAGCTCTGCGAAGCCTGGTTGAGGTAGCAAATACGCAAAACCGGTTACCGACAACACTCAAAGAAGTCATAACGGCCGGTGAGCAGCTTCGTGTTGATGATGGTTTACGATCATTCTTTTCTGAATTGCCCGAAGCAATTCTGGAAAATCAATATGGACCGTCAGAGACACATGTAATTTCTGCTTATCTCTTGGTTGAAAATCCTGAAGAGTGGGCCGATCTGCCTCCTATAGGCAAGGCTATCAAAAATAACAGCATCTATATTATGGATAAGGATAGGAATATTGTCCCGGATGGAGAACGGGGTGAATTATATCTGTCTGGCATAAATGTGGCGCATGGTTATTTGGGGAGAGAAAATTTGACTAAAGAGTCATTTATTAACAGATACGATTCGTTGGGCAATCGGCAAATTCTGTATAAAACGGGTGATCTGGGTTTTTATAATGAAGAAGGCGATGTTGAGTTTTTAGGTCGGGCCGACCATCAGATAAAAATACGCGGCTATCGTATTGAGCCTGGAGAAATTAACAGTGTCGGTGCTGAATATCCTGGCATAGCTCAGTGTTTAACGCATACTGTTGACGGTGAAGGGAAGAGTACAAAGCTGGTAACCTATTATCTTACGCAGGATGGTGCCGACGTAAAAGAAGTGGAATTTAAAACATATCTGAAAGAAACCTTGCCGGAATATATGGTGCCGGCTTATATCGTGAAGTTGAAGGAGATCCCGTATACTCCAAGTGGGAAAGTAGATTTAAAATCACTGCCAGAACCTGATAAACAGATAGCAGTTGATCGGGAAAAAAGAGACGTAACATATCGGACAAAAACAGAAATAGAGCTGGCTGAAATTTGGTGTAATCTACTGGATTTGGAGGCCGCTCCACGTAAGATCAGTTTCTTTGATTTGGGGGGTGATTCCCTAAATGCCGTTACTTTATTTATGAAGATAGAGGAGCAGTTCGACAAATATTTACCACTATCAACAATAACACAAGCTCCCACACTTAAGGAACTTGCTAAAGTTATCGACGGCAGTAACAAAGATCTCGATCTCAGCAGATTTCGATCGCTGCAATTAATTCAACAGGGAAGTCTAGACAAGGCCCCACTCTTTTTGGTGCATGGCGGAGCCGGCAATGTTTTAATGTTCAAAGATTTGGCGAAAGGGTTACCCGATGACCAACCTGTCTATGCATTTCAGTGGCCTGGTTGGGATGGCTATAAAGGGCAAGATGATATCATGGAAATGGCAAAATTCTATAAGAACGAACTTCGTGAGGCTTGGCCAACGGGGCCGTATCGACTGGGTGGGCACTGCATAGGTGGAATTATTGCTATTGAATTAGCCAAGCTGCTTAGAGCCGAAGGCGCGGAGGTTTTGGATCCGATAATGGTTTCAGACTCTCCTAATTTGCATGCAACAAGTTACCGGGCTGAAGAACCTGAGTCATCAGAAAGAGATATTGAAAAATTCGAGGCGTTTGTTGAAGAATTGGATCAGCAAATTGCCGAAAATGGAGGAAGTTCATCTCGTTTGAAATCTCAAAAGAAAAACGTGCAGAGAAATGACTATTCAATTCGACGTTTTCCTTTGTTAGCTAAATATATGCCTTTTTACTTTGTTTTGGGAGGTTTGTATTTCAAGATTCAGGACAAGCTCCAGCTGATGAGAATTCATCTGCTCAAAAATCTGTCTCTTAAAATTCCGGTCAGGGATCGAGAACGCTACTGTTTACTTTCACAGTTATCAGCGATCAAAAAACATCATAAAACCGTTTATGACGGAGACGTTCTGTATTTTAAATCAGAAGTAGTTCGTGGACAGAAAATGGGTCTCCGGGGCTGGTGGGAAGATACCTTTTTTGGCTTTGAGGAATTGTGCTCGGGAACGTTTGATGCTCATGTGATTGGTGGAGGGCATAACGATCTCTTAAATAAAAATCGCACGCATCAAATTATAAGAGAAAGAATGTTTAAGCTGGATGAATGATACAAATGATCTGGTAGGGCTTATCCCTGCAGCGGGATATGCCAAGCGGGTTGAAGGATTACCTTGTAGTAAAGAAATATATCCGATCATACATCCGGATGGAAGTTCGGCTGTGGCATCTTCTTACTTGATAGAGAGCTTAAAATTTGCAGGTGCCAAGCACGCATATTTAATCCTGCGGGAAGGCAAATGGGACATTCCCGAATATTTTAAAAATGGATCAAAAGAAGATCTGCCTATTGCTCATATCGTTACTGAAGCTACCGAAGGTGTGCCCCAGACACTTGATAAAGCGTATCCGTTTATACAGTCAAACAGAGTATTATTTGGTTTCCCGGATATACTTTTCAAGCCAAAGAATGCTTTTGTATCTCTTCTTGAAAAACAAAAAGCAACCGAAGCTGACCTGGTGTTGGGTTTGTTCAGGGCAGATTATCCCCAAAAAATGGATATGGTGGATCGTAATATAGAGCGAAAGAGCGTGAAGGATATTATTATTAAACCGGAGCAAACGTCATTGACTCATACCTGGATTATAGCAGTATGGACGTCTTCATTCACTCGTTTTCTGCATAAATACCTCGAGGAATATAGTAAACGATCTCCGAATGGAAGGGAACTGTATATTGGTGATGTTTTCAGAGAAGCTATGAAAAAGGGCCTTACATCAGCTTATGTTGAATTTGATGAGGGAGTCTTTATCGATATAGGTACTCCTGAAGATTTAGCAAAAGTAAATTCTCTGAAGTGGCTTGATTAATATCCAAGAGCTTTTATGCTTCTAGATATTTTTAAAAGATCTGTTCAAATCAATTATAAAAAAGGTGAAAAAATACTCGTCTTTTTGATCAGTAATTATTACCCAACAGTAAAAAAAATATACACAGCTTTTTAAAGCGTATGAGATAGAGCAGAAAATATCATATTCATATGCTCATTAGACTCTGATAAAGCCTTAGATAAACTTAATAATTAGGTGGCATAATTATTGAATTTCTATAAGTACATAATAAGCTATCGCAGTTTCAAAAGTTAACCTCAATATTTGCCTCACTAAACCACTAACATTAATTCTTAATCAACTAACAGTAAAGCAGCAGATAATAGTGATGTTCTACTGACAAAGCTTACGGGTAAATTTAATTTAAACATCGGGGACAAATGAAAAAGCTATTAATTTATGGATGTGGATATCCATCCATTACAAGTTTGATTTCGTATTTAAACAGGAGAGAAAAGGAATGGGAAATTATCGGTTATCTTGATGATCATAAATATGGAGAGGAGGAAGAATATATGGGATATCCGATAGTGGGGGACGAGAGCTTTATAGAAAGTTATGTGAATGAAGGTTACTACTTTTTTAATAATGTGGCTTCATCACCGGATAATATAGAGACTGTGGCAAAGAAATTATCAAAGCACAATGCGAATATTTGTACTTTTATTTTTCCTGAACCACCAAATGTGGACGTGCATACAATTACTGTTGGGGAGGGTACACTCATATCACCAGAGGTTATCGTCGGTGGGGGAGCTGTATTCGGTAAAAATGTTATTGTAAGACAGCAAGCTATTGTGAGTCACGATTGTCAGATAGGTGATTATTGCTTTATTGGTCCAAATGCAGGCGTAATGGGCAGAGTAACTGTCGGAGACAAAACTTTTATTGGTGCAAAAGCTTTGATCAGAGAAAATACAACCATTGGTAAAAATTGTGTAATTGGCATGGGAGCAGTAGTAACAAAAGATGTTCCGGATAATACCACGGTGGTTGGTAATCCTGCCAAGCCAATTGTAAAAAGTACCAATGGTAAAGAGAAAGTTCATTCATAAGAAAGTAGAAACAAGTAAGAGAGAGTAACAGAATGCAAAAAAAAATTGCGATTTCACAGTCAAACTATATTCCATGGAAAGGATACTTCGATTTTATCAATAAGGTGGATGAATTTATACTGTATGATGAGGCACAGTATACCAAAGGAGACTGGCGGAACAGGAATAGAATAAAGACTCCCCATGGCTTGAAATGGCTTACTATTCCCGTTACAGGTAGTATAGAGGATAGTATTAACGAAGTAGAGGTGGCTGATCACGACTGGAATACCACGCATTGGAAAACAATACGCCACATGTATGGTAATGCACCTCATTTTGATTATTACGCTCCTGAATTTGAGAAGCTTTACGAAGAAGCAACGTTTGACAGGCTGAGTCTTATTAATCGTCATTTTCTGGAGGCTATAAAAAAAATGTTGGGGATTACCACTCCATTACGCTGGAGCTCTGAATACGATGCGCAGGGAAACAGATCAGAACGCTTACTATCGATCTGCAAGCAAGCAGATGCCGATGTTTATGTTTCTGGGCCTACGGCTAAAGAGTATTTGGATACTGATTTATTTGAAGATGAAGGTATCGAGGTAGAGTGGATGAACTACCAGGGATATGAAGAATATCCCCAGTTATATGGTGATTTTGAACACAGCGTTTCAATAATTGACTTACTGTTTAACAAGGGAAAAGACACTGCTGAATATATGAAATTAAAGGAAATAGAGCTTGTATGAACTCCCCCAAAATTTTGCACATAGCGAAGGATGAGAAATTTATAAATGCTGCACATTATTTGTTTGAAGAGGCATTTCCGGGAGAAAATAAATTTGTCATAATAAAGCCTCCGGCCGATCCACCGAATAGATATCTCAATGAGCAGTTATTAGATCACGCCCAGTTTTTAATAAGATCACCCGAAGCGGTTCAAAAACTTGTTTATAAAAGTACCAGGTATCGCGTGATTATATTACATGGACTGGATGACTTTAAAGGTAGTATATTTTTGAAATCACCCAATAAGGAACGTTTTGTGACTATGGTTTTTGGGGCAGAAATTTATAATCGCAAACTGCTTGGTGATAAATTGTTTGGACCGAAATCGGAAAAGTTAAAGGAGAAAATTGATAAAACGACAGTCACCGACTTGCTGAAGGATTTGTATCGTAGCATAGCATATCGAAATTACGATAAAATAGAGAGAGTAAATATGAGAGAGGTATTTTATAAAATGGATGTTTTCGGGTCATTACCCAGCCTCTCACATCAAAGATATATTGAAGAAGGTCTTTATAATCCCTCAATAAAAAAAATTCCTTTTACTTATTATCCGCTCGAGTTCATTATAAAAGATGAAAGTCGGCGAATAACTGGTTCTGACATCCTTTTAGGAAATTCAGCGCAACCGACAAATAATCATTTGGAAGCATTCGATATCTTAAAAAAACTTGATCTAGAGGATAAGAAAATACATGCACCCCTCAGCTATGGTTACCCGAAATATAGAAGAGCTGTTGTTTCGGAGGGCAAAAAGATATGGCCGCAAAAGTTTAATCCCATAACTACTTTTTTACCACTTGAAGAGTATAACGAGATTATTAGAAATTGCGGTTTTGTCATTATGAATCACTATAGACCCCAGGCAATAGGCAATATTATCGCCTCACTTTATTTGGGAGCTAAAGTATTTTTAAATAATACACAAGCCTATGAATATTTTCGTGATTTGGGGTGTCATATTTATTCCATTGAGAGAGATCTGATGTTAAGTGATGCTTTGCAACCACTTACGGAAGAACAGGTAAATCATAATCGAGAGGTATTGAAAAATGAGCTTTCTGAATCGGTCTTAATTCGTGGAATGCAAAGAGCATTTAGCAATATTTTTGGATTCCCCGGAGAACGGGAGCAGGTTGTTTAGTAATATTTAATTTTGCAAAAAGGGGAGAGAATTATGAAGGGAATTATTCTGGCCGGTGGATCCGGCACTCGATTATATCCGGTTACAAAGTCGATATCGAAACAGCTTATGCCTATCTATGATAAGCCGATGATTTATTATCCACTGTCGGTGCAAATGTTAGCTGGAATAAGAGAGATTCTGATTATTACCACGCCACAGGATAATGAAAATTTCAAACGTCTATTGGGAGATGGTAGTGACTGGGGAATTGACATAAGTTATGATATTCAGCCACGGCCGGAAGGACTTGCCCAGGCATTTATTATTGGTGAAGATTTTATAGGTGACAGTAGTGTAAGTCTCATTTTGGGTGATAATATTTTTTATGGACATGGTTTTCGGCCAATGTTACAAAATCTGATTCCCGATTTTAGCGGGGCTACTGTTTTTGGCTATCGCGTGAGCGATCCCGAGCGTTTTGGCGTAGTGGAAGTGGATGAGTGCGACAGAGCCCTCAGTATTCAGGAAAAACCTGATAATCCAAGAAGTAACATTGCTGTTACCGGTCTCTATTTTTATGACAACCGAGTAATTGACTTTGCCAAACAGGTAGAACCTTCTGAAAGAGGTGAACTGGAAATCACTGACGTTAATCGAAAATATCTGGAACTTGGTGAATTACAGGTACAAACACTGGGCAGAGGTTTTGCCTGGTTAGATACAGGTACCCATGAGGCTATGCAAAAAGCTTCTCAATTTGTGGAAACTATAGAGCAGCGACAGGGTCTGAAGATAGCTTGTCCCGAAGAAATTGCCTGGAGAAAAGGTTGGATCGGAGATGATCAATTGTTGAACCTTGCAGATGATTTAAGTAAAAACGGATATGGAGAATACCTTCGCTCATTGCTATTAGAAAAAGACTTAACGAGCTCCAAAAAGAATTAGAACTTTATACCAAAGAGAGAACCGTATGATTCCATTTAATAAACCTTATATGACGGGTAAAGAGACCCACTATATCTATGAGGCTGCTGGGTCGGGAAAACTATCGGGAAATGGAGATTTTACGAAAAAATGCCAGCAATTTTTTGAGGAGCGATATGGCTTTAAAAAAGCATTGCTTACCACATCATGTACCGATGCGCTGGAGATGTGTGCAATACTTGCAGGGATTAAACCGGGAGATGAAGTTATTGTACCGTCTTATACTTTTGTCTCTACGGCGTTGGCTTTTGCCAGGCAAGGTGCAAAAATCGTATTTGTCGATAGCCGATCCGATCATCCTAATATGGACGAAAATGATCTTGAGAGTTTGATAACACCAAAAACAAAAGCGATTGTTCCTGTACACTATGCGGGTACTGCCTGTGATATGGATAAAATTATGGAGCTGGCTGATTTTTATGACCTTTGGGTTATAGAAGATGCAGCACAGGGGATAGAATCAACATACAAGGGACGTCCGTTAGGCAGTATTGGTCATTTGGCAGCGTTCTCTTTTCACGAGACCAAGAATATTAATGCCGGAGAAGGTGGACTGTTGGCTATTAATGATCCCCGTTTTATCGATCGGGCCGAGATTGTCTGGGAAAAAGGGACGAATCGAGCTGACTTTTACAGGGGAGAGGTTAGTAAATATCAATGGGTGGATACCGGTTCTTCTTTTCTTCCCTCAGAGATTACGGCTGCATTTTTATGGGCGCAGCTTGAGGATATAGACTCAATACAACAACGGAGAGAACAGATATGGAATACTTATCACAATCAACTGGAAAGCTGGGCAAACTTTTATCAGGTACAACATCCTGCAATACCTGAATATGCCACAAATAATGGTCACTTGTATTATTTGTGTTTTGAGGATCTACATCAGCGAAACCATGTTCAGAAAAAGCTTAAGGAACAAAATATACAAGCAGTACCACACTATGTTTGTTTACATAATAGCAAATATTGCCGCAACCATCCGGATTATGAAAAGCAGACGCTGCCTATGAGTGAATACTATACTAATTGTTTGCTGCGCTTACCGTTTTTTTATGAACTCACCCAAAGTCAACAAAATAAGATAATTGATACGCTGAAAAATATTTCACTACCCGAAAGATCAGCTGATGCTAAAAAAGTGTATCAGTTATAAATAGGAAAAAAAATTATTTTAAAGTTCACGTGTAAAATTAATAAGACCAGTGTAAATATTTCTCATTAGAAGACTTGAAGTAAAATAAAATGCAGATGATGGCTCATTTGGAACGATAAACGGGTCAAATACACTGGCATGTTTTTTGAACGTTAATATTGGGCAAGTAACATCTAAAAAAAGAGAGAGGCGAAGGAAATTATATGAAAATTTTAGTTACAGGAGCTGCAGGTTTTATTGGATTTCATCTTGTAAAACGTTTAACTGCAGGCGATGATGAAATCGTTGGTCTCGATAATATTAATGACTACTATTCCACCGATCTAAAATATGATCGATTGGCAGAGTTGGGAATTTTAAAACAATCGATCGAAGAGGATAAAATTGTTGCGAGTTCTACAAACAAGAATCTCCGTTTCATTAAAACAGATCTTGAAAATAAATCCATTATTGATGATCTGTTTGCTGAAGAAAATTTCGATGTGGTGATAAATCTTGCAGCACAGGCTGGTGTTCGTTATAGCCTCAAGGATCCCTACCGATATATTGATAGCAATATTACGGGATTTTTAAATCTGCTTGAAGGGGCGCGTCATCACTCGTTGAAACATTTGATTTATGCTTCATCCAGTTCTGTTTATGGAGCCAATACGAATATGCCTTTCTCTACAGATGATAACGTAGATCATCCGATGAGTCTCTATGCCGCCAGTAAGAAATCTAACGAGTTAATGGCACATACTTACTCAAATTTATTTGATATCCCAACAACCGGACTGCGATTTTTTACAGTGTACGGGCCATGGGGACGACCGGATATGGCACTGTTTTTATTTGCTGAAGCAATGTTAAAGGATAAGCCGATTAAGGTTTTCAATTATGGGGATATGGAGCGCGATTTCACGTACATTGATGATATTATAGAAGGGATTAAGCGTTTAATTCCGAAGCCACCATCTCCGAATGATGATTGGTCGGGTGATAATCCGGATCCATCTACAAGTTTTGCTCCTTATCGTATTTTCAATATCGGTAATAGCAGTCCTGTTGATTTAATGGATTTTATTAGCGAGATCGAGAAACAGCTGGATACCAAAGCCAAAAAGAAAATGCTGCCTATGCAGCCGGGTGATGTCCAAAAAACCTGGGCCGATGTAGATGATCTGTTTGAGTATATCGACTTCAGGCCGCAGGTGGGGGTAGAGGAAGGCATAAAGAACTTTATCGATTGGTATAAGAGTTATTATGCTACTACTGATAAAGTAAAGCCTGTCTTGCAGGAATAACTATCTGATGGATAGAATCAGTTTGTGATTAAAAATTAATGAAGTTGTTATAGATTTTTGAATTGCTCCTGCGAAGGAATAGAAGCTGCCAACCGTCAGCTAACAGTTTACAAACCGATTTTGCTGCTTATCTCATTCCCAAGCTCCAGCTTGGGAATGTAATTAATCCTTTTCGAGGCAGAGAGCTTCTGAACGAGAGAAAATTCAGAATAATAACGAGTCTCATATAATGCTGATTTATTTATGACTTCATTAAGTTCGCTGAGCACTTAGTAACAAAATCTTATCAATTTTGAAGGGGGGATCATTATGGGAAGATGTGTACTAGCAATTACCATTATATTAGCGTTAACTGCGACCGCCGCCTTAGGACAAGTTGCCCGGAATATCGTTAACAATGTACATTCAGACATTGCTATGCATTTTGATGGTGAACCTATTCTACAGCACAATGGTCCTGTTGCAGAAAAAACGTTTCACGATGGAGAACCATATTACTTAGCGGAAGTCAAACTTCAGGAATCAGAACGAACTTTCCGCGAAAAGTTCATTCAGGTGCTCAACAACCTTTATTCCAATTCTTGTGTAGAATTTGAAAATGACTGGTATCATCCAATGAGCGGCGTACTCGGTGCTAGTTTAGAGTGGCAATTTGATGATGAGGAGTACCTGCTGAAGATGAGGTATGACAAGGAGCATGGAATCTTACAACTAATTACCTGGAAACTATAAGCAAAAGTTATCATTAGAATAGATGTATCTCATCTTCAAGCTGTGGGTGTGAAAATATAGATAGCCCAAGTGTTAACGCTTGGGCTATTGTAATACTGTAACTTGATTACCCGAAATAGTGGTGATAGGCATATATAATAATTGCCAGACCAAGGAAATTTAAGATGCTGATGGGCAACAAGCGTTTCCAGCCCAACTTCATCACCTGATTATACTTAAATCGCGGAATCGTCCAGCGTACCCAGATGAAAAAGAAACCAAAGAACACGGTCTTAAGAACAAACACTGAAACATCCAGTACCGCTTTTGCCGTTGCACCCATTTCCGGCAACCAAAGTCCGGCAAAAGGCAGGTGATATCCACCGAAGAAAAAGGTGGTTATTAACATACTGCCGATTACAACATGCATATATTCAGCTAAGAAAAACATGCCGAACTTCATACCACTGTATTCGGTATGAAAGCCGCCAACCAACTCGTGTTCGGCTTCAGGCAGATCAAATGGTGCTCTATTGGCTTCAGCGAAAGCAGTAACTACAAAAATGACAGCGGCTATGGGGTTACGGATAATATTCCACCATACTTCCTGGGAATTCACCACATCAATCAGGCTAAGTGAGCCGGCAAACAAAATACATGAGGCTATCGCCATACCCATAGGCAATTCATAACTAATCATTTGAGCGGCGGCCCGTAATCCTCCCAGCAGTGAGTATTTGCTGTTGGATGCCCATCCACCCAGGGTTACTCCATACACCCCTAACGAGTTAACAGCCAAAATATAAAGTACGCCAGCATTAATATCGGTAGCATATAATCCGTCACCGAAGGGAATAACTGCCACCGTCATTAATGCAGTAACAACCGGAATCATCGGCGCAATAGCATGAATCGTTTTAAATCCCCGTGCTGGTGTTACATCTTCTTTCATCAACAGTTTAACGACATCGGCTAGGGGTTGTAAAAGACCGAAGGGGCCAACACGATTGGGACCAAGCCGATTTTGGATAAAAGCGGCAACACGCCGTTCAGCATAAACTGCTATCGCTGCAGAATTAAGCAGCATAAACATGGCTATTCCTAAAACAATATATGAGGTAGTAGTTACGGGCTCCATTGAAATTATTTATTTACGCTTTTACTTCTTCTTGTTCGATAGGCAGTTGAACACCTTGCTTCTCATCCATCCGTTCGTATGTAACATTTGCCAGCACTTCTATCTGATCGCTAACATCTGCAAGAACTTCCCGAGAATGATTGTAATGGAAGTTGAGACCTAACCTGGAACCAAGTTTATTTAAGAACTCCCAGACAGGCAGGCAATCAATTTTATTTTCATCACTCACCCAGTTATCGAAATTAGTACCGTAACGATCCAGTCGTCCTTCCGACATCTCCAGGTTCAGCCGGCGATTTGTGTATTTGGTTTCTTTGGCCGGGAACGAGCGCTGAATACGTCCATCCACATTAACATAGCTTGCAGCATGTTCTGCTACGCATGTGATCGGGATGACCAAGTCAGAAGCCTGGGTCGTATCACTGTAATTTGTTGCGAGTGAAATGACATATGGTACTTTCAAATCATTGGCAGTAAGCACATCTCGGCCTATCAAGTCATCAGCCAAGATAATGACAACTTTTGCATTTTGTACTTGGGATTTGATTGTTGCCTCGTCAGCTTCATTCAGACCAAGAACACGGCAACCATTTGTATTTGGTGCTTGGTCATCTGTAAGCAGAAAATCATCGCCGTACCCTGGAATGATATGAGTCGTAAAGCTTGCATTGGAGGCGCCCAGTAGATTAAAGAACTTGTTAACTGCATAATTCTCTTCTACCGATGCATGCGGACTGCCAAAAATGGCAATATCCTGTGGGTCATTTTCTTCTATAACTTCCCCAAATGTTTGGATAGCGTTGTTCCAAGAAGTGTTTGTATGATTGTTGCCATCCAACTTAATAGAAGGGCGGGAAACGCGATTGTCATTGAACAACGTGTATGCTTCGCGCCCGACATCCGGCATCCAATAATCGTTGACTGCCTCGTTTTGTCGTGGTGTGATGCGCAGCACTTCGTTATCTCTCGTCCACAGATCAATGTTGCAGCCTTTTCCGTTGGTGATATCAATACTTGGTGTTTGGTTCATCTCCCATACGCGAGCTTTGAAACGGAAATCACTGGAAGTAAGGGCTCCGACTGGGCAGATGTCAACGGTATTCAGTGAATATGGATCGTCAAACTCTTCGCCCGGTGCTGTCATCGGGTAATTCTTATCACCACGTGATACAATCGTCAGTTGATGTGTTTCACTAATTTCTTCGGTAAAGCGCACACAGCGAGTACAGTTAATGCAACGTTCTGCATCCATAGTTACCCGCGGGCCGAGTTCTACGCGTTTTGGTTTGTGCACCTTTTTAACTTCAAAACGGCTGCCTTCGGGTCCATATTTATACGTTTGGATCTGAAGGGGACATTCACCGGCTTGATCGCAGATAGGACAGTCGAGCGGGTGATTAGCCAGAATAAACTCCAAGTTGTCTTTCTGTACCCGTTCAATTTCTTCGGAGGTTTCCTGTGTGTGGACAACCATTCCATCCTGCAGTTTTGTGGAGCAGGATGTCTGAGGTTTTGGGAACCAGCGTATTTTTCGCTCTCCCTGTTCATCCAGTTCATATTCACCTGTTTCCTGATCTTTAACCGGAGTTCCAACCTTCACCATGCATTGCCGGCAGTTTGCCGGAATAGACATAGAAGGATGATAACAGAAGAACGGGACCTCCAGTCCATGATCCAGCATAAACTGGAGCAGCATGTGTTCTCCTTCATATTCGTAGCGTTTACCGTCTATAAATACTTCTGGCATATTCTTTAAATATCAAATTGCAAATTTCAAATAAGAAACAATTTGTAATTAGTCGTTTATTGTAATTTAAGCAACCGCATGCGCTGACTTTTTGCACTTTGCTTCAAATTCATCTCTGAAACGGTTGATAGTGTGACGAACCGGCCATACAGCAGCATCGGCAAGGGCACATATAGTTCGGCCCTCCATCTGCGTACCGACATCAAGGAGAAGGTCGAGATCCTTCATTTCTCCTTCACCGTTTTTAATTTTAAGCAAAATCTTTTCGAGCCATCCGGTACCATCGCGGCAGGGAGTACACTGTCCACATGATTCATGATGATAGAAGTGGGCAATTCTCCAGAGCACATCTACCATATCAGTATCTTCATCCATCACAACCAGACCAGCAGTACCCATCATCGATCCGGCGTCTTTCAGTGAATCAGAGTTCATCGTTACACCTTCTAACTGATCGGCGCGCAATACCGGTGTCGAGGAACCGCCCGGGATAACGGCTTTGAGATCTTTACCGCCGCGTACTCCACCGGCAACATCGTTAATCAAATCGAGCACCGGGACACCGGAAGGATATTCATATACTCCCGGCTGATTAACATGACCGGAAATACCGTATAAAATGGGCCCCGGATGATCTTCCGCACCAATATCGCTGAACCAGTCTGCTCCGTTGTTGATTACCAGCGGTACGTTGGCCAGCGTTTCAATATTGTTAATCGTAGTCGGACGTCCCCACAATCCTTTTTGAGCAGGGAAGGGAGGTTTGGTCCGCGGATAACCGCGCTTGCCTTCCAGCGATTCTAGCATGGCCGTTTCTTCTCCACAGATATAAGCTCCGGCGCCATACGTTGTTGTCAGCTCAATACTGATATCAGTACCTAAAATATCTTCACCAAGATAGCCTTTGTCATAAGCTTCAGCCACTGCATCTTCGAACATCTCTACCCACGAAATATACTCTCCGCGGATGTAAACATAGATTGTGTCCACCGTCATTGCATAAGCCGCAATAATGGCCCCTTCAATAAACAAGTGCGGATTAAATTCAAAGATTTTTCGGTCCTTAAATGTACCCGGCTCCGATTCATCGCCGTTGCAAGCCAGGTAGCGCGGACCGCCATCTGGTTCGGGCATGAAGCTCCACTTGAGCCCGGCGTTAAAACCGGCCCCGCCACGACCACGGATATTGGCCTGCTTCACCTCATTGATAACGCTTTTCTTCGACCATGTATCCTGGTCATTAAAGATTTTCTTTAGTGCTTCATAGCCGCCGTTTTCCTCATATACCTCAATATCTTGCAGGTTAGGAATATCAGGAATAAGCAGCGGTTCGTATGATTTCCAGTCTTGAGCCATTATTCTGCGGCAGCTTGATTTCGTTTTTCCAGTTGCGGCATCGCCATCGATTCAAACTCTGGCTTGTTGCCGTTCTTCAAATTCTCAATAAGTTTATCAACTTTCTCTTTCGTCAAATTATTTACGTACACGCCATTGGTGACTTGTAACATAGGAGCGTAGCCACAAGCTCCGAGACATTCAACCTCCTGAATACTGAACAAACCATCATCCGTTGTTTCGCCGGCTTTAACGCCCAGCTTTTCTTCGAGGTGGTGTAAGATATCGTACCCTCCGCAAAGCTGACAGCTGAGGCAAGTACATACATCGAGCACAAATTTGCCTTTTTCCTCTTTATAATATTGTGTGTAAAAACTGGCTACTCCGTGTACATGTGAGGCCGGCACATCAAGCGTGCGCGCAACTAACTTCTGCACCTCTGGTTTTACATGGCCGTATTTCCTTTGAGCAACCCATAACACCATCAGTGTAGCCGCTTTGGCCGTGGGAAACTTGGCCTTGATATCTTCAATTTCCTTTAGTTCTTCGTCTGTGAATGACAATTCAGCCATTTGAATACTTTATATAATGTTTGCGAATCGTTGACTAATCAAAGTTGACTTCAACAATTCAATAATTCAGTAAATTATTTGTCGGAATCTCCCATAACAGGATCAACGCCACCAATCATAACAACGGTATCGGCTACCATTTCGCCGTCCAGCATCTCCTCAAGTGCCTGTAAGTTGGCATAAGAGGGTGACTTAATACCAAGTCGCCATGGATGCCCTGTTCCATCACTTTGGATGAAGAAGCCTAATTCTCCTTTAGGTGCTTCAATAGAGCAGAAAGATTCGGCACCTTCCGGAGGACAAATTCCAATGTCTGTCATCATAAAGTCGTGGATCATTCCCTCCATCGAATAATAAACTTCATCTTTTGAGGGGTAGGCCTGCTTGGCATTGTCAGCCCTGACAGGACCTTTGGGCAGTTTATCCAAACACTGTCGGATGATGCGAATACTTTCATGCATCTCTTCCATCCGTACATAATAGCGGGCCAGGTTATCGCCCTCCATTCGCGTCGGAATCTGAAATTCCACCTCATCATATCGGGCGTAAGGGGCAAAATCACGAATGTCATAGGCATATCCCGATCCGCGAAGGGTAGGGCCCGTAGCACCAATCTCAAGCGCACGCTCGGTTGGCAGAACACCCACTTCACGATTACGATCAAAGAAGATACGATTGCGATCTAACAGGCCGTGGAAATCTTTAAGTTCTTGCGGAAAGCTATTTACAAAATCTTTGATCATTGCAATAGCGTCATCGGTAAGATCATTTGCTACGCCACCAATACGGGCGTGCGAAATTGTAAACCGGTGTCCGCCGATATGATCAAAAATATCGTACAATTTTTCCCTTTCCCGGAAAGCCCATAAGAAAAAAGAAACAGCCCCGGCATCTTGCACCAGCGTTCCAAGCCAGAGCAAGTGTGACGAAATACGAGCCAGCTCTGCTCCGATCATCCTTATATAATGAGCCCGCTCTGGTACTTCAACATTTGCAATTTTTTCAACGGCCGTGCAAAAGGCAACATTATTACTGTACGGAGAGAGGTAATCAAAACGATCAGTATAGGGCATAAACTCCTGATACGTTTTGTTTTCGGCAATCTTCTCGACGCCTCTGTGCAGATAGCCGATATCCAGCTTTGCCTTTTCAATCTGCTCTCCGTTCAGCTGTAAAATGAGCCGCAATACCCCGTGTGTAGCAGGGTGCTGGGGTCCCATATTCAACACCATTTTCGTTTCTAACGGATCCTCATCATCAAGTATCTCGACCGTAGTGTGTTTATCTTCCAGGGCGTCATAAATAGCCTGCTGGTGTTCCTTAAAGAATTTAGGATCAACGTTATCTTTAATATGTTTTTTATCCATAGAAAAAACTTATTCGGGATCAGGAGTAGAACTCGGTAATTCGATAGAACCGGGAATACCCAGTAAAGGAAACTCTTTTCGCAATGGGTGATATTCAAAGTCTTCGGGCATATAAATACGGCGCAGATCTGGATGGTTGGTGAATGTAACGCCAAACATATCATAGACCTGACGCTCATGCCAGTTAGCATTATCCCATACCTGAGTAACAGAATCTACCGTGGGATCTTGCTCTTCCAGCCAGACTTTGAGAAAAAGTCGATCACGATGTCGCAGGCAAACCAGATTATAGATTACTTCAAAACGTTGATCAGATGTAAACCGGTCTGCCCCCAGAATATCTGTGAGATATATATAATGATAGTCCTCTTTCAACGCTCTGGCGACATCTATAATATGATCCGGTTCAATCCGGATAAAAGTATCACCCGAGGACTGATAAACATCAACGACGGCTTCGGAATAATCCGAAGTCAGCCCATCAACAACATTCTGTAGAGTATCTGATAAATCTAATTCCATAATTACGTATCAAGCGTTACGGAGTGTTCAGTACGAATTTTATCCTGAATTTTCATAAGGGCATGAAGTAGGGCCTCGGGGCGCGGCGGGCAGCCCGAAATGTATGCATCCACAGGCAAAAAGTTGTCGCAACCCTGCACTACACCGTAGCTACGATGCATACCGCCGGTTGAAGCACAAGCTCCTACTGCAATGCACCACTTAGGATCGGGCATTTGATCCCAGATACGACGTACAGCGTGAGACATTTTGTAGTTCACCCATCCGGCTACGATCATCACATCACTTTGACGAGGTGAAAACCGCATAACTTCTGAACCGAAACGCGCAGCATCATATTTAGGGCCTGCAAAAGCCATAAATTCAATAGCGCAACATGCCAATCCCATCGGCATAGGCCAGGCGGCATTGGATCTTGCCCAGTTCGTTACAGCATCAATTTTTGTAGTAAAATATCCTTTACCAAGAGAATTTTCGATACCCATAATACTATAGGTTTTATCTGTTAAACATTCCTTCTTTCATATCCCAGTCAAGTGTTCCAACTTTCACGGTATAAAGTAGTCCTACAAACAGGACGAGTATAAATATTGCCATGGCAACAATCGTTCCCACACCATAGTCGAGAAAGTTTACTGCCCAGGGATACAGAAATACAACTTCGATATCAAAAACAATAAACTCTATTGCTACAAGATAAAAGGCAATAGAATAACGACCGGTTGCATCCCCAACGGGATCCATGCCGCTCTCATATGGATCTAACTTGTTTTTATTGGGCCGATAGGGGCCTAAAAGCCTCGACAGACTCAACAACAAAATGGCCAGTACAACTGCAACTCCGGCCAGGATCAGTATTGGTAAATAATTAGATAGCATCAGTTAAATTCTGTTAGATTTGACCAGTCGGAAATTAGTGGCAATGGTTCGCAATGTCAATGAAATTAAGGCCCAGAATATAGTATTTCTGAAAGTGAAAAGATAAAAAATAATTAGCCCTTTCTTATTTAAAATGAGTATACATAGAATGAATTCGCACGGGTAACAATTAATGATGGCTTCTTAACATGTAGAGTGGATGAGAGCTCCGACTGGTTGCGATCTGCATAGTTCATTGTATTTATTCGCAGCCTTTTCAGTTTCAAGGATATGGTATTCAATGTCCTCTTTATCCAGCAACTCTAAGGTTTCGTCGCAAACCTGCAGGCGTTCATGAAAACCCTGAGATAGGACAACTTGTTCTGCTCCATGTTCGAGCAGTTCTTCTACATCAGCGGGTTGTATGCCGGGTACATGATGCGTTCCGGTCTCATTCCAATCCCAGGCACGAGAGCCGCCGGGATATAATTTAGCATCTTTATATTGGTTGCCTTCATCCGTTGAAACTTGTCCCCATTTTATGGAATTAATTTTTGGTGAAACGTTTTTATTGTCCATAGGATGTCGTGTTTAATTCTTGTTCCTATAACCAAACATTTAGCATGGAATTTCCGTTTATTAAAGGTAGTTTAGATAGTTTACGGGTACCGTAAAAATCAGTAAATTTAATTTTCGAAATTTTAATTATTACTCAAAAGAAGTTTTATACCATTGGATAAAATCAAGATGGACATATTAGGGCTGTCAACAAGCCCAAGTAGTGGCGGAGCTTATGCTTTAATTCTTAACGAAATAGAGGGAAACAGACGTCTTCCTATAATTATAGGAACGTTCGAAGCCCAGGCTATAGCGCTTGAATTGGAGCATATAAAGCCACCTCGACCGATGACTCATGATTTGCTTAAAAATATGATTCAGAACTTTGGAGCAAATGTGAATCAGGTTTTTATTAATGATCTGAGTGAAGGAACTTTTTTCGCCAAAATTATTTACGATGATAACGGTCAAACTATGGAGCAGGATGCGCGGCCGAGTGATGCAATCGCTCTTGCTGTACGGTTTAATGCTTCGATATTTGTAGCAAGCGAAATACTTGATGAAGCCGGCATCATATCAGAGGGGGAAGAAGGCGAAAACTTAACTACCGCCTCTGAATCTCAGGAGCAGACCAAAGAGATGAGTAAGCTCGAAAAACTTGAAAACGAGCTCCAAACAGCAATAGATACGGAAAACTATGAAAAGGCTGCCCGGCTAAGGGATGAAATTCAAAAATTAAAAGGATAGGGGTTTGCAAGTTTCAGATTATTCCTTCGAGCACCTCCCGTTTTCAAAACTGTTTAAAACATACGTTGGCAACTTTAGTAAGTTAGACGAGTTTTATGAAACTGACCCATTTTCCGATAAAGAGATTGCTCAAAAGATAGAGCAGTTTACGTTTCAGGGTGATCGGCAAAAAGCAGTTGAGATTCTCACCTCTTTTAATGAACAGTTCGAGGCAGATCGCGCAGCCCTGGAGAATTTAGAGCGGTTGAAAGATGAACGAGCTGTTGCCATAGTTACAGGACAACAGTTGGGGCTTTACGGCGGCCCTTTATACACGGTGTTTAAAACAATCAGCACAATTCATCTTGCCCAAAAGTTAGAGCGCCAGTATAAGCGTCCCGTTATTCCGGTCTTTTGGTTGGCTGATGAAGATCATGATTATGATGAGGTGCGAACACTGAATGTGTTTAATGACAGTGAAATCCGGCATTTCGAATTACCATCTAAAAGTGACGGACTTCCTGTAGTAGCTGATATTACTATTCCCAAACAGATTGAGCAGATACGAGACGGGTTGCGGAGCTCTCTATACGACACAGATTTTTCGGATGACCTTTGGGAGTTGCTCGATCGGTCTTTTCAGCCGGATAACACCTTTTTAGAAAGTTTTGCCCATTTTATAAGTGCCATATTTTCTAAGCACGGGCTGGTTTTAGCCGGCAGCAATCATTCCGAAGTAAAAAAAGTTACGAGTAACTGTTTAAAGCTGTCAATTCAAAACGCAGACCGAATTCGGCAAGCGCTCGACGAACAGACAAAGAAGTTGAGTGAGGGATATCATCAGCAGGTAAAACTATACGACTCCAATTTATTTTACTTGGATGACGAGACCGGCCGAACGAAAATAAGCAGGAATGGCAGTGCATGGAGAACAGATGCAGGAACAGAGTGGAGTACTGAAGAGCTCTTTAGTGAAATTGATGACCGGTATGACAAATTTTCTCCTAATGTTTTTTTGCGCCCGATTCTACAGGATAGGTTGCTGCCTACACTTGGATATGTAGCAGGCCCGGGAGAAACGGCTTATTACGGCCAGATGAAAAAGATGTATGACTGTTTTGATTTGGAAATGCCTGTCATTTTTCCCCGTCTCAGTGCAACGATAATCGAACCTGCCATTGACCGTATTATAAGTGAACTGCCTTTTGATCTCCACGAGTATCATAATCGTATTGAAGATCTGGAATCGAGCTATGTTGATCGCACTGAACAGCACGATATCGAGGCAATTTTTAATGACTGGAAAGAAGATATCGAGCAGTTAATTGATCCCAAAAAAGAAAAGATCGCCGGCATTGACCCTACACTGGAAGGAGCCGTAGAAAAGTCGACAGCTGCTTATTTTAATGAGTTGGATAAGTTAAAAGGAAAGATCTATCGGGCTGTAAAAAAACAGGATGAAATACAGTTGAAACGTATTCGGAGAATTAAAACCAATCTGTTTCCATCTGATTCATTGCAGGAACGAGTCATTGCCGGCATTTTTTATATGAATAAATACGGCCTCGATATTTGGGACAGGTTTTTAGATTCACTCGATGAGGATGAAAAATTTGATCATCATAAACTTATTTATCTTTAGTTTTGAGCATTCAGGAGAAAAAAAATAAACTTCGTCAAAAGTTGTTAGAACAACGGTCAGCCATATCTGAACCCGATTACTATGGTTATTCGGCTGATATAATTGAGACCCTAAAGAAGCAGACCGAATTTAAAAAAGCTGAAACTGTACATTGTTATGTATCGATTAATAAGCGCCGTGAAGTAGAGACTCGTGAACTTATAAAAGAGATGCTTACCAAAGGAAAGCGGGTTGTAGTTCCGGTAACGGATTTTGAGAATGGAACTCTGAGTCATATCCGGTTAAACTCATATGATGATCTCGAAGTTAATCGGTGGGGAGTACTTGAGCCTGATGACGGAGAGTCTATTTCTCCCACAGAACTGGATTTGGTAATTGTACCAATGGTAGGAGGCGACGAGCAGTGTAACCGAATCGGCTATGGTCAAGGTTTTTATGATCGTTTTTTAGAGGATACCAGTTGTCCCAAAATTGGATTACTCTTTGAGAAAAATGTAGTTACCCAGTTGCCCGTAGAAGATTTTGATATTCCGCTGAACAAAATTCTTACGGAAGCACGTACTATTGTTCGGGATTAATCCTTATTTTCAATTGTAACAATGAGCGGTTGTTGACGTACTATTTGTTTGTTGTTAGCAAACGATAAATGGGCATAATATTATGGCTGATAAAACAAGACAATATTCCGACTATCAAAATCTCGATTCACTTATGGAGTTCGAGGACCATGAACTTCGCAATACGATGCAGGAGTTTTTGGAAGAGGAGAAGAAGGCGAATACCAATATCTGGAATTTCGCTACTATTGCGGGTATCGCAATGTTTTTTGTTGGTATGGTTTACATGATCCAGATGCTTGGGTTAGGTTTCGGTCCCGATTTATCAGGATTAATTAATGCTATGCCGCTGGTCGGCGGAATACTGGTAACCCTGGTTGGCTTTGGCTTTTTAGTGGGCGATCGAAAAAAGGCGAAAAAACAGAAAAAGGAAGAGAGCAAATCAGAAAGTTTTGACTTTTCTTACGATTTCGAGGATTACGATTATGATGACACCTCCGAGGAAGACTTTACGCTGAACAATGATCTAGGCGGTAAAACCAAATCAGGAAGAAAAAAGAAGTCGGGCAGTAAGAATAAATCAGCTAAATCCGGTTTTGACAGGTATGCATTTCGCCAGTCAAAGAAGCTTTATAAATCTCGTACTGATAAAAAATGGGCCGGAGTTTGTGGAGGATTAGCCAAATATTTTGGCATCAGTTCCACAGTCATCCGTCTGCTGTTCGTAATTACCTTTTTTGCTGGTTCTGGTACTTCGCTGTTAGTTTATATAGGATTAGCTATCGCTCTTGACAAAGAGCCGCCTGAAATGATGGACGATTTTGATTTCTAATTGTTGAGAGTCATTTCTTTTTAGCGGTACGGAGAGACATTTTACTCCTTATTGACCTTTCTGAAATGAGAACTTTTTCCAAACGGTTCATGAAATTAAGATGATTGTTATATTGGGGCGTCATGTTTAAAAACTAATAAATAAAACTCCTGTGTTTATAACATTCGAAGGGATCGACGGCAGTGGTAAATCAACACAAATAGAAAAACTGCAAAAACGCCTTGGAAAAGAGGGGGCAACGGTCAAAGTTTTCAGGGATCCGGGAGGACCGGAAGTTTCTGAAAAAGTGCGCGAAATATTATTGAATGATACTTATGACATCGACCCGGTTACCGAGCTCCTTCTTTTTTCAGCGGCTCGATCGCAGCTGATGGCAGAAAATGTATTACCGAGCTTAAAAGAAGGGGCCGTAGTAATTCTTGACCGTTTTTATGATTCTACTACTGCTTACCAGGGATATGGGCGCCAGTCGATTCCACTTGATGAGATTGAGAATATGAATGCGATAGCAAGCCATAAGCGTATTCCGGATCTTACAATTTATATGCAAGTACCGCTGATGGAGGCAAAAAAAAGAATGTCTGAAAAAAAGGACCGTATGGAACAGTCGGGCGATGAATTTTTTGAGAAAGTGATACAGGGTTTTAATAAAATCGCACAAAATAGTGGACGCATTTTTACTGTGGATGCAACCCAGCCTGCCGACCAAGTTCACAGGGAAATTTGGGAGCAGGTTCAAGAATTGGGTAGTTAAAAAGAAAGCGGGGTAAATGCTGGTACAGATAACTTTTAGGCTCTGAATATTAAATGAGTTGCTGTGATTAGTTGTTCAACTTTAAAAAAAGCCGTTTAAATATTTTGAGGGGTATTAATTGCTGATTACAGAAAAAATGCCTATATTTATTGCATTGTGGGTTACACCTACTTTGAAACTAAAAATCTCCCTTTTTTTAACGTTTCAACTACTAATTTTAACCAATCTTGAAGTATAAATTATGGCGCACGAAAGAATTGAAGTTGACCTGCCTCTAGCCAAAGTCTATGAATACTTAAGTGATCCAACTTACTTTCCTCACTTCTTTGAACGTATCGAAAGAGTTAACAAGATAAACTCGCAAACATTCGAATTTTCCACCACGCTCGGTAGCGAAAAATTTGAATGGACAACAAACATCATTGATGATCTGCGAAACACCCGTTTTGCATGGATTACCATCAATGGTAACTTGAATCAAACAGGGACGATTCGTTTTACTCCACTTGATAATGGGGAACGTACTCGTGTTGACTTTAGTCTTGATTACCGCACTTTTTATGGAGAGCCGGACGAAGAGTTGGCGAAATTTATTCAGGGCCTTCCAGCTCAGATGAAAAAAGACCTTCAACGGTTTAAAGAAGAAGCGGAAGAGGGTACATTTAAGCAAAATGTGGATGAAACACTTGCAGAAGCTGAGAAAGAAGACGCCGAGGCTGAGGAGGAAGCAGCAGCGTAAAAAAACACATACTTATCGTAGAAAATGCGCACTATTTCAGTGCGCATTTTTTTTGTTTAAGAAATTTCTTGCATGAACTTAAAAGAATTTAAAAGGAGCCCCGAATCTGAAAAACCTCACTATCTATTATTTGGTCATCCAGTAGAACACAGCTGGTCGCCTTTGATGCATAATAAGGCATTGCAATATTATGAAATGGACGCTACATATCATGCCGTAGATTTGCAAAACAGTGAACTTGCAGAACTTGCAGTCTTTTTGAATAAAGATACATTTCTTGGAGCTAACATAACCATTCCTTATAAACAGGTTATAGCTGATTATGTAGATCATACTGATCAAAAAGCTCATAAAATTGGGGCAATAAATACGATTGTTAAAAACAATTACAGCATTGAAGGATATAATACCGATTACGAAGGTTTTCTATCGCCACTGAAAGATTCTGAAAATGATCTTATTGGGTCTGATGCTATAATATTTGGTACCGGAGGAGCATCTAAAGCAATAGTTGTAGCGCTCGTGGAAATGGGAATAGACGAACTCTTTCTGGTTTCTCGGACACCTGGTAAAATAAGCTCGTTTAAAGATTTTGAACAGGTAAAGATCATTTCTTATCACGAATGGACCTCAGTAGTGGATGAAGTTTTGTTGATAGTTAATGCTACACCACTCGGTATGCATCCCAATATAGATAGATCACCTGTCCGCGATTCAGAAATTCAATTTTTAGAGGGGCGCATTTGTTACGATATTGTGTATAATCCAACTGAGACGAAATTTTTGAAGCAGGCTAAACAAACAGAAACTACAACGATTAGTGGATTGGAAATGTTAATACAACAAGGAAGCCGATCATTTGAACTATGGACCGGCCACTCATTTCCCACTGAAATTATCAGAAGTACGTTAGATGAAAGACTTGACAACTGAACTTGCGTTAATAAAACCAACCCAGCTGGAAACAACTGGCATTAAGGCATGGTTTACCTTAAAAAACAAAGAATTTGGTTA
The DNA here is from genome assembly GCF_058386985.1 of Fodinibius sp. GM108. NCBI lineage: Bacteria > Pseudomonadati > Balneolota > Balneolia > Balneolales > Balneolaceae > Fodinibius > Fodinibius sp. GM108. The sequence goes on from NZ_JBYEIR010000005.1 coordinate 56,368, forward strand.
TCATAATCATGATATTCCGGGACTCAATCTGGGATTTAACACTCCTGAAAAAAAAGAACTGGTTGCCAAAAACAGGCTGGTCTTGTTAACAGGGCTGCAGATTGATCCTGAGTGGGTAGCTTATGCCGATCAGGTTCACAGCAACAGAATTCGAGTAGTTACCGAAGGAGGTACTTATCCTTCTACAGACGGATTGATCACAAAAATTCCGGGATTGACATTATCTATCCAGGTAGCGGATTGTGCTGCTGTTTTGTTGTGGGATTTCGAAAATAAAGTAATTGGGGCGCTGCATGCCGGATGGCGCGGAGCCGCAGGAGATATCGTTCCGAAAGGAATAAAAAAAATGAAAGAGCAAGGAGCCAATCTTCAAAAAGTAAAAGCTTTTGTGAGTCCCTGTATTTCTCTGGAAAATTTTGAAATAGGAGAGGAGGTGGCAGAACAGTTTCCGGATGAATTTATTGACTATGAACATTATGAAAAACCTCATCTGGATTTGAAGTCTTTTCTCAAGTTTCAGCTTGAACAGTCGGGAATACAGCAAGCACACGTTGAGATACGAGAAGAGTGTACCATTGAGGATAAAGAACATTTTTACTCATATCGCAGAGAACGAGAACAGAGCGGCCGGATGATGGGTCTTATTCAGATAGCACAAAATTGAAGTTAAACAAAGCTTAAATATTGCTGTGAGAGTATCATATGCCCCGGGATACTATGCTCCTATACCTGAAGAGCATGTTTTTCCCATGAAAAAATTTTCGGGCTTATACCGTTATTTGCTCGAGCACGAGGTTATCGATCACAGTGATATCGTTGAACCTTCAATGGTGGATATGACTAATTTGCTTACAACTCACAGTGCTCGGTATGTGAATGGAATAATGAAAGGGAATCTCGAATACCGTGAATTACGTCGCCTGGGGCTTCCATGGTCAAAGAAGTTAGCTGTTCGATCCAGACTAGCAGTACAGGGGACAATTAATGCTGCCCTGATGGCGTTACAAGATGGTATTTCTGGTAACTTGGCGGGTGGTACTCACCATGCAATGTCTGATTATGGGGAGGGATTTTGCGTGTTCAATGACGTTGCGGTAGCTATTAATGTGCTGCAACAATCGATGTGGGCAAAAAAGATTTTAGTGATTGATTGTGATGTGCACCAGGGAAATGGCACGGCCGAAATTTTTAAAGACAATCAGAATGTTTTTACATTTTCCCTGCATGGAGCCAATAACTATCCTTTTAAAAAGCCACCATCCACGTATGATATAGGTCTTGCTGATGGAACCGGTGACAAAGTTTATTTGCAGAAGCTTGGAGATGCTTTAGACACTGTTTTTCAAAAGTTTAAACCAGATTTGGTTTTTTATCTTGGCGGAATTGATCCGCTGGAGACCGATCACTTCGGACGTTTGTCATTGACTACAGAGGGATTGGAAAGGCGTGACCGGATAGTCATCAAAAAAATAACATCAAAGGATGTGCCGTTGGTACTTTTGCTTTCGGGCGGATATGCTCCTTCACTTAAAGAGACGGTATCGGCGCACGCGCTTATGTATAAAACAGCAAAAGAACTGGAGTATTAATTTTATTACATCAGAAAATTGTGGGTTATTCTATTCAGATTTCTAGCTGTTTTTATCTATCTTCGAAACTATTTTGAATTGAAGAATTATACTCTTGAAGCAAAAGAAACTGGTCATACTGGGTTCAACGGGCTCCATAGGCGAACAGGCCCTGGATATTGTCAGGGAACATCCCGACAGATTTGATGTACTTGCCATAAGCTGCAACAGTAGCTGGGAGAAAATGGCCGACCAAGTTAACGAATTTAAGCCGAAATATGCTCTGCTTTGTGAAAAGGATGCAATTAAACCATTCAGAAACCAAATTAATAGCCGGGAAACTAAAGTCTTGGCCGGAAGTGATGATCTTACGGAACTGGCTACTCTTGAAGAAGCCGATGTCATTTTAAATAGCCTTGTTGGGTTTGCTGGATTTGAACCAACACTGAAAGCGCTCCGTGCGGGCAAAAAAGTAGCGCTGGCTAACAAAGAATCGCTGGTGGTAGGTGGTAAAATCATTGATGAAATTATCAAAGACAACCGGAGTCAGCTGATTCCTGTTGATTCCGAACACAGTGCCATGCTTCAATGCCTGGTGGGTGAGCCGCTCGATAAGATTGAAAAGCTGGTAATTACGGCCAGCGGTGGACCATTTCGTACGTGGACGAAAAAACAGATGCAGGAGATTACAGTCTCTGATGCGCTTGATCATCCAAACTGGTCGATGGGTGCTAAAATTACTATCGATTCAGCTACAATGATGAATAAGGGACTTGAGATCATAGAAGCTCACTGGCTGTTTGATATGCCATTATCAAAAATTGAGGCTGTCGTTCATCCACAAAGCGTTATACACTCTGTTGTGACCTTTACCGACGGATCCAGCAAGGCGCAGTTGGGGCCTCCGACGATGAAAGTACCAATTTTATATGCGCTTACTTCGCCCGATCGAATTGATCTGGATGCACCGCGTCTGGATTGGAAGTCGGCCTTTGATTTAACATTTGAACCGGTTGATTTTGACCGATTCCCCTGCTTGCGACTTGCCATGGAATCGATCAAAGAAGGAGGACTGTCACCGGCTATTTTGAATGCCGCCAACGAAATAGCTGTTGAACGATTCCTGAATCAGGAAATTACGTTTATGAAGATACCGGACATCATTGAAGGGTGTTTGGAACAGTTAAATAATTCTGATGTTATTACGTTAGAATCTCTGAAAAATATAGACAATCAAGCCAGACAACTGGCTGCAACACTTTAATCTGTATCGCGATACATGGAATGGATTGTAAGTTTATTATCTACGCTGGGAATATTTGCCGCTGCGCTACTCATATTGGTGTTTTTCCATGAGCTTGGCCATTTCCTGGCTGCAAAGCTTTTTGGGATGCGTGTTGAACGCTTTTCACTGGGATTTCCGCCCCGAATCTGGGGATTTCAAAAAGGTGGAACCGATTACTGTATCGGGGCTACACCGCTGGGCGGCTATGTGAAAATATCCGGTATGATCGATGAAAGTATGGATGATGATTATCTGGATGAAGAGCCCAAACCCTGGGAATACCGGAGCAAGCCGGTTTGGCAGCGAATGATCGTTATTACGGCCGGAGTAATCTTTAATATGATTTTAGCTGTCCTTATTTATGCCGGGCTTGCCTTCTCAAACGGCGATGTAAAGGTGGATATCGATAGTGTAAATGGTATTTATGTCCAGGAAGGATCACTGGCCTCTCAGGTTGGATTTGAAACCGGGGATAAGATTATAGGAGTAAATGGTAAAGAGGTACCGTATTTTGAGGATCTGTTTGCTCCCAATGAGATGACTGCTTCATCCCTGAGTTATACGGTACTGCGAGATGGCCAACAAAAAACCATTCCAATCGCTGATTCACTGTTAGATGATTTAGGTCAGCGGGGTTTTATTACGCTGAATAATGCTATGCCAAACGTGCCCATTACCCAGGTGCAGAATGGAGCACCTGCTGATCAGGCCGGTATTCAAAGTGGTGATGTAATAACGGCCATAAATGGAGAGCGTGTCAATTATCTTCAGGAAGTAATTACAAAAATTTCATCCTCTGAGGATAGTTTGCTTATAGCTGTAAACAGAGATGGAGTTACGAAAGAATTTAAACTTTTGCCTAATGAGCAAAATCAGATTGGTATTGGTTTTCAGCCCGATGCCGAAGATTTTTTTAAAGTCGATCGTTTTCAGTATGGACTATTTGAATCAGCCAGTGTTGGCGTCCAAAAAACTAATCAGACTCTTACAGGTATCATTCAGGGATTTAGTAAAATGTTTTCGGGAGATATTTCGGTAAGAGATAATCTGGGTGGTCCTGTTGCAATAGCTAATGTAACGAAACAAGCTACAGATGCCGGTGGGGCTATCGGCTTCTGGAATATTACAGCCTTTCTCAGTGTTACACTGGCCATTATGAACATCCTGCCTATCCCCGTACTAGACGGTGGTCACCTAATGTTTTTAATATATGAAGGCATTACCCGTCGCGAGCCTTCTGCCAAAGTGCGTATGGCCCTGCAACAGATTGGATTTTTGCTTATAATCGCACTCTTTATTTTCGTTACTTTCAACGATATTCTCAGACAGTTTGGCTAAATAAACATATATGTTTGCACGTGATGGGTACACAACGATATTTATAACAGTAATTTTTGCTGTTATCGTCAGTGGTTTTGCTCACTATTACTTAGAGCCTCACTGGACGGCCTATATTCTTTATGTGGCGATGGTTTTGCTCGTTGCCTTTATGCTCTTTTTCTTTCGGGATCCTGACAGGGATATTACCGAAGGTGACAATTATGTGCTTTCCCCGGCAGATGGAAATATTGTACAGATTAAAGAAGTTGATGAAAATCGATATATCAATGCCCGTGCTAAGCAGATTAGTATATTTCTATCGCCGCTGGATGTACACGTAAATCGCATTCCGGTAACGGGCAAAGTTGAGTATCTGGAGTATGAACCAGGTCTCTATTTGATGGCATTCGATCACCGTTCCTCGGAGATGAATGAACGAGCCGATTTTGGCGTCAGACATCCTTCGGGTACTAAAATATTTTTCAGGCAGATTACGGGCTTTCTTGCACGCCGTATTGTATATCATATAGATGTAGGTGATGAGATTAAAGCAGGGGATCGGTTCGGAATGATGAAGTTTGGTTCGAGAATGGATATACTTGTGCCATTGGATGTTGAGGTAAATGTATCGGAAGGAGAAAAAGCTGTGGCCGGTGAAACAATTTTAGCTACGATCAACGCATAAAATGAAATATCCCATACAAAAATGGAAGCGATTTCGACGTCGTAGAAAAAAGAAACGGGAGCAAAACGGGCGCAAACGAAAACAGATCCCCCGCACCGTCATTCCCAGTTTTTTCACCTTGATGAATCTTTTCTGTGGCTTTTTGGCTATCATCAGCATTGCTGAGGGCCGTCTCTTCTTCGGTGCGTGGTTGATTGTCTTTGCCGGTCTTTTTGATGCGCTTGATGGATTTATGGCCCGCCTTTCCAACGCCACCAGCCAGTTTGGTATCGAGCTTGATTCGATAAGTGATGTCGTGTCATTCGGAGTAGCCCCGGGGTTTCTTTTGTATAGCTTTGGACTGAGTGAAATGCCCTTTGTGGGAATTATATTGAGTGCACTACCTCCGTTATGTGGAGCGGTAAGACTGGCACGTTATAATGTTGATGTGCAAGAAACCCGCAGCAACTTTTTTAAAGGACTTCCTATACCGGGACATGCAATAATGATTGCGGCGTTTTATCTTACTTTTTACAATAAATTGGAAATGTTCGAAGGTTTTGAATACGGATTAAATACTGTGCTCGTACCCTTAATAGTGTTGCTCTCCTTTTTAATGGTTAGCACTATTCCGTTTGATAAAATACCGGGTTTCGACAAGAAATCGATTAAGGAACATAAAGGGAAGTTTTTCCTATTTATCTTCTACGGAATTCTTATCCTGTTATTCCAGGAAGTAGGTTTGATGATTGTGTTTTCTGCGTTTATCCTGAAAGGAATTTTCGTCGGAAGCTATTTATTCTGGCAAGAAGCTTTTTCTGAGGAACAGGATTTTGAAGATGAGACTTATTAAAACCTTCTGATAGAGGCGAGCGCCCGCTTACACTTTCTGTTATTTGTTGGGGGCAGCTCTGCTTCCGCCCCACATTATCTCGTTCCGATGCCTGCCTGTGCGTAACCAATTGGAAGTTGGGAGTGAGCTCTGCTCCCGACCCTTATGAGGAACCCAAGCCACTCCGAAACTGTCCGACACTGGTTCTGCGGTCGGGCGGATTGATTGAAAGAACGCTTGCCACCCTGGCTTTGCGAGCTGGTGGACTAATAGCCATCGCCAATTTCTCCTGCTTTTTCTATCCACCGGACGGCAAACCCAGCCGCCCGATTGCCGGTAAGGATTACCGGCCGTATGCAATAACTTTCAGCGGATCCGTATTCGCAGCAATTCGAGCGGGTAACCACGATGCCAAGGCACAAAGGAGCAGCGTAACGGCAGTTACGATCAAAAAATCTAACATATGTGGTTCTACGGGAGCATAGGCCATATAATAATTTTCTTCGGAAAGCGGGATAATCTGATAGGTCGTTTGTAACCAGGCAAAGAGGAGAGAAAGAGAAATACCGATTGCAAGTCCAACAACGGCAACAAATAATCCCTCTAATAAAAATACGCCGTGAATACTTTTATCGCTGGCACCCATTGTTTTGAGAATACCGATGTCGCGGGTGCGTTCAAGTACCATCATTAAAACTGTGCCGATCAGGTTAAAAGCAGCTACAATAATCATCACGCTGATAACAAAGGGAATCGTCTGTTCTTGCAGGTCTACCCAGGCAAATATACTACTGTACCGCTGGTAAATGGTTTCGACGAAATAGGGAAACTGCAGTTTGTCATCCAGCTGTTCCCCAAAAGAGGCAATATCAGATTGATTTTTGAGGCGGATTTCAATGGCGGAGGCTTCCGATTCCGATCTTTGGAAAAGCTCCTGGGCATGGGGACGTGCCACAAGTCCCAGAACATCATCAAACTGACCAATTCCCGTCTGATAAATGCCTGCTAAGCGAAATTGCTTTATCTCCGGTGAACTAAAGGGAGAGGGTAACCCTTGCACGGTATATGCTGTTACTACATCATTGGTATCAGCACCCAATGTTCTGGCAAGTTCAGCTCCCAATACAATACCGGGGCGCCCGCTGCTGTCAGTTGAAAGATCGTACGTTCCGCTCCTGATATATTCTCTGATATCAGTAACATCGCCGGCTTCATCTACCCCTTTTAAAAGCGTACCGGTAACATCCTCTGATTGTAACATCGACTGGCCATTCACCACGGCTTGTGCCTGACCAACTTCTGGATAGGTATGGAGGTTCTTTAACAGGGTATCAGCACGGTTGATAGAATCATCTCCATAGGTAGTAACAGTGACATGTGGAGCAAACCCCAGAACTTTATCATCGATGACAGACTTAAAGCCGTGAACCACCGATAGAGCAATCAAAAGCCCCGCTGAACCCACAGCCACGCCGGTAATAGCCATCGTCTTAATAAAGGATAAGAAACTGGATCCCTTTCTCTTACCCTTGAAGTATCGTTTGGCTAAATACCACTCAAAGTTCATATTTAACAAAGTTCAAAATACAAATTACAACAAATATCAAACTTCAGCACCGGTAATAAACAGAAAAGTGTTTGGAGTTTATTATTTGGCATTTGAAATTAGCCTTTTTCCGGTTTCATTTGAGGGAAGAACAGGACATCCCGAATTGAGTCGGAGTCGGTCATTATCATGGCAAGACGGTCAATGCCAATACCGAGACCTGCCGTGGGGGGCATTCCGTACTCCAGAGCCTGCAGAAAATCTTCGTCAATCTCCATAGCTTCTTCATCACCTTGTGCACGCAGACGAGCTTGTTCTTCGAATCGCTCTCGCTGGTCAACCGGATCATTAAGCTCCGAAAAGGCATTGGCGATCTCTTTGCCGTTACAGATACATTCAAACCGCTCAACAAGCCCTTCTTTTTCACGATGCTTTTTGGCCAGGGGGCTCATTTCAATGGGATAATCAGTAATAAAGGTCGGCTGAATGAGATTGGGTTCTACGTATTCTTCGAAAATCTCATCGATGATTTTGCCTTTCCCGGAATTATCTTCGAGCTCTATATTGAGTTCCTGTGCTATCTCTTCAAGCTCATCCAGCTCTTTGCTGTACAGATCTTTACCTGTTTCCTCTTCAATAGCTTCAAACATCGGGATTCGCGGCCAGGGCCGTGCAAAATCAATCTCATTATCTCCGACTTGAACTTTCGTGGAGCCGTGCAGCGTTTTTGCTACATTTTCCAGCATTGCCTCAACAAAATCCATCATCCAGTTGTAATCCTCATATGCTACATAAAGCTCAACCTGAGTAAACTCCGGATTGTGAAATCGCGAAAGCCCCTCGTTTCGGAAATCCTTTGAAAATTCATAGACGCCATCATATCCGCCTACAATAAGCCGCTTTAGATAAAGCTCATTAGCAATTCGCAAATACAGCTTCATATCCAGCGCATTATGATGCGTAACAAAAGGCTTGGCTGAAGCACCGCCGTAAATAGGTTGCAGAATCGGTGTCTCTACTTCGAGATACCCTTTGTCATTCATGAAATTACGCATCGCCTGAACCATCTCTGTCCGCTGTTGGAAGACTCCGCGTACTTCCGGATTGACAATAAGATCCAGATATCGCTGCCGGTATCGTTGTTCTTTATCTGTAAACGCATCATACGTTTTTGTTTCACCATCTTCTTCCACCTCTTTGGGTATTGGAATAGGGCGGAGCGTTTTACTGAGCATTTCAAACTCTTTCGCATAGACGGTGGTTTCGCCCGTACCGGTTTTAAAGACATGACCTTTAACACCTACAATATCTCCGATATCTGTAAGCTTTTTGAATACGGTGTTATATTTTTCTTCGCCTACATCATTTTTGCGGATGTAAACCTGTATTTCTCCTTCCGAATCCTGCAGGTTAAAGAATGTGGATCCGCCCATGATCCGGCGCGTCATAACGCGTCCTGCCACAGACACTTTTTCTACTTCGTCCTCATCTTGATCGTCCTTTTTTATTAGTTCAGGATGATCCAATATATATTTGCTCTTATGAGTGACTTCGAAATCATAGGGATACGGTTCATAGCCCAGCTCCCGAAGTTGCTCTAATTTTTCGAGACGGATTTCGTGTTGTTCACTAACTGAGGACTCAGTGTTACTCATGGAAAATTGAGGTATTAATTACTATTGTTTTTGAAATGATTATAAGTCGCTAAAAATAGGGAATTCATAGCATACTATCACTTATTTACTACAAGCTTCTTTTAGCTATTAACTGATGGGATTTTTTTATAATTATAGGAGTTTCAGAAGAGAAGAAATTTAGGGATTTTCAGCTCTTAATGATAAAAAAGTTTATGCATAATATTACTTCTGAAATACATAACAGATTACCATTTCAGGGACAGTTTGCTCTGTCGGAGATTATGGATCTAACTACTGATGCTTTAAAACAGCTGAATGAGGTTGAGTTGGAAGAGCTCGACAGCTTTACAAATTTGCGCAGGCAGCAAGAGTATATCAGCTCACGATTAACGCTTAAAGCATTGGCCCAAAATCTGGGAGTAAAAAATCTAACTATTACCAAAGATAAGCTGGGGCAACCGTTCGGGGTATCGCATGAAAACGAATATCATGTAAGCATTGCTCATACCAAGAAGATGGTGTTTTGCGGTATTTCTGATGCGCATGCAATTGGTGTGGATATCGAACCCATCCAGCGAAAAGTCCCCGTAAAATTAAAGCGGCGAATCCTGCATCCCAATGAAACAGAACTATTTGCCGATATGGACTCTCTTCGTCTATGGACCATTAAAGAAGCATATGTTAAGCTACGGGGACAAGGGCTGCGACTGAATATGAATCAGGTTTGGATTCAAAAAGAAGGGGAGGATTATTTTGTGGAATTAAATAATGACAAAACAGCTAAAATTTGTAGTTTTCAAAAGAGCAATCACTGGTTGGCTATAGCATATTTACTTCAATAAAATTGATCAGCAAAGTTTATGAATATTACCTCCTATAACCGGGAACAGATAGAACAAGGGCTTAGCAAAGCGAGAGAAAAACATCCGGAATTGAATGAAGATATTCGCGTTTTATTTGCTCCCGAAGTTATAAACGATGAAAATTTTGAACGAGTCTCCGATATCTACAGCCGGTTGGATATGGCGAATTACGATACTGTTGTTGTGGTGGAATCCTATGATGAGAAGCTCGATAAAAAGCTGCCGATGGCATCCAACTCATTTTTTGAAACTCCATTGGGAAAAGTGCCGGTAGACGACTATTTGCGGAATGAATTTTGCGATGAAGATGATGATTTCTTTATTCATGATGAAGCTTTTAATAAAGAGATCAGCCTGTTTCAGCAGTTGATGTTTCTACAGGTTTTGTCGGATGATTTTAAAGCCTTGAGCGTCCAAATTGCAGACAAAGAACCCGCTATTATAAAAGAGTTAGCCTATGTTCTTGAAGAAGTGTTGGCTTCGCGCAATGCCTTGATTGTTTTTTGCTGTGAACTTGATAATGAGCGAAAGCAGGAGTTCGATAAAGTGCTGGATATTTTAGAAGCTGATAACCAATCGCAATTAATGAACTATCTCTACAGCGGAGATTCGAATATTAAAGGAACTACCGCTTTTATGGCGGGTATTATCGTCGCTAATAAATGGAAGCTTAATTTGAATTTCTTGAAGGGAGAGTATGAAGATTATTCCGGAAGTTTGCTAACAGCCTATGCCGACCGTGAACACGTGATCTTTTAATCACCGATGGATCTTCCTGAAATTTCAGTCATCGGAATAGGAAGGCTGGGAACAGCACTGACGAAATCGTTATTAGCAAGCGATTTATTGGTTACAAGCATTTTCAACCGTACCGAAGACAGAGTTCAGAATCTTGCCACATCATCAGGGATAGAAACTGCGGGGAAATTCCCATCCACACTTGATGAACTTGGAGAGCTGGTTTTTTTGACGGTATCTGATGATTCGATTAAAGTACTTGTAAACCAGTTATCTCAATTAGAAGGAGATTTTAAAAGCAGAATATTTGTTCATTGCTCGGGAAATGAGCCGGCTGGCTTGTTGGATCCGCTCAAATCAAAAGGGGCAAAGGTTGCATCCTTTCATCCATTGCAGACTTTTACACTTGATTCCAAGCCGGACCATTTCAGCAATATTTATTTCAGTTTACAGGGAGATACAGAGATATTTCCCATCCTGAAGAGTGTAGCGCAAAAGTTGGGAGCACAGACACTTGAAGTGACAGCTGAACAAAAAGCTTATCTTCATATCGCAGCGGTAACGGCTTGTAATTATCTGACAACACTTCTGGATACATCAGTAAAAATAGGGACATCTGCTGGCCTTCCCGATAAGCTAGTGAAAAAAGCATTACTGCCGCTTGTCCATAATACATTAGATAATGTGGAAAATAAGTCCTTTTCGGAAGCTCTGACCGGTCCCATAAAACGCGGTGATTTTGAAACTATTCAGAACCATCTGGCTCTCCTGGAAGACCAACAGGAACTAAGAAATCTTTATTGTCTGTTAGGATTACAAACTCTTTCATTAGTTGATCGATCAGAACCCAGGCAAGAAGATCCCTATGAAAAAATATGTAACATCTTGCTTAATAGTTTTAAATTGTAAAACATGTGAACAATTTAGACATTATTGAATGGGACCTATGGATGACTATTATAAACGTGTGTATGAAGTGGTTGCCGAAATTCCAAAGGGACGTGTTTCAACATATGGAGCCATTGCACGATTTTTGGGTATTGCATCCGGGGCACGAATGGTAGGATATGCTCTTAATAAATCCGGCGGTAAGATTCCGGCTCATAGAGTAGTCAACAGAAACGGAGAATTGACGGGGCGGAGTCACTTTCCGGATGATACGATGCGCGAACGCCTGCAACAGGAGGGAGTCAAATTTATTGATGATTATCAGATCGACATTGAAGCTCATTTTTGGGATCCAAACAAAAAAAATTCTGAGTAGCTATGTCTATTTCCTCAATAGTTAAAAGCCTGGTGCTGTCAATACTTATCATTTTTACGATGGTATTACTGACTTATGGAATATCGAATGCATCACCATTGACTATAGCTCCTGATGACAGTCTGCTGAAAGATGTTACACCCACAGAATTACAGCAAATTGTGGAATCTTACGAGGGGGAAAAGGCAGTGCTTGTCAATATTTGGGCGACATGGTGCGCTCCCTGTATTGAAGAGTTTCCACATATCGTTGATCTCCAGCGGAAATATAGTGATGAGTTGAAAGTAATATTTGTATCGGCGGACTTTCCCGATAGTCGTGATCGCGCACTGGAATTTCTTAAAGAACAAAATGTTGACTGGACTACTTATTTTAAGACTGGAAAAGATCAACCGTTTATTGAGGCGTTATCGGATAAATGGAGTGGAGCACTGCCATTTACAAAAATCTTGAACAAAGATGGCACTGTTGTTTCCAGCTGGGAACAGGGTGCCGACTACGAGAAGTTTGAGCGAAACATTAAAAATGCAATCAAATAACCAATGCTATGAAGAGATATAAACTGTTATTCATTTTGCCGATCTTACTAGCTGCCGGAATTCTGGCATTTTTGCCTGTAGAGAATAAAACGGCAGATCGTTTAGAGATTGGAGCAAAGGCGCCGCTTACTGATATAGAAGTCACGGATGTATCCGGTGAAGTGTTGACCTTGGAAGAAGTAGCAAAAGAAAATGGATTGCTTGTTAACTTTTCATGCAATACCTGTCCCTGGGTTGAGGCATGGGAAGATCGTTATAATCCAATTGCTAAACTTGCTGAAGAAAATGGAATTGGCGTCATTGCTTTGAATCCCAACGCCGCCATTCGCGATGGTGGAGAATCAATGGAGGATATGCAGCAGCGGGCTGAATCAAGTAACTACGAATTCTACTATGCACTTGATGAACAGGCGAAACTGGCCGAAGCGTTTGGTGCTACCCGTACGCCTGATATCTTTTTATTCAACAGCGACATGGAACTGGTTTATACCGGTGCTATTGATGATGATGCGAAATCAGCTGAAAATGTAGAGCAGCCATATTTAAAAAATGCGATTAAAAATTTAGCGGAAGGCAAGGAGATCAATCCCAAAACTACAAAAGCATTAGGTTGTACTATTAAATTTCCTAAATAGGTCAGACTACAATATGTAGTTTTTGCCATTAGTTCATTATCTTAAGGGCTTGTCAATCGAGGCAAGCCTTTCTTTTTTTGAATGAATGATCAATTAGATGCCTACATGGAAGCTACATACTGAGTTTACGTTTGATGCTGCCCATCTGATAGATGGCTACGACGGCAAGTGTGGACGCATGCATGGACATAACTATAAAGTGCATGTTGAAGCGAAGTCCCATAAATTGCATCCTTCAAAGTACCTGGACAGCGATGATATGGTTTGCGATTTCAGGGAATTAAAATGGCCTGCAAAGGATTCCGAGAAGGGTGGACTGGATCATTCGGTCTTGAATGAAGAGCTGCCGGTAAATCCCACGGCAGAACGTATCGCTGAATTTATTTATAATGAAACCAAGCAGCGTATCCCGGATACTATTGAACTGAGGATTACCGTTTGGGAGACGGAAAATAGCTGGGTTGAATATACTGAAGACAATGTTTAACGAATTAGATCAGGAAGAACTGGAAGAGCTCATCGATCAGGATGAGATGAATGCGGTAGAATATCCGTTGATGGAGGATTTCTATACGATCCAGGGGGAAGGAGCACATACCGGACGCCCGGCATATTTTATTCGTACGGCAGGCTGCGATGTCAACTGCTGGTGGTGTGATGTGAAGGAGAGCTGGGATGAAGATGAACATCCCACTGAATCGGTAGAGAATATCGTAAATCGTGCTAAAGAGAGTGGCGCTGAATTCGCTGTGATCACCGGCGGCGAACCACTACTGCACGACCTGGATCCATTGACGTTTCAGCTTAAACAGGCCGGACTTCAGGTGCATATCGAAACAAGCGGATCGTCACCCATTTCTGGTTACCTTGACTGGATCACACTTTCGCCTAAACGCTTTAAAGAGCCGCTTGACGATATTTTCCCTTATGTTGATGAGCTGAAAGTTGTGGTACTTACGAATAAGGATCTGGAATGGGCCGAAAAGAACGCCGAAAAATGTCCCGACAATACGAAACTTCTCTTACAGCCCGAGTGGGAAAAGGAGGGAGCTGTAGATCTTATTATTGATTATGTGAAGGCCAATCCAGAGTGGGGCATCAGCCTGCAGACACACAAATTCATGGGTGTCCGATAGCATTATAAGATTGAGTTTATATATCATGTTAGCCCGTGGTTTGCCGGAACGGGCGAAGGGTGTAAATAAATATTGGTCCTCCTTTATTAATTCAATCACGAACCATTGGGTTTCTTTCCAACTTGTTGTTTGGTCATGCTGGTAGGTGTACACGGTCAGTGAAAACAATCTTTTCTTTTGCACCTTTTGAGTGAGCAAAAGGTGCAGTAAAACTCACCGGCTAACCGGCTTCGGGGCACGGGCTCGGTCGGACCGGAAATAAATGCAGATGTTGTTTTTTCTGCAGGTTACAAAAAATTTCCTGCTCCGGATCGCCAGTTGCTTAATCATATCTTTCCCCATTTATTTCTTATCGGTCCGCCGCTTACCCTTTCTACCCCTTACCCGCTAAGGCCGGAGAGCCAGGGATAAGTTGCTTATTTCTTGTTATTAAGCCTTCATTTTATTCACTCTCACGGTCTAATCAACGGTCTAAGAATTTGTGCTGAAGCGATACATAATTCTTAGGCCTTCTTAGAAATCAGTGAAATTACCAATGGAATAATTGTACCTGAAAAATTAATAAACTTCTATTTAGTTTAAATAATACAGGTTAATAATGGGGGCCGGGGCGAATCGCGGGAAGATATTATTAGAATAATGACTAATGTAGAAAAGCGATCCCCGATTTACTGCTATTGTAAGAACAATATCTACGATTCCCCTGGCCCTATGGAATGCCACTTTGTGGCCCTCCGAGGTATCGGAAGGATTCCACGGGGCCGGCGCTTTTTTCGTCTATTTTTTGGCGACAAAAAATGGACATAAACACTCCGAGGTAGTGAAACTGCTTCGCTATCTGCAGAAAGTACAACTTCTACATTACTACAGGCAGACGAGCCTGTGAGCTAAAGCCGGCTTTACAGTTGTTTTATCATACCCTTTTAAGAAGGACTGCTCAAGTAAGGAGGGATATGTTCTATCATAGCTATGCAGCAGATGACAAAATCAAAATCGATACTGCAGTCCTATGGAATGCGCAGTTCCAAAGCCGGTTTCAAAGGGAATTAAAGCATAATTCACGATAATATTTGCCACGGTTATGCCCGCACCGGCACTCCAATGCCTGACCGTGTCTCCCGTCTTATACCCGGTTCGCAAAGCAATGATATTTGCTACATCAAACTCCAGGGCAATACTGGTGTAAATGTCATCCGCAGGTTCACTTTGTGTGGTACCGCGAATAGACTTGATCGGAAATACCCAGTCATTTTTTAAATTGACGGCAATAGGCAAGTCATCATTCTTGGGCGGCAAAAAAGTTAGTAGTCTGGCATCAAAGCCGGTACGAAAGGTAGTCGGCAGAGAAGTAGCTTCATTTCTTAGCTCACTCATTTCACCAAGATTCAGCAGACTGGCACCCAGCTGAACTTTTCCTTCCATGATTCGAGCACCGGCACCAAAACTGGCGGCATATCCTGATGCATTGTAGACGTGAAATTCTTCGTGCAGGAATTGAAGTGCGCCGCCCAATGCTACGGGTCCAAATCGATAAGCATAGCCGCCACTAAGTGATACAGAACTCATATTAAATGTTCCATCCGGAGGCCCGGGTTGATTACCACGCAACGGAATACCATTAACTTGTGAGCCAAGAAATCCAAAGGCCAATGCACGCGAACCTTTTCGCAAATTTACTCCCGCATTGGAATGGTCTAAATCTCCTATCCAAAGGGTATAGGTACCATTAAGACTTGAATTTTGCTCGAATGCCAGGTTGGCCGGATTTGTATAAAGGTTGGATGCTCCCAATAGATCAGCAGTTACCGCTTGATTGAGCCCCAGTGCCTGTGCGTTGGGACCGATGGTAAGCATGTCCAATCCCGACTGTTGTGCAAATGAACTGCTGCAAATAAATAGCAATGCAAAGCAGGTCCCGATGAAGTAACTTAATTTACTCATAATGAATTTTGGAGATCCCTTAGTATGATGGGCAAAATATGGTCAGATTTTAACACAAAAGCATAATATAAAATGTGTTAACTTTAGGGATTGATTACCTAAATATTCACAAGAAGGAGTTGTGGGTTGCGAGTTATGGGTTTTTGCGTTGCGAATACAGTTCTGTGGGAGCTCTGCTCCCGAGGTAAATATGGGTTATTTGTTCTGTAGTCCAGGTCATTCCGAAGAATTCAGTAGTTTCCTGCATGATGAGGAATCTCAACTATATTCGAGACAACTCAATCGTTACATGGCAAAGCATGAATTAGTATATGAAATCCCACTCCCGAAACTTCTGCAACGATGACAAATAGTAGTGATATTGACCGGTGTGCTCTCAATCAAAGCACATTGTTTTCGAATTTCTCGTTCTCCAACCGGTCCAGAATCACCGAAGAGTGGATTAGTCAATGATGAGGAATTCTTCGTGATCGGAAAGGTTATCAAATGGCTGGAGGGATATCACTCATATGAAAATTCTGTTTACATCAGTCTTCAGTCCAAGACAGATAAAATGGGATCATTCCTTGTAAACAGGAGGGTTGAAGATCTCATTCAACAATATAACTTTAACAAGTAGTATTTAACCCTCACAGGATAATTCAAGTTTACAAAATAAAGTTGTTGATTTTCGAACAGCCGGCTATTATCTTCAGGTCGTTATGCAAAAATCAGCTCATAAAAATATCAGTTGGTGGTGGCTCCGAAAAATCGGAGCAGTGGCATTTTTATAAGCTTGATTGACTAAGGATTTAGAAAGCCCACTGCAGGAAAACTGGAGTGGGCTTTTTTATTTGATATAAGAATTAAATTAAATCACTAAGTGCCCAAAGAGAGTGTATTTTTTCTCAGTGATCTTAGTGCCTTAGTGGTAAGAAATATGAAATATGAATAAAAAAGAATTCAAAAAGTTAGCGGAAGAATACACGGCAGTTCCGGTTTATCGCCGACTTATGGCCGATGTATTAACTCCGGTATCGCTGTTTCTATCCCTGCGGAAAGATGCCCGCTATCCCTTTTTACTGGAATCTGTGGAAGGCGGAGAACAGGTGGCCCGATATTCATTTTTGGGACGTAATCCTTATCAGGTACTGCGATACGATGGCAAAGAAGTTACCCTGAAACAAAATGGAAAAACCGAAATTCTTGATCAGCCTTATTTTGATGCGCTGAAAGAGTTGACGACTCAGCATTGTGAGCCAACAATTCCCAATCTGCCGAGATTAACGGGCGGCGCGGTAGGATTTTCTTCCTATGATACCGTTCGGGAAATCGAGCAGCTCGAAAATACTCCACAGGACGATATCAACATTCCGGAAGCTATCTGGGCTTTTTATGATGAAATTTTTGCTTTTGATCACGTTAAGCAGCAGGTGATCATTATCAATACGGTTTTTGTGGATGATAATGAGCCAATCGACAATTTATATAGTAAAGCACAGGCTCAGCTCGATGAAATGGAAGAACTGGTTTATCAGCCTGTACATTCGACAGATTCATTTTCCATTAATCCGGATAATCTTTCGAGCAATATAGCACAGCCGGATTTCGAACAGATGGTTGAGAAAGCGAAAGAGTATATTTATGAAGGGGATATCTTTCAGGTGGTGCTTTCCCAGCGATTCGAAACGGATTTCAGCGGCGATCGCTTTATGTTGTATCGCGCGCTGCGGATGGTAAACCCGTCGCCGTACCTGTTTTTTCTCGATTTTGATGAATTCGGACTTATCGGTTCTTCACCGGAGGTATTGGTTCGCGTGCAGGATGAAAAAGCTCAGCTTCTGCCCATTGCGGGGACGCGACCCCGTGGCAAGACGCCTGAGGAGGATCTGGAGCTGGAAAAAGATCTCAAAAATGATCCCAAAGAAATTGCCGAGCATGTTATGCTGGTTGATTTAGGACGTAATGACCTGTCTCGCGTTTGCAAGCCGGCAACTGTGAAGCCGGTCCGCGAGCAGGTGATCGAACGATATTCACATGTAATGCATATTGTCTCTGATGTGAAAGGGGATCTGGCCGAAGATAAAACTTCGGTCGATGCGCTAAAGCATTGTTTCCCGGCGGGGACGGTCAGCGGTGCCCCGAAAATTCGGGCGATGGAGATCATTGATGAGCTCGAGCCGACGAAACGCGGTCCCTATGCGGGAGCGGTTGGCTATTTCGACTTTTCCGGCAATATGGATACATGTATTGTGATTCGCACCATGCTCGTTACCGATTCAAAAGTGTATATTCAGGCCGGTGCCGGAATTGTCGCCGACAGCGATCCCCAAAAAGAATATATAGAAACAAAAAATAAGGCAGATGCGCTTGTTGAAGCATTGAGTGTTGCTCTGTCAATTACTGACTAGATTTTTATTGCGTACTGCGTATTGCGTATTAATTGAGTACCACGCAATACGAGATACGCAATAAGGAAATAAATTAACTCTAAAACGATAAATATTCAGATGCAGATGAAAACGATATTGTCAGGCATACAATCCTCAGGTAAACTCCACCTTGGTAACTATTTCGGAGCCCTGCGTCAGCACATCCAGATGCAGGAAGAGGGCGATGCCTTTTACTTTATTGCGAATTATCACTCGCTGACATCAATTGACGATGGCGAAGAGATTTATCAAAATACAATGGATGTTGCGCTGGATTATTTGGCATTGGGCTTGGATCCCGACAAATGCACCTTTTTTGCCCAGAGTGATGTGCCCCAGCATGCCGAGCTGGCCTGGATTTTAGGCACCTTTTGTCCCGTTAGCCTGATGGAAAAAGGAGTAGCTTATAAAGATAAAGTGGCACAAGGACTCAAACCCAATATCGGGCTGTTTACCTATCCGATCCTGCAAGCGGCCGATATCCTGATGTATAATGCGGATCTCGTGCCCGTAGGGCAGGATCAGAAGCAGAATATAGAGATTTGCCGCGATTTAGCCGGTAAATTTAATCACAATTATGGCGATGAATACCTGAAGCTGCCCGAGCCACATATTTTGGAATCGGTGGCGGTGGTGCCCGGTATCGACGGACAGAAGATGAGCAAGTCGTACGGAAACACCATCGGTATTTTTGATGAGGGTAAGGAGCTTAAGAAAAAAGTGATGTCCATAGAAACAGATTCCACGCCGCTGGATGCTCCGAAAGACCCGGAAAGCTGCAACGTTTTTGCACTGATTAAGCTTTTTGCGGATGAAGAAAAGCAGAACGAGATCGCAGAAAAATATCGCGCCGGCGGGTATGGATATGGACATGCAAAAAAAGAACTATTGAGCATGATTGAAGACTACTTTGCCGAAGCGCGAGCCAGGCGCAAAGAATTGGCACAGGATCTGGACAAGGTTCGGGATATTCTTAAAGAAGGCGGCAAGAAAGCTCGAAAAAGGGCAGAAGAAGTAATGAAGCCCGTTCGGGAAGTGACAGGACTGTTTAAGACTTATGAATTTACCAGTTAAATCAGAATCCCGCAGATTTCGCACATTACGCAGATTAAGATTTCTGCGCGATTTGCGTAATCAGCGGGCATACTAAAGTTTGTTAAAACAGGGAGATTGTAAACAATGATTTTAATCATCGACAATTACGATTCGTTTACTTATAACCTAGTGCATATTGTGGCGCAGTATACCAACACCTACAAGGTGGTCCGTAATGATGCACTGACTGTGGATGAAGTTCGGGAGCTAGATCCCGATAAGATACTTATTTCACCCGGTCCCGGACGCCCAGCCGATGCAGGCATAACCGAGCCGGTGATAAATGAGTTTGGAGCAGAGAAATCAATTTTAGGAGTCTGTCTCGGGCACCAGGCGATAGGGGAAGTATTCGGCGGAAAGGTTATTCATGCACCCAAATTAATGCATGGCAAAACATCGCTGATAAAACACGACGGAAAATCTGTTTTTCGAAATATTCCGGATGAGTTTACCGCTACACGTTATCATTCGCTGATTTTAGATCCCGACAATATTCCTGATGAATTGGAGATATCTGCCCGGAGTGATGATGGAGTGATTATGGGATTACGGCACCGCGAATATCCTATTGAAGGTATCCAGTTTCATCCCGAAAGTATCCTGACTATAGAAGGTCCTAACATTATAAAAAACTGGATGGAGCTGGAGAATGATAGAAAGAAGATTGAATATTGATATTTCGTGTCATGCTGAATTTGCTTCAGTATCTGGGTTGATAGATCCTGATCTGACAGCTGACGGACAAGATGACATCATAGTTCAAATTTAATTTAATAATTATCTGTAATTTATTGTCATGAAGCCAAATACAACATTTAGTTCAATTTTAAATAGGCTGGTACGGGGGGAAGATCTCGAAGAATCTGAAGCAGAACAAGCCCTTGGTCGAATTATCAATGGAGAAGTTTCTGATGAGCAGATTGCTTCTTTTTTAACTGCAATGCGTACGAAAGGCGAAACTACGGAAGAGCTTACTGCTTTTGTACGCGTGATGCGGGAGGCAGCTATAAAACCGGATGTGGAGGTTGACGGCGCTGTGGATTTATGCGGGACCGGCGGCGATAGTTCCGGAACATTTAATATCTCGACTGCTTCGATGTTTGTTGTAGCCGGAGCAGGTGTTCCGGTGCTTAAGCATGGCAACAGAAGTGTTTCCAGCAAGAGTGGTAGTGCCGATGTATTGGAAGAGTTGGGAGCTGTTATTGACCTTGAAAAAGAAGAGGTAGAAGAAGTATTTGAAGAGACGGGACTGGTCTTTATGTTTGCGCCTAATTTTCATCCCGCCATGAAGCACGTAATGACCGCCAGACGAAAAATGGGTATTCGCACCTTCTTCAATATTTTGGGGCCGTTATTAAATCCCGCCGGAGTAAAGCGGCAGATGATTGGAGCTTACAATAGAGATGTAGCCCGACAGATAGCTCACATCCTGGCAAATTTGGATACCGAATTCGCTTATACGGTAAATGCTCACGACGGACTTGATGAGGTAAGTTTGTGTGCCCAGTCCGAAATTTTTGAGCTTAATCGCAGAATGGTAAAAGAAGCAACTACATTTGATCCCCGGTCGCTGGATTTTGAATGGAGGGAGCTTGAATCGCTCCAAGGAGGGGATGCAGAATATAACGCGGATATTATCCAGTCTATTCTTGATAACACTTCCACAGATGCACAGCGGGATGTTATATTACTTAATGCTGCCTTCGGGATCCACGCTTCCGGCAAAGTTGAGCATCTGACAGAAGCCCGTGATTTGGCCGAGGAAAGTTTGAGATCGGGACGGGCGAAGAAAGCATTGGACCGCTATGTTGAAGCTTCAAATGATATTGCAAATTAGGGGAATATCATGCCGAATATTTTAGAGGAAATTGTTGAGCAAACAAAGATTGATCTCAAAAAGCGTAAGCGAAAAATCAGCTTTAATGACTTGGGAACTATGGAGTTATACGAGAAGCCTTCGAGAAATTTTAAGGATGCACTTCAGCTTGAAAATGATGTAGCTCTTATTGCTGAAATCAAAAAGGCCTCTCCTTCGAAAGGATTGATCCGCAAAGATTTTGATCCGCAAAAGTTAGCTGCGCAGTATCAGGAAGGTGGAGCCTCGGCAATCTCTGTACTGACTGATGAACCAGCTTTTAAAGGTAGTCTAGATTACCTTGAAATAGCTGCAAGGGAAGTAGCTATTCCATTGCTGCGTAAAGATTTTATTGTTGATCCCTATCAAGTTAAAGAGGCTAAAGCTTACGGAGCAGATGCGGTTTTGTTGATTGCTACTATTACCGAAGGAAGTCAATTGGATGAGCTGCTTCACGCCGCGAATGAATTTGATCTGCATGCACTGGTCGAATGCTATTCGGAAGATGATGTTCAATATGTTAATTTTGAGAACGTTGATATACTCGGAGTTAACAATCGCGATTTGCGCTCTTTTGAAGTTGACCTCCACCGCGGAATTGAACTGCTGCATAAAGCTCCTGAAGGAACCGTGTTGGTATCAGAAAGTGGACTCAGCAGTGCCGAAGATTTGAAGCTTCTTTTTGATGAAGGGATTCATGCTGCTCTTATCGGAGAACACTTTATGAGACAGGCTGATCCCGGTGAAGCTGTGAAGAAAATGAAAGAGGAATTACAGGAATTGATACAGAACTAATAAATTTCTCCCGCTGATTACGCTGATCTCGCGGATCGGTTGAATGTAATCTGCGACTTCTGCGCCATTTGCGGGCTAAAAGGTAAGCATATTTGAAGGCACGAAAGCAGGAATCAAGTTAGAATGGAAATTAAAACAGGTAATAACTAACTAAATTATAATTGAAATTACCCGCTGATAACACTGCCAGCGCAGATATTTGTGCGATAGGATCAGCGTTGCTGATCAGTGGAAGTACTAAGATATATGTTAGCAGACTCTGAGGAACAAACCAAAGTAAAAATTTGTGGAATTACTTCGCTTGAAGATGCCCGTTTTGTATCGGGAGCATTGGCTCACTATATGGGATTTATCTTCTATGAAGAAAGTCCGCGTCACGTTACACCGGCAAAAGCGGGAGCGATAATCAACTGGCTTCATGGACCTAAATGTGTTGGCGTATTTGTCAACCAGCCACTTGATGATGTAAATATGATCGGACGTCAGACGGGAATCGATATTGTTCAGCTTCACGGCGATGAACCTCCTGCTTACTGCTCGCTGGTGGATAAACCGATAATTAAAGCCATTCATGTTGAACATGGAGACACTGCTTCAGATTTAAATAAGCGTATCAAACCTTATCTTGATCACATTGACTATCTTCTTTTCGACACCAAAGTAGATGGAAAGTGGGGCGGTACGGGGCAATCGTTCGACTGGTCAATTTTGGAAGAAGTGGCTCAGGACGTGCCGTATTTTCTGGCCGGTGGATTGAATCCTGATAACATCCGGGAAGCCTGCAAGCAGGTGCATCCTTACGCAGTGGATGTTTCCAGCGGATTGGAGTTAAAACCGGGTGTTAAGGATTTTGACAAAGTGGATGCCTTTATGGAGGAGATGCGGGATATTTGGGAAAAGCAGGAGAGTCATGAGTAGTGAGTATTGAGTAATGAGAAAACAAAAATCTTTAAAGACTGATGTCATCCTGAACCATAGTGCTGAGCTTATCTCAGTATCTTTTTCAGGATCTATAAGAGAACTTAATTGAAGAGATTATGAAATACGATTTACCGACGAAAGAAGGATATTACGGCGATTTTGGGGGAAAGTTTGTCCCTGAAATTTTGATCCCGGTGCTTGAGGAGCTGGAGGAAGCATATGAGGATGCCTGGAATGATCAGGATTTTCAGCAGGAGTTCCACCAGCTGCTGAACGAATATGTGGGACGTCCCACTAAGCTTACCTATGCCGATCGTTTGACAAAGCATTATGGTAAGGCCCAAATTTACCTCAAGCGTGAGGATCTTTGTCATACCGGCGCCCATAAAATCAATAATGCCATTGGTCAGATTTTGTTGGCTCAGCGGATGGGCAAAGACCGCATCATTGCTGAAACCGGAGCTGGTCAGCACGGTGTAGCTACGGCAACAGCTTGTGCCAAATTTGGCATAGATTGCATCGTGTATATGGGTGCCGAGGATATGGAGCGTCAGAAGTTAAATGTAGAACGTATGCGTTTGTTGGGTACGGAAGTGCGTCCGGTTACCAGCGGCTCCCAAACATTGAAAGACGCCACCAACGAGGCTATCCGCGACTGGGTAACCAATGTTGAAGATACTTTTTATATTATCGGCTCAGTAGTGGGACCGCACCCGTATCCCAAGATGGTGCGCAATTTTCAGCGGGTAATTGGTGATGAGACCCGTCGCCAGCTACAAGAGGCGGTGGGAAGAGAAACCCCCGATTATCTGCTGGCATGTGTGGGCGGCGGATCCAATGCCATCGGTATTTTTTATCCCTTCATTGAAGATGAGTCGGTAAAAATGTACGGACTCGAAGCAGCTGGGTTAGGTGCTGAAACCGATCAGACTGCAGCTACATTAACCATTGGTGAGCCTGGTGTTTTACACGGATCGATGAGCTATTTGCTGCATAATTCTGAAGGACAGATTCAGCTGGCGCATTCCATATCCGCGGGACTAGATTACCCGGGCATTGGTCCCGAGCATTCTTATCTGCATAAATCAAAGCGAGTGCATTATGAAAATATTACCGATGACCAAGCGATGGAAGGAGTGAAGCTGTTATCTGAAACCGAAGGTATTATTCCAGCTCTAGAAACAGCTCACGCTGTGGCTTATTTGGATGAGCTGATGCCAAAAACCTCCGAAGATGAAATTGTAGTGCTAAACTGCTCCGGCCGCGGTGACAAAGATATGGGAACTATTTCTAAACACCGATGAAACTGATTTATCGGATTAATTTGATTAAAGTTTTCAACTATTATGTCATCCTGAACTTGTTTCAGGATCTATAAGCAAGGTTTCAATGATTAAAACAAAAATCAAAGTAATTCAACTAAAGCTGTGATAAGCGTCCGCGCTTATCACCTCCAAGCGTGGACGCTTGAAGTAGCGTTTTAGTAAGAGTAGGATCTATAAACAAATTTTCTATGATTAAAACAGAAAACAGAGTAGCGCAACTTTTTGAAAAGCACGATGGCTCAGAAAAGATCATGAGCCTTTTCTTAACCGCCGGCTATCCGGATGCGGATGCGACCGTGGATCTGATTCTTGGCTTTGAAGAAAATGGAGTCGATCTGGTGGAGCTGGGCATGCCGTTCAGTGATCCATTGGCTGACGGACCTACGATTCAGTATTCCAGCAATAAGGCCATCGAACAGGGGATCACCATGAAAAAAATCCTGCAGATTGTTGAGCAGGTCCGAGCAAAATCCGAGATTCCGATTATCCTAATGGGATATATCAATCCGGTGTTGAGATATGGGGTGGAAAAGTTTTGTGAGGATGCAGCTACAGCAGGTGTTGATGGGTTGATCATCCCGGACATCCCCATAGAAGAGTCGGGAATTATGAAGGATGAAGCGGAGAAAAATGGATTGCCGATGGTCTATCTTGTTGCGCCAAATACTTCGGATGAACGCATGCGTGAAATTGATGCACGGTCGCAGGGTTTTGTCTATTGTGTATCGGTAACCGGAGTTACCGGGGCTCGTGAGGGTGATGAGGTTGCGAAATCGGTTCAGCGTTTTATCGATCGCGTAAAAACTAATGTGACCCGTAATCCGAAAATGGTCGGTTTTGGCATCAAATCCCACAAAGATGCCCAGCGCATTGCTGCCGATATGGATGGCTTTATTGTTGGAAGTGCACTGATTGATACAATTCGTGAGCATTATCCACAGGAAGGATGGAAGGATGATGTGTTTGCTTTTGTTCGATCGTTGAAGTATGGTAAGAAGTAATCATTTAAATGAGAATATTTGCTATGAAGACTATTGGAAAAATTTCAGCTTTAATACTACTAATTGCTGTTTGGGTTAGCTGTGACGGGGATTATCGTCAAAAAGCCCGCGGCAGTTTTGGTGAGGTAATCGTGTTGATGGATTCTGCCGATCATGAAAGTAACATTGCCGATGCAATTCGTGAAACTTACGGAAAGTGGGTGCAAACAATTCCGGGCAAGCCCCCGATGTTTGATTTGCGATTTCTGGATTTTCACTCCAACGAGCAGCTGGAACAGTTAAAGCGGTACAAAAATATCGTGATCGCCGCTCCTATTGATGATGAGTCCAATGTAGGCGAATTAATTCGTGCACTGTTAAGTGACGAGGTTGAAGAAAATGTACGCAATGGCAATTCGTTTGCATTTCCGCTTGAAGATCAGTGGTATCGTGATCAATGGTCAATGATTCTTACGGCTCCTAATGACTCGGCCTTGGCCGAAAGAATACGAAATTCTGAGGCTACTCTTACTAACAGTTTGATGGAAAAAGAACTTGAACGCTGGGAGTTAGAGGTCTATGATCGTGGTGAACAATTTGCGCTCGAAGATAGCTTGTGGGAAAATCACGGTTGGAAAATAAGAGTACAGCACGACTGGGAAAAGAATATTGATACTACCTATACCGGTGACAATGAAAAATACAATTTTTTAACTATGCGTCGGCCGCTGCCCCAAAATGACCGCTGGTTTTGGGCATGGTGGAAAGAAGTAGATGATATCAGCCATGTCGATGACGAATGGATCAATGCCAAACGGGATACGCTGATGGAAAAATGGATCAGAGGGACGAGAGACAGTTCGTATGTTACTACAGCCAGAAAACGCCCCCACAATACGGAAACATTCGAGATGAATGACAACCTGGTATATGAAACACAGGGAATATGGACAATGACCGCAGATGCGATGGCTGGTCCGTTCGTTAACTTTACAGTTTACGATGAGGATACAAATCGCTTATTTATGCTCGAATTTGCACAATTTGCTCCCAAATACGACAAACGTCGTTTTGTGCGCCAGTTCCGGGCAATGTTGCGAACATTTGAAAGTGATTCTACTTGGCAGCAAGATGAAAATAGCGCTGTAGCAAAAAATTAGAAGGATTATCTGTGAGCAAAGACAAATTCATTGATGATGCACTTTCGCAACGAAAGGAAGTGCATCAATTTCGGCAGCTGACATCATATGAACCGCTGGATGAAATCAGAATCACTGATGGCGAGCAAAAGCTTATTAATTTCAGCGGTAACGATTACCTGGGACTTTCGAAACATTCTCATGTTACTGGTCGGGCACAACAATATGCGAAAGAGTATGGGGCAGGAGCAACGGCATCCCGCCTGATCAGCGGAACATATTCTATTCATGAAAAGACCGAACAAAAACTGGCTGAAACCTTTGGATGGGAGGCGGCACTGATTTTCAATAGTGGGTTCCAGGCAAATAGTACTATTATCAGCACAATAGCCGACCGCCATTCATTAATACTTGCTGATAAGCTAAGTCACAACAGTTTGTTGCAGGGATTCCTGTCCAGTCGGGCTACCTTTCGTCGATTCGAGCATAATTCCATTTCTGATCTCGAGAATCATCTCAAGAAGGCGACCACCGAAAATTTCTCACGTATTTTTGTAGTTACAGAATCGCTGTTCAGCATGGATGGTGACAGAAGTGACCTTGAGGCTATTGCTGAACTATCCGAGACTTATGATGCATGGCTGTTTGTTGATGACGCTCATGCCGTGGGAGTTTGGGGCGAAAATGGTTTGGGATTAACAAATGGTATTTCTGGCATCGAAATGGTGCTTGGAACCTGCGGAAAAGCTTTCGGTGTATTTGGTGCTTTTCTGCTTTGCTCCACCAAAATGAGAGATTATCTGATTAACTTCTGTCCGGGATTTATTTATACCACTGCTTTGCCGCCGGCCGTGATTGGTGCTATAGAAGCATCTTCAGAACTTATTCCGGATATGGAATCGGATCGTGCTCGTCTGCGAAAACATATCAAAGTAATGCGTGAGGGAATCCATGAAGCAGGATTCGAGACTGGCGAATCAGAGTCTCAGATTATCCCTATAATAGTGGGGAATGAACAAGAGACGCTGCATCTTTCTGAATATCTTGAGCATAAAGGTTTTTTAGCTACGGCCATTCGTCCGCCTACTGTGCCGAAGAACAGTGCCCGGATACGAATAACATTATCCTCACAGCATTCGAACAGACACATCAACGATTTTCTAACAGCACTAAATAATTGGAATGACAGCTAACCTTCAAATAAAAGCATTTCACGGCTGGGCTTTTTCCGGGGCTGACTGGGAATCTTGGTCGGAGCAACTTTCTGAGTTCGGAGATTTTCAGTCATATGACCGCGGATATTTTAATCAGCCTCATGAAATTGAGATTCCTGACAGTGATAATATTATCCTGATCGCCCATTCTTTTGGTCTGCATTTTATAGAGGAAGAACTATTTGAAAAAGCCGACCTGTTGATCATAACTGGTGGCTTTTTGCATTTTCATCCCTATGCTGCCCAGTATAAACGCCGTTCACGGCTCGTCTTACGGGAGATGATCAATAACATGGAAGTTAAGCCGGAAGAGGTTTTGAAGAAGTTCTATGAGAACTGTTATGCTCCCCAGAAGTTTAAAAGAAAAAAAATTAAAGAGATAAATCATCAACTGATGCTCGATGATTTGCAAGAACTGCAGACATCACAAATTAATATCGAATTGCTGAAAAAGGTTGGTAAAATTTGTATCCTTCACGGCTCTGAAGATCAAATTGTGCCAAAGAAGAAAGGTCGAGAAATTTATACGCAGCTCAGTGAAAAAGCTCGCTATTTTGAAATTAAAAGGGCAGGACATGCGCTGCCTTTTACTCATCACCAGCAATGTCTGGATTTCATCCTCCCTGAAATTACTGATAAGAATTAACTATAGATAAGAAACACTTAAAAAAAAGAGCAAGAAGTTACAAAATGATTACTATCCCCCCAAAGTTTTACCCAATGGATCAGGCAGGGACTTCATTTTTCCTTCCTCGGGAGGGGAGTAAGGAGTGGGTAAAAGTATTACTAACTCATGCTTATAACTACAAAAGCCGTAAATCATAGATTTGAACAGATCATATGGACAAGCTGACAATGCTTTCCCCGGAACTGAAACAACAAATTGCAGAATCATTTGGCTCGGCGGCTTCTTACTACGATGAACATGCCGAAGTTCAGAAAGAAGTGGCCGAACGTCTGATTGCTTCACTACAGCCGTGGAGAGATATTATTCCCTCGGGACCGATTATTGAGCTGGGATGCGGAACCGGTTTTGTAACTGAAGGACTAGCTGACCTTTATAGCAAGAAAGAAATTCATGTAACAGATATATCAGAACAGATGGTGGAGTTCTGTCGCCAAAAATTTTCTGATGCTGGTAATCTTTCTTTTAATGTACAAGATGCTGAAGATCCACCTTTTGATGAGCCTCACTATGCAATGACGGTGTGTGGTTTTTCGGCACAGTGGTTTAAAGATCCGGCGCAGACACTGGGGCAGTGGCTGCATGCAACAAAACCCGGTGGACTTTTACTGGCGTCATTCCCCGGCGACGAAAGTTTTCCACAGTGGCGTAAAATGTGCAAAGAACTTGGTTTACCTTATACCGGGAATGATCTGCCTGATGTGGAAGAGATGGTAGTAAAGATGTCACTGGGCCCGGCGCAGGTAGATTATTATGAAGATACGATTACCCGGACGTACGAAAGTGCCCGGGACTTTTTCAATGAGCTAAAAAAGCTTGGCGCGGGAATACAACGCCGCGGGCGTTCACTGTCACCGAAAGAATTATCCCTGCTTATCGATCATTGGGATCAATCAGCTGATGGACAGGTCAAGGTGAGTTATCACGTCGTCTTCCTGGCGGTGAAAAGGGATTATGATTCGTAGAAATATGTTTTGAATTGGGTATTAAGATAAAGAGTAAAACACACCTCTAAATCTCTTCCGAAAGCTTTCAGAAGGGACTTTTCAGCTTATTTTGAGAATAGGCGTTTCCCTCCTGAGAGGGGACAGGGGTGGGTTAGAATAGAATTCATAATTACTCAGATCAATCCTAATATATTTATAAATAAAAATTGAATAATAACTTCATGTATTCTGACAATTGGCCTTCGGAGATATTTGTAACCGGAACAGATACCGGAATCGGTAAAACAGTAGTAGCGGCTATGTTGGCCCAGGGATTGAATGCAAGCTATTGGAAACCGATTCAGGCGGGACTAGAGGAGGAGACAGATACGGAGTTTGTTATGCGGACAACTGACCTTTCTGACTCCCAAATCAAGCCTGAACGATATCGTTTAAATACTCCTATGTCGCCACATGCAGCTGCAGATATTGACGGCGTTTCAATCAAAATGACAGATTTTGAACTACCCGATTATGAAACTGAGCACATAGTAGTAGAAGGAGCCGGAGGATTGCTGGTACCTTTCAATGATAAAGATATGATTATTGATCTAGTCAGTTATCTGGAGCTGCCAGTAGTTCTTGTAGCTCGCAGCACGCTGGGGACATTGAATCATACGTTTCTATCTTTGGAGGCCTTGCGAAGTCGCGATATTCCTATCCTGGGAGTTGTGTTGAATGGCCCCCGGCACGAGAGCAACTATGAGACTATTGAGGAGTATGGAAACATCAATATTTTAGCTGAGATTGAATACATTGAAGAGCTAAATCCCACCTCGCTGTCTCAGAGATTTAAAGATAAATTTATGCAACCATTGGTGTCATAGATATCTGTGTAACTTCGCAAATATCTGTGAGCGCTCTAGTTACCCAGGTTTAATTAACCACAGAGGAATCAGAGGATCTCACAGAGTTTTACAGTGTTAATTATTCTTTCTGCAGATATCTCCGCGAAACTCTGTGTTATAATAAAAACTTAAAAACCAGTATTATTAACGATGTCCGATTTTCATCCAAATATTTGGTACCCCTTCACTATCCTTAAAAATGCTCCCGAGCCGTTAAAAGTCAAAAGTGGTGAAGGGCTTTGGTTAGAACTCGACGATGGTCGTCGCATTATGGATGCCATATCTAGTTGGTGGGTAAACACATTTGGACATTGTCATCCTAAAATAACTGAGGCTATTACCCGTCAGTCAAAAGAGCTCGAGCACGTAGTATTTGCCAATTTTACGCACAATCCAGCTGAAAAAGCCGCCGAAAAAATTACCGAGGTACTTCCTGGTTCTCTTAACAAGGTATTTTATTCGGATGATGGATCCACCGCTGTAGAAGTGGCGATGAAGCAGGCCTATCAATATTGGCGCAACAAAGGACAGGAGCGCAAAAAGTTTATCTGCTTCGAAGGCGCATACCATGGCGATACATTTGGTGCCATGTCGGCCGGCGAACGCTCGGTTTTTACCAATGTATTCCAGGATTTACTGTTTGATGTGGATTTTTTGCCTTACCCTGATACCTGGATTGGTGATAAGACGGTCGGCAGCCGCGAGAATGAAGTGATTCACCAGCTTGAAGAGATGTTAACTAATAATCCCGAAACCTATGCGGGAATCATGATTGAACCGCTGGTACAGGGGGCGGGAGGCATGAAGATGTGCACCGAAGACTTTCTGCAAAAGCTGCACTGGGTCAACCGCCAGTTTGATACACTGCTCATTTTTGATGAAGTGATGACCGGCTTCGGTCGTACCGGCAATTGGTTTGCATGTCAGAGGGCACAGGTGGAACCGGATATTATCTGCATGGCCAAAGGACTTACCGGCGGATTTCTACCACTTTCGGCAACGGTTTCGTCGGATGAGGTTTACGAGACGTTTTACAGCAGTGATCCTCAAAAAACTTTTTGGCACGGGCATAGCTATACAGCTAATCCGCTGGGATGTGCAGCAGCCATAGCGGCCTGTGAGCTGATGGAGGAATATAAGCAGGTATATTCAGTAATGGAGCAGTGGCATGCCGATGAACTCCATAAACTACGCGACCATCCACGGCTGAAAAGGCATCGGGTAAAGGGGACTATTGCGGCTGTTGATATTGATACCAGCGGCAGAGAACAGGCTGCCGTGGATCCCTATACTAGTGAGGTGCTCCGGGATGAAGATGGCTATCTGAATTCCGTAGCAGATGATATTAAAAAACGATGTGTTGATTATGGTCTTTTACTGCGCCCGCTGGGCAATGTATTGTACCTGATGCCGCCGTACTGTACCACCAGGGAGCAGCTGTCTAAAATGTACCAGGGGATTACGGAGTTGTTGGAAGAGTAGGATGATTGAGCTGATGCCGCCGGTTATTTTTAATGTTTGAAAATGTAGATCATTGGCGATGACCTTGGACCACAACTTATAACTTGTCATCTCGACCAGTGGGAGAGACCTTTGTTTATGGTGAGAAAAATAACAGTTCAGACTGTACTGTTAGAATAAATAGAAATCAGGTACTTTTTTTATTAGCGATTTGAAGGTTTTAATCAACCGGTTGGTACTTTGTGCAACTCTGCGTCTTCTCTCTGAAGCTTTGTGAAATAAAATCCCCCCCGCTGATACGTGGCCGCCCCTCTCACGAGGGGACTTTTCTGTTGCCTGCTATTGTCCATTTGTAAAGACAGGAGTCGGGATTGAAGAATTTGGAAAATGGTTTTTTAGCGGAAAAATATACTTACAGTTATCTATTTTACTTGTTTAACTTTTTAGTTCCGTGATCTTTGGGAGGCAATTGACGAGTATATGTAATGCTCTGGTCGATAAATTTTTGGAGTGCTTTTGAGTGCTGATAAATGCTGTCATCAATTAAAATGAAATCATCATAAAGCCCTTCATCCGGGAGATATCGGTGAATGCCGGGGCGATCCACTAGCATTTGGGACAGCTTTTCACCGATCCGTGCAACCATCATATCCTCATAAACACCCAGGCACATATTACCGTTAAGTGTATAACTAACGCCGTTAGATTCCTTTTTCTTTGTCAGCTCTTCATTATCGATCAGATGGTGGTCCAGCAGATCTTCGAGATGTTCATTGTAATCAGCCAAAATGAGATAATTTATTGAAGTATTGGATAATTCTAATATCTATTTAATTCGGGTAATAAAAAAACGGCGAACATTTTCTCCTGATATCAATTATAAATATTAGGTACAGCATTATTCTAAGAGGAGCTAAAACAAAATAGCAGTTAGTAATAAATATTAAATTTAAAAAAGATGACTATGAAAGGGTTAACATTGTCTATTATATTTTCTGCAATCTTTTTACTGGTGCAAACAATTGCAGTGGGGAACGATACGCTTGATCGTGATGATGCATTGGATCTTTTCAAGCAGCATATAAATAAAATAGTTGAGAGGGTTGAAAAAGCCGAAGATCCGGCTCAAAAACGTGATATTTTGAATAGTTCGTTCGATAAAATGATCACAACTTTTGATAAAGTTTTAAATAGAAAGCTCGCTTCTTCGGATGATCGTAAGGCAATTAAAGCCTTGAAAGCTAACATACAAGAGAAAAAGAATGAATTGAATGGAACAGAAGGTTATCGAAAAGTGGCGGATAACAAGCTCAGTAATTTTGCGAATTATGTACAGCAAGATCTTGAGCAAGCTGATACAGTGGTAATTAGCATCAGCGCTACACTTTTAGCTGTCATTCTTGTATTACTCTTGTTGTTATAGAAGAGTACTAACCTCATGAAATCGGCTCTGCATATATTTCTGATCGGCTTATTAGCAGGCTTGGGATTAGTCGGGTGTCACTCACCAGGTGAATTGATCACTGATGAACCAGCGAATTCCACTTCGGCAGCCGAACAATCTGAGATTCATTATTCTGCGATCTATATCGTTCATGGCGATGCCAATTATCTGTATCATGATGAGAATGGGAGCGCCCGACAGGCTGATCAGGAAAAAGTAAAAGAAGCCATATCTGTGGCGGAGCAGGCTGAACACGGTGAAATTTTCATTTTTTACCAGCGACCCGAAACGAAGGTGTTCGGAATCTTTCCCCGTAAAGATCGGCTGTTGCTGCATTACCGCCATGGAAAACTATTACATCGGGAGCGGTATTCACCAAATTCTGCCGACAGCAGTTTTGTAACTGAGCGTCAGCTTTTCGACCAGTATCGTGCGGAACAGGTGAACCGTAAATTTCTACTTTATTTTGGCCATGAAATCCCGCACTTGCAGCAAACCAGCTATCATCGTTCTCGTCCCAATGCCAGCTTTAACATTCAGCTTTTTGCCGATGGTGCTGAATCTTTTTTAAATCCTGATCAAAAGTTTGACCTAACGGTGTTGTCAACCTGTGACAACGGAACTCCGGTTATGGCTTCAAAGATACAGCCGATTTCCCGCTATATGTTAGCATCGCCGCAAAATCTACACCTCTCACATATCGATACGCCACCGCTTTTAGAGCTTGAAACGGATCCGCAGAAAAAAATATTTTCGCTTGCCCAATTGATGGCCAGAGAAACATACGATCGGCTGCAAAACTTTCTGGAGACTGCTATTACCTTGTCAGTGTATGATTTGGAAGCGATAGAATCACTGGATCTGCTTACAAAAAAATATACAGAATACCACAACCAGCAGTCCAATACATCCATTGAGAAAGAGAATATTGACTGTGCCGAGCTTTCTTTTTGGGATGGGGCAGAGTCCTCGAAAATTCTTTACAAACCTGCTAGCTTTGGTGCTAAAAGCAACCGCGAATCTCATTCAGGATGGGGCTGTCAAAAATAAGTAGGAGTTATTCGGCAGGTAACTGGCTGTGAATAGCATCACGCAGTTTCCGGGGTTTAGCTACACCTCTGAAGTACGATTTCGGAAAAGTAAAGCCAATTAAAATTACAGAGCCAGACCCTCTGAGTCGGTCGCGGAGCGAACGGGTACAGATGACATTATCAATTTTATTTAGCGGCCAGTCCTTAATACGGATATAATACATTCCTCGTTTCTGTATAAATCGCCGGTTGGTGACAACAAATTGATGGGTATAAAAAATCAACAGATCAAAAAAGAACAGGAATATAGCCGGGAATATTAACCACCAATAGACTGTGCTACAGATAAATGCAGTTCCCGAACGTACAAACAGAGAAATATGAGGACGAGTTAGGAAAATAACTTCCTCATCTTTAGCAAGTTTATCGTCCAGCCAATCCATTACTTATTCGTAAAGTTGATCTTTTTCGTGAATTCGGGATTCTGTTAATGAAGATTCGAGCTTTTGTATCTTTTCGCTGATATCAAGCGGCACAGCAGCCGATTCGTCAGAAAGCATTTTTTTGAAAAGCAACAGGGCTTGTTGCCTGCATTTTTGAGACTTGCTGTATAATCTCTGAGGCAGCATATCAGCTTCTTCTATAAGTAAATCAGCTACGGCACCTGCCAGCTCGGATTGGAACTGTCCGTTTATTTTAAAGATGTCACATGTCTCTTTTAAACTAAGATCGTTAAACGATTTAGGATGGTCTTTGGTGATTCTCTTAAAAGCATCTTCTATCTCATCGACGGCTTCCTGGTATTGGTTCTGATTTTTCTTGAAAATAATTTGTTGTAGTACCTGCGTAAGGTACTGTATTTGGCGCATTAGGAAGTCTTGTTCGTGTAGTGTCATAGAAATTATGAAGTGCCTTCCTCGATTTTTTCTTCTGCTTCTTCTTTCTCTTTGTCATCAGCTTCACGTTCTTCTTGCCTGATCTGTGCATCTGCTTCCAGGCTCAGTTCAATATAAACGGGGAAGTGGTCGGACCCAAAATAATCGAGCCTTTTAAAATCGATTAGTTTGAAGTGATTAGAGTGGAAGCAGTGATCAAGCGGGAAACGGATAAATGGATATTTTGCATGAAAGGTATTAAAAAAGCCGCGTCCAACACGTGGATCCAGTAATCCACTGATATCTTGGAACAGGTAATTTGTTTTGGACCAGGCTACATCGTTTAGATCCCCCAAAACAACTGTCGGATTTTCGATATCTTTAATATTCTTGCCCACCATGAGCAGTTCGGCGTCTCTTTCAGTGGAATGTTCACTACCTGTAATAAACGGGGGCCTGGGATGCAGGCAGTGCAGATTCATTACATCTCCCGAAGGCAATTTTATCTGACCATGTATTGATGGCACATCATCCTGGACCAGAAAATTAATCTGTGGATTTATGAGCTCAAGTTTGGAATACAAAGCCATTCCGTAAAGATTGTCCAGTGGCTCTTTTACAACATAAGGATAGATCTCTTCAAATTCTTTAAGCTCACTGACCCACCATTCGTCAGTTTCAAGAGCGAGGATAATATCCGGGTCAGCATTTTGAAGTATGTTGATCAATTTTGTTGATTGCCGGTTTCTCATTAGCACATTGGTACAAACGATGCTGAGGCTTGGCGAACCTTTCGGGTTTTCACTATTCTCGACCTGCTTTTGTACCAACCGGGTATAGGGCAAAATCATATAACACTGAAATATCAAACATCCGAACAAGACAGCAAGGAGTATGATATCGGCAGAAGCAAGATCATCCCAATAAAACAGATATCCGGCCAGTGTTACGACAATTATTGTTGTTATTTGCAGTCTCGGAAAATCAAATCCTCGTATCCACCAGTTATCTTTGCGAATTAGAGGTAAAAGTGTGGCCGCAACCATCAGGATTCCGGTAATGAATAAAAGGGTTTTCACATTGAAAAAGCTGAATTAATTTTTGTAGTGACGCCGGGGTGGTAGATTCCACGTTTAGATTTTTAATCTGTTAATATTAATCGTAATGTAATAACAATAAAATAGTTCCAGCTACAAATAATTGGTGAAAAAGTTAATAATGGTCTGCCGAAGATAAGACCTTTAACGATTCCGATCCGCCGTGGACCCCAATTAAGGTCCATTTTTTATTCTTTCTGATATAAATTTCGGTCCAACGTCCTTTAATAGCTCGAACATTTTCTTGCTTGTCCCGAATGTTAGCACGATAGCGATAGTTTGTTATTCCCACCTTATGCTCATAAACAGTAATCCCGAGTGGATACAGCTCGTAATCGAGTAAATGATTGGAATTATCCTTGATGGAATGAATAGCATAACTCCGGTCATGGGGGACCAGGCTATTATCATCCCATCCTTTGTAATTGGAGTGAATGGCTTCATTAATAGTAGCTAAATCGCGCTCCAGTGAGCATTCCCAGAGCTCATGAACGCGGCTCCATAATGCTTGTTCTTCTGCAGACAGGTGATTAGTGGTTAGCTTTTCCATGACAGCCTCTCCCTCTTATGTATATTTGTAATAATCTTCTTTTAACCAATCCTTCTAGTAATTTTACTAAAACGCGATATAACTACAAATTAAACGTATTTAACGATGAGAGGTTCGAGTTGTCAGATATCAGCTGCCCCTATTTAAACTATCAGCAACAAGGACCAGTTAGTTGCTGATAGCTGACAGCTTGTTCCATGATTTTCAATGAATGCCAAACTAATTTTAACAGCTAAAGAGGGCAGGGCACCTGATCTAGGTCAGGTTATTGGTTTTTTTACGAGATTCTTCAGCCATCTGCTCGTGGTATTGATTCAGCTTGTCAACTAAGTTTTCATCCTGCATACTTAGCATTCGCACAGCTAAAAGCCCCGCATTACCGGCCTTTCCGATCGCCACGGTAGCAACAGGTACACCCGGCGGCATTTGAACGATTGAATAGAGACTGTCTAACCCACTTAACGTACTTGTTTTAACAGGAACGCCGATTACCGGGAGTGTAGTATGGGCGGCTGTCATTCCCGGTAAGTGAGCGGCACCTCCCGCACCGGCAATGATTACCTGGAGGCCTCGATTTCGTGCCTTTTTCCCATACCCGGCCATATCATCAGGGGTGCGGTGGGCAGAAACAACTTGTTTTTCGTAAGGCACTTCAAATTCATCCAAAATTTTACAGGCTTCTTTCATAGTGGGCCAGTCGCTGTCGCTACCCATAATTACGCCTACAAGTGGATTTTCTGATTTGCTCATGATATAACTGATTTAACTGTGATATTTTGCAATTCCACCGGAAAATGAAGAAATGTATTGAGGGATACAAGACATTCTGAGGTATCAGGAGAAATAGACAGATCAATCCATTTATTACAATCCAGATAGAAATTTTAGCAATTAATTTTATTTAACAGTTATGCTTTTGATGAAAAAAATCTCAATATTAGATCAATGAAAGAGTGACATTTGATGACTAATAAACGAGGAAGGAGAGAGCAAGGTCAGCATAAAATTTTACCATCATCTGTACTAAAAACAGGCACGATTAAATAAGAAGTATGGATGAGGTAAAGAAGGAGGACGTCATGCAGTAGTGTTTGTCAATTCATTCTCACACGATTGGGATTGAAATTTGTTTATGTAGCAGTAAACAAACGATTCCTCAAAACCGTTGCTATCCCTACTTAATCTATAACAAAAAAATCCAAGAGGAAAACAAATGGTTTTGAATTGCATAATTGCTGATGACGATAAGACATCACAGGCGGTACTTAAAGCTTTTATTAAGAAACATGATCGGCTAAATCTTATGGGAGTTGCAGGAAACGGGGAACAGGCTTTGAATCTGGCAAAAAAATATGACCTGAATCTTGTTTTTTTGGATGTTTCGATGCCGATTATGAATGGTTTTGAATTTTTAGATCATTTAGAGCGGCATACTAATTTAAAGGTTATACTGGTGACATCAGAGAGAGAGTATGCTCTAAAAGCATTCGAATACAATATTTCTGATTATCTGTTAAAGCCGATTTCCAAGCATCGTTTTCGGCAGGCTATAGACTGGATTATTCAATCTACCGGTACCGATCATGTATACAAGCCTATCTCCCAAAGTGATTTGATGATACGTGATCTCATACAGGTAATGATTTCCAGTAAAACTGATGTTATATCTCCCGAACCCTCTGCTGAAAGTCCAATCGGATACGATTATCCTTTTTTAGCGGATAAACTGAATTTTGACAGCAAGTCTGAAATGCTCCGAATTTTAGAAATTGGTGAAAATGAAAAATTTTTTAAAGGGTTGTATGATAGCGATATTACTTTCTTGAAATGAGTAACAGGGCTTTCTCCACTTCAGTTCTTCGGTCAGTCCGCAGTCGAGAAGGATTGTTCGCAATCTCTTCATCTCTTGCTGCCATCTTTTAGCACTGCTTACATATTCATTAACCTTGGGATTCATTCTATTCTCGCTCATAGCGTTTTATTTTATTTGACGTGAGTTCAAGGTGAGAAACTGTTTTGGATTAAGGGAACAACATATCATTTATCCAACAGGTAATGAGAATTCAAGTTCGGGATTAACATCGAACTCACGTTAATTTATTTTAGGTGATCCGTTCTCAATTTTTGCTGTCTGTAAATTTAGACTATCAGTGAGCCACGGAACCCCCTCGCACCAAAGTAAGATTCTGCGCCGTTATGATATATAAAGACACGGCCGTAACGGCGATCACCAAAAAGAGCACCGCCGAGTTCCCGAACATCAGAAGTTGTTTTTACCCATCTCGAGGTTTTTGTATCGAATTCCCCGAATTGTTGCAGTTCCCGATATTGTTCCTCCGTTAAAAGCCCAATGCCCATTTCCGCTGCCATATCAACAGCGTTGTTTTCGGGTTTATGCTTTTTTCTGGATTCTAGTGCTTCCCGGTCGTAACAAATGCTTCTGCGGCCTTTGGGACTTTCCGCTGAACAGTCATAAAAAAAGTATTCGTCTGTTTCTTCATCATACCCGACGACATCCGGCTCTCCACCGGTTCGTTCCATTTCATGGAGCGACCACAGCTTTTCTCTGCCAGCTTGAGAATCCAACTTTGCGTGTACGTCAGTCCATTTAAGACCTTTATGGCGATGCATGTTTTTCTCAAAACGGTCTTTCAACACCTCGATCAGTTCTTCATGTTGTTCCGGTGACAGCTCATTATCTGATTTAACGTCTTGCATACAGGTTCATTTACTTTTTCATCGTAATTACTAGTCATTGATCCCTTAATTCCTTTCCATCTAGTATTTTCGGAATACATTCTGATTAAGATTAATAATTTCAAGAAATTATGTTTAATGGTAAAATCTAATCTTTTTAGAAATAGACATGTATTTCGTTTAGTTGGGATTATTTGACGAGTTTTCTATCCGAAGGTCTGAAATACCATGATATCACCGTCAGAGTTAGTAACAGTGATGAAGGAAGTAGTTCAATTAATGGGTCACTTACCGCAATATGCGAAATTATCGCTCCTGACATGATAAAGAAAAAGCCGGCATACGCCCATTCCTTTAGTAATGGAAATTTAGGGATCAGCAGTGCTACAACTCCCAGCAATTTCCAAACGCCCAGTATAGTCAGAAAGTAAACGGGGTAGCCCAAATATTTGATACCAAATACTCCGGGTGGTGCCACGGCTCCTTCCGCTTCCATTCTTACTAACTGCAGTATTCCGGTCGATACCATTCCTAAAGCCAACCAAAGGGTGGCCCCCCAATAAATGATTTTATTTCTTTTTGTCTTTTCCATAATAATTTTTTGATCTGTTGTTGTTAAAAAGGTCTTAGTACGAACCTGCCGTAGGCAGTGAACGTGCATATGACAGTCACGACAGACCAATAGATTATTGGGCCATAACTTTCGTCACCGGAATATATATGCAACCCACAAAAGATCACCATTTCTGCGGCTATGAAGAATGCCGCAATAGGGACCAGGATGGCCAGGGACTTATTGAATGCCCGGAGAATCAGGGCCAGGCTACAAGCCAGCTCAATGACAGACATCGTCAGCCAGATTTTGTGGGGAATTGCACTCAGAGAAGGCACGGTTTGCTCGGAATTGGAAAACTTCCACACTGCGCCCACGACGGTATACAGGGCAAGAAGGGTTTGAAGAACCCATAAGAAGATGTTCATACGCTATCTCTTTTATTTAGATGTGAATGTTTGTGTTACACCTTATAATGATTGAGATAGTGGAAATTGGACATCCAAATTTTATTTATGGATGGGAAGGCTGCACCACCAAAATTTTAGACGCGATTTTTACAAAAAGGGGATACTGGCAGACGTTCCTTTCTTCTTCGTCCCAAAAATACACATCGATGTAAAATTGCCCCACTTTTATTGGCGCTAAAAATACACTGCTTGGTTATTAAAACCTGCCCTAACAGCTGATAAAGTATCCTTCTACCTTTTTTAAAAATCCTGATTGAGAATGGCATAACTCTTGTGGGATAAGTATGTAGTTCTCAAAATAATTAGAGTGCTATATGGAGGGTAAGGTGAAGCATTTAGGAAAGGAAACAGGATTGAACCTTTTTTAAATCGCAATTAATGAGGGAGGAAAAATGAAACACCTATTCACCGCGTTGGTGTTGATTTGTCTGGTATTAATTTCTTTACCTGTGCAAAACGAAACAATAGATTATGAAATTACAAGAGAGGATATAATCTCTCATTTTTATGAAAAAATCTTTGTACGATCAGTACATGTTACCATGTATCATCCTGTGGAGGAACAGACCGACTCGACACCGGATATCGTTGCTGATGGGACGAAGTTTGATATCTCATCCGCTTCAGAATTAAAGTGGATAGCCGTCAGTCGCGATCTGCATGAACGTTGGGGTGGTGATCTCCAGTTTGGGGATATTATTTACCTGTCTATACCCGAAAGTCCCTCAAAGTCTGATTTTTATCTGGTAAAGGATACAATGAATAAGCGCTGGACTTCAAGAATAGATATTCTGGAATCTCCCGGAAGTCCGCTATTCAGATTTACTGATGCGTCGCTTTACCTTGTAAAGCCGAAACAACTTAGTCGCGATCGGCTCTGGGTTACGCATTTGGGGCCATAGTGATTTGTTAAATAAAAATCACGAAGCCTATTCATCCCCATTCTGGTGGCGGGGGACGGCATATCGGATCCACTGTTCGGCACCATCTTCGGGATATGGATCGGGCAGACGGGTGGGCTTTACGATATCGGGATGACTGGTCGCAAGCTTTTGAACAGCGGGAGCGTGCTGCTCACTAACAGGTTCCAGCTCTACTTGTGGACTCATATTTCCTTATAAAAACCTGTCTTCCAGTTCCGGCGTTGGAACCATACATGAATCGCGCTGACCAAACCAGCGATACCTGTTTCTGACGACAATGCTATAGAGATAATCCCTGATCAGCGGTGGAATCACAATAAACAGAAAAAACAGCTGCCATAATCCACCTAAATCCTTTAGAACTCTTAGTGCAGCGGACGATTTCAAAAAATATCTGCCTTTCTTAAGATAGACAAAAGTTTCAAAATTACTCGTCGGCAGATCATACTCCTGTAGCAATTCTTGTCCCTGCTCCGATTGCAGAGAGGCAAAGGTAAATTGTGCATCCGGATCTCTTTTGATTAAAAACTGGACGGTACTGTTGCATAAATTGCATACACCGTCGAACAGAATAATTTTTCTTCTGTTTTTGTCCAATGGCTAGTATTGTTTGCTGTTAACAGGTAAAGTAAATGCCACAGATTTAGCAGATCCAAACAGATCAATCTGCGCTGCTTTATCACCAGGTTGAAACTGTTTTACATTTTTACCAACCGCTTTAACTCGTCCGGCAGCATCAATTCCAAGGATCTTATGCTTCGGTTTCAGTAAGCCAAACATGAATCGGACCGGGAGTGGCTTGCCTCTCACTAGATGCCAGTCGCCCGCATTTACCGATGCGGCATGCACTTTTATAAGAACTTCATTATCACCGGGAGAAGGCTTTTCTACCTCTTGATATTGAAGCACATCAGGCGGTCCGTATGTGGGACATACAA
This sequence comes from Fodinibius sp. GM108, assembly GCF_058386985.1. Taxonomy (NCBI): domain Bacteria; kingdom Pseudomonadati; phylum Balneolota; class Balneolia; order Balneolales; family Balneolaceae; genus Fodinibius; species Fodinibius sp. GM108. The sequence continues at coordinate 98,629 of NZ_JBYEIR010000005.1, forward strand.
TTGCTTTCATCAGTCTTGATAAATTATTGTGGATTTCTTGCTTTCGTATTGAGTACATCCTGGCTGGAATCACGTTAATTAAATTATAGCTAAAATGACAGGCATCTCCTTCAGGCACTTTGCACCGACTGCAGGCGGAGTCTATAGCAGGAAAGAGGAAATCCATATATAATTCCCAGATTCCTGTTTAGGAATGTAGTTATCCTGTTGGAACTGAGCTTTCATGGTGACACCATTTCGAAAAAGAAAACCAACGTGGATCTTACCAAACTTACTCTTACCCACGGATGAATCCGTGGGCTAAGTATTAAAAGAAGCACACTTTACGTGAGCTTCGGTTTTTTCTTCTAAGCCTGGTGATTTGTCTTCAGGCTTTAGGTAAGTTCTGCTTCCATTACTATTTAACTAGTTGGGAATATTAAAGCAAGAGTTGATAACGCTCCGAAGCGGGAGCTTCGGAGCGAGGAGAAAAGAGGGAAATATAACGAGCGCGGGAATTAATTCCCGCGCTATCAATGAGCAGTTGTAACAAAGTAAATCCCAAGGATCACAAAAGCTGTAGACTAAAAAGCTATTTGAAATATTTTTATTCATAACTAATAGTTACACAATAAGTTACAGGTTACCATCAGATTTGAGTTTTAACACTTTTGAAATGACCACTTCATAGCCGCTGTACCACTGGTTATATTTTCGTTTGGCTTCCTGATGATCGGGATTATTTGAAAACTCTTTCAATGCTTCTAAACTGCTCCAGTAGTAAATAACAGATCTTTTATTTTCCTCATTGTTCAACCAGCTTTCTTTTCCCAAAAATCCCGGATTATCGTTTGCAACCTGGTCAATAATACTGTTCAAACGCTGAAACTCTTTATCATCTTTTTTCATGCGAAAAATAAATGAAGCAGTATAAACCTCACTGTTACTGTTGATGAGCTTTTTAATTTTTTGGGAATTTTCCTTCATGATCATTGGATTGTATTGCCATTTGAAAGCTATTGATGCTGACTGTCAGCATCTTCTTTTTGATTATCGAGCAGTTTGATAAAAAATGACATAGAACTTTTAATTGTATAGTATTCTTTTGCAGAATAAAATAAAGCAGCAATAAGACCTAGCCAGCGCTTAGACCCATTATCAAATCAAACCAGTTGGGATCAGCTCCATATTCAATGAAACTGATGATTCCATAGTATGAGCAAAGAAATAAACCGAATCCGACAGACCAGAATATTTTGTTGGCTTTTTTGATCTGCTCCCGGGCATACTCACGGAACTTTCCATTTTTTAATAATTGCTTGTCTTTATACAGAAAAAATGGGAAAGTGTTATTAAACCTTTCTTTGAAAAACTCCTTAATGATCTCTTGGGTAGCCATAGCATTTAAAACTATTGATCAATGTTATTGAAGCTATTCTGACATCCTACTGATTATTTTTTAAAGCTTACAATTTTGAAATTGCATAAGCAATCACCCGCAGCTTTAAAGTTTCGCTGACAAAGTAAACAGTATGACAGATATCAAAACAGATCACCTCTGCGTATCCCTCTGTGCTGTCTGCGGTAAAAAAATACACGCAGTATAGAAAAAGAGACAAAAAATAAACCTGCCGATCTATCATAAGGTAAAAGATTAAAATTTCCGTTTTCTATGTTTTTAATTTTGTTTTTTCCCCGATAGATGCTTTTTTACCAACCAGAATAATCTGGTAGTCAAGAACTTTGGGTAAGAGGGATATTGCGTTTAAAGGCGATCGTTGGCGGTTATTAAAAATTTTTATCCCTGCGGTATTCTTCAATTCTGATAATTAAACTTTCCAAAGTTCTGTGGGGTATTATCAATAATAAAAAGATGGTTATTTACAGATGAAAAAATTGCTGCTTATCTCGGCATCTCTTTTACTTGTCATCGGGTTATGGGCATGTGAACGTCCCGGATCTCCCGATTTTGAACTAAATCATGAACTCGAAGTACCTCTGAGCAAAGAAAAAACATATCCTTTTTTGGGAGGCGGGGAGGCACTGCTTGATACAACCTCAGAGGATTATGAGGATTTCTTTTCTGCTGATGCAGAAGGAATGGTGAGCATCACCAATGAAGAGGAATTCGATTTTGGGGATTTGGAGGATGCTATCCCCGATGTTGATGCCGATCCGACCACTACCGGTGCTGAGGTCGGAGAAATTGAGCTGACAAACTTAGCCTCTTCAGGTAATATAGGTAGTGTTTCTGCTGAAGATATTACTGGGCAGTCCGGTCTTCAAGAGAATGATCAACTACCTGGCGGTTCAGCTAGTGGTGTTCAAATTGATAATTTTGACCCTGACTACTTTGATAGTGCTACGATAAAAAATGATGGTGCTATTCTGATAACTATATCTAATGATTTAGGATTTAATGCTAAGGATGTGACCGTTACGCTTAACTCTGATGGCTCACCTGTGGGCAGTGATGTTATAAGTCCTTTTGATCATGCGAGTACAGAAACAGCTACTATAGATGTTTCGGCGGGTACAGAGCTTTCAAATTTAGGGGTTGAGCTTGATGTTAGCTGGGATACTCAAAAGATGCAGGCCGATGCAGGCGAATTGGTTGTAGATGATGTGACCGGTCAGAATTTGGTTGCCTCTGAAGTTACAGCCGCGGTTGAGCCCCAGTCGTTTAATGAAAATGGTACTTCACAAATCGACCAAAGCAGCTTTGAATTTCGTGAGGCTGATCATTTTGTAGAGCTGGGTGGCGGTACCTTGGAAATCGATATTAACAGCAGTCTAAGTATTGCTGTTGAGACGCTGGATATTGTCTTTCATGATATCGAAGATGAATCCGGCAACGAGCTTGTACTACCGACAATAAATATTGCGCAGAACGGCAGCTATTCAAATAGCATTGATCTGACGGGGCATCGTATCAAGGCACACAATGGAACTTTAGATTACTCTATTGAAGCAAGAACCGAAGATATGCAGCAGGGAGAAGGTTCTTCCACAAGTACTATTAATGAAAATGATGGAATCGATGCCGAGGTAGATTTAAATAACCTGGAGCTCAGCAGGGCAGAGGGATACATCGTTCCAGACATGGTATTGCTGAACACAGATCTGACCGTCGATGGTCAGGAAAATATTGATATCTTTAATGATGATGAGGCAGAAACCATCGAAATTGATGGTATTAATGATATTTCGGATCGTGTTTCCGGTATTGCTTTTGAAAATCCGATCTTGAGTACGATTTACAATACTAACCTGGGAGTCAATACAACTATTTATGCAATTATAGCCGGGACAGACAATAAAGGTAATACCGAGTTTTTGACCGGGAAAGATGGTTCGCCCTATCAGGTACAAAATGATGAAATACCTTCGGAACTTGAAGTAAACGGACAGCCGGCAACAGCTGACCAGGTACTTAAGTTTTCTATTGATCCGGTAGAAAACCCGGATCCGCAAAATGGCGAACTGGGCAGTAATGAATTTAATGCCTCTAATACCAATTCGGCGGACTTCTTTAATAATCTGCCGAATAAGATTCGTTTTGTGGGAGCTGCTAAAGTAAATAACAACGAGGAAGATGGTACCATCGTAAATCCGGTTATTTTCGATCCAACGATGGGCTTTGATCTGCCCCTGAATTTTTCTGCAGATAATGCCACTTTCGAAGATACGTTGGAGGCAGACTTGGGAGATCTGCCGGGCAAAGATGACGATCAATCGCTTAAAGGAGCTACACTCACGCTCAATTATACTAATGCTCTACCACTCGACCTGGATCTTATGATCATTCTGCTCGACGAAAACGGAGAGGAAGTGACACATAAATCAGGTATAGCTATTAATGCATCTGGCGTGGATGAAAATGGCTATGTGAACAGCCCGTCGGAGAATTCAACAGAGATTTCTTTTGCTGAAGATGACCTTAAGCAGCTTAACCGCACTCGGGATATAAAGCTGGAAATAACGTTAAATACTCCCGATAAGGAAGCCGTGCGAATCCGAAAAGATGATTACGTAACGCTGCAAATAAGGGTTAAGGCTGACATTACCACCACCGTAAACTAAAGAAATTAGTTATGAGATTTTTCAAATATCAAATCACACTGTTTTTAACGATTGCAATTTTCCTGGGTTTGAGTACCTCACTCAAAGCGCAATCGGGACACTATTCCGCTTCCAGTTTAAGTATGGGAGCCACAGGTACCGCTTATCTTGATACCTATCATGCTAATTTTGTAAATCCTGCCAATTTATTGGTTAACAACAGCAATAAACCGGCCCGCAGCTTTGGACTTCTTGGTGGTATTTCGGCGGCAACCGGTGGTCCTTTGCTCAATGTCTCTGCCTATAATAAACATTTTACCACGGGCGGACTTGTTAATACCGAATCAGCCCTTAACGATTGGTTTGGAAGTGATGTATCCAGTTCAAATAGATTGGGATTAGAGCTGGATATTATTCCTGTTGCGGGTTCCTGGCGTGGAGATAATATGGCTTTTAGTCTGGCTTTGCGAAACAGAACATTCTTTTCCGGCTCTGTGAACAGGGGATATGCCGAAGTCGTGTTGTCGGGAGTAACTTCGGAGCGTTTTGAAGATCCCAAGCCGGTAAATTTCAGCAGTAAAGCTATAGCCTTTAGCGAGATATCGGCTGGGGTTTCCTATAAAATTTTAGAGCTGCCAACGATTGGATTTGCTGAAAATGTAAAGATATACGGTGGTATAGCTCCTAAATATATTGTGCCTCATTATACTTCCGGTATCGATTTCAATTCAACACTTCAGGTTACAGACCGAGAAGTAGTTCATGATTTCGAATATACTTTTCATACCGTAGGACAGCTGACTGAACAATTCAGGCAGTATCGCAGCGATAGTCAGAACGAAGATTTTACCGGTAGCCTTGGAGATTATATAGACCCCGATGCTGATAATTTTAACGCCGTACAGGGTAGCGGATTCGGTGTTGATTTGGGAGGGACTGTTGAGATGGATCTTGCAGGCCCCCTCAAACAAGCATTCTCCTGGATCGGCGGTGACAAAAGTTTAAGAGTAGGCTTTTCTATGACTGATCTTGGTTCTGTTGTTTATGATGAAGAAGCCGGATCTTTTACCGGAAATGATACCTTTACCTGGGAAGGAGCTGATCTTGAAGATGGTTTTGACGATGCGCTTAGCGATAGCATTCGCAACGATATTTATCTGAATTACAATGTAGACAGCGAAGATAAAATTGTTGAAAAGTTACCGGCCAAAGTAAACCTGGGAGGCCATTTACAACTCGGTAAACTCGCTTTTGCCCTCGATTTTTCAAAAGGAGTTAACGACCAGGGTATGAATAGCAAACGTCTGGCTATGGGATTGGGTGCTGAATATAAACTATTTAATTTCATACCAGTGCGTGCAGGATATCGTACCGGCGGATTAACTTCTTCCAGTATTACCTTTGGAACTGGTATTGAACTGCGCAATTTTGAATTTACCGTTGCGGGATTGACAGTGCCTAATTCAGAAAATCACGGTTCGGGAATCGGCGGGGCCTGGAGCGGATTGGTCTTTAGATTTTAATCACCTTACAGAGTGACTTATCTTGTCCCGATGCTCTGCGTCGGGACATCAGTTATACGCTCCGCGTAATAAATTTCCAAGAGTAGCGGACAACAGAGTTTTGCGAGAAAATGTATGGGCTTGAATACAGAGTTATTCACTATACAGAAATTATATCTCGGAGAATAAACGGGTTTGTTGCTCCCGCTCTTACCTATTTGTTTCCCTTCCCGTAGGCTGGACAGCTTGTCCGACAGTTCTCTAGCGCGAGCACCCGCTAATGCACTATGGCCCCAGCTGTGGTCATCACTCTGTATTTTATCTTTAGATTCTGATAATTTGCTTAGGGACGCGGAGCGTCCAGATATGTTCAGTCGCAGAGCGACTGAACGAGATGACTATTTTTTAACTGGCATATCTCATACCGCTCGAGCCGTAATGCAACACTTACCTGTTGAAATAATCAAATCGCCCACACTTATCTCAATGCTTTGAAAAATTTTCAAACCATCCTGAAGATCCTGTTGATTCCATAAGGCATAGTTCAGATAGCGGATATAGAGAACAAATACTTTCACTTCGTTTCAAAATGACATATGAATTGATTTCAATATATAATTCTGTGTCATTCCGAAGAATTCAGTGATTTTCTGAATGATGAGGAATCTCAACTTTTTTATAGGGACCAAATTGTACCCAAAGCTGTGTTAGTATTTGAGAACTTGTCCGACTAACGGCGGATCTCATTCCAGGGGATCAAATAGAGATGATATCGGCAGTTGTTGTCCTAAATCGAAGCACATTCTTTTCTCGAAATCTAAACAATTCACTTTGTGCAACTTCGCGCCTCCTTTGTGAATCTTTGTGGATAACTAATCCTTAAAATCGAGCTACATCAATCTCCGGATAAAGATAAGTGCCATCGGTAATATGTTTGGCATAATGCTCAGCTAAAAACTTTCCATACAGCAATCCCTTGGAACCCAATCCCGCAAAAACGTGTAGGTTTTTCTTCTCGGGATGCTCACCCAAAATTGGCTTATAATTGGGAGTGGAAGTTCGCACACCGGCCCATTGCTCGACAACCTCCGATTCTTGCTCCAACTGTGGAAGGGTTCGCCGCATCCGTTTGCGCAGGTAGTCTTCGCCTTCTTTATCGGGATTCAGATCCTCGAAATCGTGTTCATAAGTACTACCCTGAATAAACGTGTTTTCTTCTTCCAGGCGCGCTATATATCCCAGGCTCGAAATGGAGTGCGAGAAAGAAAGCGAGGATGTTGATTTAAATTTTGCAACCTGTCCCTTGATAAGATTCACAGGAAGCCAATCCCAAAAAGGAGATACACCGATAGAGTGACCCGTAGCAAAAACCAGATTTCGGGCACGGATGGTAGAATCTTCAAGCTCAATATGCCATTCTTCATCTTTACTGATGTTCTGAGGTTTGTTATTAAACAGAATAGAGAGGCCGCGATTTTGCAGATATTTTGAATAAGCGGACATATATTTTCCCACATCCACAGTAAGTCCTATAGGCAGCCAAAGCCCTCCATTTACGCATTTTATGCCCGGATGTATCTCTTTGATTTCACCTTCGCTTTTCCACTGGCACCAGCCGTCGGGCCATGTAGTACTCTCATACTGATCTTTCATTTTTCGTGCCATTTTCTCCAGCAGGGCAGGGCGGAGTACTCCATTATTTACGTAAAAAGTTTTCTCCCCTGATTGCTGGACTTTTTGCAAATTAGTGGCAATGGCTCGATAGCATTGTTCGGCTTTCCACGATTTTTTAGCCCGACGCCCGGTAGCGGGATTTACAAGTCCGCCCGGGGTACCCGAGGCACCGGAACCAATCGATTCTTTGTCGATGACGACAGTAGAAAAGTCATAATCGGCCAACGTATCTGCCAGGGAGAGACCGGCTAATCCGGCCCCGAGAATACAAAAATCAGCTTGGTGATTCATCCAGTTTATCCAACATATTTTTAGTTACAATTGTGGTTGAAGGGAAGAAAGCCGTTCAGCTTTCTTGGTGTCATAAGCTTCCAGCTAATTAGCAACTGCTGTGATAAGTAAGTGTCCACGCTTTTCACTTACCGCTTCCACTTCTGGTCTGTTTCAAGCGCGGATGTTTGAAATAGCCATGTAGAACGTTTGAAATGACTTATTGGTCCGGATGCCTGAAACACCCAAAACACATCATTGATCAGTAAGCAGATCCTCGGAAGATACCTTTTCAGCCCCCGCTTCGAGCATCTCATTCCACGCCTGGTCGACAGATCCTTCGATATCGATACCTCTTACGGCATCTTCTACAACCTTGACGTTAAAATCCTCTTTGAGTCCGTCAACAACCGACCATTTGACGCAGAAGTCTGTGGCAAGTCCTGCAGCGTAAAGGGTATCAATATTTCGCTCACGCAGGTATCCCGCAAGACCGGTGGTTGTTGAGTTGTCGTTTTCATAAAAAGCGGAATAGGAGTCTATGTCTTTGCGAAATCCTTTGCGAACAATTAGTTGTGAACGGTTCGTTATGAGATCGGGATGAAACGCAGCTCCATCACTTCCCTGCACGCAATGATCTGGCCAAAGCACCTGCTCTCCGTAAGGCATTTCAATGGTCTCAAAAGGTTCTTTGCCCTCGTGTGAGGAGGCAAAAGAAGAGTGACCGTCCGGATGCCAATCCTGTGTTTGCACGACTACATCGAACTGTTCCGATAGTTGGTTAATTACCGGTACAACTTCATCGCCATTGGGAACTTCAAGCGCTCCACCAGGGCAAAAGTCGTTCTGTACATCAATAATTAATAGTGCTTCCATAACTATGGAATTATCGTTTTTTCTTTAGATTTTCTGTTAATTCATTGCGTAGATCCATCAATTTTTTACTGACTCCCACTTTATAAATATGTGGGTTCTCAAAACGTTTATGCTCCGGATTTAATTTTTTCAGTCGCTGCTTGGCATAATCAGCGCTTTCTTTGGGATTGGGCGAAATCGTTAATTGTTCACCATCTTTCATGATCGGGTGTAACAGTGGTTCGAACGAAAAGGAGCTAACAGTGGTATACTTGGTGGGATAAAGAGGATGATAAATAGTATCAGGCCTGGATTCATCAGCCAACGTAATGCCATCTCCATAGAACATGCCCTCTTCGTCGGTATATCGAAACACATTTTTATGGCCGGGCAGGGTAATTTTCTCGACATTTTCAGAGAGCTTTAATTTCGGCTCTTGGTTGACAGAGGCCAATTTATATACGCCATCCAGTGCCGGGCTTTCATGGCCTGTTACCAATCTTGTTCCCACGCCAAAAAGATCGATAGGGGCATTCTGGCTTAGCAGGCTTTTTATAAGTCGTTCATCAAGCTGATTAGAGACAGCGATTTTCACATAGTCAAGTCCTGCTCGATCGAGCTTCTTGCGGGCTTTTCGTGAAAAATAGGCCAGATCGCCGCTGTCAAGACGTATTCCTTTCAGCTGATGTCCTTGCTCTTCCAGTTGTTTTGCCACCTTGATGGCGTTTGGCACTCCGCTTTGCAATGTGTCGTAGGTATCAACCAGCAAAATGCACTCATCGGGATAATATTCAGCATATTTGCGAAAGGCGGTCAGCTCATCCTCAAACGACTGAATCCACGAGTGAGCCATAGTACCGCTTGCCGGGGTATCGTGAACGAAAGAGGAATAGGTGTTTGAAGTCGCTTCTACACCACCGATAATGGCTGCTTTACTGGCTTGAATGCCACCCAGTCCCTGTGCGCGGCGCAATCCGAAATCCAATACTTTATGATCGCCGGCCGCATATTTCATTCGCGAAGCTTTGGTTGCTATCAGCGACTCAAAGTTGAGAATATTTAAAAGTAGTGTCTCGAGCATCTGCGTTTCGATAATAGAACCTTCAACGCGCACTACAGGCTCGCGGGGAAATACAATTTCACCCTCTTTTGCAGCATAAATATCCAATGTAAGTTCGAGATTGCGCAAATAATTCAGAAATTCCGGATGAAATCCACGATCCGCGAGATACTTCAGCTCATCTTCATGAAATCGAAATACATCAAGTGCTTCAAGCAGATCAGCCAATCCTGCAAAAACAACATATCCTCCATCAAACGGAATATCCCGGAAAAAATAATCAAAACAGGCCTGTTCATCTTTACGGCCGGATAAGAAATATCCCTGGGCCATTGTCAATTCATAATAGTCGGTGTAGAGAGCAGGACGCTTAAGAAGTGATAAAGATTCCTCGGATTTTAAAAGAGCCATAAAGAGATTATGATTTACTGATGTTCAGAACCACAAGATACATAATACAAAAGATAAGCTGTAACCGTTTTGTTGAAGCCCGGAGGATGAAAAGGAAATTTACTATCTCGTTCAGATGCTCTGCGTCGGAACGTATGGATAGATGCCCTGCATATTGATTCATAAACTTAATTATCAACTACTAGTCAACGGACTATCACAAGCATATCTTGTAGGCAGAAGCTGGGTTCAGAATTCTTCAGCTCTTTTTCAGTTCTTAGTCCCGTCTTTCAAGGCGGGCCGATACTTAGGTGAGCCTCCGCCTGAAGATGAATCATCAGGCTAAGAGGAAAACCAAAGCTTACTTCAAGTGAGCTCTGACAAAAAATGCTTAACCCACGGATTTATCCGTGGGGGATATTTTCTCGTTCCGTACCTCTGGTGCGGAACGCATGGAAAGACGCTCTACGTCTGGTTCATGGATTCCGGAACGAAGGGTGTAAGTAATATGGTAGATGAATTTGTATCCATTTCATTGGTATCTCTTTTTCTTCCATTATTGGTTATAGATTCAATTTACTCTGTGTCGCGACGATGCCCACAACAGCTAAAATTAGCAACAAAAGTTGTTAATTGAACATAATTAGTTTGAATAAATCCTGACAGGTTTAACCAAATAACTGATCTCCATAGGTCGTACAAATTTATATCCGATGAGTTAATAGACTTAACTTATTTACTTTCTTTGTTGCCCTCCGCCTGAAGATGAATCATCAGGCTAAGAGGAAAACCAAAGCTCACTCCAAGTGAGCTCTGACAAAGTATGCTTAACCCACGGATTTATCCGTGGGGGATAAGAAAGATCAATTTGTTGCCATGGTAACACTTACTTAAATTTGGAGGCTTCAATTTTCAACTCTTTATTTGGAGCGGAATCTAAAAAGACATGTTAAAATTTGTATCTTTGCCGGAAACTAGAATTTTGCACATAACTATTTGTGATGTACCATCGCTGGGGGAATGCCATTCTATGGGTAGTATTTATTATGTATTTAGGTTGTGCTACGCCCTCACAACCAACCGGCGGCCCGCCTGACGAAGAGGGACCTACAATCACACGTTCTGAACCCGAAACCGGGACTGTCAATTTTGAAGGAAACAGCATCACCCTTCATTTTTCAGAATTTGTGGACCGGGGTTCACTAAACCAAGCACTAGTTATAGAGCCGGATATCGGACTTGAATATGATTTAGATTGGGGTAGAAAGTCAGTAGAAATTCAATTTGACCGCGAGCTTCCTGATACAACAACGCTTATTGTAACAGTTGGTACAGAGTTCCAGGATATGAATAATAATGAGATGGCACAGCCTCAAAAGATTGCCGTCTCTACAGGACCTGAAATTGATGAAGGTAAAATATTTGGAAGAGTTGTTAATGCGGAGACAGGAGAAGTTGAAGATGGACAGCGCGTGTTGCTCTATCGTGAACCTTTCAACCTTCAGGAAAAAGCCGATTATATAGCTTCAACAGATACTAGTGGTGTATTCCAATTTTCATACCTTAGTGATGGAACTTATAAAGCAATTTGGGTTGAGGATCGAAATAGGAATAAAATTTGGGAACCTGAACAGGAACGGGCACAGCCGTTCAGTCGGGAATTTATTAAGCTGGAAAAAGCGGAAGAAGATACGATAGGTACTGTTTATTATGTTTCAGAGGATACGACCAATCCTGCACTGCAGGGAATCGGTCTTTTTTCATCGCAGCGCATGAGGATGCGATTCAGCGAAAATATGCAGCTTACAGATACAACAGAAATCACCGTGGTTGATACGTTGGGCAATCCCTACAGCACTGCTATTCCTTTATATATTCAGCCGAACGACAAATTCATTCTTTTTGCACACAGCGAAGAACCACTGGATGAAGAAGAGAGTTACACCCTTGAAATTAACGGTTTGACAGACGAAGCGGGCAATGTACTTGCCAAAACCAAGCAGACCTTTACTGGATCAGCTCAAGAAGATACTACCAATCAGCGGATTATAAAGCGTAATACGACCTCGGGATATTATCCGACCGATCCGATCAAAATAACATATGCCAAGCCTATTGAGGAGGATGCGATCAGTGATTCTCTTAAGATTGTAGAGGGTGATTCCCTTATTGAAGACTGGCCGAACATAGAGATTCGCTATAATGTGCTGAACATCTTACCGGATAAACAGTGGAGAGAGGGTACCAGTTATGAGGTGCGTACCTGGGATCCGCAAGTGGAAGACTACAGACAGTTTCAGCCCGAAATATGGCACGATTCGCAGATGGGCTCATTAAATGTAATGCTTGAAGATTCAACAATGGAAAATGTTTATCTGCGTATTGAGAATGATGAATCAGACTTTGTCAGAGATACCACTTTTACCGGAGAGGTTGAGATTACTGGCCTGCCACCATTAACTTACAAAATTATTGCATATCATGACCGAAATGAAAACGGAAGATGGGATTATGGTGAGGTAGATCCATTTAGGGAACCGGAGCCTTACTTTATTCAACGGCGCGTACCAGTTAAAACCGATTTTACCGGAGATCTGACAATAGATTTTCAAGACTAGAAAAAATATTTGCTCTCTGTTGTCTATGAAAAAGAAGCTAAAAAAATTAACCCCTTTAATTAGTATAATTTTCTTTGGGTTTGCTCTGTGGTTTCTAGACCGTGAGCTAAGGCAATATGAGCTGTCGGAAGTGATGACTCAGTTATCACAGATTCCGAATACGTATATTTTGTTGTCACTGGTTTTATCCTTTTTCAGTTATTTATTGCTCACCGCATATGATGCACTGGGAGTTCATTATATTGGAGAAAAGTTGGAAGCTGGCAAAATTATCCGTGCAGGATATGTCGGCTATGCCTTTAGCCATAATATTGGTATGGCATTGCTTACGGGGGGATCCATCCGTTATCGTATCTATTCCGCATGGGGATTTTCGGGCCTGCAGGTTACACAAATTGTTGCTTTCAGTGCATTTACGTTGTGGATTGGGTTTTGTGCCGTAGCAGGGTTGGCGCTGTTTTTTGCTACGCCGGACCTCCCCAATGAAGTTACTGTTCCATTTGTCTCGCTGCGCATCTTAGGTGTAATTCTGCTTGTGATGGTGATAGGCTATGTTATCGCCAGTGCCAAATTAAAAAAAGAACTATCCTTCAGAAGTTGGTCATTCGAGTTTCCAAATCTGAAACTCTCACTCCAACAGGTTGTTATCGCATCGATTGATTGGCTGCTTGCGGCATCCGTTCTGTATGTACTATTGCCATCTGATGAGATATCATTCTTTAGTTTTACGGGGATTTTCTTGCTGGCTCAGATAGCCGGATTATTTAGTCAGGTTCCGGGTGGACTCGGCGTTTTTGAATCCGTAATGCTAGTATATCTGACAAACTTTATGCCTGGCTCGCAGGTGTTGGGTATTTTGGTTGTCTATCGGATTATCTACTATATCCTGCCGTTGATGGGAGCCTTGGTTGTCCTTGGTTATCAAGAATACAAGGTGAACCGGCAGAAGGTAGAAGAATTCCGTGAGAAAGCAGCAAACTGGGTGCCACGAGTAGTGCCGCAGGTGATGAGCTTTTCGGTATTTATCGGAGGCGCAATTCTGCTATTTTCGGGCGCCTTACCATCCGAAGTACCACGGATGAATTGGCTTCAGCATATTATACCGCTGCCGGTTATTGAAATGTCTCATTTCTTTGCCAGTCTCGTGGGGGCAGCACTGTTGGTTCTCGCAAGTGCGTTACAGCGTCGTATCGACGGGGCCTATCATCTTACCGTAGCGCTGCTAATATTTGGCATTCTATTTTCATTGCTGAAAGGTGCAGACTATGAAGAAGCATCATTTTTAGCTGTAATGCTGATAGCGTTGATTCCCTGCCGAAATGAATTTAACCGCAAAGCCTCGCTTTTTGGCCAAGTTTTCTCGGCTCGCTGGTTTTCTCTTATCCTGATGGTGCTGGTCAGCGCCGTATGGCTCGGGATTTTTTCTTATCGTCATGTAGAATACCAAAAAGAACTATGGTGGCAGTTCACATTGATGGGCGATGCACCGCGTTATATGAGAGCAACTGTGGCTGCTCTGGGATTTGCTGTCATCGTTGGACTGATAAAGTTACTTCGTCCCAGAATGAGTGCTACTGTGGCTCCTGAAGAACAGGAGCTTCAGGCTGCTCAGAGAATTGCAAATGAATCTCCCAAAGCAAATGCAAAGCTGGTGCTGCTTAAAGATAAGGAGCTGTTTTTTAATGATGCGAAAACATCGTTTATCATGTTTACCAAGGAAAGCCGGAGTTGGGTTTCGATGGGAGATCCTGTTGGCCCACAAGCCGAGGTCGAAGAACTTATATGGGAGTTCAATGATGCTTGCCTGATGGATGATGCATATCCGGTGTTTTACAACACCGACAGCCAGTATCTTGAACATTATGTAGACCTTGGACTCACACTTTTTAAGCTGGGCGAAGAAGCGCGTATTCCTCTCACAAATTTTGATCTCCAGTATTCAGTAGATGACCGGATATGGGATAGCTATAACAACATGAGAAACAGGGGATTCAAATGGCAAATTATTTCACCTGATTCGCTGCCAAAGTTTCTTCCTGAATTAAAAGCAATTTCAGAGGCTAGTATTGATGCACAAAAGCGAAAGGAACGTGGTTTTTCAGTCGGCTACTTTGATGAAGACTATCTCAGTAATTTCCCCATTGCGGTCATCAAAAAAGACGGACAGTTTGTAGCATTTTCCAACATTTTACAAAGTGCTGAAAGCTATGAATTGATGACCGACTTGCTTCGTTATCGCCCTACTACTCCAGAGGGTATTATTGATTTCATGCTCGTTCAGACAATGCTCTGGGGAAAACAGGAGGGGTATAAATACTTTAATTTGGGTATGGCACCGCTGTCGGGGATGGAGGAGCATGATTTCTCACCAGGGTGGAGCAAGTTGGCCAACTTTGTATATACGTATGGCGAAAATTTATATGGATTTAAAACAGTCAGGGATTATAAAGGACAGTTTAATCCTGTCTGGGAGCCTAAATTTTTAGTTTGCCCTGGTGGTTGGGCGCTGCCGGGTGTACTGTCAAATCTTACCAATGTGGTATCGGGCGGCTTTTCAAATCTTGTCAGCAATAAATAATGTTTCAGAAGTTAAATACAGATCAATAAAATATTTAAAACCCACTGCGTTCAAGTAGTAGATCGAAGCGCCTGTTTCGATCCGCAAAAAGTATTTCCGCAAGCAGGCACCGCTGTTACCGGTTTGTACTGCGAGGAATAAAATGCTGGTCCAAGTTAAAAACTTGAACCAGAGGGGATGGGGTGTCATGCTGAACCTTTAGTCCTGAACCTTGATTCAGGATCTCTTTCAGCATCTGTTGCAGTAAATAAAAATATAGGTAACAGACCCCTGAAATAAATTCTGGGTGACATGAGTTTTATTATACTTCTGAGTAAGACACTGAAAAAATTGCCTCAAATTTCTTACATTTCTTGTTTAGGAATCCAGCAACAAAAGAACCCCTATTATGTCTGATGATACGATGACATCCGATCAAGCGACAAAGACGGCCGGTGAAGATCGTTCCCAAGCTCAAAAGGAAGGACGTCCGGAGGTCTATGAATCGGAACACAAAATTCGATTTGTTACAGCTGCCAGTCTGTTTGACGGTCACGATGCAAGTATCAATATAATGCGCCGGATACTGCAGAGCAGCGGAGCCGAAGTCATTCATCTTGGTCATAATCGATCGGTACAAGAGATCGTTGATTGCGCCATTCAGGAAGATGTACAGGGTATTGCCGTCAGTTCGTATCAGGGCGGACATATGGAGTATTTTAAATACATGGTGGAGCTTCTCGAGGAGCGCGGCGCTTCGCATATCAAGGTATTTGGTGGTGGCGGCGGTGTCATAGTCGGTGAAGAGATCCAGGAGCTGCATGAAGCTGGTGTCACCCGCATTTTTTCTGTTGAAGATGGAAATGAGATGGGCCTGCAGGGCATGATCAATTACATGCTCGAAAAATGTGACTTTGATACTGCGGATATTGAGCCGGTTGATGCCCAGCGGATTACAGAAAAAGATCCAAAGGTTCTTGCCCGCTGTATTTCAGCACTCGAAAATAATCATGATGAGATCATAAAATTTGAAGATGGACAGCTGCTGGATGGCAAGGGAAATGTCATCCCTGCACAAAAAAATGGACATCCCATCCCGCTCATTGGCATTACCGGAACCGGTGGGGCAGGAAAAAGCTCTCTCACTGATGAGCTTGTTCGTCGATTTTTGACAGAATTTGAGGATATCAATATTGCTGTTATCTCGATCGATCCATCCAAAGTACGTACTGGTGGTGCTCTGTTGGGAGATCGTATTCGCATGAACAGTATTGATCCTGATCGAGTATTTATGCGCAGCCTGGCTACACGGGCAACTAATCGCACCACAAGTAGTGCTATTAAAGGAGCTATCGAAGTCTGCAAAACGGCCGGTTTTGACCTGGTGGTTGTGGAGACAAGTGGTATCGGACAAAGTGATACGGAAATTGTAAACATTTCGGATATTCCGCTCTACGTAATGACCAGCGAGTACGGAGCGGCTACACAGCTTGAGAAGATCAACATGCTGGATCTTGCCGAAATGGTTGTGCTTAACAAGTTTGAAAAGAAAGGATCGCTTGATGCTCTTCGAGATGTGCGTAAGCAGATGAAACGAAATAGGGGGGCGTGGGATCTGGATCCCGAAGCTATGCCGGTATATCCTACCATTGCAGCGCAGTTCAACGATGAGGGGATTAATCGGCTTTTCAAAGCACTTGTTGATAACGTAAATGATCATTACAGTCTGAATTGGGAGACGAAAATCTATACTAATCCCGAGCCGGCGGAGGATATCCAGGGACAGGCAATTATTCCCGGTAAGCGTCAGCGCTATCTGTCCAACATATCCGAGACCATTCGGGATTATCACAGCTGGGCTGAACAACAGGTAGATATTGCCAGCAAACTGGATGAAGTAACCGGTACCATTGAGCAGATAGATAACTGGGGCCCGGATGAACAGGATACTATCAAAGATAAATTGAAAACGATGCGCGAGCATTGGATCAGTAAGCTTGATTCGCGCTGTAAGAAGATTTTAGAGCAGTGGGATGATCTCTATGAAGAGTATCGTCAGGATTATGTGGAGGTTCAGGTCCGGGATAAAACATTCAAAAACAAAATGTTTCGTAAGTCACTGAGCGGACTTGAAATCCCACGCGTGGCACTGCCAAAGACAAAGCACAAAGGCGAACAACTGAAATTTGCACTTAAAGAAAATCTGCCTGGCTATTATCCTTTTACGGCCGGTGTGTTTGAATTTAAGCGAGAAGGGGAAGATCCCACGCGGATGTTTGCCGGAGAAGGGACCCCCGAGCGAACAAACAAGCGTTTTCATTATCTGAGTGAAGGCATGCCCGCTGCCCGACTGTCAACGGCTTTTGACTCTGTTACGCTCTATGGCGAAGATCCGGATCATCGTCCCGATATTTATGGCAAAGTTGGTAATTCCGGGGTAAGCATCTGCACCCTTGATGATATGAAGAAGCTCTATTCCGGATTTGAGCTCACATCCCGCAAAACATCGGTGTCAATGACAATTAATGGCCCGGCCCCGATGATTCTGGCGATGTTTATGAATACCGCCATCGATCAGGAAATTGAGCGCTGCCTGAAAGAGAACGGTAAGTGGGAAGAAGCCCGGGAAAAGATCCGGGAGTATTTTGATGAGCGTGGAGTCGAGCCACCGCAGTACAACAATGAACTGCCAGATACAAACGACGGTTTCGGATTGGGACTACTTGGTATTACAGGAGATAAATTAGTGGATGAAGAAACTTACAACGAGATCAAGGAAGAAGCACTTTCAGTCGTCCGCGGAACAGTACAGGCCGATATCCTCAAGGAAGACCAGGCACAAAACACCTGCATCTTTTCCACAGAATTTGCCCTGAAAATGATGGGGGATATTCAGCAATATTTTACCGATCACGAGGTACGTAATTACTACTCGGTTTCTATCTCGGGTTATCACATTGCTGAGGCGGGAGCTAATCCCATTACCCAGGCGGCATTTACGCTTGCTAACGGCTTTACCTATGTGGAGTATTACCTGTCGCGCGGAATGGATATCGATGACTTTGCCCATAACCTGTCATTCTTTTTCAGTAATGGACTGGATCCCGAATACGCCGTAATCGGACGTGTAGCCCGACGGATTTGGGCGGTGGCAATGCGTGAAAAGTACGGCGCAAATGAGCGATCCCAGAAACTCAAATATCATATCCAGACGAGCGGACGTTCGCTCCACGCGCAGGAGATTCAGTTCAATGATATCCGCACGACACTACAGGCATTGCTGGCGATATACGATAACTGTAACTCATTGCATACCAATGCTTATGACGAGGCGATCACTACACCTACCGAAGAGTCGGTCCGACGCGCGCTGGCTATTCAGCTAATTATCAACAAAGAGATGGGGACGGCAAAAAATGAAAATATCAACCAGGGATCGTACTTTATTGAAGAGCTGACAGACCTCGTTGAAGAGGCGATCCTTTCAGAGTTTGATCGCTTGACAGAGCGTGGTGGGGTTCTTGGCGCTATGGAGAATATGTATCAGCGGGGAAAGATACAGGATGAAAGCCTGCACTATGAATCCAAAAAACATAGTGGAGAAAAGCCTATAATTGGTGTCAACACCTTTATAAACGAGGATGCGGAAAGTGCTGAAGAAGAGAAAGAAGTTGACCTGATCCGTTCTACAAAGGAAGAAAAGGAGCAACAGATTGAAAGTTTGGAGGCTTTCTGGGAACGAAATGAAAAAGAATCCGAAGAGGCTATTGAGCGACTGAAAGAAGTAGCCCGCAATAACGGAAATATCTTTGAAGAGTTGATGGAAACGGTGAAGGTAGCTTCACTGGGTCAGATTTCTGAGGCACTCTACGAAGTCGGTGGTCAGTATCGACGGAATATGTAGATTTTCTTGATGCGTAATGCGTGATTCGTGATGTGAGTTCTTTGCAAATCACTATGTCATGCTGAACTTGTTTCAGCATCTGTAAGCAATTGTACTTTAAAAGATCCCGCAGTAACTGTCTCTATAAAATACATATAAAACTAAAAGTTGGTTTTTTCGATTTTAGATTTTGATTATATGATTAGGTTCCTATTTCTACTATTTGTTGGTATTTTCTTATCTGCAGGATCTGTTTCTGGTCAAATAACTGACTTTGAAGCAGAAAAGTATAGCGATGATGATGGCAATGAACTTAACTATCGTATTCTGAAGCCTGTCGATTATGATTCCAGCAAAAGCTATCCGCTCGTACTGTTTCTACACGGAGCCGGAGAACGGGGCAGTGATAATTACAGTCAGCTTAAGTGGGGCGTTTCTCATTTTGCTGATCCGAAAATGAGAAAAAAATATCCGGCCTTTGTTGTGGCGCCACAGGTCCCAGAAGGAGAATACTGGTCCACACTTGAATCTGTACGCGATACCACCTCGTTTTCAGTTCCGATGCTCGAAGAACCGGCCGAACCAATGCGTCTCACAATTGAACTCCTGGAGCAGCTACAAGAACAGTTTTCCGTTGACAGGAACCGGCTCTATGTCACCGGTATTTCAATGGGTGGTTTTGGCACATTTGATTTGATCGAACGGCATCCGAATATGTTTGCCGCTGCAGTGCCTATTTGTGGCGGGGGTGATGCTACTCGTGCTTTTTTCTTAAAAGATACGTCGATATGGGTGTTTCACGGGGCAGAGGATGAAGTTGTTCTGCCGGAATACTCGCGAAATATTGTAAATGCTATCCGTGTTGCAGGCGGTTCACCGGGTTATACCGAATATCCCGATGAAGATCATATTGGAGCATGGGTGCAAGCCTACAGCAATCCCCATCTATACGAATGGATGTTCAGTAAAACATTGAGGTAAGGTCTTACCACTAAGGGACAAAAGTTTGTCACAGATCTGCACCGATAGGACTGATTAGTCTCCCTATCCCTCTTTCAGTCGCTCTGCGGCTCACTCCACGTTAAAAGTTATTTCCGCTATTACCGGCAAGTGATCTGAGGGATAATAGTATTCACTGAAAGTTGGGATAATAGCATGTTTCAGAACCTGCACTTTATCATTTACAAAAATATAATCGATGCGGCGATTATCTTCATTTTTATTGCGGACTTCAAAGCCTTCGTATGTAAATTGTGGACCCAGGTGAGGTTGGGATGAAGCTTCATAGGCATCCTGTAATGAACTGTTTTCGGAGGTTAATGTAGCATAGGGCTTAGTATCAGGAGTGACGTTAAAATCACCCGTAAAAATTACTGGTTTACCTTCGGCTACCTCTTTTACTTTTTCAACAACCAGTTCTGCACTTTTAGCACGGGCCGTTTCACCGGCATGATCAAAATGAGTGTTGAAGACATAGAATTGCGAATTATCAGCTTTATTCCTGAACTGTCCATAGGTGACTATCCGGGGCAATGCTGCATCCCAGCTTTTACTGGGTTTATTCGGCGTTTCGGAGAGCCAAATTGTTTGTTCAGACCCCTCTACAAGTTCAGCTTTAGTGGTATCATAAAAGAGAGCTGAAAATTCTCCCTCCATACTGCCGTCATCGCGTCCGACTCCAATCCACTTATATTTGGTCAGTTCATCTTCAAGATACTCCAGCTGATGAAGTAGTCCCTCTTGTGTGCCGATAAAAGCGGGCTCGTAAAATCGAATTAGGTTTACCACCTGATCCTTGCGGGCATCCCAACGATTGGGACCGTCGTCAGGCGTATCAAATCGTAAATTGTAGCTCATTACTAACAAACTATCCCCGCTCCTGATATTTTGAGGGTTAGAATCAAAGCTAAGCCAAAAGATACACAGAAAAACAGCTACTGGTAATGCTAAATATTTGGGGATTATAGGTGGTAGATCAAATTTCATAGACAGTAGCTTAATTTTGATTTACAGCAAAACTAGGATTAGAAAGATGCTCTGCCTGGGATTCTGGTCCTTTCGACAGACATTACGATAAGTCATAAGCATTACTATGATGATTCACGTGCTTTTAGATTTACAGGTACTAAGCTTAATACTCCTTCTTGTTGATCCGGATTAGTAAATATTTCTTTCATTTTCTCCATTGTGACCAATCCCAGTTTTTCATAATCGGTATGAATTGAAGAAATGGTAGGGCGATGTCTTGTACATATAGGTAAATCATCATATCCTACAAGTGCTAAATCTTCCGGAACACGGTAGTCATTTTTTAGTGCCTCCTCCAGAAAGCCATGTCCCATTACATCATTACTGGCAAATATACAGCGCGGTTTTTTATCAGCTTTTTCAAAAGCTTTAAAAGCTTTTATACCTGATTCAAAAGTAAAATCTCCCTGATATTCCCAACACAGCTCCATATCCGAAGTTTGATAAATAAAGTCGCGGAAGCCATTTGACCGATAGCGGGCTTCAGCCTTTTTAAACGGACCTTTTATAATACCGCAACTCCCATATCCTTTTTTTCTAAAATGTTCTCCGGCAAGAAATCCACCACTGTAGCTGTCAAAGCTTACAGTTGATACTACCGGGTTTTCAATAACCGCGTTTGATACAATGGGATAATTATGAGGAAGTTCTTCTCTTAGCTGTTCATAATTTTGTTTATGAAACTCGGGGGCAAAAATAATAAGTCCCTCATACTTTTCCTGGCTTAGTTCTTTTATATCCTGCAGAGTTTCATCAAACGATTTCTTTATGCTAATCATAGAAAGCTGGGCATTATGTTTCTCAGCAGCATTATTTAGCCCATTAAACATTGAAGCATAAAATTCACCAATGTGGAATCCTGTTACCACAAAGAATATTTTAAGAGCATCAACAACTTTTTCACCATTTTCGCTTCTATAAATGGGATAGTTAAGTCGTTTGGCGGTTTGATAAATCTTGCGGCGTGCTGTTTTGCTTATTTTATCAGAACCATTGAGAACCCGGGAAACTGTGGAGATGGAATAGCCTGTTTCTTCAGCAATATGTTTTAAAGTAACTTTCACAATTAATGTTAATTAATATTGAATAAAGTAATTAAGATTACGAGATATAACTGATTCAATTTTAAAGCTTCACAAAAAATGGTTTTTTAAATTTCCTTTTATTCCATTTAATTAAAGTGAGAAATCTTTACTACCTACCTGCTGTTTGTCTCTACAAATCTATAGGTAATTTTAAAAAAATCTAAATAACAGATAACTCTTGCTATATAATGGATATTTCGCAGCACTGCCATAGTATTTGCCCACTTTTTATAGGTCTTATGCTGTTTGTTGGTGCTTGTAATTTTGAAAAAAGTGCTTCAAGATTCGAGAGTATAGATCCGGTGCAAACAGGTATTTCTTTTGAGAATATTGTTGCTCAATCTCCTGACTTTAACATAATCAATTATCTATATTTTTATGATGGGGGCGGTGTGTCCATAGGGGATATCAATAACGATGGATTACCGGATGTATATTTGACAGCCAATATGGGGCCGAATAAACTATATCTGAATCAGGGAGATTTTAAGTTTGTCGATATAACCGAAAAAGCGGGAGTTTCGGGTTTTGGAGATTGGACTACCGGCACAACTATGGCTGATGTGAATGGAGATGGTTTGCTGGATATTTATATCTGTAATGTTAACTATCGATCGAAAGAGGGAAGAAATCAACTATATATTAACAACGGTGATTCCACTTTTAGTGAGCAAGCTGAAGAATATGGCCTCGACTTTAGTGGGTATTCAAAACAGGCGGTCTTTTTTGATATGGATAATGATGGTGACTTGGATATGTATTTATTGAATCATGCAATTCATACTGAGGATTCATTTCGGCCTTCTGATCGTCGTAATAAAAGTAGTGATGAAGCAGGAGACCGTCTTTACCGTAATGATAACGGTACCTTTAAAAATGTTACAGAGGAGGCCGGTATCCACAGTAGTATTTTGGGATATGGATTGGCAGTGAATGTCAGCGATATAAATGATGATCACTATTTAGATATATATGTATCAAATGATTTTCATGAGAACGATTATCTATACTTAAATAATGGGAATGGAACGTTTCATGAGGTTTTGGAGCAAAGCATGGAACATACCAGTCGGGCATCAATGGGAAATGATATTGGTGATATCAACAATGATCTGAAGCCGGATATAGCAGTGCTTGATATGCTTCCTTCAACTGAAAAAGGGTTAAAAACCGCCGTGAGTAGTGAGCCCTATGAAGTATACTCCATTCAGAGAGAATATGGTTATCATCCACAGTATATACGTAATACGTTACAGTTGAATTTGGGGGTAAATCCCGATTCGATGCCGGTTTTTTCCGAAATTGCGCCTTTAGCTGGAGTACATGCTACCGACTGGAGTTGGGCACCCCTGCTTTTTGATATGGATAACGATGGTATGAAAGATCTGTTTGTCACGAATGGCATCTATCGGCGGCCCAATGATATGGATTATCTGAAAATGGTCAGAACGGATAATATGCAGAGATCTTTGGATCAGGGGGTTACCGATGAAAATATATCATTGATTGACAGTATGCCACATACTGAAATATCGAATGTAGCTTTTCGCAACGCAGGCAATCTTCATTTTACTGAAAAGACCGAAGATTGGGGACTAGATGCACCTGGTTATTCGAGTGGAATGGCTTATGGGGATTTGGACAATGATGGGGACCTGGACTTGGTGATCAACAATGTAAACTCAACTGCTTCAGTTTATCGTAATCTGACTACCGAAAAAGACAGCAGCTCATATCTGACAGTTAAATTGAAAGGCCACAAGAGTAACACTCAGGCTATTGGCAGTAAGGTTATTGCTTATGCTGGGGGAGAGTCACAATTGGCACAGCTATCAGTCACAAGAGGGTTTCAGTCCTCCGTTGATCCACGCATATTTTTTGGATTTGGTAAAGCTAACCGGGTAGACAGTCTGGAAATTATTTGGCCCGGAGGAGAAAAGACTGTCGAAACAAATATTCCAGTCAATCAACAGTTAACATTTCATCAAGATAGTTCCATCCAGAAAGAGATAGGAAAAAAACAGAAAAAGGATCGGCAACGGGTTAATAAGATTCAAAGTCCGTTGGATCAAAATTTCAAACATGAAGAAAATAATTTCAACGGATTTAAAGCTCAGCCGCTAATGCCCTACCAGCTTTCGAAAATGGGGCCTCCTTTGGCGGTTGGTGATGTAAATGACGATGGACTTGATGATCTTTATATAGGCGGATCCAGACATCAGAGCAGTTCACTGTTTATACAGCAAAAAAACGGTGTCTTTAAAAAACAACCGAATCAATCTTTTGAGAATGACTCTCTCTACGAAGATACTGATGCCATTTTTTTTGACGCAAATAATGATGGTACCCTGGATTTATATGTAGTAAGTGGAGGGAATGAAGACAATAATAATGTGGTCAATTTTGATGATCGTCTCTATCTTAATAACGGAGATGGGAAGTTTGTTCATGCTGTAAATGCAATTCCCGATTTCAAAGTAAATGGTTCTGTTGCGGTACCTTTCGATTTCGATAGTGACGGAGATCTGGATCTTTTTGTTGGTAGTCGATCGATCCCCGAAAACTACGGTTTAACACCTAAAAGTTACTTGCTTGAAAATCAGGGGGATGGAACTTTCATCGACATGACCGGTGAGAAAGCGCCCGGTCTCAGTAAAATAGGAATGGTTAGTGACGCTGACGCGGCAGATATTAATGGTGACGGGACACTTGATTTAGTTGTGGCCGGTGACTGGATGCCTGTGACTATTTTTCTAAACAATGGTGATAGACTGGAAAAGCTTAATGATCTCGTAACTGGTTCTGGATTGTGGCAAAGTATTCATGCTACTGACATAGACAATGATGGGGACACCGATATTTTGGCGGGGAATATGGGCTTGAACACTACTTTAGAAGCTTCTGTTGACCAAACGCTGGTGATGTATCTCAATGATTTTGACAAAGATGGCAACGCTGAACCTATTATTGGACAAACCCAAGATGGGGAAGTTTATCCTATAGCTCCGCGTGATCAACTGCTTGAGCCTTTTTACTATTTGCGGCCAAAGTTTCCCACTTATGAATCATATGCAGAAACCTCGATTCCTAATATTTTCGGTCCCAAACGTATGGAAGGGGCCTCTCGAAAAGAAGTTTCCAACTTGGCTTCTGTCCTTATAGAAAATAAGGGGAATAACAAATTTGAAGTCAATCAACTTCCTCGGGAAACTCAATTTGCACCAATATTTGACTTTCATACAGGAGACTTCAATGGTGATAGTTATAAAGATGTGGTTATGGGCGGAAATTTATTTGATGTACAACCTATGTATGGAGGACGCTATGACGCAAGCTTCGGTTGGTATCTCGAAGGAAATGAAGATGGAATATTAAATGTGTTAGAACATGGGAAGAGTGGATTTTATATAAGAGGGGAGATAAGAAATATTGTTACGGTGAAGCAGGGGGGTAAAAAAGAAATATTAATTGTTGGCATTAATGATAAAAGTCCCGTTTTTTTTGAGATACTTAAAAATGAACACTTAGTTAATAACTGAAGTGGCAGATCTGAAAATCTTCTGATTTTTTGTTATGAGAGACAATATTACAGATATCTTTTACTCATATTGTTGGTTTCGGTTAATAATAGTGGGCAGTATGTTAGCTGCTTGTACAGGTAGTTCTCCTACAAAACCAGATGTTGCATCAGAAGAATATAAAAAAGCTGTATCTGATTTTTATGTGAGCTTGTCCGCTATCCAATCTAATCAGACATTATTTGCTATTGATAAAATGCAGGAGGTGGCCAATACTTACCCGTCAGAGGCTGCGGCGTGGGCCAATTTGGGAGTTTATTCAATGCGACAGGGTAATTTTGAGCAGGCAACGGTATACATGAATAAAGCATTGAATCGGAGTAGTAACAATAGTGATATTGAATTTTTGGCTGGAAAATTGGAAAGCCGGAAGGGAAATATTGAGTCCTCACTTGAACACCTGAGAACAGCTGCCCAACTCGATTCTACAAATGCCAAAATTCTCTTTGCCTTAGTTAACGAGCTGGAGCGACAGGACCCAGAAGAAAATGCTCCGGAAATAATGACATTACTGAACCAAATATTGAAAGAGGATCCGGGGAATCTTGCCGTATTAGTGGAAGTCGTACGTACGGCTGCGAAGTGGGAGAATCAAAGTGCTATGGAACAGGCTTTAAGTAAGATGGAAGAACAGTCCGAAAATTGGTCTGAACAGCTACAAAGGGAGTTTCAGAAGCAAAAGAGTGCTATTCTGGAAAAGGAAGGGAAGAATATTACTTTTGAGCTGGCTTTTTTGCGCAACAATTTAAATGAAACAGATCGTTTTCAAAATGATCTTCAAAAGATACAGTTTCCATCCAACCAAGTGGGATTTTTAATCACCGAATTTTTGTGGTTACCTAATCCTGAACATTCAGCTACAGTGATGGATGATGAATTGACTTTTTCTGAGGAACTGTTAACCGGAAAGGCACAGCTTTTTAAACCAGTGGCATTGGCAAATGAGCAGGCAAATACCATCACCATCATAGAGAGTACAGCGACTATTAACGATGATATAACGCTGGCATTTCCCAATAATAGCTCTGAAGATAAGTTATCTCCGGATGCGGTAACAGTATTGGATTATAACTACGATTTTTTAAGCGATCTTGCATTTGCCGGCCCCGGCGGATTTAAATTCTATGAGCAGCAAGATGATTCTTCATTTAGTGAAGTTACTGAGTCGCTTGATCTGCCAGCTGCTGTTTTGCAAAAATCATACATCGGATCCTGGGTGAACGACTTTGATCTTGATGGCGATCTGGATCTGCTGCTGTCAGCCGATGATGGAGAATCATTTGTGTTAAGAAATAATGGAGACGGTACCTTTGATAAACGGGATCCCTTTGGTGCAACATCTAGTGTTCGAGATTTTTTATGGGCCGATTTTGATCGGGATGGCGACCAGGATGCGGTGATACTTACAGAGTCAGGAGAAATTCACTATTACAGAAATGAGCGTGCCGGCAAATTTACACAGGATACAACTCTTGCCATTTCTGATCCTGTACATGCCTTTGATTTCGGAGATCTGAATGCGGATGGTACTTTTGAGATAGTCAGCTGGCATCCTGATCATATCAGTGCTACCAGCTATAGTGATTCGACAGGAAACTGGCAGCAAAAAACGCTGGTAAATCTGGGGGATTCTGAAGAAAGTTCAGGGTTATATCCCCAGCTGTTTATTGCAGATTTGGATAATAACGGTGCCTTGGATCTGATGATTTCCGATCAAAATGAAACCTCATATTGGCTGAGTGATGAAAATGTTTCGTTATCTTCTAACACTTATCAGGCCTCTGGCTCTGTGGTTGGTTTATCGGATGTGGATGGTGACAATCGCCTGGATCTACTTGGATTAGCTGAAGAGGGACAAAAAATAATCCTGACAAATAATGGATCAAAGGATTATAATGCTCGCATAATTAGTCCCCGGGCATCAAGTCAATCCGGAGATCAGCGGATTAATTCTTTTGGCATAGGGGGTGAAATTGAAAGCCGATCGGGACTGCAATACACTAAGCAGCCCATCGACAAATCGTGGGTGCATTTGGGGCTGGGTACTTATGAAGAAGCGGAGATGGTGCGAATCAATTGGCCGAATGGGACAATGCAGGCCGAGTTTGCTGAATTGGGTTATGATGATCAGATACAAAACGAGCAGATATTGAAAGGATCATGTCCCTGGGTGCAAACCTACAACGGCGAAGAGATGGAATTTGTCACCGATTTTCTCTGGCGCACGGCACTTGGACTTAAGATCAATGCCCAGGGAGAAGCCAATGTAATCCACAGTATAGATTGGATAAAACTGACCGGTGACCAGCTGAAACCTCGAGATGGATTTTATGATATTCGCATTACAGCTGACTTATGGGAAACCCACTTTTTTGATCATGTTTCATTGATGGCTGTTGATCATCCTGAAGATACAGAGGTTTTTGTTGATGAACGGTTTATCCTGCCTGCTCCGGAACAAAAACTCTATCCTATGCAGGAGCTTTATCCTGTTGCGTCGGCAATTGATCATAACGGCAACGATGTTACGGAAGTAATTGCTGCTAAAGATGAGAATTATCTCGATTCCTTTTCTCTGACTCCGTACCAGGGACTTGCTGAAGAACACTATGTGGAGGTAGAGATCGGGGATGAAGTGCCAAAGCAAGAGAAATTAAAACTATTAGCCTCGGGTTGGGTTTATCCTACTGATACATCGATTAATATTGCGATTAGCCAGAGTAATTATGATCCACCGCACGGCATTAGAGTAGAAGTGCCTGATGGCGAAGGAGGATGGCAGGTAGCTCATGAGAATATTGGATTTCCCGCAGGAAAGAGTAAAACGGTGATTGTAGATCTGGAGGATGTATTTGAACCGGATACCGAGCGCCGCGTTCGACTGTATACAAACATGGAAATTTACTGGGATGAGATTCAGGTTGGCGTCCAGAATGATGAAATAGAATTAAATACTCAAAAACTCTCTGCCGATGTCGCCAATTTACGATATCGCGGTTTCTCGGAACTGGTGAATAAAGATCGCTTTTTGCCCACCAAATCTGACTATCAGCAGATTTCCGGTACTACTCCAAAATGGAGAGATCTGATTGGTTATTATACCCGTTTCGGTGATGTGCGAGAGCTAACGAAAGAAATAGACGACAGATATGTAATTATGAATGCCGGCGATGAGCTGGTGTTTAAATTCCCTGCACTTGAACAGCCCAAAGAAGGATGGACCCGCGACTTTGTCTTAATTGGTGATGGCTGGGTGAAAGACGGCGATTATAACACCGGATACTCTAAAACGGTTCTTCCGCTTCCTTATCATGGCATGGAAGATTACTCTGAAGAACCAGGTTTATTGCAGGATGATCCTGTTTATCAGAAGCACAAAGAGGACTGGGTCAAATATCATACTCGTTATGTGACTCCTCAAAATTTTAATACCGCATTAAAGTTTAAAAAATGATGAATATTTATAAATTTAGTTTACAGAAAGAAATCGGGGAAATATCAACTGTTGAGTTTCTTCGGGATGATCCAAAAATCTGCACGCTCAACTAGGTTTGTTAGCAATAATTGATATGCAACAGGCAAAAAATCCTAAAATACTACTCGCAATCTTTTTTGTAGCTCTTCTTGCTACACCATATCTGATTGCAAATTATGGACAGTTGACTGATTTTGGAGACCGTGAATTTGATCCACAGGCTGCACTGGACCGCTATGGATTTTATCTGGAGGATGTAACTTCGGAATGGGGCGTTGACTTTACACATCAGGCGCCCAGGTTGGATCCCAAACTCGAGCATATTATGCCGCAAGTGGCTTCGGTGGGAGCAGGCGTATCGGTTGTAGATTTCAATAATGATGGCCTGCAGGATTTTTATATCACCAATAGTGCTCATAAAGAACCCAACGCTTTATATCAAAATTTGGGTAATGGCTCTTTCGAAAATGTTGCCGAAGAAATGGGAGTAGCCAATCTTAATAATAAAGAAACCGGTGTTTCAATGGGATCGGTCTGGGGAGATTACAACAACGATGGATATGAGGATCTTTTCGTTTACAAATGGGGCAAGCCGGCACTTTATCATAACGATAAGGGTGATGGGTTTTCAAAAGTTGAATTGGGTTCGGAGTTTCCGGAATGGGTTAATTCCAATATAGCCGTTTGGTTTGATTATGATCAGGATGGACTGCTCGATCTGTTTATGGGTGGATATTTTCACCAAAGCATAAACCTCTGGGATTTGACATCCACCAAAATTATGCCCGAAAGTTTTGAGTATGCAAATAATGGTGGAAGAAAATACCTGTTTCATAACTTGGGAAATGGAGAATTCGAAGAAGTTAGCGAGGAGTTGGGTATTGTAAGTAATCGCTGGTCGTACGCTGCTGCATCGGCAGATATAAATGGCTCCGGATATCCTGATTTGGTGATTGCAAATGACTACGGGGTTGATGAACTATTTTTAAATCAACAGGGTAAAGGATTCGTCAATGCCGGAAATGAAGCGGGTATGGGTTTTGCTCCCAAAAGCGGTATGAACGTTTCGTTTGGAGATGTGATGAATCGTGGTGACTTATCGATCTATGTGACGAATATTTCAGAAGCCGGTGTCCTGCTGCAGGGGAATAATCTGTGGATCCCCACAACAGGGAACACCGAAAATGTGAAGCTGCAGAATATGGCTGCAAACCTTGGCGTGGAAGAGGGGGGATGGAGTTATGGAGCCCAGTTTGGTGACCTTAATTTGGATGGATATCAGGATTTATATGTAGCAAATGGATTTGTATCCGCGGAAAAGGGAACAGACTACTGGTATGACTTTTCTAAGGTAGCAGGGGGACATAAAAAAATAATTTCAGATGCCAAGAATTGGCCCAATATGGAAGGCCGGAGTCTTTCAGGGTATCAAGAAAATAAGATCTGGATTAATGATGGGACTGGAAAGTTTCGCGAAGTGGCAGAAGCAGTGGGGGGAGCGCTGGATCTTGATAGCCGGGCTGTTGCTTTTGCCGATTTAGACAATAATGGAAGATTAGAAATACTCGTTGCCTCGCAAAATGCTCCATTTAAAATTTATAAAACGAATGTTGCAGAAAATAAAAACTGGATTGCCTTTGATTTAAAAGGAACGGAAAGCAATAGCAGTGCAATTGGGGCCAAGGTTCATGTATATTGGGATTCAAATCAACAGGTTCAGACTGTAAGCTCGGCTAGTGGATTCAGCTCACAAAATCAGCGACCATTGCATTTTGGACTCGGTGCATCTGATCAAGTTGAGAAAGTGGTTATAGAATGGCCGTCGGGTAAAGTTGATACTCTGGATCAACCACAGGTAAACAAAATGCATACAATTAAAGAAACTGACCGGCCATCATGAAAGGAACCGGTTCGATTACTGCAAAACTGAAAGGTTTTAGCTACAGTCATAAATACACTCCTCCTCTTTTAATTACCGGTATATTACTGGCTGCACATCTTTCTTTTGGGATACTTGAGAGTTACCCAAAACTAATTACAGCAATTATTGCCAGCTTTGCTGCTGAACTGATTTTACACCGAATTATAGTTGGTAGCTGGCGTGATCTTTCCAGCGCCTATATTTCGGGTATAAGTGTAGGGATACTCATCCGATCGCCGTATCTCTGGCCTTTTGCGTTGGGATCTGCGATTTCTATAGCTTCTAAATATGTATTGCGATATAAAGGGCAGCATATCTGGAATCCATCCAATTTTGGTATAGTTGCTATGTTGCTGCTAGCCCCGCAAAGTGTGGCTGTATTAAGCATTCAGTGGGGTAACAATATGTGGGCAATGCTAGTCATCTGGATTGTAGGTGCAATATCTATATACCGGCTTCGCCGTTTTCATATTTGTGCGACATATGTAATTTCATTTCTTGTTCTTGCTCTATTCCGTGCCTGGATAACGGGCGATCCTTATTTGGCAGAGATTTCTCCCATAACAGGTCCTATGTACCAGTTATTTACATTTTTTATGATTACTGATCCCAAAACAACAGTGAGCAGCAAACGGGGACAGTATATAGTGGTAGTAGCAATAGCATTAGTAGAAATGGTATTCCGATTTTATGAAGCGGTATATGCGCCATTTTATGCTTTATTCATAGTGGGACCTATTGCTATGGTTTTAGAGATCTGGTGGAAAGACAAAAATAAAGAAGTTTCAGAGAGTGTGGCAATGGAAGAAAAAGCTGCGAATCTGTAAGAGGGATAAAACCATACTAATTACATTCTTCTTGATCATTGATAGCAGCAGAGATAACTGCCTTTTTTGTTTTGGAATTTATAAATCCTTTCGAACAGAAATCCGTCTGAAGAAAAAAATCTAATAATTAGTAGCTCCTTTCAAGACATGGTGGTAAATAAGCTCCTCAATTTAGTTTTTGCCTCCCAATAGTTGTTTAATGAAATATATTTCCAAATATATGTAAAACTATCACCATTTTATGGGAATTAATTTACTTATTTTGCAAAAATTTGATTTTTTGAAAAAAAGGTTAAATTATATCAAAGGGTTTTAGAGTAATAGAAAAAAACGTGGTTTATAGGGGCAGTATAAGAGCAAAAAGATGAATTCTTACTTTAATGAATGATTTATAAATTTTAATCTTAATTGGGATGGTTTTTAATAAGCAAGTATACTTGTCTATTTGATCATAATAACAATAAAAAGGGGACACTATGATTACGAAAGCGATACAGAGAATTAGTATTTTGCTAAATCTCCGATCTGTGAGAAGTAAGCTACAGGATGGTCTCGGATCTTTAATTGTCCGAATGTGTCTTGTGGCTTTTTTAGTTTGTGGTTTCGGACTCATGCAAAATACGCAAGCACAAGAATTGGAAGTGAGCGGTGTAGTAGTTGACGCCGAATCAGAGGAAACATTGCCGGGCGTAAATGTTACGGTAAAAGGAACATCAACTGGTACAGCTACCGATACTAATGGTGAATATTCACTAACAGTTCCATCGGAACAAGACACATTGCTTTTTTCTTATGTAGGATATGTTACTCAAGAAATTCCGGTAAATGGTCGTTCATCTATTGATGTAGAGTTGGCACCTGATGTACAAGCTTTAGAAGACGTTGTAGTTGTAGGATATGGTACTCAGGAACAGCGACAAATAACAGGGTCTGTCTCCAGTGTTCAATCTGAAGATTTTGTAAGCGGTAACATTAACAATGCTGGTGAACTGATTCAGGGTAAAGTACCCGGCCTGACGATTTCAGGAGCTGGAGGTGGTGATCCCAATAGTAACCCAACTATCCGAATGAGGGGAGTAACTACCTTTAGTGCTAATCAAGAACCGTTGGTAGTAGTGGATGGTATTATTGGTGCAAGTCTAGATAATATTGATCCTAATGATATAGAATCAATTGATGTTTTAAAGGATGCTTCTGCTTCGGCTATTTATGGTACACGTGGGGCCGCTGGAGTTATTGTAGTGACAACTAAGCAGGGTGTACAAACCGACGATCCAGGTCAGGCGGTGTCAGTTAACTACAATGGATATTATACAGTTGAAACAATAGAGAATAAACTGGATGTCCTTTCTGCAGACGAGTATAGGCAGTTAAGTAATGAAACAGGTATTGGTATTAATGATCTAGGTGGTAGTACCGATTGGTATGATCAGGTAACCCAGATTGGTTCTAATAATGTTCATAGCCTTGCATTGGCTGGAGGTTCGCAACAAACTAACTACCGTATTTCTGGTAACTTCAGAGATCGACAAGGTATACAGAAAGAAACCGGTTTTGAACAGCTGAACGGTCGTCTAAATATTACCCAAAAAGCTTTGGATGATAAGATGGATATCACTTTTAATTTGGGTGTTACCAGCAGGGAGTCTGATTTTAGCTTTGGAGAAGTGTTTCGTTATGCCCAAACGATGAATCCGACAGCTCCCGTTAAAAGTGAGGGTTTTGAGAATACAGGAGGATATACAGAAATCGGCGCTTTCGATATTCTAAATCCTGTAGCTATAATGAATACCTCCATGAATGAAGGGAAGCGTAGTGTAATTAACGGAGCGCTTAAAGCTGAGTATGAATTTGAAGATCTTGTTCCCGGCTTAGCGGCCTCTCTTTTTTATTCGATTGAAAATAGGTCTGAACTCAACAATGAGTTTTTTGCTAAAACCAATAAATGGCAAGGTCAGGCTACACAGTCGAGTCTTGGGGCAGGTTTGGCCCGTAGATTTTCCGAAGATGACAGGAATGAATTGTTTGAAGCTACCATTGATTATGTGGCGGATATCGAACAACTGCGAGTTGAATCGGTTGCGGGTTACTCTTTCAATGATTTTGTAAATGAAGGGACCTTTGCCGAAGGAGGCGATTTTGTTACAGATGCTGTTGGTGCTTCAAACTTAGGATTTGCACAAGACTTCTCGCAGGGTGAGGGTACTGTAAATAGTTTTAAAAATGAGCACCGCATAATAGGTTTCTTTGGCCGTACTAATCTGACGTGGGATGATACCTATTTCTTAAATGGTAGTATCCGCCGAGAAGGTTCCTCCAGATTTGGTGTCGATAACAAATGGGGTAACTTCTTCTCTGTTGGCGGTGGTGTTGATGTCGATGGTGTCACCGATCTGCCTGTTTTCGACCAGCTGAAATTGCGAGGAAGTTATGGAGTAACGGGACAGGATGCACCATTTAACGGTATTTCAAAATTACGCTTCGGCCCACAGGGAAACTTCTTTGTTAACGGTGAATTTGTTCAGAGTTTTGGACCGGTCAGTAATGCAAATCCCAACCTGAAGTGGGAAGAAAACAGAGAATGGAATGTAGGTGTTGATCTGCAAGCCCTTGATAACAGATTGGCTGCTACACTTGAATATTATAAGAAGAATACCGAAGACCTTTTATTTGAGGTCCAGGTCCCGGTTCCGCCAAATTTATTTCCAACGACTTGGAAGAACGTTGGTGAACTTGAGAATGAAGGCTTTGAAGCTAGCGTAGATTATGCAGTCATTCAGGGGAGCGATCTGAACTGGAATACAACTCTCAACTTCTCAACTTTTAATACTGTTCTAAAAGAATTCATTTCAGAAGACGAAATATTCGTCTCCAATGCCGGTTCACCCGGTCAAAACAGTACACCTCTTATTCGTGTAAAAGAAGGTGAACCCATTGGTCAAATTTGGGGTCTGGAATTTGCTGAAATTGGTCCTAATGGGGAGTGGTTATTCTTCGATAAAGATGGAAACACCGCAACAAAGGATGAGCTGACAACAGAGGATGAAAAAGTCTTGGGTAACGGATTGCCGGACTTCGAACTTGGCTGGTCAAATTCTGTTAACTATAAGAATTTTGACCTTAGTTTCTTCTTCCGTGGTGTGTTTGGCCATGATATGGTGAATACATTCAGACTTTTTTATGAAACACCATCCTCTATTTCTACATGGAACGTATTGGAGTCGGCGTTTGAATGGGCGGAATTAACTTCCCCTCCACAGTTTTCAAGTGTTCACGTGGAGGATGCTTCGTTTGTCAAATTGCAAAATGCTACTTTGGGCTACACGGTGCCTATTGGTGAAAATAATCAAATCCGAAGGTTGAGACTGTATGTATCAGGAAATAACCTGTTCACTATTACGGATTATAAAGGTGTTAACCCAGAGCCCAGATATATTGATGAAGTTGGTGGAGGCGGTCCGCTTGCTCCGGGCATTGAGCGCCGAAATACCTGGATCACTACACGCTCAGTGAGCCTTGGTGTACAACTCGACTTCTAAGATGAATTTCAATACGAACAAAAATTTATTCGCCATGTTTACAAGATTATCAAGTATTTCAAAAAGTTGCCTGGCATTAACGTTGGCTTTGGTGCTCGTAATTTCTTCGTGCACAGATCTTACAGAATCAATAAACAGCGAGGTAACTT
Source organism: Fodinibius sp. GM108 (assembly GCF_058386985.1). Lineage (NCBI taxonomy): Bacteria > Pseudomonadati > Balneolota > Balneolia > Balneolales > Balneolaceae > Fodinibius > Fodinibius sp. GM108. The sequence continues at coordinate 134,081 of NZ_JBYEIR010000005.1, forward strand.
CTGATCAATTCTTTCAAAGCGATGAGGAGTTTATTTCAGCACTCGGTGATTCCTACAATGTCTTATCGGCATGGGGAGGACACGGAGGTTGGACATCCATGAATCAAGTAGCTACTGAAGAGGCTATCATTACCCAAAAAGGAACAGACTGGGAAGATGGTGGTATTTGGATACGATTGCAGAGGCATCAACAAGTATATGATGATCCACAGTATAACAGTGCCTGGACCTTTCTGTATAGTGGAGTAAATAATTCTAATCGCCTTATTTTCCAGTTCGAATCTTTGGTTGAGGAGGGAAGTGTAGATGCTGAGCAGGCCAGTGAATTTATATCCGAGCTTAAGGTGCTTCGTGCATTCTACTATTACCTGCTCCTTGACGGTTTCGGTAATGTGCCTATAATTACCAGCTTTGAAGATGCACCGGAAGAACCTGCACAGCCGAGCTCAAATTTCCAAGATGGCCGAGATGCTGTATTCGATTTTGTTGAGAAGGAGCTGACGGAAAATATTGATGATATCAGCGATGATCCTAACAGTACATACGGGCGCGTTAATCAAGACGTAGCAAATATGATCTTGACGAAACTTTATCTCAATGCTCATGTGTATAAAGATTTGGGTCAGAACAGTTCTGAGTATATGAATTATCTGGATAAGGCTGTTCAGCATGCTGATGAAATTATCAATTCCGGTAATTACAGTCTGGCTTCCGACTATTCTGCTAATTTTGCTACGAATAATTCGGGTTCCCCGGAAAATATCTTTGTTGTTCCTTATGACAAGGTATTTCTACAGGGATTTTTCTTGCACCAGATGACGCTGCACTACCAGAGTCAGTCAACTTTTGACCTAGAGGCTCAGCCATGGAATGGATATGCAGCAATGGAAGAAATGTATAACTCTTATATCGATCCCAATAAAAATCCAGGTCCACAAGGAGAAGTTTGGGGTACACAACCGACTTCAGACGAAGATGGCTTAAACAGAGTTCAAGGTACACAGGATGACCGTTTGAGTAACTTTATTGTTGGACCACAATTCAGTTCCAGTGGTGAACGACTAACGGATCCGGGAGTTGAGGATTCAGATCCCAATGGTGCTCCATTAACGTTTACGCCAGAAATCAGGGAACTGGCTCCGAATGGACTTCGTCAGGGTGGTGTACGGATTGGCAAGTTTGAGATTGCTTCCGGTGCTACGCCTAATCTTAGTAATGATTATCCGATTTTCAGATACGCGGATGTACTTCTTATGAAGGCTGAAGCTTTATGGCGTTTAGGTCAAAATCCTGGGGAACAGCTCAGATTGGTTAATATGATTAGAAATCGTGCCGGTGTGGATGATTATACTAGTTTGGATGCTGACAAAATACTTTTGGAACGTGGACGCGAAATGTTCTGGGAGGTAACCCGACGTCAAGACTTAATCCGTTTTGACGGAATTGACGGTGGTGAAACTCGATTTAATGATCCATGGAAGTTCAAGAACATTTCGGATGAGACTAAAAATGTGTTTCCTATTCCACGGGATCAGCTAGAGGCAAACACAAATCTGGTTCAAAATCCGGGCTACGAAGGATAATTTTAATTATCAAACGGTAAATTATTTAAAGGAAACATGTAACTTGCTTACATGTTTCCTTTTTTAATTCCAGCATTTTCAAAAAAATTCTATTAATGATTTTATGAATTCTATATTTCTTTGAATTTTTTAAGTTAAATAACCAGATGATAAGAAGGGTATTGATTATTGCTGTTGGAATTGTTCCGATCGTCAGCGGCTGTAATTTATTTAATTCGGAGGTTCATGAGAATCAGTTATTTGAAAAGCTCTCTCCTTCTGAAACCGGTGTTGATTTTCGGAATGACTTAACATTTACCAAGGAGCTAAATCCATATACGTATAGAAACTTTTTTAATGGTGGAGGTGTAGCGGTTGGAGATATAAATAATGACGGATTGGTAGATATCTACTTTACGGGCAACCAAGCCTCAAATAAGCTTTACTTGAATAAGGGTGACTTCAAGTTTCATGATATAACTGAAAAAGCAGGAGTTGTAGTAAACGGTGTTTGGTCAACCGGTGCTACTATGGTGGATATAAATGGAGATGGCTTGTTGGATATTTATGTAACAAAATCGGGAAGTCCGGGCGGCGAAAATAGGCACAACGAATTATTTATAAACAATGGTGACCTGAGATTTACCGAAAAATCAAAGGAATATGGGCTGGATATCACAGGACTTGCAACAGATGCCATGTTTTTTGACTATGATCGTGATGGTGATTTGGATATGTATCTGCTAAATAACTCTTTTGATGCCTTGGGAAATACAGGTATAAAAAAGGGTCTAAGAGAGATCTACGATGAAGAGGGAGGAGATCGACTGTTTCGGAATGAGTTAGTCAATCAGTCTAAAGATGATAATCAAAAAGATGTTATTCAGGATGAGAAGCAAATAAGGTTTGTAGAAGTTACCAAAGAGTCTGGCATTTACAGCAGTAAAATAGGGTTTGGCTTGGATGTGGCTGTCAGTGATATGAATAATGACGGATGGCCGGATATTTATGTATCAAATGATTTCTTTGAGCGGGATTATCTGTACCTGAATAATAGTGACGGCACGTTCACTGAGATATTGCCGCGGCTGATGTCATCGATAAGTTTAAGTTCGATGGGAGCTGATGTGGCCGATATAAATCATGATGGCAGAACTGATCTATACGTTACGGATATGCTTCCGGAACAAGATTTCAGAGTTAAGTCAAAAACAGATTTTGATAGTTGGGAAGAGTATGAGAAGAGGGTTAATGAGGGATACCATCACCAATTCGTAAGAAATACACTTCAATTGAATAACGGTCCTTCACAGTTAACCGGTAAAGTGGCTAATATTTCTGACAGCCTTCAATTAAATACGTTCAGCGAAATAAGCCGTGTGGCCGGAGTCGAGGCTACTGATTGGAGCTGGACAACCTTGATAGCGGATTTAGATAATAATGGGCACAATGATATCTATGTAACAAATGGAATAGCCAAAGATCTGACTGATCAGGATTATGTGAATGATAGGATGAGTCTTGAAAAATTACGTGCAGTTGTAGAAGATGATCAACCAGTTACAACTTTGTTTGATGAGATTCCATCTACTCCAGTTAGCAACTATGCATTTGCCGGTACCGACAGTCTAAAGTTTGAAAATAAAGCACAAGCATGGGGTTTAGCATCGCCGGGATTTTCAAATGGAGCGGCATATGCTGATCTCAATAATGACGGTGCCTTGGATCTGATCGTAAATAATGCAAATGCAGAGGCTTCAATATACAGCAACCGTGGTAATAATTACGAAACTGGTAAAAATTGGATGATGATAAAGCTGAATGGTAAAAGTCCAAACACTTCAGCCATCGGTAGTACTATAAAGTTATGGTCGAATGACAAATTGTTTTATAGGGAGCAAATGCCGGGACGTGGATTTCAGTCATCGGTTGATCACAGGATACATATAGGGTTGGGAGAGTATCGCACTGTTGACTCATTACGCCTAAACTGGCCGGATGGAAAAACAAGCTTTATAAAGGATATTGAGGCAAATCAAATTTTGGATTTAGCTCATAAAGATGCTGTTCCAACAAAAAATAATAATCAGGCTGATACCGAGGATAATAAGGAACCCCTCTTTCAAAATATTACTGATAAAGTATCAATAAATTTTAAACACCGGGAAAACGAGTTTTTAGATTTCCGTCGCAACCAGTTACTCTTTCATAACAAATCTACAAAGGGGCCTCCCACTTGTGTAGCAGATATCAATGGAGATGGCTTGGATGATTTTTATATCGGCGGAGCTAAAGATCAGGCCGGAGCCATATTTATCCAACAATCAAGTCAGGAATTTGCTGAAATAAGTAAAGAGACTTTTGCTGATGACAAGAAATCTGAAGATACTTCTTGCACATGGTTTGATGCGAATAACAATGGCTTACTGGATTTATACGTAGCTAGTGGAGGTTCTGAGTTCCCGGCCAGTTCGGCTTCTTTATCAGATCGCCTTTATTTGAATAACGGGAATAATACTTGGTTAAAATACAACAAGGCCCTCCCGTCAAGTAGTTACGAAGTAACTTCAGTGGTAAAAGCTGTTGATTTTAATCAGGATGGGTACGTCGATCTGTTTACTGGTACATTTATGAAACCGTTTGCTTATGGGTTGCCTGTAAATGGCAATTTACTGATGAATGATGGGGAGGGAAATTTTGATAATGTCACAGCAGAGATAGCTCCGGATCTTTTGGATACAGGTCTAATTACTGATGCGGCATGGTTTGATTATGATAACGATGAGGATTTAGACTTGTTTGTCGTTGGTGAATGGATGCCGATAAAAGTATTTAAAAATAGTTACACAGAAACAGGAAATGCCAACTTTACGGAGGTCACCTCTGAATTAAACTTAGAATTGTTAACAGGATACTGGCAATCACTTGAAATATCGGATCTGGATGGCGATGGCCGCAAAGATATTATAGCAGGGAATCTAGGTACGAATTCTCGTATGAATGCTACTAACGACTATCCCTTGAAGATGTGGGTTAATGATTTTGATAAAAATGGTAGTATTGAACAAATAATTACTTATTCAAACGAAGACGGCAGTTATCCTTTGGCTCTTAGAGATGATTTATTAGCACAAGTTCCGTCACTGGAGAAGGAGTTTCCCACTTATTCCTCCTACGCAGATAAGTCTGTAGATGAAATTTTTTCTAAGGATAATCTTGATTCCTCTGTCTTAAAAAAAATAAACAACCTGGAAAGTGTTATTCTTTGGAACAATGGGGATGAAAACTTTAGGAAACAGAGGCTTGACCAGAATGCCCAGTTTTCAACCGTATATGGAATTCATTCTATGGGAGATAGTGAAAAGGGGTCCTATCTGTTATTTGGTGGAAATTTATTTGAAGTTAAACCGGAAATTGGTAGATACGATGCCAGCTATGGATCGGTTTTTAAAATAAAGGAAGAGAAAAAAATGGAATATATTCACGCTATTGATTCAGGATTTGAACTCCATGGTGAGGTACGCGGAATCTATCCACTGAAAACTGATAGAGACACCTTAATTCTGGTTACTCGAAATAATAGTGAACCGCTTTGGTTTACTAAAAATTAATTTTTCAGTATGAAGCAGTATCTATTTATATCAGTATTTTTATCGATTGTCTTGATTGGCTGTAACAGTCAAGAAATGGATTATGAAAAATGGTCCAATAAAGAGTTGGGTAAAGAAGTGCAACGGGATAGTTTGTTTCTTGGCTACCATTTCGGAATGACCCGGCAGGAGTTTTACGATCATAGCTGGTCACTTAACAAGCAAAAGAAAGTGATGCAGGGAGAAGGTAATAAATCTGTTTTATACGAGGTGGATGAACTTGACCATAAAGCTAAGATGAATTTTTATCCACATTTTTATGAGGAAAAGATATATCAAATGCCTGTGCGGTATTCTTATAAAGCATGGGCACCGTGGAACAGAGAACTTTGGTCTGACAGTTTGTTGGCTGATCTCCTTGAGTTATATGAAGATAAATACGACGCTGAATTCAAAAAAATGAATCAACCCGATTTAAATAAACCTGCATATGTTTCTATTCAAGGAAATCGCAGTATTACCATGCTTACGGAGGACGATCAGTATGTAATTGTTACCTTCACTGATCTAAATACCAGAAAGAAAATTAAAGAAAGTGGGGAGTATGCAGAGAATTAATAAATATTCCCTTCCGGTGTATTTTATTGTTATTTCAGTTTTCCTGCTGATAGGTGGTATGGCTTGCGAAGATAATCGACAAGATCATTCGACCCTTTTCAATAAACTTCCTGTCTCGAAAACAAACATTGATTTTAAAAATGAGCTAACCTTCGAACGAGATTTTAATATCTACCGATATCGGAATTTCTATAATGGGGGTGGTGTGGCTCTCGGAGATATTAATGGCGACGGTCTGGTGGATATATTTTTTACTGCGAACCAAGGTGACAACAAGCTCTATATCAACAAGGGCAATATGACCTTCGAAGATATTACCGACCAGGCTGGCGTTGCTGGAGAACGTGCCTGGTCTACAGGAGTAAGTATGGCTGATGTCAATGGTGATGGATTACTGGATATTTACGTATGTAACTCAGGCATCGTAGAGGGAGATGACAGAAAGAATGAACTTTACATTAATAATGGAGATTCGTCCTTTAACGAAATGGCCGAAGAGTATGGTATAGCTGATGAGGCTTTATCCATTCATGGGACATTCTTCGATTATGATAAAGATGGAGATTTGGATTTATACTTGGCAAATAACTCCTATAAAGCAATCGGAAGCTTTGATCAGCAGGAGGTTGACAGAAGTGATCGAGATGCCCAGGGAGGGGATAAGCTTTATCGTAATGAAGGTGGCCATTTTATTGATGTGAGTGAGCAGGCAGGGATATATAGCAGTGAAATCGGTTTTGCTTTGGGAGTTTCTGTTGGTGATGTGAATCGCGATGGCTGGCCGGATATGTATATTTCAAATGATTTTTTCGAGCGTGATTACTTTTATATCAATAACAGGGATGGAACGTTCAAGGAAGTGCTCGAAGAATCGGTAAATAGCATTAGCGCAGCGGCTATGGGTGGAGATATTGCTGATTTAAATAATGATGGATATCCGGAAATTTTTGTAACCGATATGCTTCCAGAACCAGAATCACGTCTTAAACTTGTAACTACTTTTGATGACTGGGCACGGTACAGAGAATATGTCAATAATGATTTTTTTCACCAGTTTACACGTAATACACTCCAGTATAACAATGCAGATGGAACCTTTAGCGAGGTTGGCCGCTGGGCCGGTGTTGAGGCAACAGACTGGAGTTGGGGTGCTAATATAGCAGATTTCGATCTAGATGGTCGGCGTGATATTTTTGTGGCGAATGGTATTTACCAGGATTTGACAAATCTGGATTATCTGCAAGAGATATCCACAGATGAAATGGTAAAAAAAATTGTACGGGATAACGATGTAGACTTTAAAAAATTAATAGATCTGATACCCTCAACACCAATATCTAATTATGCTTTTCGTAATCTGGGGAATGTACAGTTTGCTGACTCAGCTTCCAGCTGGGGATTGGATGAGCCTGGTTTTTCAAATGGATCAGCATATGGAGACTTGGACAACGACGGTGATCTTGATCTGATCATTAATAATATTGGCAGTGAAGCTTCGGTATATGAAAACCAAGTTACTGACTTGTACCCCAGCAAAAGATGGCTTCAAGTATCTTTGAAAACAGAGTCGAACAATACATTTGCCTTTGGAGCCCAAGTAACAGCGTGGAAGGAGGGAAAGCAGTGGTTTGCAGAGCAGATGCCTATAAGAGGCTTTCAGTCTACTATGGATCACCGTCTGCATCTTGGTTTAGGTGAGGAGATAGAAGAACTGGACTCCTTGGTAGTTATGTGGCCTGATGATTCAGTGACAAAATTTGAAAATGTAGATACAAACCAGTTGCTGGCACTGGATCAGAATGATTTATCGGAAGAGCGGGATTTCCGTATATTGAGTGAGAACGAATATGATAGCCCACCACTGCTAAAAGATGTAACAGACCAATTCAATATTAATTGGAGGCATCAAGAAAATGAATTTGTTGATTTTAACAGGGATCGTTTGCTATTTCATATGCGATCTACCGAAGGACCGGCCTTATGTGTGGGCGATGCAGATGGAGATGGGAAACAGGATTTTTATGTTGGAGGAGCAAAGGACCAAGCGGGTCAACTTTTTTTACAAACCAGCGATAGTATTTTCGAACGAAAATCATTTGAAATATTTAAAAAGGATGCATCCAGTGAAGATGTAGACTGCTCCTTTTTTGATGCAAATGGAAATGGACGAATGGATCTATATGTTGCAAGCGGTGGCAATGAGTTTCCATCAAGTAGTTCATCTTTAGGTGATCGGCTCTATTTTAATCGAGGCGAACTATCTTTTGAAAAATCGGAGCAGCCCCTGCCTGACTGGAGTTATGAGTCTACAAGTGTAGTAAGGCCTGCTGATTTTGATAATGATGGTGACACAGATTTATTTATTGGGGTAAGACTGCGTCCGTTTTCCATAGGTTTCCCGACCCGTGGATATCTGTTGGAAAACGACGGGAGAGGAACTTTTAGTGATGTGACAGAAGAGCTTGCGCCCGAAATGCTGGAAATGGGCATGGTCACTGATGCAGTTTGGTCGGATAAGAGTGGGGATGGCTATCCTGATTTATGGGCTGTTGGAGAATGGCTGCCAATTACCCTCTTTAATAATAGCAACGGAAAGTTTAATAAAACACAACCCGTCAATTCGGAGTCAACAGAAGGTTGGTGGCGATCGCTTGCTGTTGATGATCTTAATAATGATGGCAATCCAGATATAATTGCAGGTAATCTGGGGTTAAATTCTCGCTTTCAGGCTTCCCAGTCAAAACCGATAGAAATGTGGACCGGTGATTTTAACCAAAATGGGACTATTGAACAGGTGATATCTACATATAATGATGATGCTCGCTACCCTATGGCATTACGACATAACTTGTTAGATGAAATACCTTCTCTGAAAGCCAAATATCCAACGTATGAGTCATTTGCAGGTGAAACAATCGACGATATCTTTTCTGAAGAACAGTTAAGTGAAGCTCACCACAGCAGTGTTTCTCAATTGGCCAGTATAATAGCTTGGAATAAAGGAAATGATGAATTCAAGATTGAAGAATTACCTTTTAAGGCGCAGTTATCACCAATTTATGGTTTGTTACCGATTGATCTTAACGAAAATGGAGAAAAAGAGATTATACTGGGAGGGAATTTATATAATGTTAAACCGGAAATTGGACGATATGATGCAAGTTACGGAGTTGTCGTATCAAAAAAAGGTGAAGATTTTGATAGCTTGAATAGGAAACACAGTGGATTCCATGTTACTGGAGAAGTCAGAGAGATTAAAAAGTTGAGACTCCATAACGATAAAACCATTCTTATTGTGGCTAGAAATGATGATTCTTTAAGATTTTTCGAGGTTAATTCTAACAATTAAAATTAAAGTTATTGATAAATAAGAAGCAGTACATATGCTGTTTAAACTTAATTTAGAATTGATAGTTTTTGATTTAAAAATTATTACTAGAAAATAATATAGAAAAACAGGCTCAGGTCTGGATGTAGCATTTATGTTATAAAAATTGTTAATACTCCAACATCTAAAACGGGTAGAAAAATGGACAGGAAAAAATTTCTTCAATTGAGTGGTTTGGCGGCAGCGGGTGTAGGTATGCCGGGATTATTTAAGGAATCATTTTTTGGGAAAGACGATCTCTTCTTTGATATCTCGCTTGCGCAATGGAGCTTGCACCGAACGTTATTTGATGGAAAGATTGATCATCTCGAATTTCCGGCAACGGCAAAAAATGAATTTGGAATAACCGCAGTGGAATATGTAAACCAGTTTTTTGCCGACAAAGCCGAAGACAGATCCTACCTCGATGAAATGAATAGCCGTTGCTCCGATTTAGGTGTCGATCAGGTACTGATTATGATAGATGGTGAAGGAGATTTGGCTGTTAAGAATGATCAGGAGCGAATTAAAGCAGTCGAAAATCATTACAAATGGGTAGAGGCGGCAGAGTACCTGGGATGCCATACTATCCGGGTAAACCTTTTTGGTGATGGAACGGCCGAAGAACAAAAGAAAGCTTCTGTTGACAGTCTGGGACGCCTGGCTGAATTTGCACAGGATTACGACATTAATGTCACGGTAGAAAATCATGGTGGTTATTCTTCGGATGGCCGGTGGCTTACGGATGTCATGGATCAGGTAAATATGAATAATTGCGGAACTCTTCCTGATTTTGGCAATTTCTGTGTTAAAAGAGAAGACGGTTCCCGATGGGATGGGGCATGTGTGGAGGAATATGACAAGTATCAGGGAGTAAAAGAGTTGATGCCCTATGCAAAAGGAGTTAGCGCAAAAAGCTATGCTTTTGATAAAGACGGCCTTGAAACAACAATAGATTTTAAGAAGATGCTAAAAATCATTCGGGAAGCCGGATACTCCGGATATATAGGTGTGGAGTACGAGGGAGATAAGCACAGTGAATATGACGGAATTCGGGCAACAAAGGAATTATTGATTAAGCTGGGAAAGGAATTATAGCTTTTGCATTATTAATGACAAATTATTTGCATAAAATTGAAACTTGAACCAATATTTTTTAAATACTACCTGAACAAAATCTAGTCGGACCAAATAACCATTAATCATAATTAAATTAACAGTATGGGAAAAAAAGATGATGATAAATCGAAAAAGAAGGGGATATCCAGGCAAGACTTTTTAAAAACATCAGGCGCTTTGGCAGCGGGGTTTTCTATTGTACCCAGTTCTGTTGTTTCCGGTCTTGGCCATAAATCTCCAAGTGATAAACTAAATATCGCCGGTATCGGAGTAGGAGGTATGGGCAGAGCTAATTTACACAATATGAAAAGTGAAAATATTGTTGCGCTCTGTGATGTTGACTGGGATTATGCTGCTAAAACATTCAAGGATTTTCCCGATGCGCAAAAATTTGAAGACTATCGCCGCATGTTCGATGAGATGGGCGACGAGATTGATGCGGTAGTTATCGCCACCCCCGATCATACACATTATGTTACGGCTGCTGAAGCTATGAGACGGGGTAAGCATGTCTTTCTTCAAAAACCATTAACGCATTCGGTTTATGAATCCCGAAAGCTGACAGAGATAGCCCAAGAGACCGGCGTCGTTACGCAAATGGGTAACCAGGGTAATTCTGCTGAAGGTATTCGCCACATATGTGAATGGATCTGGAATGGTGAAATCGGTGAAGTTGAAGAAGTCCATGCATGGACGAACCGCCCCATTTGGCCACAGGGACTGGAGCGACCCTCGGAAACACCTTCTACACCACCAACGCTGAATTGGGATCTGTTTGTTGGTCCGGCTCCATGGCGGCCTTATCATCCTTCATATACGCCCTGGAACTGGCGGGCATGGTGGGATTATGGAACAGGTGCACTTGGCGACATGGGATGCCATATCATAGATCCGGTGTTTAAGGCATTGGAGCTCGGACATCCTGATACGATTGAAGGTAGTTCCACACAGGTTAATACCGAAAGTGCTCCTTTGGCAGAAAAGGTGTTCTACGAATTCCCCCGCAGGCCTAAGAAAGGAAAAGTCGAAATGCCGCCAGTTAAATTTACCTGGTATGACGGTGGCTTGATGCCTGAACGCCCTGAAGGACTTCCTGATGGTAAGATCATGGGCGATAGTGGCGGTGGTGCTATGTTTGTCGGTTCTAAAGGAACTTTGATCTGTAGCACTTATGCTCTTGATCCCTATATTGTTGGCCGGGAAGAAAATCCGCCTGAAGTTTCTGAAGAGTTTCGTCGTATTCCTGATGCCATGGAGGGCGGACACGAAATGGATTGGGTAGAAGCCTGCAAAGAGGAGGATCCTGAGCGGCCAAGTTCCAATTTTGATTATGCCGGACCTTTAAATGAGGTTGTCGTGATGGGTAATCTGGCTGTTCGTCTTCAGGATCTGAAAAGAACGCTCCAATGGGATGGTGAAAATATGGAGATCACTAATATTGACGAGGATGATGAGATTCGCGTAGTTACCAGTGACAGTTTTGAGGTTGTCAATGGCGATCCTCGTTTTGATACTTCATATGAGACTATTAACGCAAAAGAAGCAGCCGAGCGATATATTAAACGGCCATATCGCGATGGCTGGAGCTATGAGTAAAACACTAATTAGTAATTAATCACTAAACATTAATATTATGAAACTGAGTAATACTTTATTAATCTTCTTACTGGGAGCAGGTTTGTTGATAGCTGGCTGCCAGTCATCAGATGAAGATCAATCTCAATCTGAGGAGGAAGTTGCTGTGAATACGTTAACCGAAGCTGAAAAAGAAGAGGGTTGGCAACTGCTGTTCGATGGAGAAAATCCCAGTGAACACTGGCGCGGTTACTGTAACGATGCATTTCCTGACAGTGGCTGGACAGTCGAGGATAATGCTATCAAAGTAATCGGTACAGGAGCCGGGGAAGCTGGTGGTGGCGGAGACATCATCACGAAAGAAAAGTACAGCGACTTTGAGTTAGAGCTGGAATGGAAAGTCGAGGAAGGTGGAAACAGCGGTATTTTCTATCTGGCCGAAGAGCTGTGTGACGAAGGAGAACCAATCTGGAAATCCGCTCCTGAATATCAGATCCTTGATAACGAAAATCATCCTGACGCAGAGCTCGGTGAAGATGGGAATCGTCAGGCAGCTTCTTTGTATGATATGATTCCTGCTGATCCGCAAAATGCCAATCCGCATGGTGAATGGAATAAAGCACGTATTCTGGTGTATCAGGGCACTGTAGTTCACTTTCAGAATGATGAAAAAGTACTGGAATATCATCTCTGGACCAACGATTGGGAAGAGATGGTAGAGAACAGTAAATTTAATGAGTTTCCCGGCTTTGTTGATGTAGCCAAAGAAGGTTATATCGGTTTACAGGATCACGGAAATGATGTGTGGTTCCGTAATATTAAGATTAGAGAAAGGTAAATTAGAAATAACAGATATGATGGCCTTCTTCCAATAGGGGAGAAGGCCATCTTTTATTTGCCCACCTTATTCAGAAGATTTACAGTTAGATCTAAATTTAATTTTACGTAAAGTAGTTATGCAGATTATCGAAAGTGCGAAGGAATATGATGTATGCATTGTCGGATCCGGAGCTGGCGGTGGAATGGCCGCTCATGAATTAACAAAAGCTGGTGCCAATGTGTTAATGCTCGAAGCCGGTGGTTGGTTCGATTCAGAAGATTTTGCCATGTTTACCTGGCCCTACGAGTCACCACGCCGGGGCGCCAGTACTCGTTTGCAGCCGTTTGGTGAATTCGATGCCTGTTTTGGGGGCTGGGATATTGAAGGAGAGCCATATACCACTACTGAAGGCACCGACTTTGACTGGTTTCGGGGACGTATGCTCGGTGGCAGAACCAATCATTGGGGACGTATTTCACTTCGTTTCGGTCCGGATGATTTCAGGGTACGGAGCAAAGATGGTATGGGGCATGACTGGCCTATCAGCTATCAGGATTTGAAGCCGTATTATGATCGCTTAGATCGATTGATTGGCATATTTGGTACTAATGAAGGCATTCCCAATGCACCGGGTGGCATCTATATGGATCCACCGGAGCCCCGTTGCTATGAATACCTGATTAAAGATGCCTGCGATGACATGGGCATTCCCTGTATTCCCTCAAGATTATCAATTATAACTGAACCGCATAACGGTCGAGCAGCTTGTCACTACTGTGGACAGTGTAACCGAAGCTGTTCTACTCACTCTAATTTTTCGACTCCCTCTGTTTTATTACCTCCAGCCCTTGAAACAGGGAATTTGGAGATCATCAATAACGCCATGGTCCGCGAGGTAACGTATAGTGATGGAAAGGCGACAGGCGTCTCGTACGTGAATAAAGAGAACGGCAAGGAATACAAAGTGAAATCCAAAGTAGTTGTATTGGCTGCAAGTGCTTGTGAGTCTGCCCGTTTGCTACTGAACTCCAAGTCACGTGATTTTCCCAATGGACTAGCCAACAGCAGCGGTGTAGTGGGTAAATATTTAATGGATTCTACCGGCACTTCTGTTATGGGACTTATTCCGGACCTGATGAATATGCCGGCACATAATGAAGATGGCACCGGCGGTATGCATCTGTATATCCCGTGGTGGGAAGATAACAGTAACCTTGATTTTGCCCGCGGTTACCATGTAGAACTTTGGGGCGGACGCGGTATGCCCAGCTATGGATTTATGGGCGGTATTCAAAATTATAACGATCTGTTCCAGGATGGACCGAAAAGAGCCGGCGGATACGGAAAAGAGTTAAAAGATGACTATCGCCGATATTATGGATCGATGGTTGGGTTCTCCGGACGGGGAGAAAGTATTGCTTATGAAGATAATTACTGTGAGATAGATCCCAATGTTGTGGATGAATGGGGGATACCGGTTCTCCGATTTAATTACAAATGGAGCGATCAGGAGTATAAGCAGGTTAAACATATGCAGGAAACTTTCCGCAGCATTATTGATGAGATGGGCGGAGAACCGCTGTGGGATATGCCCTCTAAAGAGGATGGCTATGGAATTACAAAACCGGGTGAAATTATTCACGAGGTTGGTACTACCCGTATGGGGGATGATCCGCAGGAGTCAGTCTTAAATGAATATTGTCAGGCTCATGATGTAGACAATTTATTTGTTACCGATGGCGGTCCCTTCGTTTCACAACCTCACAAAAATCCCACCTGGACTATTTTGGCACTTTCGATGAGGACATCAGAATACATTGCCGACCAGATGGATAAAGGAAATCTTTAAATATTAGTAGAAAGGCTAAAGTAGAAGGTCAAAAGTATCTATTTGCTTCTACTTTATACTTTCTACTTTAAACTATACTCAATATGGACAGACGAGAACTTTTAAAAACGCTTTCGTTAGGTACACTAGCAGCAGGATTTGCTATGACGGGTTGTGAAGCTCTTCCCAAAGAAGCAGCTGAGCAGCATCAATTTTGGAAGCATGTTAGTGATGAGGATCTGGAAAAGTGGCAGACACAATTCTTTACTGATCATGAATTTGAGACCGTGAGGCAGTTGGCAAATATGATAATTCCGGCCGACGAGCGATCGGGTAATGCCGAAGATGCAGGTGTTCCGCAATTTATCGATTTTATGATGCTGGATCGTCCCGAAAATCAGACACCGATGCGCGGTGGACTTCGCTGGCTGGATGTACAGTGCCAGAAACGGTTCGATCTCAAATTTATCGATTGTTCGGAGGATCAAAAGAAAGATATGCTGGATAAGATTGCTTATCCAAATGAGGCCAAATCCGAAATGCAGGCAGGCGTAACGTTTTTCAATAGCTTCCGGGATTTGGTGGCATCAGGGTTCTGGTCCAGCAAAATAGGTATTGAAGATATTGGCTATATAGGTAACCAGCCATTCGGGTGGCAGGGTTGCTCAGATGAGGCCCATGATCACCTGGGGCTGGATAAGAATGCATAATTATGCCCATGCGCGCCCGGCTTCACCATAAGCCATGCATCCATTATAGTGGCCCGGAACAGGTGTATAATTGAGCTCTTGAGTAGCTCCGATCTCAGAGGTGTAATAGCCTACAACCGTATACTCCTTCATCATGCTGAAAAAGGGCTTTAAGTCGGTATTTGGCTTGGGGTTGGGATTATCAAGAGCTTCCTGCTCCAAAGCTTCCAGTACGGAAATTTTACGTTCTTTATTCAGGTCCAGAAAATCCCGGTTGAATTGCTCATTGCTAAGCTCGTCAACATGTTCAAGTCCTTCTAAAAAATGCGCTTTCTCTTCGTCCGTATTCCAGTTGGTGAGCATATGATCAATATACTGATTAACCTTGGCAGCCTTGGCTCCCGGGGTATCTGTTGCGGGAATGATTTGCTCGGAAAGCTCGGCAACTAATTGATCCTGAGCAGCTGACAGTGTTTGTGGAGAATAGTCTGGATTCGTCCTTGCCTTACATCCTCCCATAAAACCGGCTACGGTTGAGAAAGATAACGCTCCTCCGGTTAACAGAGCCAGTCTTTTAAGTGCTTCTCGTCGATCCATGATACGTATTTTTAAAAGTTGAAATATCTTTCTTAAGGAATTAAATATTTCCCTTTTTTAATTCTTCTACGGCATAATCTACTGCACGGGCCGTAAGGGCCATATAAGTTATAGAGGGATTCTGACAGCCAGCTGAAGTCATGCAGGCACCGTCGGTTACAAACAGGTTGGGCACATCATGCGTTTGGTTATGGGCGTTTAATACAGATGTTTCTGGGTCGCGACCCATACGCGCTGTGCCCATTTCATGAATTCCTTCTCCCAAAAGATATTCGCCGAAATAAGGCGACACATCCTTACCGCCTGCTGCTTCCAGCATTTCTACGGCTGTATTGGCCATATCTTCGCGCATATTTTTTTCGTTTTCGCGAAGGCTGCCATGAATTTCAAGTTGAGGAATTCCCCACTGGTCTGTTTTATCTTCGCTAAGTTTGGCATAGTTATCATGATAAGGCAGTACCTCTCCAAACGCTGTCATACCAAATTGCCACTGACCCGGGTCGCGTAACTTTTTCTTGAACTCTTCTCCGAATCCTTCCATAGCAGAAGCACGCCCCCAGCTTGGACGACTTGCACCGCCTTGAAAACCGTATCCCCGGACAAAGTCATCGCGCATGGTTTGTTCATTAATATTGCGGAAACGGGGAATATAGATGCCGTTAGGACGATTGCCGTGATAATATTTATCTTCGTATCCTTCAAATTTGCCGGAAGCGCCCACCCGAAAATGATGATCCATAAGATAATGTCCCAGCACGCCACTTGAATTGGCAATTCCATTGGGAAAGGCATCTGAGGTCGAATTCAACATGATTTGTGTGGATCCCAGAGCTGAAGCATTTAAGAAAATTACATCCGCGAAAAACTCTTTTGATTCATTTGTGATTCGGTCGATCACACGAACACCTTTAGCCCTGTTTGTATCCTTATCATAAATAATGCTATGGACAATGCTGTTAGGGCGAAGCGTCAGGTTTCCAGTTTGTCTGGCGGCCGGTAGCGTGCTGCTTTGGCTTGAGAAATAAGCTCCCACGCTGCAGCCGCGAGAACAGGGGCCACAATAATGACATTCACCGCGGCCATTATGAGGTTCAGTAAGTACAGCACATCGCCCGATAGTCATATACCGGTATTCAAAATTCTCCTCTATCTTTTTCTTGACATCTTTTTCTACACAATTCATTTCCATAGGAGGGAGGAAGTTGCCATCGGGAAGATGTGAAAGCCCTTCTTCCTGGCCGCTGACGCCTATAAACTCTTCAACATAGTCGTACCACGGAGCGATATCTTTATAACGGATTGGCCAGTCAACTCCAATACCTTCACGTGCATTTGCTTCAAAGTCGAGGTCACTTAATCGATAGCACTGGCGCCCCCACGTTAGCGAACGTCCGCCTACCTGATATCCACGGACCCATAAGAAGGGATCCTCTTCATCGGTTTGATAGGGGTTCTCTTTATCGTTAACAAAAAAGTGATAGTTGTATTCATTAACCACATCAGAACGCAGCTGACGGGGATATTCCTCTTCAAGAAGTTTACGGTCACCTTGCCCCCGAAACTCGGCTTCCCATGGAGGCATATGTTCGGTTTTATAATCTTTTCCGTGTTCTACATTTCTTCCCCGTTCCAATACTAGTGTTTTGAGCCCTTTTTCAGTTAACTCTTTGGCAGCCCATCCGCCACTGATACCTGATCCCACAACAATGGCATCATATTCCTCGGGCGATTGTGATATATAATGACTTTTCTTTTTCATATTTGTCGTAAGTTTTTCATTATTGGGCCAACATAGATGAGGAAGGTGAGTATTTCAAGTTATAATAAAGAAGATTGACCTTGAATTATTATGAGAGTAAAATAGCCGGAGATTTTTTTGAGAGTAAGGACCACGTATTTGGTTATCTCATAAGTATAACGTGGACGTTCGTAAAATATTAAGACAGTAAAGATTTTTTTAGGGATTATCAACAGAACATTAACTAAAAATTATTGACAATTCTATGAAAATAAACCGTAAAATAAGATACGGAATGGTCGGGGGCGGTCCCGGTGCTTTTATTGGCGAAGTACATCGTATGGCAGCGGCTCTTGATGGCAAGATAGAGTTAGTAGCCGGCTCGTTTTCATCGGATCTACAAAAGACCAGAAAGATGGGGAAACAATTGCATTTAGATGAGAACCGCCTGTATGATTCATTTGAGGAAATGGCACAAAAAGAATCAGCATTACCTGAGGAGGAGCGAATAGATTTTGTGACCGTGGCTACGCCCAATCATCTGCACTTTAAAGTATGCAAAGCATTTATTGAGGCTGGAATTAATGTGGTTTGTGATAAGCCGATGACAAACACCATTGAGGAAGCCGAAGAGCTTTGTCAACTTGTTGAAAAGCACGATGTGATATTTGCTCTGACGCACAATTATACCGGGTATCCTATGGTTAAAGAAGCCCGGCAGATGGTTCGAAATGGGAAGCTGGGAGATCTTCGAAAGGTGGTCGTTGAATATCCACAGGGATGGCTGGCGGAGCCTATCGAAAGGGAAGGAGAGAATAAACAGGCGGCTTGGCGGACCGATCCTGATCGTGCGGGAGTATCGGCTGTGGTGGCGGATATCGGTTCGCATGCTGAAAATCTGGTTGAATATATAACCGGGCTCAGACTCAAAGAGCTGTATGCTGATATTCACACTTTTGTTGAAGGGCGTCCGCTCGAGGACGATGCTAACATGCTCGTTCACTACGAAGATGGCGTCCGCGGTGTGTTGTACAGCTCTCAAATATCGGTTGGAGAAGAAAATGATTTAAAGATTCGAATCTACGGGGATGAGGCGTCACTTGAATGGCGTCAGGAAGATCCAAATTATTTGCATGTAAAATACCCTGATAAACCGGAGGAGATTTATAAACGGGGCAATCCATATCTGTCGGATGAAGCAAATTTCGGCAATCGCATACCGCCGGGCCATCCTGAAGGATTTATCGAAGCGTTTGCAAATATTTATTCGAATGTTGCCGATACGATAGCGGCACGAATTAACGACGAAAAGCCGGATCCAAAAGCGTTTGATTTTCCCACCGTATATGATGGGGCAGTGGGCGTTCACTTCATCCATAAAGCGATAGAAAGCGGTAAAAAAAGAGAATGGATAGAAATGGATTATCAGCCGCTGGGAAAGCAATAACGAATGGAAAATTTGTTGATATATCTCGTCCCAAATACCTGCTTGGGGGTATAAGTATTCGTTGGATGCAGAGCTTTCAAAGGTAGTGTTGCGAAGTAGAAACTCCGGAGCAACAAGAAATGATAAAGATATTACAAGCGCGGGAATTAATTTCCGCGCTATCGATGAGTAGTTATGAAATGTAAGTTTTGCTGACTCAGCCAAGCTTCTACCTCGTTACGTACTTCCGGTGCGTAACGATCCCATACGTCATCCTCTTCTATCCACCAACCTCACTCCGAACCTTTGAGGGGGGCTCCAATGACAACCAAAAGCACCTCTACTGTCGTCATTTGACGTTCCGAAAGCTTTCGGAGCAGAGTGGAGAAACCCATCATGACGGGAATATAATTACACAATAGTCATGACAGATTCCTATGTTCCGTTCCGACAGCTTTCAGAACTCCAATCGGAATGACATCAAAGGTCAGCAGTCATATCTCCGCCCCACGACGTCATTCCGCACTCCGATGCGGGATCTCGAACAGCAGGGAAGATATCATAGCAAGATGCAAAGAGCAGCGACTATCAATACCATTGGTTTATTAAAACTGAACACCAAACCGATCAACATTTTAGGTAGTGAGAATGGGTAAGAAAATCCCAAAAAACAAAAGCGACTGACTCAAAATGAAGCAGTCGCTTTTGTTTATGTAATTCGCTAGCTGCTATTCAGCCACTGCCAGCATACCAAGCAATTTTTGAGCTTCCGTAGCCTGGGTGGTAGCATCATACTGATCGACGATAAGCTCTGCATATTTCTGAGCTTCATTCGTATTCCCGGCATCCCTGTAGGCTTTTGCTGCCTCTAAATAATTATAGGGCGTTGTAGAATCGTTCTGATCCCACTCGGCAGCTTTAACATACATCTCTGCGGCTTCAGCGTGATTTCCCAGCTCCGTATGCAGAACGCCGTGGAATGATAACGGACCCACGCCCATAATTCCGCTGGGCACTGAAAATCCTTCAATATAGTTCAGCGCTTCCTGAGGATTTCCGAGCTTATATTCACAAACAGCTGCATAATAATGAGCTAAATTGGCAGCATCGGTTATCGAATAGTTATTGATGATCTGTTCGAATCCGACGGTAAAATCAGCCTGAGATCCGGTAAGTGCTTCCTCGTAATTTTCCTGCAAGTATGCCTGTGTTGCTGGCCCCATCAGCTGTTGAGCCTCCTCTTCTTGTGCAGAGGCATAAAAATAGTATCCTACAGAACCACCTATAAGGATGATCAAAGCTATGGCAGCTCCTATAATGTTGTTTTTATTTTTATCATAAAAGCTCTGGGCCTTCGAAAAGGTATCCAGCAGTATATCTTGTTCCAGTTCTTCTTTTACTCGTTTTTTACTCATGATTAACGCTGGTTATTAGTTATTTGCAGAAGTATGGTGAAAATAGGATTGTTTTGAATTATAGTAAAATTTATACGGCTTCTAACTTACCTTTTGACAATTCATATATAACGTCTGATCTGCGCGCAATATTTTTTTCGTGAGTGATCAATAAAATGCTGACATTTTCTTCTTCACGAAGATCAAACAGGAGCTTCAGCAGGATTTCTGTATTTTCTTCATCGAGATTGCCAGTAGGCTCATCGGCTAAGATGAGATCTGGTTCATTCATGAGGGCGCGAGCCATAGCCACACGCTGTTGCTCCCCGCCTGAAAGTTGCGTAGGACGATGTTCGGCACGTCCCGGAATACCAAACTGTTCGAGAAGACTTATAGCTCTTTGTTGGGCTTTGTCGGGTGACACGCCGCGTATCAGAGCAGGCATCATAATGTTCTCAAGAGCCGTAAATTCGGGCAGCAGATGATGAAACTGAAAAACAAAACCAAGCTTTTGGTTTCGGAATTTAGCCAGTTCTTCTTTAGACATATCGTATATGGATTGATCCTCCCATAACACGGTGCCTGAATCCGGTCGATCAAGACCGCCTAAAATATGAAGCAATGTACTTTTTCCACTTCCACTCATACCTGCTACAGTAACAATGGATCCTTTTTCAATAGCAATAGAAGTATCTTGCAATACCGTGAGCGTGCCTTGATTTGACTCACTTTGGTAACGTTTGGTAATATTTTTTCCTTCTAAAATGATTGGCATGCAGGATCAGTCTTCGAGATTGCTGGAGTTAAATTCAGGATAAATAATTGGTTCGATATGCTGACATTTTCCGCTTTCGATATCCACTTTGGCAAAGATGGCACACAGGTGATTATTTCCATTTGCCAATTTATAACGATGAGGAGTACCCAGCTTAAAACGTTTCATGGAGGTGTTTTTATCCATTCCCAAAACAGAATTAAAAGAACCAGTCATTCCAACGTCAGAGATGTAGCCCATACCATCCGGAAAAAGACGGGCATCATGAGTAGGGATATGTGTATGAGTGCCAACAAAAACGGAAATATCGCCATCCAGATGCCAGGCCATAGCCAGTTTTTCGGCTGTGGCTTCAGCATGAAAATCTACAAAGATAATATCTGTTTCTTCTTTCATTCGTTCTATCACCCAGTCAGCTGTTGTAAAAGGGTCATCAATAGGCTGCATAAAGGTGCGTCCCTGCAGGTTTAGCACACCAATCTTATGATCCATATCGGGGATATCGTACACGCCAAAACCATAACCGGGATTTCCTTTTGGATAATTCATGGGGCGCAGGATATTGCCATCTTCTTTCATGTAATCAAACACTTTCCATTTGGCAAAAGAGTGATTTCCGCCCGTAATAACATGAACCCCCAGGTCATAAAGACGGCTAATGATAGATCTGTTTATGCCCTTACCTTTATGAGAGTTTTCCCCATTGGCGATGACAAAATCCGCCTCATACTTCTCGAGAAGGCTGGGTAAGATGGTTTCTAACAGGCTTAACCCGGGTTCACCGACGATATCACCTACAAAAAAGATATTAACTAGATTTTTGGACATATTTTTCTTGGTAAATCAAAAAAGAAAGCCTCTAAAATGAAGCTCAAAAGTAAGGAAAATTACGCCTTTCTCGAATTGAATTTATAGTCTATCCCTTTATTTCTTCGATGAACTCTTCAAGAGATTTGTTGACGTTTTGGAGCACTTTATCTTCCTGTTGATTTAGCTCCCGATTACGCTTTCGTTCTTCAAAGAGCTCTTCGGCAATACTTAAGGCGGCCAGTGTCATAATTGTGGAGTCGGGCTGTTTATTGAGTTCTTTTTTGTATTGGCGGAATTTTTCATCTACATATTGCGCTATCCGCTTCATCGTTTCCTCTTCCGATTCCTCAACTTTAAGCGGATATTGCTTTCCTAATATGGTTACTTTTATTGATTTCATTCTTTATCGTCGAGATGATTATCGATTTTAGAAATCAGCCCCAGCACCTGGTGACGGAGAGAAAGGCGCTCGGATTCAGAAATAGCCGAATAGATATCTGTTTGCCCCTCTTGAATTTCTTTCAGCTTTGACCGCAACTCTTTGTTCTCCTGTTTAAGTTCCTTGATCTCTTCGTTTAATGAATGAACTTCATTACGAATCTCATCAAGTAGCTCGTTGAACTGTTCATGATATGGAGTATCGTTTGATAGCACGGGACAAATTATTGTCGAAGTTTAGCTGAGTATTCCTTTTCTAATACCTTTAGAACTTTATTAATTATAGGTTCTACATCCTTGATAGTCAATGTCTTATTTTTATCTAAGAAAGAGAGTCGAAAAGCAATACTCTTTTTGTTTTCACCCAGCGATTCACCTTCAAATACATCAAAAACATCCAGGCTTTCAAGGGATTCGCCGGCTGTTTTTTCAATCGTTTTCAGCAGATCGCCCACCTTGACTGATGTATCTACCACGACGCCAAAATCGAAGTCAAAAGCGGGGAATTTTGATACCGGTTCATAGCTGATATCGCCGATCTCTTCACGTACCTGTTGGATTTGAGTGAGCGAGAACTCAGCCACAAAAGCGGGAAGTTCTATCTCGTAATTTTCCAGCAGATCTTTGGGTACCCGGTGCAGTATCCCGATCTCTTTATCCTTATAGCGGAAACTGAGAATATCATTTGTTACAGCCGTGGTCTCCAGTGAATCATAAATATTCATCTGCTCCAGGAAACTTCGGACAGGCGCTTTCAGATCAAAAACATCATAGTGCTTGGGATCTGTTTTCCAGTGCTCAATAGACTTAAATCCTGCAAGTCCGAACAGGATATTCGTTTCTTCTTTTATATTGCTGTAATAGGTTCCGTTTTCGGTCTTCTCAAAGACGTTGCCCACTTCAAAAAAACGTACTTGTTTTGCCTTTCTGTTGAAGTTGTAGGCCACAGATTTCAGGAAACCATACAACAGAGAAGGGCGGAGAGTCGTCATATCCTTAGAGATCGGGTTGAGCGTGTGGATCATGTCATCCAGATCTCCAAGCAGTTCAGCATCCTCTTCGGGCATTAGCGAATTGGAGTAAATCTCCCGGAAACGCATCCCTTTGGCTTTTTCTTTAGCTTCGGAAACAAGTTTTTCCCAGTCCGTCAATGGTTCGGGAGAGGTAAATTTGCCGTGCTCGGGACGCGGTATATTGTTGTAATCATAAAGGCGACCGACTTCTTCAATCAGATCTACTTCGCGGTCGAGATCGGGACGAAATGTAGGGATGGAATAGGTAATAGTTTCTTTATCCTTATCTAAAAGCTCAAACTCCAGTCCATCCAGAATATCTTCAATTTCATCCGTAGAAAACTCTGTTCCCAGCAGTCGATTAACATACGATTGCCTGAGAGTAAGTTCTTTTTCTTCTGTTTTTACAGGATGGGCATCTGTGCATGCATCTACGACCGTACCGCCCGCAACTTCATGCATAAGCTGTGCTGCACGTTCGGCGGCAATGCGCTGCAGCTGTGGATCGATACCGCGCTCAAAACGATATGAGGAGTCGGTCTGCAACATCTGTTCTTTGGCCGTTTGGCGAATACTCTGCGGATCAAAATAGGCACTTTCGATAAGCACGTTCGTTGTTGACAGGCTAACTTCGGAATCCACCCCGCCCATTACGCCAGCAATGGCAACAGGCTCTTCGGCATCACAGATAAAGAGTGTACCGGCTGAACATTCTCGCTCTATATGATCCAGAGTCTCAAATGTAATTTCACTGTTATAATCCTTGACCACAATTTTGTCGCCCTTGATCGTATCGGCATCAAAAGCGTGCAGCGGCTGACCTACTTCAAACATCACGTAGTTCGTGATGTCTACTATGTTATTCACCGGACGGATACCGATTGCTTTGAGTCGATTCTGCAGCCACGCCGGAGACTCATCAATCGTCACATCTTTAACCATTTTGCCGACATAACGGTGGCATTTCCCCGGGGATTCAATATCGATATCAATCTCTTCCAGCGGATCGGCATCCTTAAAATCAGTTTTGAACGGTTTGCAAAGTTCGAGGTCCAGAGCCGCGGCCAAGTCGCGTGCAACGCCCAAATGGCAGGTTGCATCGGGACGGTTAGGTGTAATTTCAATCTCAATAATCGAATCCTCGTAGAGGTCGATTGCCTCGTGCAGTGGAATTCCGGGCTCCAGGTTTTCTTCCAAAACCATAATGCCGCTGTGATCGTCGCCCAGTCCAAGTTCATCTTCCGCGCAGATCATGCCTTTGGATTCTTCGCCGCGCAGTTTTGTTTCCCGGATGGTAAATGGCTCACCATTTTCGGTCTCAACCGGAAGGGTAGTACCTACGGTTGCAACAGGTACTTTTTGTCCCGCAGCTACATTATCGGCCCCGCATACAATTTGTAGCGTTTCGGAGCCGGTACTCACCTTACAGACATAAAGCCGATCTGCATTAGAGTGTTCGTTGACTTCCAGTACTTCTCCAACTACAACACCTTCGAGCTTGCTGCCGTAAGAGGTTACTTCTTCGACTTCTAGTCCGATCAGAGTAAGCTTTTCGGCTGTTTCTTCCGGGGATAATTCCAGGTTAATAAAATCTTTTAGCCAGTTGTATGAAATCTTCATTTAGCTGCAAATAGTTTTTTAATAGAACGCGGATGAAGCGGATAAGACGAAAACCCACAGATTTAATCAGTATAATTCCGTTTGATCCGTGTTTATCAGTGTTCTATTCTCACGTGTGTTTAATGAAACTGTTCTAAAAAGCGGACGTCATTTTCATAAAAAATGCGAATATCATCGATCTGATGACGAAGCAGGGCAATACGTTCGACACCCATACCCCAGGCAAAACCGGTATATTTTTCAGGATCGATACCGGCCGATTTAAATACATTGGGATCGACCATGCCTGAGCCAAGTATTTCAAGCCACTTTCCGTCGTCGTCTGAGTTTGGTGTTTCCCACCAGATATCCATCTCTAAGCTGGGTTCGGTAAAAGGAAAATATCCCGGGCGCAAGCGATATTTGACATCCGAGCCAAACATTAGTTTTGCAAAGCTGATAAGCGTTTCTTTTAATTCAGCTACGCTTACATCCGTATCAACATAAAGTGCTTCTACCTGGTGAAACAGAAAGTAGGATTTTGGAGAAACCGCCTCGTTGCGATAGACGCGTCCGGGCATGATGGCACGTATAGGAGGCTCTTGTTGCTGCATCAGGCGAATCTGTACCGGTGACGTGTGGGTGCGAAGTACGAGATCCTCACCGTCATCATTTTTTTCGATAAAGAACGTATCCTGTTCGTCACGTGCGGGGTGATTCGGTGGGAAATTGAGTGCCGTAAAATTGTGAAAATCATCCTCTATCTCTGGTCCGTCGGCAATAGAAAAGCCGAGACGATAGAAAATGTTTTTCATCTCCTCGAGCGTCTGCGTGAGGGGATGGTAAGAACCTGCCGAATAGGGCGGGGCGGGAAGCGTAATATCATCAGTTGCCTTTTGAGAAGCCCCGTCTTTACGGGCTAAACGTTTTTTGGCATTTTCAAAAGTTTCTTCAGCCAGACTTTTAACTTCATTCATGGCTTTCCCGACTTCCGCCTTTTTTTCATTTGGCACTTCGCTCATCCGGGAGAACATCTCCTGCACTTTTCCATTGCGCGAAAGGAACTCCAGGCGGAAAGATTCAAGCTCTTCCTCATCGGTAATAGAATAATCCTGCACCTGTTGCTTTAATGATTGTATGTAATCGATCATCAATTAACGTATTAAACAGTCGAAATTATAAGCTATCAAACAGTGGAAAAATACGATTTACAGAAGTAAATAAACACGCAAATCGAATCCGTATTGGTAGGTGGAATCTATTTAATTAAGGGGAACCCTTCAATCAAAATAAAAAACCGATCCTCCTTCGATGAGGGGGATCGGTTTCAAGTTTTTTATCACGCTATTAATCCAAAGCTTCTTCGACAATAGCAGTAAATGTGTCCGGATCAGTGACGGCAAGATCAGCTAAAACCTTGCGGTTGATCTTAATATCTTTCTTGTTTAAGGCTCCCATCAGTCGCGAGTAGGTAGTACCATTCTGACGGGCAGCGGCATTAATGCGTGTGATCCAGAGCTTTCTGAACTCACGTTTGCGTACTTTACGGTCACGATACTGATACAGCATCCCTTTTTCGACCGTGTTTTTCGCAAACTTATAAACATTCTTTCGCTTACCCCAGTAACCTTTCGCCTGTTTTAAGATCTTGCGGCGACGGCGACGGGAAGCCACCTTATTTCTTGAACGTGGCATTTTGTCTGATGTTTAAAGTTTAAAATTAATTATTAACTATTAGGAAGCATCTGCTCGACATCCTTCTTTTGCGTCTTGTTAACAAGGGTAGGCTTGCCGAGTTTGCGTTTTTTTCTGCTGGTTTTCTTTGTGAGGATATGTGCTTTACCAGCTTTCTTGCGCTTGTATTTACCGGAACCGGTTTTTTTGAAGCGCTTTTTAGCCCCACTATGTGTTTTCATCTTAGGCATAATAAAAGACCTTTATTGAAAAATTTCTTCAGATTTAATGGCTAGGAAGATAATGATTTAAACGAACAGATTAAACTCTGATGATAAAGTTATTTTGAACTAAGTTTAATGATTCTTTTTCAACCGCAGAGTAACGCAGAGGGAGATCGCAGAGTTAAGCGGATATTTTAAGAAACTCTGTGAACTCTTCCTTCGTTCTGAATTTCCTGCTTCGGAAAGTCACCCTAAGAAGCACTGTTCTCAATAAATAGTTACACTCCCAAGCAGCAGTCCTACTACGAAGGACAGGCTTGGGAATGAGATGAATAGGGCAAATACATTAACAGCATCAAGAATTGCCATAAAAAAATCCCTGCCGGCTTCGACAGGGATTAAGTTCAACTAAAGATAAGACTTGAAGAAGAATTGAAAATCAGCTCTTTATGAACCACTTTTACCGGTCGGAGAAAGCATCATAATCATCCTGCGACCTTCCATATTTGGCTTCGATTCAATTTCGCTGATATCACTCAATTCATCAGCTAAGTCGTGAAGCAGCTCTTTACCCCGGTCGGTATAAAGCATGTCTCGTCCTCGGAATTGAACGGTTGCCTTCACCTTGTCACCGTCTTCAAGAAATTCACGGGCATGACGTGTTTTAAATTCAAGGTCATGGTCATCCGTGTTTGGACGGAATCGAAGCTCTTTAACCTGAACGGTATGTTGCTTCTTTTTGGCTTCTTTCTCTTTCTTCTTCTTTTTGTACATATACTTGCCGAAATCAAGCACCTTACATACAGGAGGATCTGCATTAGGCGCTACTTCAACAAGATCTAACCCATAGGAATTAGCTATTTCCTGAGCTCGCTCAATGGGAACGACCTCGTGTTCTTTATCAGCATCCTCCGGATGTATAACTCTGACTTTTGAGGATCTGATTTCCTCATTAGCATTAGGGCGATCTTCATTGCCCCGTGGGCGTGGTCTTCTGTTTCTTGCGATAAGTTACCTCTTCTTTTTATTAACGTTTAATGTTTTGGAACTTCTTTGTTATCAATTTCGGTAGTGAGATTAGAAATAAATTCAGAAAAATCAAAAGTCCCGATATCGCCTTCTTTATGGCGGCGAACCGAAACAGTGTTATCTGAAATTTCCTTCTCACCAATTATTAACATATATGGAATCTTGCTCGTTTCAGCATCTCGAATCTTACTTCCAACTTGTTCATTTCTCGTATCTACCTCAACCCGAACGTTGTGTTCTTTTAGCTGTGAAGCACACTGGTTGGCATATTCGTTAATATCATCCGAAACCGGAATAATTTGTACTTGTGTCGGAGCCAGCCAAACCGGAAAATCGCCGGCAAAATGCTCAATCAATATACTTGTAAACCGCTCCATGGAACCAAAGGGAGCCCGGTGAATAATAACGGGACGATGTTTGTCATTATCTGAACCGATATATGTCAGATCAAATCGTTCAGGCATTACATAATCAACCTGTACAGTACCCAGCTGCCACTTTCGCCCGATGGCATCACGGATTATAAAGTCAATTTTTGGGCCATAAAAACTTGCTTCACCGCGAGCTACGGTGTAATCCAGATCCATCTCGTCGGCCACTTCTTTGATCTCTGTCTCGGCACGCTCCCAGAATTCTGTCTTGCCACCATATTTTTCATCGTTGTCGTCGCGGAAGGAAAGACGAATATCCACCGGCATTTCGAAGGTGCCAAAAACAAGTTCCGTCAGGTCGATGCAGTTTATAATCTCATCTTTAAGCTGGTCGTGCGTGCAATAAATATGCGCATCATCCTGTGTAAAGCCGCGTACTCGAGAAAGTCCGTTGAGTTCGCCGGATTGTTCATAACGATAGACGCTGCCAAATTCGGCCAAACGAAGCGGCAGATCACGATAGCTGCGCAGCTCGTTCGAATAAATCCGGTGATGGTGCGGGCAGTTCATAGGCTTGAGCAGATAACCATCTTCGTCATCATCCATCGTAATCGGGTTATATTGCGATTCCCGATAGTAGGGATAGTGCCCTGAAGTGCGGTAAAGTTCCAAATGACCAATGTGCGGAGTGATCACTTCCTTATATCCGCGTTTCTTCTGTTCTTCACGCAAAAAATCCTCTAACGTTCTGCGGAGCGTAGTTCCGTTGGGCAGCCATACCGGCAGACCCTGACCCACCATCTCCTGATCGATCATATAAATACCGAGCTCTTTGCCCAGCTTTTTGTGATCACGTTTCTTGGCTTCTTTGAGTTGCTCCAGATACTGATCAAGCAGTTTTTGCTTTGGGAATGAAATTCCATAGATGCGCGTCAGCTGCTCATTATTTTCATCACCGCGCCAATAAGCACCGGCCAGGCTTGTCAACTTTACGGCTTTGATTCTGCCCGTATCGGGGATGTGCGGACCTTTACAGAGATCGACAAAATTCCCCTGCTTGTAAAAAGTAATATTTTCATCTTCAAGCTCTTTTATAAGATCGAGCTTGTATTCATTGCCGACATCTTTATAATGGGAGAGGGCTTCTTCTTTTGAGACCGGCATACGCTCAAATTCTGATTTTTTGCGTGCCAGCTCGATCATTTTTTCTTCGATCCTCTCCAGATCGTCTTCACCTACTGTTTGATCCCCAAAATCAATATCATAATAGAATCCATTTTCAACGGGTGGACCTATTCCAAATTTTGCGTTTGGATATAGTTCTTGAATAGCCTCTGCCAGTACATGAGCCGAGGAATGCCAAAAAGTATATTTGCCATCTTCATTGTCCCATGTATTAATTGTAATCTCTCCATCTCTTTTTATGGGACGATCCAGCTCCATGATCTCATCATCAAGAGTGATGCTCAGAGCTTCACGGGCCAGTCCTTTGGATATCGATTCGGCAATTTCGCGTCCGGTAGTCCCTTTTGGAAATTCCTTTTGAGTTCCATCCGGGAAAGTTATTGTAATTTGATCAGCCATTCAGTTATAACCAGCTATTAGTAAAAATTTTATGTCTTGTTTTAAGCCTGTAAAGATATAAAAATAAAAAAAGAGGCACAGCCCCATTTTATAGGATAATTGCAGAAAAGGTTTTATTTATCCTAAGAGAATTATAGATTATTCAGGATTAATAACACCAGTTGGTTTAGGATACATGAATAAGTTAAGAATGAATGGCAATTCTACTTCCTTTTTTGATGAGCAGCCAATTTTTATTCTGGATCAGCAAACGTATGATATTTTAGATGTTAATGATGCAGCGGTTGATATTTATGGGTATTCTCGTGATGAGTTTATGAATATGAACGTTTATGATCTGGGTAAGAGGAAGAAGCGTGTTGATCTTATTCACGGCTCGACTAATGCTGAAGGCGTTGATAAGATCTGGACGCAACAAACGAAAAATGGAGATACTATTCATGTTCAATTTACTCATCATACATTCTATTATAATGGACGTCCCGCAAAAATTGCTATTGCTCATGATGTGAGTCAACAGGTTGATCAAAATGAAACGCGACGGGCCAATTTTCCGAAGTTCATTACCCATGAATCAAATTTCCCGATGGCGGCAATTGAATGGGATGCCAATATGAGAGTCAGGAGTTGGTCGGATAAGGCTGAAGAGTTATTCGGATGGAGAGAAGAAGAGGTTATTGGTCAATCGAATTTCTTTGAAAAGTTAATTTTTGATGGGGATCATCAAACAGCCAGAAAAAAAATTTTGCAGGCAGTTCAAAATCAACAATCATATTTTTCTGCTGAAGGACGGGTAAATACGAAAAATGGTGAAAAGCTTATATGTAAATGGCACAACTCGTTGATTTATGATCGAGATAAGAAGCTTTATTCTGTGCATTCCCTGATTACTGATATTAGTGGTCAAAAACAGTCGGAGAATTTATTTCGTGCTCTATCTGAAGAGTCTCTTGTAGGTGTTTATCTGATTCAGGATGGTATTTTTAAATATGTGAATCCCAGACTGGCCGAAATCTTTGAATATGAGCGCGACGAAATCATAGATAAATTGTCTCCCCTGGATTTAACACATCCCGAGTTTAAGGAAGAAGTTCGTGAGAATATATCTGAGCGAATTAATGGAAATGTTAAATCCAAAGAGTATGATTTCTTATGTACTACTAAAAGTGGTCGAACCATTCATGTAAGTGTTTATGGAACAACTATTACCTATATGGGCAAACCGGCTATTATAGGTACAATGCTTGATATAACCGAAAACAAGGAAACCATCCGGAAATATCAAGCTAGTGTAAAAAGTTTTCAGGATCTTTTCGATTCCATAGGCGATGCGATTTATATCCAGGATTCTGAAGGAATAATTGTAGAAGTTAACAGGGGCGCCGTTGAGATGTTTGGCTTTGAGCAACCTCATTTTATCGGAGAAACGCCGGAAATTTTGGCTGCACCAGGCAAAGTGGACATGAAAAAAACCAACAACAAAATTCAAAAAGCGCTACGCGGTGAGCCCCAAAGTTTCGAATGGTGGGGTAAAAAAAGCAACGGCGAAGTTTTTCCTATGGAGATGGTGGTTAACCCCGGGACCTATTTTGGACAGGATGTCATCATAACGATAGCCCGTGATATCAGTGAACGTTACAAGGCAGAAGAGCAGCTGAGAAAAAATGAAGAGATGTTTCGTCAGCTGTTTCAAAATTCGCCTATTGCTATTGTTCAGATGGACAAACGACAAGAAATCCAACGAATTAATTCCGCTTTTGAAGATATTTTTGGATATCCAATCGAAGAGATTCAGGGAATAAATATTGATCAGCTGCTGGTTCCAAATGAAGAGCTCGAAATTGGACGGGGAATTTCAGAAAAGATATTTGAGGGTAAAACGGCTCACCATTTTGGAAAACGACTCTGCAAAGATGGTACATTAAAGGATGTATTGATTTATGGTGTGCCAGTGATTGTTGATGGTAAAACCGTAGCTATTTTCGGGATTTATGTAGATATCACGGAGCGGAAAGAAGCCGAGGAAAAGATCAAGAAATCCCTGAAAGAAAAAGAGGTATTATTGGCAGAGATTCATCATCGGGTAAAAAATAATTTGGCTGTTATTACTGGTCTGTTGGAGCTACAGGCATATAATACATCATCGAAAGAAGCTACTGAAGTTTTGCAGGAAAGCCAGATGCGGGTAAACTCTATCGCGCTTATTCACGAAAAACTGTATCAGAATGAAAATTTATCTGAGATCTCTTTCGACCTATATCTGGAACAGCTAACCGGGGTGATTGTTTCCTCTCTGAAGTCTTCGCAAACGGAGATCGATATAACTATTAATGCCGATCCGGTAAAACTAACTATTAATCAGGCTATTCCTTGCGGGCTTATCTTAAATGAAATTGTTACCAATGCTCATAAACACGCTTTTCCCGATTCTCAAAAAGGCAACATCGATATTTTCCTGGTTGAAGAAGATGGTAACCTGATGATGAAAATTGAAGATGACGGGATAGGCATGCCTGAGGATATAAGTGTTGAAAAGCCTACTTCACTTGGACTTAAGCTTATACGTACACTTACCAAACAGCTCAACGGAGAATCTGCACTAACAAATACTGGTTCGGGCAGTAGATTTACCCTTTCTTTTCCCCTTGAGGAATAAGATTAATTTTCTGATTAAGCTGTAGACGATAATGCGAGTCGTCCGGTCGTGCTCATGGTTTCTAATAAAAGTGCTGAATCCATTCTCTTCATTTTTAAACCGTCTTTACCCAGTCTTGAAAGACTGGGCTAATATAAAAAGCCAAAAAGCTGTCTAAAGACAGCTCAGGCTAGGCGAGGGGAACCAGGACCGTGGATGGTTGAAACTTACTGAAGCGTCCGATCGTGCTGTTCTGTCCCTGATTTTCCTACCTATAAGTGAAGTTTCTTTATTCTAAAAAAATTCTTCCCAAGCCGGAGCTTGGGAAGAATGGAAGGTCCGTTAAACGCGTTTTTAGCTTCCGTTAAGAATATCTTCGATATCTCTCATTTTGGTTCCGAACTCTTCCCAGTCGTTGTTTTGCAGGGCTTGCTGGGCTTCTTTCCAGAGCTGACGGAGTTTGGTGAACTCTTCGGACCTTTCTATATCCTCGGCTTGTGCTGCAACTTGTTCAGGAGCCGGAGCAGTTGTATCAATTTCGGCTGAGGCTATTCGCTCCCGTTCACCGTATAGAGCCTCGATAGATTGCCACAGTGTTGGCTGCATGGCAATACGGTCACCCGAAGTTGCAATCACACGCTGTAGTTGCGGAATGTCGACTCCCTCTGCAATCAGGAATACAGGTTCCACATAAATGAAGGAATCTTCTATGGGTATAACCATCAAATTCCCCCGGATTACTCGTGAGCCACGCTGATCCCATAGGGCCAACTGTCGCGAAATCTCGGTATCCTGATCAATACGCGCCTCAATTTGTGCCGGACCAAGGATAAGCCGGTCTTTGGGTAATTGGTAAACAGTAACCTCTCCGTAGTTTGGTTCATCAGAATTGGCAGCCATCCAGCCAATCATATTATCGCGGTTGTTAGGTGTGAGCGGACTAATCAACAGATATTGTAGTTCCTCCTGACCGGGTAACTTCGTTAACACATAATAAGGCTCCATTTTAATGGGTTGCCCGGCGTATGTCTCATTCGGACGTGTCCACAAGTCTTCATTATTGTAAAACACCTGAGGATTTGTCATGTGATACTCATTATATTTCTCAATTTGGACGATAAAATAGTGGATTGGATAGCGAATATGTTGACGTAAACCTCCGGGCATATCATCGATCGGCTGGAACATATCCGGGAAAATATCGCGATACACATCTAAAACAGGATCTTCTTCATCCGATACATAAAAATCAACCGAGCCATTATATGCATCAACTACTACTTTGACCGAGTTGCGAATATAGTTGTACTGATTATTATAGGGCTCGGAATAGGGATAATGCGGAGAGGTAGTGTAAGCATCCTGGATCCAGTATAGCTTTCCTTCATTTAGCACGAGATACGGATCGTCTTCCATTTCAAGGAAGGGCGCTATACGTTCCACACGTTCCTGAATACGTTTCCAGAAGATAATTTTGCTTTCGTCGTGGATATAATCGGTCAGCAGAATGTTAATATCGCCGAACTCCCACGCAAACAGCAGCTGGTTAAATAAGCCGCCAATCGGTACCCCACTGGTGCCTTGGTAATGTGTATACACATTTTCGTCTCCACTGGGATAGTCAAGCTCTCGTACATTTGTGTTGACGATCTTATAGTCCGAATTATGTTCTCCGAAATAGATAGCCGGTTGTTCGACCTCAAGTCCCAATCCGGCCTCGACTACCGGTGGAATATCCTTAATAGATAGTTGCGGATCGCCCTGCAAACCCTCTTGTGCCACAGGACTCATAACCAGACCATAGCCGTGCGTGTACTGCAGGCGCCGGTTTACCCATGTATCAGCTTGCTCGGGCAGGTCTTCGGTCAACTCGCGGGCGGATACCATCATCTGTTTGTATCCCGTATTGGTGTGGTAGCGGTCAACATCCACATCATAAAATTGATAATAAAGACGAATTTCCTGCAGCTGTCGATAGGTTTGTATCAACAGTCGCGGATCCCACAGACGTATATTCTCAATAGTTTCTTCATTTGCATCGATTGTTGATCGTGACATCTGCTCTGACGGCTGTGCACTATAAGGTTGAGTAGTCATTTGATCCAGAGCATATGCCTGTCGCGTTTGATCAATGCTATTTTGAATATGTTCCTCTTCGAGCTGAAGTTCGCTGGGCTGAACCACATACTGTTGAATAATGCCTGGTAATAATCCATTGCCGACTATCCCAATTACGATAGTAGTTGCAGCAGCTATTAAGAAAAGCTTAAATCGTGTTTTATACATCTGGATAAATGCAATTACCGCCAGGATCAAACACAGAACAGTCATGATCCAGATGACAGGCAGTTTGATATGTAGATCCGTATAAGTGGCACCATAAACCGCCCCGCCGGGACTATACAACAAATTGTATCGCTCGAGATAATATCCCCAAGAGAGCAGGAGGAGCCAGAGTCCCACATTGACGCTAATATGTTTCTTTATTCCGCTGGGGATATAAATATTTTTGGAGGATTGAATCGATATCGCTCCGGAGTATATGTACAAAATGATAATAGCGATAGTCACAAAGAAAACAAGTGATACCAAGCTGTTTTGGACCAGTTCTATGAAAGGGAGCCGAAACAGATAAAAACCTATATCATGGCCAAAGATGGGATCTACCTGTCCAAACGTCTCGTTCCAGTGGAAACGAAAATAAGTATCCCACCGCATAAAGAAGGCGAGTGAAAAGAACACGCTGATTATGGTTCCCAGACCAAAGAATACATTTTTTATTTTTCGTGTGCTGATATTTTGGATATTCAGCTGGGCCAGGGGCGATTGACCAAAGCTCATAGTACTGAATTTTTTGCCGAGGGTATTCATGTTGGGCAAAACATACAGCAATGCAACAATCAGTGAACCAATTAACAGGAGGGCCTGCGTCGTTTTTATTGTCCAGAAAACCTCTTCGTAACCAAGATTTTCGAGCCACATCCATTCTACAATCCAGTCGGTAAATCCACCAATAATTAAGATGGCCAGGATGATGGGAATAATAATCCAATAAATTTTTCTTGATAGTCCAGAAACATTATTCATAGTAACCTGTGACGTTTAAATAAACTTGTATTTATGTTTGCCAGCGTACAAGATTTGAGTTCTTAAAATAGTAACCATTTTTCAAAAAGAAGAATTTACGTTCCGGGAAGGATTACTTTTTTGATGTAGATACACTTTATTTAGGAAATTTTTGAAAAGCCATTTTATCGTCTAAATTTGTCTTAGCCATTCTAGATTAAGGGGCAAGAGTTGTGAAATCATACAGATTGTTTTTTTTTAAACTAAAAAAGTTTAAAATTGATTTTTTAAACTATATAGGGTTAAAATTGATTTTTTAAACTAAAATGGTTAAATAGAAATGAAGGTTAAATAAAAGATGGTCAAATAATGTCCAAGGCACTTGTTCTTATAGCGGATATAAAGAGCTCTCGGGAGATAGAAGGTCAGGAACGCAAACAATTGCAAGAAAAACTGGAAAATACCCTTGACGAGCTTAACAAGAACGGAGAGGGAGTGGTATCACCTTATACGGTTACACTGGGCGATGAATTCCAGGCTGTATTCGAAAAAGCGGACGCTGTTTTTGTACATATACTTAAAATAATGGCCGCGATGCATCCGATTGAGGTGCGTTTTTCACTTTCTGTGGGAAAAATTTCGACCCCAATAAATACCGAACAGGCTATCGGTATGGACGGACCGGCTTTCCATAAAGCCCGGGAGGGAATCGACAAGCTTAAAGAGAGCGGTTTTTTATTGCACGTTAGTACCGAAGACGACGAAGATTTGACCCTGAAAATAATCAATAACAGTTTACAGTTGCTGTCTAAACAGATCCGCAGCTGGAACAAAAAGCGGATTGTAATTTTACATATGCTTAAAGAAGGCTACAACTACAAAGAAATTATCAAGAAGCTGGATATATCGCAGACGGCTTTTTATAAAAATAAAGATGCAGGCTTACTTGATGTAATTGATGAGCTGAGCAACAATATGGCTAAAGTTATCAATAAAAAAATATCCTCATGAACTACGCTATTTTTCTGGCTATTCTGACCCTTATCCTCATTTCCCGCCTGAGACTTATTTTGAGAGATGAAGGCATAGACCGACGGGATATGCTAATCATAGGAGCAATACCAGTGTTGGCAATGCCTTTTCTTCAATTTAATATCAGCTGGATTCTTCTTTTGGTATATCTGATAGGATACCCGCCACTGATGCTGATGGCAGAAAAGTCACCAGATAAAATAAACCGAAACCGGGTACTCTTTCTGTTGTTGCATATTGTTGTTATCGGGATTTTCTGCAGTCCTTTAACAAATTTGGCTGCCAACGCTTTACCGGCTGATATTATATCGCTTTTTGATCAGGTGATGTTTGCCTCTCCGACCGTATCGATGAACGAAGTCTTTACTGCACAAATTTTTATTTTCGGATTGCTGATGGTATTAAATGAGGCAAATATCATCCTGCGTTATGTCCTGCGTCTTGCCGGACTTGATACGCTGGGGACAAAAGGAGTGGAGGTAGATCAAAAGGAATATAATACCGGGCGCATTATCGGTTTGCTTGAACGTATATTTGTATTTCTTTTTGTACTTCTGAATCAATTTGCAGCTATCGGTTTTATATTGGCTGCCAAGGGAGTGGCGCGCTTTCAGGATTTTAAAAGCCGAACGTTTGCAGAATATGTACTGATCGGTACGCTGCTATCTGCGTTGTTGGCAATGGTTGTGGCCTTTGCAGTAAAAGCTTCTTTGATGGGATAGTATCCGACACAAATAATAAACTGAAGGGCAGGGGGAGTAACCAGTTCTCCATCGGGTGGCTGAAATTGCCACCCGATGGATGCAAATACTTTTGACTGGTTTCCAAAAATATTTAAACAAGAAAAGCAATGAAATTTTACTGGCTATTAGAGGAAATGAACGTTAAACTGACTAAATGCACATTAAAAACTGAATTTTAGATAAGCCATTGAAAATGTTGAATTTATAAATAAGTAAAAGCGAAATTAAGCTATGATATTTTTTATCAAGTCAATGAACCTTTCTCTTTTAGTATCAATGGGTTAATTGTTATGATCTATAAATCACTTTAGGTAGGGGATATAATCTGGATACTTGGCGCTTTCTATTTTAGAGCAGATCCAAAGAAAATTTATAAGCTTTTAACAAGCAAAAAGAGATGACATGGTTAGCTGCCAACGCAGCAGTGAAATTAACGATGAAAGAAATTTTATTTCTACAGATTGGTTGGTCCGTCCGAGAGGCTAAGACCGCAAAAAAGCCGATAGAAAATCTTCCCTTGAGGGTCCCGATGTCTCATAGTATAGTCTATGTAGCCAAGCTACTTCGGTGCAGTAGGTCTTTAGCAACGTGGAGAATTACTACCTGCGAGCTATTTCCGGGAGATGGATTTGATTCCGGCTTAATTCAGAGCCTCCGCTCACCGTGACATCACCGTTGTTTATAGCCATCGTCCTTTTTAACAAACCCACGGAAAAGAAACTTCGCGATTGTTTGTTCCTTTTTGGATGAGCAAATCTCGAGTACTGACGGGATTTCGTCTATTTTTTGTCAACAAAAAACGGACAGTTCAATCTTTTCTCTAGCTCTGTTGGTCCAGGCCGCTGTTGAGTCAAAAAGGGGAAGAATACGCTAATGCTAAACAAGCATACAATCTGCTTTAGCGGCGATCTGTGAAATACAGCCGTCGTCAAAAATAGGTTAGAGGGATCATCCGCGAAGGCGGGCAATTAATCCCAATACAAAAAGTCCTATTAACAGAGCAACGATGCCTTCTATTGTCATCAAATGTCCTAACAGGATATCGAATCCCCATTCCAGATATGCAATACCCCACCGAATCCATTCTTTAATCATAACAAGCCAACATTTTTTGATATTAATTTCTGTAACCTTGTATGAAGATCAGCAGCAAATGTTCCGGAAAGCGAATCGCAGGAGAGTGGGATTATTTTTCAACCAGATAAATTCCGTCATCTTCAATACGGATAATATCTTCTTTATATAAGCGGCCGATAGCTTTTTTAAACGTTTTTTTGCTCATCTCAAGCCGGTTGTGTATTTCCTCGGGATCACTTTTATCGTGCAGGTCCAAATATCCCCCCATTTGCTTTAACCGCTGAAGAATATGGTCGGCATTGGGCCCTACTTTTTTGTACCCGATAGGACGCAAGGTGACGTCAATCTTATTATCGTCACGAACTTTTTTAATGTAGCCGGTAGTTTTATCTCCGTAGCTCACATCTTCAAAAAACTCATTGTGGTAAATAAGTCCTTCATGTTTTTTATTGATGATGACGTTATACCCGAGATCTGTTTCGTTCCAGATCCATAAATCAACTTCATCTCCTTCTTCAACAGTAATTTCTTCGTTATCCAGAAAGCGGTCGATCTTGGTTGTAGCGGCAAGCCTGTTTGTTTCTTCATCCAGATACATATAGACCAGGTGCGATTGTCCCTCTCTCATATCTTCGGTTTGCTCGCGGTAGGGGACAAAAAGATCTTTATCAAGTCCCCAGTCGAGAAAAGCACCATTTCTGTTTACGTCCCTTACCTCAAGAAAAGCAATACTGTTGAGAGTAATATAGGGATCCTGCATTGTAGCCGTAACGCGCTCTTCACCATCTTTATACAAGAAAACGCGTACATTTTCTCCCTTTTTCAGATCCCGAAAAGCCAATTTGTTGGGCAGTAATACCTCTTCATCTGAATTTCCCGAAGTATCCTGTAAAATATATCCGTGAGGGGTACTGCGAGCTACATTAAGCGTTTGGTAAGTTCCTATGGGTAACATAATCTGATTTAGAGTGGAAAAGATACGATGAACTAAAGATAGGGGCTTATCGAGTGATTCTCCAACTGATTTAAGTTATTTTTAACTCAGCGAAAAGCTGGTGGAATACCACATTTCTTTCCCAAAAGTGATTTATTCAGATTCCGAATTTCCGACAAAGAGGATGGTTACAAGCAATATAGTATCCCGAATAACACGCAGAGAATGAGGTTGTTTCCTGTTTAAATAAAGCCAGTCACCACTGGACAATACATGCGTTTGGTCATCAACTTTAAATTCAGTTTTTCCCTCCAGGCACTGCACCGAAATTTGTCCATCCACGCTGTGTTCTGATATAACTTTATCTTTAGGCAGAACCATGCGTATGGCTTCCATATCGGAGGTTTTCATCAGCGCCAGTGTAGCATCATCGGGCATATCCTCCTTGAGTGAATAGAGATTAATAACCTCACCGGGTGCTATTTTAGGCTGTGCCATAATATATTCTCCTATAAATTTTGTTTCATCTTAACTTAACATTCAGATATTGAACTGCAAATTCTGCTCTTAATTACTGCATTGAGCCTTAAGGGCTGTAACATCCTCATCAGTTAATTCCAGATTAAAAGTATTTTGTTTCCCCATCTTGTGATACATTATCGATTTCGGATTATTAACATGGTTAATTCCCAACGCATGACCCACTTCATGAGCTAGCACTGTTTTTAGCTCAGACTGGTTTGAGAATTGAAGAACCTTGATAGCCTTGTTTTTTCCTTTTTTGATAAACTGTCCCTGGTCAAAACTCTTAATTCCACCAAACTGATTATTATATCGGGCAATCATTTTGTTTTGTTCTTTCATCAGACCATTCAGCTGTTCGGATTTAGCATTCGTTTGCTTTCGGAGTGACTCCAGGTTTTTTTGCCTCCGCTCGATATCCGATTCCAAGTTTTTTATCTGACGTTCTAACTTGTTAAGCTCATTAATTTTGTCTTGTGATGGATTCTGTCCCTGCAGCTTTTCGGCAAGTTCAGTATATGAATCTGCTATCCTGTTGTATCTGGAAACGGTGCTCTTAAAATCGCTTTCTTTCTGTTTATAACGTTTAGCCAGTCGCTGGTATTCATTGCGCGTGGCTGCGGCTTGCTCTTTTTTTGTTCTGATCTGATTCGAGAATAATTGTTCCTCTTCGGATCGCTTTTGCTCCTTACTGTAGACCAGATCAATGACGACTTTTCCATCTTCTTTATATTCCAGCAAATTTCTATCCATTGCTGTTTCCCACAATTCTTCTACTTCTCTCATGATGGAAGTTATTTGTTGGGCGGAGAGTTTAAATCGAGAGTCGATGTCTCCAACACGATAGGTCAGAGGTTCTTCACAGGGTTGAGAGGTGAGTGCATCTGTAGAAGGTTTGTCTGTATCAGTGATAAAGATAAGAAGGGCGCCGGCGAAAATAATCAGGACACAAAAACCGAAAAAATTCTTCACTGTCTTAACTAATTATGAATGTTATACCATAATTTAACAGACAGCAATTCAAGAGCAAAGCAAATAATAACAGATATACTCTTGCCTTCAGTTCCGCTCACTAATCGGCATTAGCAAACCGTTGTTCCGCCGTTTGAGCCAGATCGAGCACAGCGCGGGTATACAGGTCACTGGGATTGTAGCGCAATACCGCTGTCTCGATACTGCCGGTTCGTTCTTTAAAGTAGGCCAGATAATTACCGATCGACATGATGTTGTTATCCATATCGAAGATATCTTTGCCCACAAACCACTTGTTCAGTGAATAGGGAATAAATTGAGCAAAAGCCATTGCTCCGGCATAACTTGATTTTAGCTCGAATACGTCGATTTCATTACGCTCCACAAATTTGAGGAGTTCTTTAATCTGTTCTCTGGCAAAATCTTGCCGATAATCGTTGGCATACATCGAGACGTATGCGTTAAATGGGTTATAGCTGCCAATATTTTTTCCAAAATCTGATTCAATACCCAGAATGGCCGCAATCACATATCTGGAAATACCGTACTCTTGTTCAGCTTTTTGAAGCTGATCTGAGTGCTTGTCTATAAAAGTGATAATTTCATTCGCTTTGTGATCGAAACCGAGAACTCGTTTATACGAATCTAGACTGTGAGATTTTCGCTCGGCTGACTTTATAAATCGGTCGGCAATATCCTCATGAATTTTGAATCGCGGATCATCAAGCAAATTACTGATATCAAGCCCTTGGTTTTGCAGGTAAGAGATAAGATCGGAAAGCCGCTCGTGCGGGTTTTTATCTATTGAAACATATTCAGTTGAAATAGAAGTGGAGTTAACGCTTAGCATTTTGTCGTGCTCATGGCCAAAAGCTGAATTGAACCCCAAAAAGCCAACTATGCATACTGTTAATCCGATCCACAATTTTTTTCTGAACATATCAATCCCTATGCCTAAAATATTTAAGTTGATCTCCGCTTAATAATAAGAAACCTCCACAAAAAATGAAGGCTAAATCATTG
Source organism: Fodinibius sp. GM108 (assembly GCF_058386985.1). Lineage (NCBI taxonomy): Bacteria > Pseudomonadati > Balneolota > Balneolia > Balneolales > Balneolaceae > Fodinibius > Fodinibius sp. GM108. The sequence continues at coordinate 175,925 of NZ_JBYEIR010000005.1, forward strand.
TTTTTATTACCTAAAGCGGAATTAATTTATTACAGGCTTGGTCAAGATTTTCCCCGCTTAGCCAAGTCTTTATCTAACATCAACTTACATAAAGTTAACGGATATGTCAGCTCAAAAATTGTAGAATTTTTTAAGGAAAAGGCCAGGGTTTGTCCTCTCTGAATCTGCAGAACATTAAAGATATAGCACAAAATTTGTGCGCTTATATTACAGCTTTAAAAAAGGAAAGTATTAACTAATTAAATTTAGGAGGTCTGATTTTGTTTCTTTACATCCTCTTTTTCTTCCAGCCATTTATTCCAGGACTGTTTTAGCGCTTTTAGGAAAATTTCAGTTTCCCGAGCACCTGAAACGGCGAACTTTCGATTGAACAGAAAGAAAGGCACACCGCGGATATTAATACCGCTGGCAATTTCAATGTCGTGTTTAACTTGATTGGTATATTGATTGGATTCAAGCACTTCTCGGGTTTTATCTGCATCGAGACCAACTTCCGAAGCAATAGCCAAAAGCGTATTGTGATCGGCGATATTTTTACCCTCGGTAAAGTAGGACCGAAATAATGCTTCTTCAGCTTCATCGGCTTTATTTTGATCCTTTGCAAACTGGATGAATCGGTGAGCATCAAATGAATTGGCTACCACTGCCTGATCCATATTGTATTCCAGTCCCTCTTCGGCAGCCATATCTGTCACACGTTGATTCATTTGTTGGGCTTGTTCCAGCGACCAGCCCTTGGCATCGGCCAAATATTCATTAATATTGGCATCGGGATCAGTCTCCATATCGGGATTAAGCTGAAAGCTGCGCCAAATAATATCGACTTCATCGTCATATTCAAATTGATCGAGCGCCTTTTCAAAACGGCGCTTACCGATATAGCAAAAGGGGCACATGATGTCAGACCATATTTCTACTTTCATAGGAAAACAGATTTATCTGTAGAATTTATTTTTACGTTAAACTAAACAATTTACAGCGGTAAACATTCATACCATGCGAATGCTTTATTCTATGTTGAAACTTCAGCTGTAGTTATAAGCTATATTATTATGAAATTATCTGCTGATTTGGTTAGGATATGATTTTGATCAGGTTCCGTAAGCTGTCAGTATTCAACTTTAATTTGTTAATCCTTTTAGTAAATGGCTGAATTTAATAAATGAATCATCGATTTTACTTAGAGTATAACCCACCCCGGAAAGCTTTAGGGAGGGATTTCAAAACCTTTTGGACAAAGTAGTTCTTCCGAAAGCTTTCGGAAAGGGGGCAGCCCTGTGGAATGCCACAAAAGTGGCCTCCCGATGTATCGGGAGATTCCACAAGGGCAGGGGCGAATTAGAGTAGAACTAACGACCATATTCAAAATTTATGGATATATAATTAATATGTTTTTATCATTATTATTCTGGACGATCGTTGCGATTATTGCAACAGCTATTTTATGGAAGGGGAGCGATTGGCTTGAACATTCCAGTGAGGAACTGTCAATCTATTATGAACTGCCTGATATAGTCCAGGGAGCGTTAGTAGTAGCCATTGGTTCAAGTTTTCCTGAGCTGTCAACGGTGGTGATCTCCACATTGCTACATGGTGAATTTGAGCTTGGGGTAGCCGCCATTGTGGGATCTGCCATTTTTAATATTCTGGTTATTCCGGCCGCCGCGGGATTGGTTACGAAAGATCCGCTAGAATCAAACAGGGATCTGGTTTATAAAGAAGCCCAGTTCTATATCATTTCTGTTGCTGTATTGATCATCACCTTCTCATTTGCAGCTATTTTTAATCCGGTTGCTTCCAGTGGAGGTATTATACTTGGAGAAATGGATCGCCTCCTTGCGCTGATGCCGATCGTGCTTTACGGCTTCTATATTTTCATCCAGTACCAGGATACGATGGATTACGAGCCGGAAATAGATCCCCATGATATACAACCACTGAAACAGTGGGGGATGCTTGCAGTCAGCCTGGTGGTGATCTTAATAGGAGTGGAGATGCTGGTGCGAGCCGCCATTGAGTTCGGTGATATTCTTGAAACACCCTCGTTCCTCTGGGGTATTTCGGTGGTTGCGGCGGGCACAAGTATTCCGGATGCATTTGTAAGTATTAAAAAAGCGCAAAAGGGCGATGCCATCACTTCACTTGCTAATGTTCTGGGAAGCAATATTTTTGATCTGCTGGTTTGTATTCCCGCAGGCGTGCTGATAGCGGGAGTAACAGTCATTAACTTTACGATTGCTGCCCCGATGATGGGAATGCTCACCCTGGCCACGTTGCTGTTATTCAGCTTTATGCGCACGGATATGATTCTCGACCAGAGAGAATCGGCAACGCTCATTATAGTTTATTTACTATTTTTAATTTGGATGGGATTGGAGAATTTCGGCGTTATCGATTCGATTCCGTCCCTGCCATAGGGACTTATCCAGTCCCATAAAGAAAAAATTGTATGGGTCTTAAAACTAGCTTAAAGAGGTTTGTCCCCGTGTCATGCTGAATCCTGTCCTGAACTTGATTCAGGATCTTTTCAGCATCTGTTGCTAAGGTTGTTTTAAAGCCTATCATTCAGGATGACATCTTTTTCTGTCATCCTGCTCGCGTAAATTACCCCTTAATAACAGCCACCGGCTTCATTTTGACTGCTTTTTTCGCGAGTCCGGCCTGTTCGACAGTATCAACAACAATCTCTACGTTCTTATAAGCCAGTGGAGCTTCCTCAGCAACTCCGCTCTTGGATGCCGCCTGAACATGTATATCATCTTTATTAAGACGGCTTATAAGTTCACCGGCATTTACCTGTTTTTTGGCAGCAGTGCGCGACATGCTTCGCCCGGCACCGTGACAGGTAGAGCCGAAAGTCGATTTCATCCCTTCAGAAGTACCGGTGAGCACGTACGAACTGGTGCCCATACTTCCGGGAATGAAAACCGGTTGTCCGATTGATTTATATCTCTTGGGAAGGATCGGATGTCCGGGACCAAAAGCGCGTGTTGCACCTTTTCGGTGTACAATCAGCTTTTTAGTTTCGCCGTTGATTTCATGTTCTTCGATCTTGGCGATGTTGTGTGCAATGTCGTAAACTACCTCAACTTCACCGGCTTTAGATCCCAGCAAGCCTTGCCATGCTTCTCGTATTTCGGATGTCATAACTTGACGATTGCAGAAAGCAAAGTTGGCTCCGGCGCCCATAGCATGATAATAACTTTTACCGTCTTCTCTGCTCATCGGGGCGCAGGCAAGACCTCTGTCTGGAAGTTCAATTCCGTAGTTACCAAGGTTTTGCTGAAAAGTTTTTACATAGTCGGTGGCAACCTGGTGACCGAGTCCGCGTGAGCCGGTGTGGATGAAGAAGACAAGCTGTCCTTTTCGCAGGTTCATCGCTTTGGCAGCATCTTTATCAAAAATTTCAGAAACACGATCAATTTCTAAGAAGTGATTACCTCCGCCGAGCGTACCCAGCTGGTTTTTCCCTCGCTGCTTGGCATTGTAAGAGACAAAATCGGCTCCCGCAAAATCCATTCGTCCGTTCGCTTCACAGTGTTCAAGGTCGGCAGGCTTTCCGTGTCCATTAGCCACCGCCCAGTGGGCTCCATTCTCGAGCACATCATCCAGTTTATCATGAGATAAGTTTATAGATCCGCTTTTACCTGCCCCGGCTGGTATGCGCTTATAGAGCCGCCTCGATAATTCTCCGATCCGGTGTTTGATATCCTCATACATAATATCAGTAGACAGAAGGCGTACTCCACAATTGATATCATATCCGATACCGCCGGGAGATATCACACCATCCGGATATTCCGTAGCAGCAACACCGCCGATGGGAAAGCCGTATCCCTGGTGTGCATCGGGCATAGCAATAGCCGCTTTCGTTATGCCCGGCAGGGTGGAGACGTTCATAAGCTGATTAAGTGAATCATCATCAAGTATCGCATCGAGCACTTCTTGTGTGGCGTATACCTGTGCAGGTACGCGCATATCATCTCTGGATGAGGCCGGGATCTCCCAGAGGAATGGCGATTTTTGTTGAATATTCTCTTTTGTCAACATGATAATATGTTTTAGGATGAGAATTAAAGGATGCTCCTTTTAGCCACCAATAATTTAACAATCGAGAAAAGTCATTCGTTGGAGTTATGGCTTACTTTTAGATTAAATATCAAAGATAATATTCGTCGTTATAGCAGCATTACCAGAGTCTTTAATCTCAGCCTGGTGATAGGTAACTGCCTTAATGACTTCATCAAAATAGTCGACTGGTATTCCGTAAACATATGCCCGCACTTTGGTGGGAGATATCTCCTCAATGTCCGCTCGAATAAATACTGTTTTTTGGATATGGCTTTGCGTTAAAATTTCAGAGAGGAAATCGATCAGCAGAGCTGTTCTGTCCTGTGCTGTGATTTCTATCTGCCGGGATTCCGAAAGCTGATTTGAATCCACCGGAAGATCTTCCCGAAGTAGTTTTGCCAATCCCCGGACAGAAGTTTCAAAAAGATCCGCCAGGTCGCCGGCTTCTACGCAAAATCCTTTATCAGCAGTATGTTCGATAAATTCAAAATGGCCCATAGCAGGGGATATGTTTAATTTCCATAGCATAATTATACCCATGTGGATTAGAAATCATTCCGTACCAGGTGCGTTTATATACTGGTTCAAGCTTGCAACATGGACCGGTCAGACTACCTGATTAAAAACTTTAACCTTGATACTAAGGCGATTCAGCGACAACGTGATATGAACCGGGAGTTGCTTCTGTGCATAGGTCGATAAGCTTTTTAATTCCTTCTTGTGCGCGATGATCGTTGCGCATAGCTTCTACGGCCTCCATACTGTTCCAGGGACCGAACGAGTAAAACAGAGTGGGTTCGGAGGTACTTTGGATGAGTATCCCTTTACCTGGAGGGTCAGGAAGTGAAGCAAAGGTTTTCCCAAGTTCTTTCCATGCGGTAATGAACTCTTGTTGATTATCTTCTTGGACGTTCCACACGCCGAGTGTATAAACCTGTTGTTCCATGTTGTTAGCCTCTGATGTTGAATCTGATCTTGGTCGGCTAAAGAAAAATAATGAGCAGCAATCAGCAGTAAGAGCAGGATTAAGCTTTTTATAATTGACATGGCCAAGCCTCATTTACCTATTGATATATTAATACAGTTTTGTGCTAAATATCAATTAATAACCACAGTCTTATAATTATTTTGATCTGGAATTGAAAAGATCTGATCATCTTACCAATAGGAGTCAAGTTTCCAGTTCGCTGGCTATCAGTAGTAATGGTCCCCAGCTGATGTTGATAGCTGGCGGCTGACAGCTGACAACTTATAGCCTTTCATGGAAGCAAATTTTTTTAATGACTTCATACTATATCCTTAATATTTTAAGCTATATGCTTTTTTTGTTTAAAATTATCCCGGTTTTTTGATAAATTGGTGTTTCCTCAATTTGTAAGATAGGGGCATAATGGAGAGGGTCCGAAAAAGATAATCAGAGAAGGAGTATTTTATTATGGGTAGAAGAACAGAGCAGATCATAGAAGAACAGATTAACGCCTGGAGCCATCAGAATCTTAGACATCTCCGGTCCAGGTCCAAACAGAGAAAAAAGCCGGCTATTACGATATCCAGAGAATTCGGGGCGCTGGGTGCGGCTCTGGGCAGGCTGTTGGGAGAGAAAATGGATTTCAAAGTTTGGGATAATGCACTTCTGGAGGCAATTGCTGATGAATTGGACAGCAATGAAAATATGCTCGAAACGGTTGATGAGCGGCTCAGGGAGCCGGTGCAAGACACGGTCGCAGGCTTTCTGAAAAATATAAATACCAATGTTAACTATCTGCGGTCCCTTGTCCGCGTTGTTAAAACTATTGAGTCATATGGGAACTGTATAATTGTAGGCCGAGGAGCCAATTACATCTGCCAAAAGGATTCTTCATTTCACCTGCGCGTTGTCTCTCCACTTGAAAAGAGAGTAGAAGGATATGCAAAAAGAGAAAACATAAGCAATGAGCAAGCTTTGCATATTATCCGCGAGAAAGATGCTGAACGGGCTAACTTTGTAGAATACAATTTCAACAAAGATGTTACAAATGCCGCAGACTACGACCTGCTGTTAAATTCCGGCACATACAGCCTGGAGGAGATGGCTGCTATTGCTCAGGATGCTTACAGGAAGAAGACCAAGAGGTTCATAGAAGATTAAAACACTTTCTCTGGAAAATTATCTTCAGAGTAATAAGGAACATTTTCCGCCAACTTTTGAGCTGATGTCTTAAACCGATAACTCATCTTCAAACGTCAGATGAACAAAAGTAGATTGTGAGATGTTGTAAAAATAAAAACATCATGATGCACTGCTTTAAAGTTCCAACGCTGCATATTTTGAGCTTATTTTTAGTACTAGCGGCCTGCCGGGGGCAGTCGGCTGAATCTGAAGGTAAAGCAGCTGCACCGCATCCACAGCAAACAAACGCAACTGAACAGCAGCAAGAAAATTCCGACCCGAAGGTGCGTATCATGCCGGGTCACATTGTGATGATGGCGACCGATCTAGACGAAACACAGCAGTTTTATGAAGAACATTTAAATTTTCACACCAATGAGGAAGTGGTTTATGATGGTCTGCGCAGGATCTTTATGAGTGCTTCTGACAATCATCACGAACTGGTTTTGCTGGAATCACGGGTTGAGGAATTTCCGCCAATTGATCAGCGACAATTGCAACAGGTTGCTTTTGAGGTTCCTACGCATGATATACTCGTTGATTATTACAACCACATTAAACAAACGGATATTCCTCATGTGATTAAGGACAACCAAGTGAGTCTTTCAATCTACTTTCCTGATCCCAATGATGTTACCGTGGAGATTTACTGGGATATCAGCGATCAGCCGTTTGGTGAGAAGATGTGGAACGGAAACCAGGAAGATATCACTGAAGAAAAGTTTCTGAATCCGTTTGATAAGATGGAAAAGTAAAATGGGACTACCGGCGAATTGTTAAAGTTACAGCGAATAGCTGACTTTCTGCGGTAGGCGATGAATCGTGAGCAATCGCTTGGTAGGTTATTCTTCACATTGACCCAATTACCGTTTCTTCCTTTGCGATCTGAGGACCTAGGCCATAAGCTGCCATGTGGTGATCTTTCGTCAAAAATTAAAATCCATCCCGATCTGCCAATCTTCAGCCGACTGTTTTTGCCACAGAATCGCGTAGATGCCGCCATTGCCTTTACGTTCTTTGCCGGTAAAATAACGACCGATTTCGAGAATTTTGGAATCCGAAATCTGTCGCAGGTACGATGCTTCGAGATCAACCTGGTAATTCGGATTTTTCATGTAGGCATAGCGTTCCGTGATTCCCGAATAACCGTCTGAACGCATTCCGTTACTAAAATACACCGCGTCTTTCGTGTAAGAGGTGCGGATATGATTCGCCGGATCATGCTGATTAGCAAGATTAACCCATTCTGTTCTCTTTGTATCCAATTGCTGTTTGACAGAATTTGAGACTTTGGAATCAGAAATTTGAGCAAGCAAAACATCGATCTCCTTAGTCCATCTGGTTTCTGTCTTCTTCCATCCCGTCAGCAGAGCATATTGCTTTTGATTCTGCGAAACATCTGCCAGTGTAAGAAATCGAGAATCATCGTGTTTGAACTGTTTTATTTGCTGATAATCAGCCAATTTTCCATCGATTCCAAAATCATCCACAGGATTTACCTGGCTTGAGACCTTAGCATTCCCATCAAAATAGAACAAGTACCCATTGGGAAATAACAGTTGTTGAAATGACTCCCCTTTGTTGACAGACGAAATCCAATCATTCTGTAGGGAAGTGAAATCAGGTTGTGAATAGGCCTGAAATGAAATAAAGGTAAGCAGAGCGGCAGTAAAAAATGATTTCATGATGCAGTTATTGGTTTATACATCCAACCACCACGCTAAGAATAGTTTTTCTAATATACAAATTGCCTGCTTAGAACCTCGAGACACGAGAAATGATTTTTTTCAGCTCACATGTAGTCCAAAAGATAAATCACGGGTTTAATTTGAAGAAGCTCGCTTAAGCGAGCTTGAGGTTTTATCTCTTAGCCTGATGATTCATCTTCAGACGAAAGGATTTTACCTTTATTCTTCGCTTCTAACAATCCCAATATGAAATCTGATTGGTTGCGAAGTCTAAAACTCCATTGCCGTCACAGTAAAAAGATAATGTGCTCACCACGATGTCGACCTATAACAACGAGTACGCCTAAATTATCATCCTTATCAGTCAGCTAATGTGATTGAAGCAGTTCTGTTTCACTGTGTCCCAATAGATAAAAGAGCAACGAGACTGAGCATTAAGCAGCAGGAGAGGAAAAGAGCCATAATCAACAAGGTATCATCAAGATCGATCAGCTATTTTATTTACTCGGCCCAAGAATAGGAGCCATTCACTGGGTTTTGTTTGATAGATCTTTTCACAAGGATCCGTTGTATCTGATGGTAGTCCAAAGTGAGCAACATATTAGTAAGTGGCACTCCAAAGATCCGCTACTTTATAGCGGGTTTGTATTGAAGTTGTTTTAGATAAACTGTTAACTAATAAATAGAAAGCGGGCAAGCAACAGCGGAGTCTGTTTGCTGATAGCGTGGGGGTAGCTGTACAATAAAATTAGGATTTTAATCATTATGTGTATAGATTAATAAAAAATACACATTAACTAAATCGATACAGTTATGCGGACGAATGTAGTGATCGATGACGACTTGATGGATGAAGCCTTAAAAGTGAGTGGATTAAAAACGAAAAAAGATGCTGTGGAAGAGGGCTTGAAGTTGTTAGTCCAGCGCAAAAAACAAGAAAATATCAAAGACTTGCGAGGCAAATTGCACTGGAAAGGTGATTTAGAGGAGATAAGGACTGACAAGAAGTGATTTTAGTAGATACCAGCGTATGGATTGATTATTTCAACGGCGTAGACAATAAACAAACCGAAAACTTTGACCGGATCCTCTCTGAACAGTCAGTTCTTACAGGAGACATTATTCTCACCGAAATTCTACAAGGGTTCGATAGTGACAAAGAGTTTAGAATAGCCAAACAAGCTCTTGATCCGTTAGATTGTGTGCATTTAGGAGGGAAGTCCTTAGCAATAAAAGCAGCATCAAATTTTCGTTTTCTTCGATCGAAAGGCGTAACCATTCGCAAAACCGTAGATATGCTCATCGGAAGTTGGTGCATCGAACATGAAGTGGAGCTGTTACATAATGATAAATACTTCGACCAAATAGCAACTCAGCTACCTCTACAGATATATGTTTAATCAATGTTGTACACCTAACGACATTACGCATAAGGTGCATGCCCTGTGCGCGAGCCTGCCCCGAATGCTGTTGGGGGACTGATAGCGCGAGTTAAGAATTTTCTTAATTGAATACTAACTTCATTTTACGACCGCCAGCCGGTTCAAATTTATTTTTTTTATAAAAAAGTAAAGAGCGTTCAAATTCTGGGAGGGAGGGGGTACATACTTCGATCCGCTTCCAATTACGTTCGAGTCCAAATTTGTTAACTTTGCTAATTAATTTTGAGCCGATCCCTTTTGATCGGTGCTTAGGAGTAACATAGAATTCTTGTATGGTACCAATTTTCCCTCCTGCATATAAAGCAGGGTTCTCTACTAAAGTGACAGTTGCTATTGGATTATTTTCAAGAGATCCAATAATCGCTAAATAATCTCCTTTCCTTAAAAAATCTTTGCAATGATTTACCGTCACATCAAGATCCAAATTGCAAGGTTCATTATTTTTCTTGCGACTAATTTCTTGAATTAACTTGAAAACCATAGTTCCTATTGTTTCTGCATCTTCCGGACTCGCGATATAAAATTTAAGACTCATAGTTAATTAAATTTAAACTACCTAACGATGTTACGCATAAAGTGCATGCCCTGTGGAATGCCACTTGGTGGCCTCCCGATACATCGGGAGATTCCACGAGGGCGCACGAAATAATGTTGAGTTGTAAATAATGAACGAAAAGCTAAAAAGCCAAAACTGGCAAGACCTTAATGCGTGGGTTATGTTTTCCGATTTATTCAGTTCTTGTTTTCCAAGACTCTGGACTTCTTCGCTGATGGAGAATAGCAAAGATAGTTATAATCTCTTCTTCATTGATGAAATAAATAGAAAATGGAAATCGATTTGTTAAAGCTCGATGAACTCTGTCGTTATAAACCACTTGGTGCTGAAGAGGGGAGCGGCTGATTTCTGAAAGTTTTGCGTCAACACAGCGAAAGAATTCTTCACCTAATCCATGATCCTGCTCTTGATACCAATCGTAAGCATCATCTAAATCTTGCTGTGCATCTTCAGTAAGTATTAATGTTTTTGGCACAGCGTCTTATTGATACTTTTGACGAACTTCTTTCCAGGAAGAGCCATTCTCTTTGTCTTCTTCTAAGGTTTTGAGACGCTCCTCTAAAATAGATTTGTGGTGATCGGGGACATCAACCTCTTCAGGATCAGAGGCAATAGAATCCCAGAGAGCTTCGACCAAGAGCAATTTCTCGTTTTTGTTGAGCTGCGAAAGCTTGTTAATTAATGTCTTTTCCATTACAGAAAATTTTGCTTTGTAGTTACAGACTTAAGTTGAATAAAAACGAGTTTGAAAGCAATTAATTGAGTTAGAAATTAGCAAAAGTAGGAGGGAACCTAACGACACTGCGCATAAGGGGCGCACGAAATAATGTTGAGTTGGTTAGTAATGAATGGGAAACTAAAAAGCCAGGTATCGTGCCCTCCGAAGCTTTAGCGTAGGAGGGAGGCCTGTCCGCTTAATGCTCGGATTATGCCGCTAGAATAGCGTAAGTTTAGAAAATGGAAGTTTTATTAAAAAATTGAAATCAAGAATAATCAATTAGAACTATGAAAAAACTTCTCTTTAAGTTTAGAAGAACTGTAGATACCTAAAGTTGCTAAACCCCACAGTAACAAATAAAAACAAAAGGTAACAATCGATGATGTCAGCTTATTTTCGATGAGTTGTCCATTAAATGACACGCTTGAACCGTGCATATAGATATCAAATACATGGACCAAGGCGAAAATCATTAAAATTACGCCAATACTTATCAAAAGTGTTTTGTCTTTAATTATCTTCATGGCAGTTACAATTTAAAATAGCCCTATACGACCTACGGGATAAGCGGCGCAATACGAATCCCGAAATTGGTGATGAATTACATTGTAGCTCAAATCTTCAAATCAAGCAAGGCCAGGGCGATATGCGTCCGCTTAATGCCATGGTTATGTGTTTTTGTATAGCTTTTGATCATATTCAATCAGTTTATCCTTTAGCTCCCGATCTTGTTTTAAGATTTGTTCAAAAAAATTGCTCCATATCTAAGATACGCAACCAATGAATCGACATCTCCAAGTACTATTGGATTCCATTCCCATTGTGAATTTTCTTCATTTAAATAATAGATATTCATTATCTCACTATTTTTTTCAAAGGCGATTTTCAGATCGCCATAGGTGACTTTATCAAGATTTGATCTATTCAGAGCAATTGGTTCATCACGATGTGCTACATATTTTCTTCTATGATCTCTTATCTTTTTAACTAAAGTTTTTAACTCGTCAAGTGAACTATCGATTTTATCATAATATTCCCATGAATGAGCTTTACCAATTTCTTTTGGTATGAACAATGATAGGTTTTTATTACTCCCTTGAACATAGCTATCTGTAAGTTTCGCAATATTTAGAATAGTCCATCTCTAAGTAATTTTAAAACACATAACCTAAGCTTCTACATACAAATTCTCTGTTAGATGTACATACGCATAATATTATGATATGGCACCTAACAGCTTGTACCGCAGATAATTAATACTTTATCTGTACGATTGTAACTTTTGCTGATACACATAATGTGTATGCATAATATATTTTATGTGTCTCTCCTAGACTACCAATTATAGTTCCGCTAATTCCCGAAGGAATCAAAAGCATTCTCCAGCGTATCGCTTTCTTCCTTGTACATTTCGGTATAGCTGCACCTGTTGCAGGTTACGGTAGTGAATCGCTGGTTGTTTTTTTGCAGATCTCTATTAGCACAGAGGGGTGACACCACGTTGTCACTCTCTTTCACTACTTTCACATAGTAATCTTGACTGGAAACTGGGTGCAAGAACCCTGATATTGTCAAAGCTTCAACTACAAAAACAGTAGCAGGAATTATTCTCATCCTGTAATAAACACACAACGCGTATACCCGCAACATGAAACTCGTAACCCGCCACCGCGAAACCCGAAAACCATGGAACTGATCTCAATCGCTTTTATACTTCTCGGAGTCATTCTGGGATACATTATTGCTCATTTCAAAAACAAAAGTAGTCAGGCGCTGAGCAACGAAGAAGCTGAAGCACTGGAGCGGGAGCGAGAGCAGGCCATGCAGACGATCTCCCGCCTTGAAGAGCGCAACGAACGACTTGATGCAGAGATATCCGAAGCTAAAAATAACTACAAGGAGGAACAGAGCCGTGCCAATGAAGCCGAAAAGCAGCTGGCCGAGCTCAATGCTGATTATCGCAATTTAAAAGAGCGCCTTAATGAGCAGAAAGAGGAGATGCAGAATCTGCAGGATAAGTTTAAAGATGAGTTTGAGAACCTGGCGAATAAGATCCTGGAAGAGAAATCCCAGAAATTCACCGAGCAGAATAAAGAAAAGCTGGATCAGCTGCTGAAGCCGCTGGGCGAAAAGATGGAAGAGTTCAAAAAGAAGGTAGAGGAGACCCATAAAGAAGATATCGAGGGACGCAGTTCGCTGAAGCAGCACCTGGAGCATCTTAAAGAGATGAATCAGCAGATGGCGCAGGAGGCCAAGGATCTGACCAAAGCTCTGAAAGGGGATTCCAAGACACAGGGAAGCTGGGGCGAAGTGATCCTGCAGCGTATCCTCGAAAAGTCGGGGTTGACCAAGGGACGCGAATATGAGATCCAGGAAAATCACCGTAGCGAGGACGGACGCAATCTGTACCCGGATGTGGTGGTATATCTGCCGGACGATAAGCGGCTGGTGGTGGATTCCAAGGTATCGCTTAAAGCATATGAGGAATTTACTTCAGCCGAGGATGAAGCGGAACAGGAAAAGGCGCTGAAACAGCATATAAACTCGCTGCGCAGTCATGTGAAGGGACTCAGTAAGAAAAATTACGAACAGCTGTACGGCGGAAACAGTCCCGATTTTGTGCTGATGTTTGTGCCTATTGAGTCAGCTTTCGGCGTGGCCCTTCAGCACGATGCCAGCCTCTATTATGATGCTTTTGACAAGAATATCGTTATAGTGAGTCCCTCTACGCTGCTGGCGACGCTGGCCACGATCGACAGCGTATGGAAGCAGGAGTATCAGAATAAAAATGCACAGAAAATTGCCGAACGCGGCGGCAAGTTATATGACAAGTTTGTGCTTTTTGTCGAGAGCCTGGAAGAGATCGGCATGCGCATTCGCCAGTCGCAGGAAAGCTACGATCAGGCGATGAAACGACTGAAAACAGGTCGCGGTGATTTAATCGGTCAGGCGGATAAGCTGCGTAAGTTGGGTGCTAATAACAGCAAGAAACTGTCCAGCGATCTGACAGAAGAGACAGGCCATCTGGAAGAATCCAACGGTGAAGAACAATCCGAGCTGGAACTGAGTAATTAGATATATCATCATCTTAAAGATATAACATTCTGTGTTGGGAGGGAGTTGTACTCCCGACCTAAAGAGCCGGTCATCCTAGCAACATGTTCGGAGGTACAACCTCCTCACAACTACGAGGTTGTACCCCCGACCTGACGAGATACCTTGATCTCGTTGCATACCTCTGTACGGAATGTACGTATAGACACTCTGCGGCCAGGTTTTATACTGACTAAAGCAGGAAATCGGGAATAGCTTTTCCATATCAGTATTTATGCTAAAGCATTTTCACCAATTCGCCCCGGACCCCGTTTTAAAACCAACCTTCCCTTCCTCACTCGCTAAGGCCGATATTTCAAATGGATAGCTTACTAAAAGAAGGTGCAAAATTTGGTGCCGACTTTACGGTTTTCAATCGGGCCTTAGAATTGTAACTGAGGCTAAAGGATGCGGGTGTGAATTTTGTACCGGTACTATATTAAATACATGTTTTGCAAGAAAAAGGACCATCAAAATTCACGCATCCTGCAAGTCGAAGCTATCTTCACAATTCTTCCGCCTTGATTTTTTAGTACCTTTTGGATCAAGCCAAAAGGTACACCGCTGAAATGGATAAAATTCACTTCCACATTATCTTACACCCATCGTCCGTTCCGGAAAATCACTGGAACCGACACTTCCCTCCAGGGAAGATTTTCTATTGCCGTTTTTTATGAACTTAGCCCCTACATACTCTGCTGGTGGTCACACTGTAAAGAATCCATCACCTATTCACCCCCGACTTTTAATACAACCTCCAACTAGATCAATTAATAATTTTATTTGTGGCAAAAGCTTTTCATATTCTCGCCTTATGAAAAAGATCTCATTTTTAAGTTTACTGGTTTTATTACTGCTCATATCATCACAAGTCCGGGCGCAAAGCGAGATATCGATAAGTGCGCGGGATGATCTCAAAAATGCTTCCAAGGCCCGTACCATTGCTCTTAGTAATACAGTGCTATCGATTGGTACAGGCGTGGCTGCTGTTCGCTTATTTGATAATAATACAATCGAAACTGCAGGTGCCATTTTGGGAGTTTATGGAGTGATAGTAGCGCCTTCGACTGGTAATTTTTATGCTGAAGATTTTCCTCGCGGAGCTATCGGTATGGGTATTCGCACAGTAGGCTCATACCTGATGGTAGATGCCACCAGTGAAATTTTTGGCCGGGAGTTTGCCGATGCTCTGGGCGTTGACAACAAGGAGGTCTCACTTACGGATACAAAGATACTAATTGGGGAAGCATTAATTCTCGGCAGTATGATCTACAATGTCATAAGCACAAAAGCCTCGGTCGATGAATACAATCAGCAAAATAACAGATTTGGGCTGAATATTACGCCAGCCGTTATAGATGATAAAGTAGCTCCGACACTTACCGCCAGCTTCCGTTTTTAATTTTGGCTTGCCACTTCTGAATCAGGTTGCAGGGTTTTAACAAATGACGCCAGTGTATCTCCGTCATGATTGGATACGGCGGCATACCATATATCATTCCATTTCCAGGAGACAACATGCTTGTTGTTTACTTTATGGATGTAATAATCCTCAGGCTCATCACATTTTTTAACGGCTTCCTGATCCAGTACTAGCTGTTTGAATTTTTTGAGCTTATCGAGACGGAAGGCAAAAATATAAACATACTGATCTTCGGCAGGTAGGTAATATTCAATCATCGGGGCCTTATAGTTGGGGACAAAATCCACATAGGCAATTCCTTTAAGTTCGGCTTTCTTAAGATCAGGAACTCTCATTGGCATATCATATTCTTGTGCTAAGCGCATTTCGGCAGATCCCAAACTGGCAGTGGCTATATTGGGAGATATCAGCTGTCCCTCATTTTTTTGGAAATGCTCGTAAGCGTATTCTTCAAGATTATAAACTTGTTGAGAATCGGGCACCGGACCATAAAAGTTAAAGAAACTCCACAGCGCTGCAATGAGTAAAAGACCGGCAGCAATTGAATAAATCCATCGTTGGTGGGCTTTTCGGGAAGCCGTTTCGGTTTCTCCAACATTTTGTACCTGCCGGCCGGGGTTTATACACGGTTTATCATATACCGGGACGTGCTGTTCTTCTGATAGTTCTTTTTCACAAATATTTTGCACATATTTTCGCAGATATTCAGGGGCCTTGGCATAGGGACATCGGGAACTTATCAGAGATTTTATTTTTTTGATGGAATGATATTCCCGCCGAACCTCATCGTCCCGCTCGATAAATTCCATAAAGGCCTTACGCTCTTCTTCGCTGACCTCGTTATCGATAACAGCAGAAATTAAACTGAATGCTTCTTCTTTCGTTAGCTCGTTCTTACACATAATTGATATTTCATCTGCAGGATATTCCCCTTATTGAGAGTTGCATATATTCACCTTTTCAACATAGTCACCAATAGCAGTGTTCCGAATTTTTAAAGTAATATTGTACTGTCACTTATTACAAGATCAGCCACTTGTTTCGGCTGATAAAATATGGAATCCCTTAAGCAGTGGTAACGTGGTGTCAATTTGATCATGTATTGTTTTGCTAATTTCTTGCGTATCAAAGAATTGTCTTATCTCAAACCTTTGGTCTGCCAGCATCTGTTTAAAGCCTTCTGCGGGGGTGTGAAACTGGAGCTGTTCTCCGACCACTCGAACACTTATTTTATACACGGAACGATGTAAAAAAGGGAGTTCATCCAGGGCAAAATGTGTGCTGATCAGAGCGGTGCTGTGCGAGAAATTATTACGAATCTTGTATAGTGTTTCTTCTACGGAGCATGGTGCCAGGTAATCAAAAAATCCTTCGGCTGCGACAATGGTTTTCTTATCCGGATCAATTTTTTGATGGGAGAGGGGTATTGACGACTGATCGTTAGTAATAATGCGGGGGTGCGGCTGGTCGGGATAATATTTTTGGAGAAACTGCTGTTTCAGTCGCCCCATCTTTGGTCTGTCAATTTCAAAGCAGGGAACTCCATCCCCGGAAAAATGGTATCCCAGGTGATCAAATCCAGCGCCAAGTATAATAATTTGTTCATATCCCTGATCAATAAGTTGCCTGGTCATTCGCTGCATATACCACTTACGGGCGATGATATGCAGCAGATCCCCGGGCAGAAGCAGTTCTTCTGACCAGATGTAAAGCCTGCGAACCCAGTTAAGCCGCAGCCAGTTTCGGTAGTAGGAAAGAGGTTTGGGAAGCGACTGTACGAGCCGGTCATAAAAGGTGATTACAGATTCATCAAACAGGGATCGGAAACGGCTGTCGCGCGTGAGTCCATAAAACTTTATGGCAACAAAAGCCGCTGTTTTACTGAGCTGGTCTGATTTCATTCTTTTGAAGAAGCATTAGGTTTAACAACAGGTCTATAATAATAGTCAAGGATCTAGTACAACGATAAATGTAATGACTATTAAAGTCACATTTCTTCTAAGTACTCTGCTCTGATATGTAAATCATTTCTTGTTGTGCAGAAGATTGGCTCTGAGAAATGAGATGTTGAAAAGAAAGGAACGGGTTACTATTTCACGGGTTTAAATAAACGGGGGTCTGGGGCGAATCGCGGGAAAAGAGAATTTAGAATAAGTACTAGCGTGGAATAGCTATTCCTGTTTTCCTGTTTTAATTAGATCAAAATCTACGATTCCCCCAGCGCTTTTTTCGTTCATTTTTTGGCGACAAAAAATGGACAATGTCTCATTTGCTTCAACTCCACTGGTTCCGATCCTCCGGTATGGATTAGACAAAAGAGATAAGAAACGAGTGACCATGGAAAAACCATCCTTAAAACTGAGCAATAGAAAAACGAGTCCATGGCTCTTCATCAGGCGGAGCCAGTTCAAACTGTAATTCCTGATTCATTGTGGGATGCTCAAACACTAGCTCTACGGCACGGAGTGCCATATCACGACCATCAGGCTGATCAGCTCCGTATTTGTAATCGCCCCAGATTGGATATCCTTCATGAGCCAGCTGTACCCGTATTTGATGCGGACGCCCCGTCTGTAAGTGAATAGCCAGCAGGTTTAGGTCATTCACAACTTCGAGCCTGGAGAATGACAGGATCGCTTCTTTGCCTTGCTTGCGATCCTTTGGTACAACGTCCACAATGTTCTTGTCGCGATCTTTATAAAGGTGATGGGTGAGCATTCCATTTTTAGGCGGATCTCCCTGCGTTACAGCCCAATAGGTCTTCTGCATCGTACGATCACGCATTTGCTTCGAAAGATGATCGGCACTTTTGTGCGTTTTTGCCAAAAGCATCAAACCGCCCACGGGACGATCCAGCCGGTGGATCAATCCCAGAAAAGGATCATTTTTCTTGCTGGAACTCCTTAAATACCGTTTACACAGCGATAGAACGTCTGGATCGCCGGTATGATCTTCCTGTGAAAGTACATTGGCCGGTTTATCAATGAGGAGAATGTGAGCATCCTCATAAACAATAGAGAGATTCGGACTGGTATTCGTCTGCTTCATTATGACTATCTTAAGAGAACTTATTTTCTATAAGTGATGGTTTCTTCCTGTGATCCAACCTGAATTTTGAAGTCGCCGGGTTCTGTAATCCATTTATTTTCTCTACCGATAAAAGCAAGGTCATCGGCAGTTATGGTAAAAGTGACTTTTTGAGATGAACCGGCTTTGAGATCAACTTTCTGAAATCCCCTCAGCCGTTTTACCGGAGGAGTGATGCTCGCTACAAGGTCACTGACATAAAGCTGTACCACTTCTTTACCGTCGCGAGCGCCGGTGTTGGTCACATCAACCGAAATCTGTAATTCGTCACCTTCTGTAAAATCACTTGAGCTAACCTGCAGGTTGTTGTATTCAAAAGTAGTATAGCTGAGTCCATGGCCAAACTCCCACTGTGGATTAAATCCTAAGGGTCCTGTTTCATCGGTATAATTGTGATCATAAGTGACAAGATCATTGACTCCGCCGGGATAGGTAAAGGGAAGCTCACCACTCGGATTTTGATCTCCGAAAAGAATATCTGCGGTCGCGCGCCCGCCTTCATCACCGGGCAGGTAAGCCATCAGTACGGCATCCGACAGCGGTTCGATATCGTTGATAATTCTCGGCCGTCCCTCGACAAGCACTAACACGATTGGTGTATCTGTTTCGCTTACTTTCTTGACAAGATCGCGTTGTGCTTCTGGCAGCCACAGGTCGGCAATATCTCCGGGCGTTTCGGTATAAGTTGACTCTCCGACCGCGATGACAGCTACATCAGAGTCGTTTGCTGCTTCCACAGCCTCCTCGATATTTGTTGCTTCATCGATAGTGCTGCCTTCAACAAAATTCACATTATCAGCACCGATTTTATCTTGTATAGCCCGCAAGATGGTTTTTTTACCTGGCGTATTGTATTCGGGATTATCACCCTGCCAGGTCCGGGACCATCCGCCGTTCAGATAAATCATCGAATTGGCTGACGGTCCGGTAACTAGCACCTTTTGGTTTTTGGGCAGCGGAAGCAGGTCGTTTTCATTTTTCAGCAGGGTAATCGCTTCAACAGCTGACTGGTAACTGGCTTCTGCAAATTCATCGGAGGCAAATTTAGAGTAGTCGGTATCTTCGGGATAAGGATTTTCAAATAATCCCAGCTTAAACTTCAGGGTCAGAATTCGACGAACGGATTCATTAATCCGACTCATCGGAACTTCCCCCTCCTCAACCAGCTCCTTTAACAGCCGGGGAAATTCCGTATCTACAGGTACCATGCTCATATCGATACCCGCATTAATTGCAACCTTAATCGATTCCTTATAATCTTCCGTGATTTTGTGCCGGTCATGCAGATAAATAATATCGGACCAATCAGAGACGGCCACCCCTTCGAATCCCATTTCATTGCGCAACAGGTCGGTGAGAATTTCTTTATTGGCGTGAACGGGAATTCCATTTATTTCGCCCGAGTTGATCATTACTGTATGTGCTCCCGCATCCACGGCAGCTGTGAAGGGAGGAAGTACATATTCGCGAAGTTGTCGCTCCGGAATCCATGCCACCGTACGATCGTGTCCCGACTGCGGAAGACTGTAGCCAAGGAAGTGTTTCAATGTCGAGGCCACGTTATACGGACTGCTTATATCATCACCTTCATATCCCTCAACCATAGCGACTCCCATTTCTTCAGTGAGATAGACATCCTCCCCAAATGTTTCCCAGAGCCGCGGCCAGCGGACATCACGACCGATATCGAGAACAGGAGAAAAATTCCAGGGAATATATGAGGCTCTTGTTTCATAAGCCGCTATTTCGGCTCCGCGCTTTGTCAACTCCCTGTTCCAGGTAGCGGCCATGGCAATCTGTTGCGGAAACAGTGTGGATCCCAGCGTATAATTAGCCCCGTGAATAGAGTCGATCCCATAAAGCACCGGAATGCCGGTTGGCTTTTCATTTACAGCGATATCCTGAATCCTTTTGATAATTTTGTGCCAGTATTCGCGTTCAAAAGCATGATTTGGGACATTAAGTATGGATCCGACCCGGTACTCAAGAAGTACCTCTTCCAGTTTTTCCTCCGACAGCTGATGCGGTTCAACAGTATTGTAAGGTTCACCCTCCGAGATCATATCAAGGGCCAGCTGTGTCATTTCGCCAACTTTATCGGTGAGCGTCATATTTTGCATCACCGAATCCACTTTTTGATCAATTTCGTCGGAGCTCAGTGAGGTTTGCTGGGCAAAACCGAGACTCGGTAGAAGAAAAAAGGAAAGGATAGAAATGGTAAGCCAACGTACTATATTTTTCATACTCTTGTAAGTTTTATTCAAGGAAATTATTTATCCTCTGAGTTAAAATAGAAACACATATTTCCTAATAGTCTTTCTTTCTGATAAGAAAGCATCATCTGCCTTAATTTTCAATTTATTTCACTCTTGTATTTATCACACTTGTAATAGCTGAAATTTCATTATCGTTTGAACATCAGTAAGTTTGAACGTAGTAAAACAGATCTAAGAAAATATAGTATTGTATAATGAGCAGCCAGCATGCAGAAATGGATGTAGAAGAAAAGGTGGATAATCTGCCGTATTCGCCTGGAGTATATATGTTTAAGGACAGTAAAGATCGCTTGTTGTACGTCGGCAAGGCAAAGCGGCTGCGAAATCGTGTACGTTCCTATTTTCAGGATTCCAATGATCATGACGGACGTATAAAGGTGATGATTGGCAAGATCAAAGATCTCGAGGTTATTGTAACTGATTCAGAATCGGAAGCGCTGATATTGGAAAATAATCTCATCAAAAAACATCAGCCGCGCTACAATATTCTCTATCGGGATGATAAATCCTACCCCTATATCTGTGTTACCAATGATGATTTTCCCCGGGTTTTTCCTACTCGCACAGTGATCAATGACGGCAGCAAATATTATGGTCCATATGACAGCGTAAAGCATATGAAGCGTATGCTGGAGACAATCCGAAAGGCATTTAACCTGTGTACTTGTGCCGTTCATCCCAAAAATATTGATCGCACCAAAGGTGCTCCCAGATGGCATTCCTGTTTTGATGACTACCTGGAGAGCTGTTCCGGCGACTGGGATCAGGAGGAATATCAGGCTGCTATTGATAAAGTTGAGCGAATGCTTAATGGGCGAATGGATGCGCTTATTCGCGATCTTAAAGAAGAGATGTCGATTGCGTCTGATGCACTAGAGTATGAAAAGGCGGCACGGATCCGTGATAGCCTAAAAGCTGTACAAAAGTATAGCAAGAAGATGAAAATGGTAGCCGGTAAAAAGGTTGATCGCGACTTGTTTGCTATCCGCGTTGATGAGGAGATCAATGAAGCCTGCGGCGTATTATTTAAGGTGCGTGAAGGGAAACTCATCAGTAAATTTCATCGATTTCTGAAGAATATAGAGCATCTCGAAAAAGGAGAGATGCTGCAGTCGTTTGTTGAGGATTATTACACGGGCCAGCATGCGGGAGCTATCCCTGATGAAGTATATGTTAGTGATGAATTACAGAATGATGAACCGCTGGCTCAGTATCTTTGGGAAGAACGTGGAAAAAAAGTTCGAATTCATCGTCCGCAGCGAGGTGAAAAAGCAAAGATGATCCGCATGGCGCTGTCAAATGCCAAATTTCTGTTGGGTGAACGAAAGCTTGAAAAAGAAAAAGCCGCTCAAAAACGCATCCCGCACTCTGTAAAAGAATTAAAAGAGCAGCTGGATCTGCAGCGATTGCCGCGCCGTATTGAATGTTTTGATAACTCAAACCTGCAGGGCAGCGATCCGGTAGCTTCAATGGTATGTTTTGTTGATGCCCGCCCCAAAAAGAGCGAGTATAAGCGATTCCATATCAAAACAGTTGAAGGACCGGATGATTTTGCATCTATGAAAGAGGTATTGAGTCGTCGCTATAAAAGAGTGATGGATGAAAAGCAACACATCCCGGATTTAATTGTCGTTGACGGGGGCAAAGGACAGCTTAGCAGTGCTGTTGAAGCTCTCGAAGAGATCGGGTTTTATGGTGAATGCGAAGTTATAGGACTGGCAAAACGTCTTGAGGAAGTATTTGTACCGGATCGCTCGGATCCTGTCATGATCCCTAAGAAATCATCGGCCTTGAAACTGTTGCAAAAAGTACGGGACGAAGCTCACCGATTTGCCGTGTCTTTCCATCGCAAAACCCGGTCGAAACGCACAATCCAGACTGAATTGACGCAAATTGACGGTATTGGTGAAAAAACAGCGCAACAACTGTTGAAAACGTTTGGATCGGTAAAAGAGGTACGGGAAACTTCAATGGAAGACTTACAAGAGGAAGTAGGGCCCAAGACCGGTGAAAATGTTTATTATTATTTCCATAATTCCGAGGAAGAATAGCAGGTCCGAAATCTGATTATATTTTGAGGATTCAAATTTTAAATTTGGGAATTTCTAAGAATCTTATCATACTCCTATCTTCAATTTTGACAGCATTTAGGACTAGGCATAGATATTGCATTTCTAACATTAAGATGTGATAGACAACAAGGAACTCAAAAACTATTATAAAAAATAGTAGCGGCTTAGCTGATACGGAACAAACTCTTTATGCCTTCGTATTCAACATGAAACGAATAACTGAACGGTGAAAATGAAATTTTGTTCTTTATTAGGACAACTAAGGAAGATATTAGTTGCATCGCCGGCTATTAATTTTTTAATTCAGTCGTGAGGACATTATGAAGCTCGAACAATCAGATCATATTAGCAGAAAATACAAACAACTGGATGATAAGGATTTGGTTCGTTTTTACCGTCAAAACGGCGACGAACAGGCATTCAGTGAATTGATGAATCGTCATCAGACGAAGATATATTCCTATATCTACAGCATGGTAAAAGATGGCGGAACCGCGGATGATATATTCCAGGAGACGTTTACCAAGGTTATTACTAAGATGGATGACACCTATAATGAACAGGGTAAATGGATCGCCTGGGTTATGCGAATCGCCCATAACGCAACAATTGATCATCTAAGAAAACAAAAACGGTTTGTAGACGTTAGTTCTAACTACGACAAGGAATCAAACACTGATTTCTATGATCGTTTGCCTGATGAAGATCTTGTCAGCGCACAGGAACAGCTTGAAAAAGATGAGGCAAAAAGCAGTTTGATGCGTCATATTGGAGAGTTACCTGAGGAACAACGTCAAGTAGTTATGCTGCGACATTATTATGAAATGCCGTTTAAAGAAATTGCAGAACTTACTGATGTTTCCATTAACACCGCACTAGGACGTATGCGGTATGCGTTAATAAATCTTCGAAAACTCTTTGATAAAGAAAAAGAACAAGAAGAAAATAGCTATGCGCAACGAGGATAATGATTGTATACGATATTTGATGAAGGAGATGGATCCATCAGAAGAACTGCTGATGGAACGGGCAATGATGGAGAATGAAGATCTGCTGATCGAGGTTGAAAGTATGCGTCAGACCCTCCAAAAGCTTGATAAGCTGCCTGAAGTATCTCCTCCGTCAGATGTTACCGATGCAGTAATGCAGAAAGCTGCTGAACAAGCAGAGAAAAACAGAAAGAACAATGCTTATAAAAATCCATTTAAGATGGCGGTAGCAGCCACATTGGCACTCACCATCACGGCCAGTGGCGCTTGGCTCTTTATTGGATCGGAGAGCGACAACGAACAAGAGCTGCAGACTGTATCTCCTTCTTCTACATCCTCGACAGCACCGGCCCAGGTAAACGAAAGTTCTGCTGGTGTTCAGTTTACGGATAGCAAAGAAGATCTTCCTCGTCCTTCAATTTCAGCTGAAGAGAGTAATGTAGATCCGTGGGTGGATCGGAACGATATTCTTCGTTTTGGTGAAAACTTTACCGAGCAAAATGAACAGTTCCGGGCCATAATGGATCAATCCGCACAGAAATTACGATTAATTGAAAATTCTATACCAACAAATCGTAATGTAAACTCTGTACAATTAACCGGGTCGGGTAATTGATTTTTGGCTTGCATTCCTAAAGCTTCTATACTTCTTTATCCGTTGTGTTAATGCCAAGACGAGGATAAAGAATGATTACCCACACCGAAGCTATCATTTTCAAATCGGTTGATTACCAAGAGTCCAGCAAAATTGTGACCATGTTCACCCGGGAACATGGAAAAATTGCCCTGATGGTCCGGGGTGTTAAAAAACCAAAGAGCAAATTTTCCGGACTCATTGAGATTGGTAATATCCTGGATGTTGTTTATTACTATAAGAGTTCTCGTTCGGTACAGATATTGTCTGAGGCAAGCTACGCAACTAAGAACAAAAATCTGCGGTCCGACTTTGAAAAGATGGCAACCATGACCTCGGCCATCGAGCTTATTAATCAGCTGTTACATGAGAATGAGGTAAATGAGTCTCTCTTCGATTTTACGAAAAACATGCTCTGCTGGCTCGATTCAGCCGATATTCACCCGCCCAAGTTATTTCCCTACCTGCAGATACGCCTTGCAGAACTTACGGGGATAGGTTTGCAACTTGATACTTCCCAATCACAGGCAGAAACGAACTATTTAAACCTGGAATCGGGTTTAGTTACTGATAAAAGTGTTTCATCCCATGCTTATATTTTAACACAAAATCAGTATCATTATATAAAGATCGCTTTGCAGTCACATAGTTCGGCACTGTTTGAACTTTCTTTTGAGACGGGAGAACTAAAAGAGTTAATAGAACACCTGGATCGTTATTTAAAATATCATGTGGAAGGACTAAGAGATCGAAAATCAGACGCTATCTTTGAACAAATTTTGCAGGAATCGTTATGAAGACCCGAGACCGTTATTTATCCAGTATTCTGCTTGTGTTGATCGGAGTTATTATAGGCACTTTGATCGCATTTTATCAATGGGAAACACAGGTTAACGACCAGGCTGAGGTGGAGATTACTGAAATTACACACAGCTCAAAACCTCTGTTTGATGATGAGGAACTTGCTAAAATTGACGATCGCTTTTTATTTAAACAGGTAGCTGAACATGTAAAGCCCGCTGTTGTTTATATCGAGACGGTAGTTCCCATTTCACGAAATGATGTGCCTGATGATGAATATCACGATCGTGACGGGTTGTGGGGTGATGTGCTTCCCAAGCGCGCGCAAACAGTGGGCTCCGGTATTCTGATAAGCAAAGATGGATACATTCTGACAAATAACCATGTCATTGACGGCGCTTTAGATAACAGGATTGAAGTGGGGTTAAATGATAAACGAACGTATGAGGCACGTATAGTAGGACAGGATCCCAGTACCGATTTGGCTGTGTTGAAAATTGACGGGCGTAATCTGCCTTCGATGACTATAGGTAATTCTGACGAGGTAGAAGTAGGTGAATGGGTTTTGGCTGTGGGCAACCCATTTCGGTTGCGGTCCACAGTTACGGCTGGAATTGTCAGTGCCCTGAGCCGGGATATGGAAATCATTAACGATCAGATGCGGGTGGAGAGTTTTATACAAACCGATGCGGCTATCAACAAGGGCAACAGTGGAGGAGCACTAGTTAACACGAGCGGTGAACTAATTGGCATTAATACTGCTATTGCCTCTCACAGCGGCAGTTATCAGGGGTATGGATTTGCAGTCCCCTCTAATCTTGCCTCAAAAGTGGCAGAAGATATTATTGAGTATGGCGAAGTACGACGGGCGCTGTTGGGTGTAACAATTCAAAGTGTGGATGCTCGCATTGCCAGCGATCTGGATATGGATACGATCCGTGGCGTTCTGGTGACAGCAGTTTCACCCGAGGGAGCTGCTGATAAATCAGGTTTGCGTCCGAATGATGTTATATTGAGCGTTAATGGAGATATTGTGAATGAATCGAATCAGCTGCAGCAAAAGATTGCCGTTTTGGATCCCGGTGATAACGTCGATTTAAGGATTTATCGGAATGGTAAAGAGCTGACAAAAAATGTTGAGCTCGGCACGTTGACCCGAGATCAGCAGCAGCTTGCACTAAACAATAGCTCACCGGAGGGATATTACCACCAGGAGGATACGGAAGGTGATGAGTCACCGGAGGAATTTCAGAGAAGAGGTTTTGCTACTTTTGATCTGGGATTTCGTGTGATGGCTCTATCATATTCAAGAGGAGAAACGTTTGATTTGATTATCACGGATGTTTTTGAAGGGTCTGAGGCTTTTGAAAAAGGATTGCAGGAGGGAGGCCGGATCTTGAAAGTGGGAAATGAAAAAGTTGAAGATCTGGAATCTTTGAATGATCTTATAACGCAAAATTTTGAGGAAAATAACTCCGTTCTTTTCGAGATCGAAATGCCTGACGGACAAACTGAAACATTTAAATTACAAGATAAATAATTTATTAATGCATCGTATTCTCACTTTTATTGCATGTGTTTTTTGTATAGGAATCATAATCTCGTGTTCGGGAATGGAAGAAACGGCACAAGAGAGTGCTCAGGAAGAGATGAAAGAAGCCGAGCAATACCCATCCTGGTATCCAGAACAGGAGGTAGTTAGTGAAGCGGATACGATGTATGGCTATGCTACAGCGGTTGATAAGGATTCGGCGGCTGCTGTTTCAAAGGCGGCAGCATGGGCAGAATCGGTATTAAAAACTGCGATATCTGATAAGCTTGAAAACATCAGGACTGAAGCCATGGAGGAGTCGGGTGACGCCTCGGGGCTGAATAATTCTGATTTCTTGATCGCTCTTCGAGAGGTCGATGAGGAGGTTAGTCCATTGATCAAAACAAAAAATAATCAGGTAAAAACGGTGGAAGGTTACGATAGTTATCGCAGTTTTGCTGAAATAAGTGTGCCGAAAGATAAGCTAATCGCAGAAATTGATGAACGATTATCCGCCCACCAACAGGTCTGGAATACGATGAAGGAATCCAAAGCTTTTGAGAGCTTTTAGTTGGATATAACACTACTAAAGGCTCTAAATAAAGCTGTCTCTGATTTCCTTATAAATAGTAGGGTAAGATAAAGCCCATCTTTTGTGTCATTTCGAACGCTCCCGAATACTTTCGGGAGAAGAGAGAAATCTTTGTTCTTACCAGATAGAAAACAAAGATCTCTCCCGTTGGTCGAGATGACAAACCATAATAAAACCCGCAAAGTTTTCGAAACTTTGCGGGTTTTTCTGTATAAAAGAACCATACAAATTCTCCTTTCTGTCATTGTGAATGAAGCGCACGGAGTGAGCGAAGTGTGGCAATCTCCTTGTATGAGGATCGCCGCGGCCCTAAATTCACCAGCCTCGCGATGACAGATCTAAGGGAAAGTTTTGGAACGTCCCTAAATGAAAAGAGAATATTTACATATTCGATACGATCTCTTCGCCAAACTCCGAGCACTTGAGCAGCGTAGCATCATCCATCAGCCGCTCAAAATCATACGTCACACGCTTATTCATAATCGAGGCTTCAAGACCTTTCTCGATGAGATCGGCTGCTTCGCCCCAACCGAGATAGCGCAGCATAATTACGCCTGAAAGAATTAGAGAGCCGGGATTCACTTTATCTTGTCCGGTATATTTCGGCGCTGTACCATGAGTAGCCTCAAATACCGCCAGACCGGTATTGTAATTGATGTTGGATCCCGGAGCAATGCCGATTCCTCCAACACAGGCAGCTAATGCATCCGAAATATAATCGCCGTTCAGATTCATGGTAGCTATCACGTCGTACTCATCAGGACGAGTGAGAATTTGCTGCAAGAAAGCATCGGCGATTACATCTTTGACGACAATACCGTTGGGAAGTTTGCACCAGGGTCCTTCACCAATAACTTCAGCATCATACTCTTCACGAGCCACTTCGTAGCCCCAGTCTTTAAAGCTGCCCTCGGTAAACTTCATGATGTTACCTTTATGAACCAGCGTCACATTGTCACGTCCTTCCGAAATGGCATAATCAATGGCCGAGCGAACCAGTCGCTTAGTCCCTTCTTCAGATATCGGCTTAATGCCCAGAGAAGTTGTATCCGGAAAGCGAATCTGGTCGACGCCCATGTCATCCATAAGAAAATCTTTGAGCTTTTCATTTTCGGGCGTTCCCGTCTGGTATTCAATTCCGGCATAAATATCTTCAGTGTTTTCGCGGAAAATAACCATATCCGTTTTTTCAGGATGTTTTACCGGGCTCGGTGTTCCTCTATAATATTTGACCGGACGCACGCAGGCATACAAATCCTTGTTTTGGCGGATGGCTACATTCAGTGATCGTATTCCACCCCCAACTGGTGTAGTTAAAGGACCCTTGATGGCTACTTTGAATTCTTCAATTGCATTCAGCGTATCTTCGGGCAGCCACTGGTCTTCGCCGTAAAAATTAACCGCTTTTTCTCCGGCATAAATTTCAAACCACTCAATCTTTTTTTCGCCGTCATAAGCTTTTTCTACGGCACTGTCGAGCACATTCTTCATGGTAGGAGTAATATCGATTCCAATGCCGTCTCCCTCGATGAAAGGAATGATTGGATTATCAGCAACGACGAGCGAACCGTCGGATTCTACTTCAATTTTCGTCCCATTTTCGGGAGGTGTAATTTTTTCGTAACTCATGGCTATACAAGGAATAGTTTTAAATTTAAATTGCCTTGAAGTATACCAAAAAAATGACGCAGGTGCACAGCTTCAAAAGGATGGAATTTACCGGCTGAAATTTAAGTTATAATCTCGTTATATTATCCTTACGCAGAAAACAACAGTTAGAAAGGATCTGCCATGATTAAGCCAATGTTCGGGCATCGGCCCAAGAATAAAAAATTTAAGTACAAGTACCGCTATTACAATCCGGAGAAGGAGATGAGCCGGCGTGAACGTATCAAGATTAGGCGTCCATATAAAAAAACACATCAGGGGCGATCGGTGTTGATGTATGCGCTGGGGTTGTCGCTGGTAATTTATATCATGTACTTACTGTAACCGGCTTTTTAAAGTTCAAAGCTCTATCATTCAGGATGATTATTTTGTATCATCCCGCCAACCGTAATTTTATTAAAAGAAGTATAGACACTTGACCCAGGAAACGGATTCTCAAGATTCCATTATACATCAGCTTCCTCCCGAAATATCCAATAAAATTGCAGCCGGTGAAGTTATCCAGCGTCCGAGTTCGGTCGTCAAAGAGCTGCTGGATAATGCTATTGATGCCGGTTCTGATGAGTTGAAGATTATCGTTCAGAATGCGGGACGCACCCTTATCCAGGTTGTGGATAACGGATGTGGCATGGGCGAAGAGGATATCCGACTTTGTTTTCAAAGACATGCCACTTCTAAGATTAAGGATGTGGAGGATTTGTTTCGCGTCCGCACACTCGGCTTTCGCGGTGAAGCGATGGCTTCAATAGCCTCAGTTTCGCAGGTGACGCTAAAGACGAAACGTCCCGGCGATGATATCGGCTATAAATACGAGATCTGGGGCGGTGAAGAGAAAGCATTTGAGCCAACCGCTGTTGAAGATGGAACTTCGGTGGAAATCCGAAATCTGTTCTACAACGTGCGGGCTCGGCGACAATTTCTTAAAACCGATGCCACGGAATTTCGTCATATCCTGAAAACCGTTCAGCAGGCGGCGCTGGCACATCCGGATCTGGGGTTTGAATTTATCGCCGACACCGACACGATTTATGATCTGCCCAAAGATCAGCCGCTGAAAGAGCGTATCGCCGAGATGTTCGGCAAAAGCTATAAAGCCAGCCTTATCGAATTTGAGGAAGAAACCAGCTACCTGACCGTGAGAGGTATTTTAGGCGATCCCAAACTAACAAAGCGGAGCAGGGGCGAGCAGTTTTTGTTTGTGAACGGACGTCCGATTCAGCACCGCTGGTTGACGCATGTAATTTTGAATATCTATGATACATGGACTGGTGAAAAGGATTATCCTTTCTATGCGATTTTCCTTGAGGTGGATCCCAAACAGGTTGATGTAAATGTGCATCCGGCCAAAGAGGAGGTCAAGTTTGAGGATGAACGCAGCATGATCAAGCTAACCAAATCCGTTGTTAAACGGACTCTCAATGAAGAATTTTTAGTACCTGATGTCTCTGACCGAGAAGAAAGTTCTGCTCGTCGTTCGTCCCCAGGTGGTTTTTCATCGGATTTTAACTTCGGCGGTCCCAAGAATAAGAACAAAAGTTCTGGAAAAGACCGACCGGTTAAGTTTCCGTCGCGCATTAATTTTGATCGTCCTAAATCACAAAAGGGAGATCAGAATGATTTCTCAAAGCAGCTGTATGATTTTGATCAGCCGAAACAGCAAAAAAAAGATAGCGAAGAAGGACAGGGTGATCCCCCACAGCGCATGCGCGATCGTGGATTTTGGCAGCTGCATGACCGTTATATCTTAACACAAACCCGTTCGGGTTTATGTATGATCGATCAGCATGCGGCGCATAAACGTATTGTGTATGAAAAAGCGCTGAGCGCCACCGAGGCCGCTATTCCCAGCACGCAGCAGCTGCTTTTTGCCCAGACAGTGGAGTTTTCAGCCTCGGAATACTCACTGCTCGAAGAGCTGCATCCGATTATTCAGCGCATGGGATTCAATGTGGAGCTGATGAGCGGTAATACAGCAATGGTAAGTGGGGTCCCGGCCGATATTGACGTAGGAGATGAGCATTCGGTTCTGAAATCGATGCTCCATCAGTATCGCGAACTGGATGGCAAGTTTGAATTTGATGAGCGCCGGAAGCTGGCTATTGCTTTTGCATCCAAGACAGCCATCCCAAAAGGAAAAAAACTGACAGATGTGGAAATGGAGAATCTGCTTGACCAGCTGTTTGCCTGCGATGAACCGTATCAGGATCCGCTTAATAAACCGACGATTGAATATATACCACTTGAAGACATTGAGGCGCGTTTTCGGTAGGAATAACTGATTTGTTGAATTATAGATTTATTGATTTAATCAGTTATCTTTTGCTTTTCTACGATTCAATAATTCAAAAATTCGATAATCCAACAATTTTAGATGAACATTCTGGCAGTTGAGCCGTTTTACAGCGGTTCGCACAAGGCTTTTTTAAGGGGATTAGAGGAGCATTCCCGGCATAATATCATCCCGATAAATTTGAGTTATAAGGGACGCAAATGGCGGATGCACGGAAATTCTGTAGTACTGGCCGGAATGGCGCAGGAAGTGGAGGAAGAGATTGATCTGCTTTTGGTGAGCAGTATGACGCACCTGCCGGCGTTTTTATCACTGACAAATCCCCGATTTTCTCATGTTCCCAAACTGATGTATATGCATGAAAATCAGTTTACGCAACCTGTGCCAGAGGGAGAGGAGCGCGATCAGACGTATAGCTATATAAATTATTTGAGTATGCTGTCGGCTGATCGGCTTATATTTTCTTCACAGTTTCATCGCGATGATTTTTTAAAAGCCCTGCCTGAATTTCTCGAGAATTATCCCGATGACAAATACTACTATCCTGTGGATAGAATTGCCGACAAGAGTATTGTGCTCTATCCCGGTCTGGATCTGAAGCGTTTTGACAAGCAGCCTGATCAGCGCAGCGAGAATGATAATCCTGTGATTGTCTGGAACCAGCGCTGGCAGTTCGATCGCAATCCCGCCATGTTTTTTCGCGTGTTAAATCGGCTGAATGATATTGATCTTACCTTTGATCTCATTCTGGCGGGCGACACACAGCACGAAAAGCCCGAAGAGTTTGAAAAAGCCTGGCAGCGATACGGAAAACACATTACGCACTTTGGTTATGTTGAAGACCGCGAAAATTACAGTCGGTTGCTCCACAGTGGTGATATCGTGGTTTCGACGGCTACGTATGAGTTTTTCTGCGTGGCGATTATGGAGGCTATCTACTGCGGTTGTCACCCGCTTGTGCCGAATCGGCTGCATTACCCAGAACTGATTCCGGAAAGCCTGCACAAGCCACTACTGCACGCCCCGGTGCTGTACGATACGGAAGATGATCTTTTCCATCATCTTAAAGATCTGCTTACCAGAGAGACAAAACCACTGCCTAAATCTTCGCTTCAGAATATTAATAAGCATCTTGACTGGTCGAAGCGCATTGATGAGTTCGATGCTATGTTTGAAGAGTGCCGCGATATAGAGATCAATTCTGCTTTAACTTAGCTGCCTGTAAGGTGAAACTGCAGAGTCACGTAAAGGGTATGGAAACACTCTGAGTAATGCTGCAATTCCTCCGGTTCCTCTGCGGTAAATTAGTTTTGTAATCCCTTTAATCTCGTCGCAATGCTTTGTGTTGCGACGATTTAAGCTCTGGGTGGGAACTAGAGGAGATGCCATCTCGCTCTACATTTAACTTCCCTGGGAGGGAAAAATCACAATAAACAAATCAGTAGCGCTCGTGCAGTAATAGAGGCTTGCACTCCGTGTCTCCTTTGTGAATAGCGACAGCTGATCATTCCTGAATATTTCCAACAAAACTTTTATACTACTTTTAATTTATAAACATCGGGAAATTAGGTATGGATACCAGAAAACTGCTCACAGTTGTATTTTCAGTTTTATTAGTCTCATTTATCTCATGTGAGGCACAGCAACCCGAGACCGAAGATTCACAGCAGCAATCAATTGGTACTGATCCGACGGCTGCGATGGATACGAGTGACATGGAAATGATTGATGGTGTACCGGTTATACCGACACCGGGATCACAAATAAATGAGGATAAAGTAACTGAACTACTGGAAGAGAGCAATACATCCTATAGTGAAATATTAGAAGCCAGGGAAGAGGAGTCTATTGAGAAGAATATTGGGAGTTTAGAACAACTACTTAAAAGTGATCGTGTACGTAATGACGAGGAGCTGCAGTTTATAGTTCACAATATATTGGGTAGTTCCTATCTGAAGATGTATGAATATACTGATCAAGACAGTGACCTGAATCAAGCCGAAGAACACCTGAATTCTGCTATTTCATTATCTAAGGATCAATCAGAATATAAAGCAGACCTCGCTAATGCTTATACCAGTCGAATAGCTATCCATACATTAAGAGAGGAATATGACGAGGTAGTATCGCATATGAAGTACTTAATAAAAGAGTTTCAGAACATTGGGTATGGGTTTTATAATAACTGGTTTGCATCCCGTCAGATTGATGCCATGTACAACATAATAGACAGAGATTTACTGGATTCCGACAGGAGGGAGGAAATATTAGAATATCTAGCAGAAGTAGCTGACAAATACGATAATGAGGTGGGGGTTACTGCGCAGATGGCTCTTGCTCGATTTTATGCCGGAGAAGGTCAACAGGATAAGGTTGATGAGATCACAGAATCTATTGAGCAGAGAATGTCATCATTAAGCAATTCGGAATTTAAAGAGGATAAATGGGAACGGTTTAACATTCAGCTTACTAGCATAGAAAATAGAGGCAAGCAAATTGCTGATCTATCAGAGCGCGATACTCTTTTCTATGAGATACAGCCGGAAATGATCGACGAGGTAAGTATTACAATAGATGAACAGCAGTCTTCTTACCATTTATCAGTTCAGCTCAAGAAAGATTATCACTCCGAATATGGGCAGCTAACCGCTGAAAATATTGGAAATTTCTTAGCGATAGTGCATGATAGAGAGATCATCTCTCCTCAATTACCGACAATACAAACCGGGGTTTTCGGAGGGCGCTTCTCAATTGGACCGTTTGACAGGAAAGTGGAAGCGCAAGAACTTCACCGACAGGTCTTAGATGAATAATCAAAGCATCCAATATTGAAACTTACTTATCTCGTCGCAATGCTCTGCCTTGCGACGATTATAGCTTTTTGTAGGGAGAGTAAATCGAGAATTATCTCGCAAAGACCGTCATCTGTCGTTGGTTAATTCGTCATAAGTCCTTTGTCAAAAAACTAATAAGCCAGCAACTTATTTAACGTTTTCTTCAGCCGATGATCAGCCAGATAATGCTTTTCTAACTTCGGACTAAAAGGCACCGGAATATTCAATGACGAGCAGCGCATAATAGGAGCATCGAGCTGTTCAAAGCATTGTTCAGAAATCAGCGAAGAAAGCTCGCTCATAGGCCCGAGTGTTGTTGAAGGTTCCTGCAGAAGCAGAACTTTGTTGGTTTTGGCTACTGATTGAGTTATTGTTTCAAAATCCAGAGGAGCCAAACAGCGAAGATCTACAATTTCTATTTCTACACCTTGTTCGGCATATTCCCCGGCAATATCCTGTGCCCAGTGGACGCTCATACCATAAGTGATAATAGATGCGTCAGACCCTTCCCGCCGGACTTTCGCTTTTCCAAGCTCTTCCGGCACACATTGATCTGGGGTTTCGGCGCGAATACTGCGATAAAGTTTTTTATGCTCGAAAAATAGTACCGGGTTGGGATCATATAACGCACTATAGAGCAAATTCTGTGCATCTTCGGATGTTGAAGGCACAACAATTTTCAATCCGGGATGCTGCATAAACCACCCCTCCGGGGACTGCGAGTGGTATGGACCCGCACCAACGCCGGCTCCGTGTGGAGCGCGAATGGTGATATTCAGTGGGGGCATCCAGCGATATTGTCCTTTCGAAATATTATTGATAATCTGATTAAATCCGCAGGAGATAAAATCGGCAAACTGCATTTCAACAACCGGCTTGAATCCCTCCAGGGCTAATCCGACAGCACAACCCAGTGCACCGGCTTCAATAATCGGCGTATTTCGCACGCGCTCTTTGCCAAACTGTTCCACAAATCCTTCCGTAACTTTAAAGACACCGCCATATTCGGCGATATCCTGCCCCATAATGACAAACTCTTCATCTTCCTCGAATGCCTGTCGGAGTGAAAACTGGATCGAATCCACAAAGCGCTTTTCGGAAGAGGTACCATTCGAATTTTTAAAATTGGGTAAATCCACCGCAGTGAACAGACGCCCTTCTTCTGTATCTCGATCAAAAACGGGATCATCAGCCTCAAGAGCTTTATCCAGTTTTGGCAGAAAATTTTGATCTATTTCTTCTTGCAGTTCAGAGAGCTTATTATCTCCAGAGACAATTCCTTCTGAGATCAGCCATTCCTCATATCGATCGATGGGATCTTTCTCGGCCCAGCTCTCAAATTTTTCATCGGGGACATAAAAGGTGCCGGATGCTTCTTCGTGTCCGCGCATTCGAAAGGTTTTAGCTTCAAGAAGGGTAGGCTCTCCCTTCAGGGCATATTCTTTGGCTTCTGCTACCGCATCCATCACCGCAAAAATATCATTGCCGTCAATCTTTACCCCGCGCATGCCGTATCCCTGTGCTCGATCAACTAAATCATCGCAAGCGAACTGTTCGTTGACAGGGGTGGAGAGTCCATAACCATTGTTCTCAATCACAAAAATGACCGGTAGCTCCCAGACTGCGGCCAGGTTGAGTGCTTCGTGAAACTCTCCCTCACTGGTAGCCCCATCCCCGCAAAAGCTTGCTGCCACATACCCGCTGTCGCGTAATTTGGATGCCAGGGCCAATCCATCGGCGATAGGCATTGTTGCAGCTAAATGGGATATCATACCAACAATCCGTTTTTCGGGAACGCCAAAATGAAACGAGCGATCGCGTCCGCCTGTAAAACCATCTGCTTTGCCTAACAGCTGACAAAATAGTTTATAAAGATCAACTCCGCGCGTAGTGAACAGACCCAGATTACGATGCATTGGCAGCAGGTAATCATCATCTGAGAGGGTAGAGGTAACACCCACTGCAATCGCTTCTTGTCCCATACCTGAGAACCACTTGCTGATTTTATTTTGCCTTAGAAGTTTCAGCATGCGCTCCTCGATGCGGCGTGGCAACAGCAGGTTCTTATAAAGTGTAAGGGCCTGCTTGTCAGTCAAATTATTTTTAGGTTCAATCATTAATTATTTGAGAAAATTATGTAATTTGTCCGGCTAATTTATGAGCTCTAACATCTTGCAGATTGAGTATAATTGCAACTTGATTATTAAAATTTTCAAGAAAATTAAGGATTGGAAAATTACTTCATTTTGTTCAGCTAGTCATCGAACTAAAGATATTACGATACACTTTTTACTAAAACTATTGAAGAGATAATGGAAGCACTTGGTCGCCAGGTACTGGTTGAGTTTTACGATTGTGAAGCCGATAAAATTAATGATATAGAGTTTATCGAATCATCATTTTTGTCGGCTGTTAAAAAATCAGGAGCCACAATCATTTCTCACAACTTTCACAAATTTAGTCCGCATGGCGTGAGTGGAGTTGTGGTGATTGCCGAATCACATGTATCAATACACAGCTGGCCTGAATACAACTACGCCGCCATCGATATTTTTACCTGTGGCGATACAATCGATCCGTGGATCATCCAGGAGCATCTTAAAGAGGCTTTTGAATCAAAAAATGTTTCAAGTATGGAGATGAAACGCGGCATGTTTAAAACAGAGCCCGGTAAGAAACTGTTATTCAAACCCCAACAATCTACCAAAAATTAGGATTTAGTATAATG
The DNA here is from genome assembly GCF_058386985.1 of Fodinibius sp. GM108. Taxonomy (NCBI): domain Bacteria; kingdom Pseudomonadati; phylum Balneolota; class Balneolia; order Balneolales; family Balneolaceae; genus Fodinibius; species Fodinibius sp. GM108. The sequence continues at coordinate 212,567 of NZ_JBYEIR010000005.1, forward strand.
TCTCAACCCTCATCTACAGCATCGCTGCAAGAATTTATGATGGTCAATACACCCAATATTTTTTGCCTGGTTAAAGGAGCTTCGGAGGGGCGTACACGATTGAATGCTTTTGACAATGCGTTGCTGAATGCCGGAATAGGAGATACAAACCTGATGCGGATGAGTAGCATACTTCCTCCCGGAGCTCAACAACGACAGATAGATGATCTCAACCTGCCGCCGGGTGGACTTATTCCATTAGCTTATGCCACAATCGATTCCACCACACCCGGACGTTTTATCTCATCGGCCATTGCTGTCGGTATTCCTGAGGATGACTCTCAGCCGGGCGTTATTATGGAATTCGAAGATCACAGCAAGCTCGAGAATGTAGAAGAAATTGCTCGTCAGATGGTAATTGATGCTTTTGAAACACGAAGCCGTGGACTAAAAGAAATTAAATCAATCGGCATAGAGCATAAAGTTGAAAACTGTGCCGCCACATTTGCGGCAGCCGTATTGTGGTATGATTCCTGATACGTTATGCGTGATACGTAATGCGTATTAACCTGCAACTTGCAACCCGCAACCCGAAAATTTATGTCCCTAATTTATAACGAGCTCTACAACGAGCAAACCGGCCTCACTGTAGGAATAGACGAGGTTCTTTTCTCCGAACAAACACTGTATCAAAAAGTAGAAGTTTACAAAACCGACACCTGGGGGAATATGCTGGTTATTGACGGCATGGTGATGCTCTCTGAAAAGGATGAGTTTGTCTATCACGAGATGTTGACGCATGTAGGACTTTTTTCGCATCCGAATCCCAGCCGTGTGCTGATTATTGGAGGAGGTGATGGCGGCTCCGCAAGCGAAGCAATGCGGAATCCGTCGGTGGAACAGGTGGATATGGTGGAGATTGATGAGGCTGTTGTGCGGGCGTCGAAGCGTTTTCTTCCCGCAGTTGGCGACTGGGATAATCCGAAACTTAATGTTCTTATTGAAGATGGTATCGAATTCGTCAAAAATATTGATGAACCTTATGACGTGATTATTATTGACGGTTCTGATCCGATTGGTCCGGCATCCGGACTTTTCGAGTATGAGTTTATCCATGCCTGTTATGAGGGACTGACAGAAAACGGAATTCTTACTGGCCAGACAGAAAGTCCATGGGTAAAGGATTACCACCCCAGCATGAAAAAGGTTTTTTCTGCACTTGATGATATTTATGATACTTCCCGAATGTATTTGGCTTATATTCCGCTTTATCCCGCTGGCATGTGGTCCTTCTCATTTGCAAGCAAGGGCATCGATCCGTTGGGTGATGAGGTAACAGAAAGAGTAGATGAAGGATTAAAAAAGATAGACGGCTCTATGAAATATTATAACTGGGATATCCACCGAAGCTGCTTTGCACTGCCCAATTTCGTAGCAGATATAATCGAATGATCTTTAAGGAGTCACTCATGGGTTGTGGGGGGATCTCGATGTTCTATCCTATTTATGATTATAAAATAGAATAACAGTTACCTGGTGTACCTTTTGGCTTGATCCAAAAGGTACTAAAAGATCAAGGCTGAGAATTATGCATTCACTTCAGCCTGCAGAATGCGCGGATTTTGATGGTCCGTTCTCTGACGTACATGCTAAAATGACCTTACCGGTACAAAATCCATCTCGCATCCTTTGGCTTCTGTACATAATTCAAGGCCGTGTGATTAAAACCGTGGAACTGGCTCTACAAAATCTTCCCTTGAGGGAAGTGTCGGTTCCGGTGATTTTCCGGAACGGACGAAGGGTGTGAAAATTAAATTAATGGCAACTTAACTAAGGAGATAAACGAAGTTTCAAGAATACTCTTAGAGATTCTTAGCACCCGCTTTTGTTTTTAGTGTCTATATTTACGGATCTTACTGTTTCAAAACATGCATTTAGTTTTTAGACTTCTTAGTGACCTTAGTGACCTTAGTGACCTTAGTGACCTTAGTGCCTTAGTGGTAAAGTAAAAATTTTCTTGACTGATACATCAAACAGACTGGCATATTTCTACGTTTTTCTCGGGGCCGCCCTCTGGGGCGTAATCGGATTATTCGTTGATGAGCTATCGCAGGCCGGCTTTACATCCCTGCAAATCGTTACACTTCGAGTGGTCAGCGCTTCTATAATGCTGATTCTGTTTGTGGCCGTAAAAAATACTGATCTGCTTAAAATTGAATTCAAAGATTCATTCAGCTTTATCGGCACTGGCATCTTCAGCATTGTCTTTTTCAACTGGTGCTACTTTACAGCCATCGAAGAGGTATCACTCTCGATCGCTGTTATTTTGCTTTACACCGGTCCCGCATTTGTGGTAATTCTGTCCCGTATCTTTTTTAACGAACCGATGACTGCTCGAAAAATCATAGCTTTGATTATTACGCTGTTAGGTTGCACGCTGGTGATCCAGATTTTGCCGATCGGTGCCGATCATATTTCCTGGTACGGTATTTTAGTGGGATTGGGGTCCGGATTCGGGTATGCGCTTTATAGTATCTTCGGCAAACATGCTCTCAAAAAATATCATCCGCTGACAGTTATAACCTATACTTTCGTTTTTGCTTCAGTAGTGATGATGCCAACGAGCGGAGTGACTATTTCAGGTAATGATTTACAATCTTCGCATGTCTGGATGCAAATTTTAGGACTCGGGTTCTTACCCACAGCACTGGCCTATTTCCTGTATACAACAGGTTTATCGCTCGTCGAAAGCGGACGTGCATCCATTGCGGCCACAGTTGAGCCTGTTGTAGCGACGTTATTGGGTGTATTAGTTTTTAAAGAGGTGCTTACTGTTTATCAGGTCATTGGGATTCTGCTTGTAATATCAGCTGTTATTTTAGTACAGTTTAAAAAGAACAAGCAATCACCTAAATTACTTGATGGTTCAAAGACGAATAGAACTGTTAAGCGGGGACAAAAATAATACTATTAATTAAACAGGATGGAAAAATGGATCAGGAAAAGATATCAAGCTGGGCATGGTCAAGTTTGGGATTCGGTCTTTTAGCTGCTGTTGTTTTATTACTTGCGGGATATGGATATCAGTGGAATTGGTGGGGACTCGGCACGGCCTTTACCTGGCTGCTCCCCGGAAGTGGGGTAGTGGGGCTTATTGGTTTTGCTCTGGCTCTGTTCTTTGGATTCTCACGCTGGAATAATCCGGCCCTTAAGGGAGCTGGTATAGCATTTATTGGTGTTATTTTGAGTCTCGGTGTAATAGGCACTCTTGGATACTGGTACAATGAAGCACAACAGTATCCACCGATTCACGATATAAGCACTGATACTGAGAACCCGCCAGAATTTAGAGATATAGTTTCTTTACGTGCTGATGCTCCCAACGATACGACATACGGTGACCAGGAGAAAATAGATATGCAGCGCGAAGCGTATCCTGATGTGCAGACGCTTTATTTGGATGTAGATTACGATGAAGCCTTTGATCGCGCTCTACGTGCAGCAGAACAGCGTCCGTGGGAAGAAATTGTAACACAAGACCGTAATACCGGCATTATCGAAGCCTGGGATAAGCTGCCGTGGTTTGGCTTTATAGATGATGTTGTGATTCGCGTGGATACTGCCGAATCGGAGGGACAAAGTAAAATCGACGTGCGGTCCGTCTCTCGAATTGGACGTGGTGACATAGGCGTCAATGCCCATCGCATTCGGGAGTATCTGGAGGAAGTGCAAAACCAGTAGTTTGTTGGTTCCGTTCATTTTTTGTCACCAAAAAACGAACCAAAAAAGTGTTGTGGGAATCGTAGATTTTGTACTGGCTAAAGCAGGAAGTCGCGGATAGCTATTCCACATCAGTCATTTTTCATAAGCGGCTTTCCCCGATTCCCCCAAACCCCCAATTATACAAAACCAGAAATGGAACTAACTTCTGTAGAATTAACTATATTTTAAAATATCCGGCCTTAGAATTGTGTGCTGAGGCAAAAGGATGCGGGTGTGAATTTTGTACCGGTACAATGATGAATACATGTTATTGCAAGAAAAAGGACCATCAAAATTCACGCATCCTGCAAGCCAAAGCTGTCTTCACAATTCTTCAGCCTTGATCTTTTATCCCTTTTGTATCAAGACAAAAGGGACACTGCATATCACAGATTTTGTGTTATCTAAATAAAGAAGGAAATCGGTGAAAATCTGCGGCCGAATTTATCGTGTAATATGAAATTCCTGTTTACTTTTGATTAGTTTTTTCTGTTTTTGCTATCACTCAGAACTTCTACAGAGATCTTATCAAGCAGAAACAGATGCTCAAATTTTATCACGGGACTGAGCTTAAATATCTGGCCGATCAGTTGGTTGAGGAGCTGAAAAATAATCCACCGAAAAACCCCCTGAAGCCCGAAATTTTTGTTGTGCAGAATCACGGAATAGGGCAGTGGTTGTCACTGCATATGGCTCGAAAAGAGGAGGGTATTGCTGCAAATATGGAGTTCGAATTCCCTTCCGAGCGTATTTGGAAGCTTATTCGCCTCATAAATCCCGACATCCCGGATATATTGCCGTCTGATCGACAACCAATGACCTGGAGTTTGATGGCCCTGCTGGGGGAAGAAGATTTACTGAAGGATTTCGATAATCTGAGTCACTATATACGTGAAGAGGATCCGGTTGATAAATCAGTACGGCGATGGAAATTAGCCTCAAAAATTGCCGATGTCTTTGACCAGTACCTGATTTACCGTCCCGAAATGATTTTGGACTGGGAGGAGGGGGAATCAATTCCCAAAACTGAACAGTGGCAGGTAAAACTTTGGAATCGACTGCTGAACCATTGGCAAAGTCATTACGATGAAAAATGGATTCACCGGGCACGACTGCAGAAGGAGCTTTGGGATAAGTTAGATGAGGGAGACCTGAATAGGAATGAACTACCTGATCGGATTACAGTATTTGGTATCTCCAACGCATCCCCTGCTTTTATCAAAACATTGGTTAAACTTTCGAAACTAATAGAGGTTCAATTTTATCATCTGACGCCTGATCATGAGGTGACAGACAGCGAGGAATTTGAAAATCCACTTTTGGCTTCATTGGGGAAAGAAGCTGCTGACCTTATAGCTCAATTTCGTCGAAGTTCAGAGCTACAAGGCATTGAGCCGCAATGGATAAGGGGTGATAATTCTACTTCGGTAAAAGATTCTGCTTTTAAAAAAGTACAAACCGATTTGAGGCGGGATCATACCCCCGATCAAAAATTGACTGCCGACCAATCCATTCAGGTGCATTCGTGTCACAGTCCCATGCGCGAGGTGGAAGTGCTTTACGATCAGTTGCTGGCACTGCTTGATGAAAATCCCGAGCTGAATCCTGACGATATCTTAATTATGACGCCGGATATCGAGACCTACGCTCCTATGATTGAGGCGGTGTTTGAGATGCCGGATGATGGCCAGCCCCAGATACCGTACAGCATTGCCGATCGAGGAATCCGTGAAACTCAAACGGCAGTGCAAGCTTTTTTGAAAATCCTGGAACTTTGCGAAAGTCGGTTTAAAGTGACGGATCTGCTTGATCTGTTGGATGCAAACCCTATCCAAGAGGCGTTTGACTTTACCGGTGACGATTTAAATCGGTTGGAGAGATGGATTGAGGACAATCGCATTCGATGGGGCATAGATGCTCCGTTCAAACAAAATATAGAGCTTCCGCAAAGTGAACATTTTACCTGGAGGTCGGGACTCAATCGCATGATGTTGGGATACGCTATGAAACAGGAAGATGATCTGCTTTACCGCGGCATTTTTCCCTATCACGAAGTGGAGACATCTGATGATGCTGAGCTAATCGGCAAGTTCTCTCGTTTCTTGCACCTTTTATTTGATATGAATGAAAAGGTGCAAACTTGTTTCAAGCCAATAGAGTGGAGGAGATACATAAACCAAATTATAGATGATATTTTGCCGAAGGGCAGGGACTATTTTCGCCAGGTTTCCCGGATTAGAGATACAATTGAACAGCTGAAGAATACAGCCTCGTTGGGTGGATATCAGCAAGAAGTCCCATTTCGAGTTGTACGTCTCTGGCTGGAAAATCAGTTGGAGGAACAGCATACTGGTGGCGGACGAATAGGGCGTGGCGTGACCTTTAGTTCACTGGTACCGATGCGCAGTATCCCATTTGAGATGATCGGCATGATCGGGATGAATGAAGGAGCTTTCCCCCGATCGAAAATTCCTGTAGAGTTTGATTTGATGTATCATGAGCCGCAACCCGGTGACCCGGTTAAAACAAAAGAGGATCGCCATCTGTTTTTGGAAAACCTGCTTTCGGCACAAACATGTTTTTATGCAAGTTATGTGGGGCAGAGTAATCGTCAGGATGCTGAATTTCCGCCCTCTGTGGTACTTAAAGAGTTTCTCGATTTTCTGGATCAGCGGTATGACTTGTCATCTGATGAAGTTGTAACGAAACATCGGTTGCAGGCTTTTAGTCCCCATTATTTTAGGGAGGGGAACCATTTTTCTTATTCCCGGATACAGTTGCGTATAAGCCGAACATTATCAGAATCGGCATTCGATTCCGAATCGTTTTTTGATCAAAATTTGCCGGAACCCGAGGAAGAGTGGAAACAGCTGCCGATCAGCGATTTGATCTCTTTTTTTCAGCATCCGGCGAAATTTTTGCTTCGCAACCGGTTGGGAATCTATCTCCGCAAAGAGCAAGTGCTGACAGAAGATCGCGAACTTTTTGAGCTGGATAGTCTTGATGAATACCAAATTGGTCAGGAGTTGCTGCAGCGGTATCTAAAGGAGCAGCCGCTAGATCCATATGAACGGGTGATGCAATCACGTGATATGCTTCCGGAGGGATGGAGTGGAGAACAAAGTTACCGTAGTAAAGCAGCCGACGTGGCAGCGTTCGGAACTAAAATAAAGGAGCGGCTTAATCAGCAGGAACTTGAGGATCGAGAGGTAAATATTGAGATCGATGATTTTCACCTCGTTGGCATGCTTTCCGATATCTATCCTGACGCACAAGTGGTATATCGGTTTGGTAAAGCACGTCCCAAAGATTTAATCGACTGGTGGATTCGGCACCTGCTTTTCCAGCAGGTTAAACCCGACGGACATTCCGGCAGAAGCCTCTTTTTTGCCTGGGAAGATGACGCTTTCCAGGAACACAGTCTGGCACCGGTTCAGGATGCAATAATTCCGTTGAACAACTTGCTCACATTATTTTGGGAGGGAATGCAAAAACCGCTGCACCTCTATTGTAAATCATCTTATGCCTATGCAAAAGCAATATCCAATCCCGAAAAAGAAAAAGAAGACGGAATTGCCAAAGCTGTCAATGAATGGGATGCGAGCTGGAACGGTATACCCGGTGAGGGAGATGATCCCTATTACAGGTTGATTACAGGCGGGGAGCATCCGTTTGATGATCCGCAGTTTGCCGAGTACAGTTGTGATGTATGGGATCCTTTTTTTGAAGTGCTAAATAGGGAGGATGCGCTGACATGAAGCTGTTGAAACCTTTTGAAATAGATCTTTCGGGCATCAATCTGGTGGAAGCCAGCGCCGGTACGGGTAAGACCTATAATATTACTTCACTGTACATTCGCACGCTGATTGAGCGTGACATATCTGTGGGAAAAATTCTGGTGGTAACCTATACCGAAGCGGCTACTAAAGAGCTTAAAGATCGTCTGCTCAAACGAATTCGCGAATCGATTTCGGTGCTCAGGGCGGGAGAAGTGAGTGATATGTCGGATCAGTTTCTGAATGATTTGTTGGCGGAGGTTTCAAATCCCCCAAAAGCTGTGGCAAAACTTGAAAACGCAGTACGCAGTTTTGACGAGGCCTCGGTGTATACGATTCATGGATTTTGCTATCAGGCACTGCAGGAACAGGCATTTGAGAGCCGTGCCATGTACGATGCGGAGATGATCGGCGACGATTCGGAGCTGGTACAGGAGGCCGTGGACGATTACTGGCGTAAATGGGTGGCCGAAGTCTCTGAAGATCCCCGAAAACAGGTGCTGCAAAAGCTACTGAACAATAAGGAGATAAAACCGGAGGCGCTGGCTGATGAGCTGGGAGCGTATGTCGCCAAGCCGTATCTGAAGGTGTTGCCGGAGAATTCCGATCGAGCCGCGATTGAAAATCAGCTCTCCATTTTTTGGGATTTATATTCGGATATAAAGTCGATATGGAGGGAACAGAAAAACGAGCTCTTTGGTCTGCTCGATACGGGGTATCTGAGTTATTATACGACTAAAAAGTTAAACAAATGGTTTGGGTTGATGGATGAGTTCCTCGATTCTGATACTCCGCCGCTCGATACATTTACCCAGTTTTATCGGTTCAAGCAGAGTGAGATTGACGAGAGTCTCAAGAAGAAACCGAAAAACCAGGGAAAACAACCACCGCAACATCCTTTTTTCGGACTTATTGATCAATATGATGAAGTATTGAATTCGATAGAGAAGTTTGAGATCGTCTTTAAGAAGGAGCTCTTGAATTATCTACGTGATGAGCTGCAAAGCAAGAAGGAAGAGATGCAGGTATTGTCGTTTGATGATCTTCTTCTGCTTCTTCGCAATGCCCTTCTGGATGAAAAAAGAGGGGATTCTCTGGCTGCAAAACTACGGGAAAAATATCCCGTTGCCATGGTGGATGAATTTCAGGATACCGATCCCAATCAGTACGATATTTTCAGAAATATTTATACGGATTCGGTTCGTTGTGCCCTTTTTATGATTGGCGATCCCAAGCAGTCGATCTACAGTTTCCGCGGTGCGGATGTCTACTCATATATCAAGGCGCGGGATGATGTGCAGGAGGGAAATCGCTTTCGGCTTGATCGCAATTTTCGCTCAACGCCTGATCTGCTTCGCGGACTAAATGCCTTTTGGGGCGGACACGAAAATCCTTTCGTGATAGGCGAAGATATTGATTATCAGAAAGTAAAGTGGGGATGGCCGGAGAAAAACTATGATAAACTTCGTGAAAACGGTCGTGCCCGTCCGCCCATTCGATTCCGGCGCTTGTCGAAGCCGGGCCAGGATCAAATAAACAAAGGTAGTGCCAAAGAAAAAGTAGCTAAAGATACGGCGGATGAAATTAAGCGACTACTCGAAGGCGCAAAAAACGGCAAAGTTATGCTTGGTAATGAGCCGCTTCAGGCGCAGAATATTGCGGTACTGGTGAGAAAGCACAAGCAGGCCGACTTGATTAGTGAGACACTTCGGGAGCGAGGCATCAAAAGCGTGCAACACAGTGAGCAAAGCGTGTTCGAAAGTGAGGAGGCTGTACAGCTCGAACAGCTTTTGAAGGCGGTGGCCGACCCTGCAAATGAAACGCTGATAAAAACCGCACTTTCGCTTCCGTTAACAGGCTATACGGCCAGACAACTGTTTGATATTGAGGAAGATGAGGAGCGCTGGATTACTGTGCTTCAGCAATTTTCCGATTGGCATAAAACGTGGCAAGATCAGGGATTTGCCGCGATGTTTCGGTCGCTTCTGGCTGAACTGAAGGTGGCGGAGCATGTAATCTCATATCCCGATGGGGAGCGGCGTCTGACCAACCTGCTTCATCTTGGTGAACTGCTGCAGGAAGAGGCACAAAATCATAAAGAAGGTACGCGCGGACTTTTAAACTGGTTAACACGAAAACGTCAGGATACAGGCGGTCACAGCCGAGATGAGGAGCAGATGCGGTTGGAGAGTGATGAAGCCCTTGTGAAAATTGTGACGATGCATAAAAGCAAGGGATTACAGTATCCTGTGGTGTTTTGCCCATTTTTGTGGCACGGACCTCGAATTCAGGATAATAGTCAGCCGCTGGAGTATCACCAACCGGAAGACACCGAAACCGCTTATCTGGATTTGAGCGGAAAAGCCGATCCGAATCGGGCTAAAAAATGCTTCTATCATTGGAAAGAAAATTGGGCTGAAAGTCTGCGGCTGGCGTATGTGGCGATGACCCGTGCCCAGCACTGCCTGTATCTGACGTGGCAATTTGCACGGTCATCACAATTTTCGTCGCTCGGTTACCTTTTACAGGATCCGCAGAAAACAGAAGCTTTACTGAAATCAAAAGTGGGATTTGGTGATTCTGTGGAGTGGTCCGGTGATGAGATGCATAATAAAATCGAAAAATTATGTACACAATATCCCGATCTGTTTACGATGACGCAGGATCAGATATCAACAGGAAACGGTCAGCTGGAGCTGGAGATGAGTGACGGACCGCCTAAATTTAGGGCACGTTCCTTCAATCGCGCTACTCCGCTGGAGCCCAGTTACCATATCTCGAGCTTTTCTTCGCTCACCAGCTGGATGGAAGAGGATCCGGATATGCCGGACTATGATCAGTTTTTAGATGGCCCCGGCGAAATTGAAACGGGGCCGGAAGAGGAGGAGCAAACCATCTTTACCTTTCCGAAAGGACCGGAGCCAGGGACCTGCATTCATAAGATATTTGAGGAGATTGATTTTCAGAATCCGAATGCTGAAACGGATTTGATTACCGATGAGCTTACCAAATATGGTATTGACCTGGAGTGGCAAGAGGTAGTCGAAAAAATGCTGCAGACGGTGACCGGGGCAAAAATTCATCCCGAAAACAAAAAGCTTACGCTGGGGGGGATATCGGCTGAAGATATGGTTCAGGAGATGGAATTTTATTATCAGAGTAAAGATATCAGTTCGCGGCGTCTTTTATCCATAATCAGGAACAAGCTGTACGATAATTCACAAATACACGGCCGGGCACCATCGGGATTTCTGAAAGGATTTATCGACTTAACCTTTTGTTATGGGGGGCAATATTATTTGCTGGATTACAAGACCAATTATTTGGGAGATTCAATTGAGGACTATCGTCCTGAGTTATTGAAAGAGGAGATGCAGGAGGCGTCGTATGATCTGCAGTATCACATCTATACGGTGGCACTGCATCGGTTTTTACAAAAGACGGTGCCCGGCTATTCATATGAGGAGCATTTTGGCGGAGCCTTTTACCTGTTTGTCCGCGGTATGAACGCCAAGGGCAGGGAGGGCATCTTTTTCGATCGTCCCGATTACGAGATAATCCGGGAGCTGGATTATTACATAAAGACGGGAGGCCGGGATGAGTGATATAATGACTGAGCTTTGTAAATTTCGCGATCAGGATGTATTGCAGGATATCGATCTGGAGCTGTGCCGCTTTTTGAAGGTGCAGCACGAGAACGTTTCAGATGAAGTTTTGCAGGCAGCCTGTCTGGTTAGCTATCTGTACCGGCAGGGAGATGTATGTCTGCTGCTCGAAAAGTATGCTTCCCAGCCTCTGTTTTATGAATCTGAGGTTGAATCGAATCTTACGGTACCCGATCTGCAGCGGTGGAAAGAAGCGTTGTCGGAAAGTGATATTGTTGGGGATCCGGGCGATTTTAAGCCACTGATACTGGATGAAGGGGGACGGCTTTATCTGCACAAGCTCTGGAATTACGAGCATTCACTGGCACAGGAGCTAATCCGGCGTAGTCAGATGCAAGTCCCAGGTATCGATGTTGTTCGTCTTAAGAACGGACTTGATCGGCTCTTCTTTGATCCGCCGAAAGACGAAATAGATTGGCAGAGGGTCGCTGCGGCTATGTCAGTACGGAATAAGCTTTCGATTATATCCGGCGGACCCGGAACGGGCAAAACATCTACAGTCGTGCGTATTTTGGGATTGCTGCTGGAACAGGATCAGGTAAAAGAGCAATCCTTGAATATTGCACTGGCAGCACCGACAGGTAAAGCAGCTGCACGATTGAAAGAGTCCATTATCGATGCTAAACAAGAGTTGGATGTGAGCGAAGAAATTCGTGCTGCAATCCCTGAAAAAGCTCATACTATTCACCAGTTATTGGGTGCGCGGCGGCACAGCTCACAATTTCGTCATAATGCAGATAATCCCATACCGTACAATCTGGTGATTATTGATGAAGCTTCGATGGTAGATCAGGCGCTCATGAGTAAATTGATGGATGCTTTGCTGGACGATACGCGTCTTATTTTGCTTGGCGATAAAGATCAGCTGGCCTCCGTTGAGGCAGGTTCTGTGTTGGGAGATATTTGCAGTATCGATCAGAATCAGTTTAGCAAACAGGCGACTGAATGGCTAAAGAAACTGGATCTGAATATTTCTGATTCCCATATCCAAAATAATCCTAAGCCTCTTACCGATCATATCACGTTACTGACAAAAAGCTATCGATTTGGTCCCGACAGTGGTATTGCGCGGCTGGCTGGCGCCGTGAATTCAGGCAGTGTAAAAGAGGCTCTGGATACTTTGCAGTCTGATACCTTCAACGATGCTTCACTTGTTACTATTGAAGAACAGTCAGATCTTGAAAGGGTACTCCGCCAGCATACTGCGGAGTATTTTCGGGGAATTATACAAGAAACTTCTGTTAAGCAGTCGCTGGAGGCGTTTAATAGATTTCGGATATTGTCGCCACACCGAAAGGGCCCGCGTGGAGTAGCTTATTTAAATCAGTATGTGGAAAAAATTCTGCAGGATGAGGGGCTTATTCCCAAGTATGAGCGCTGGTATCACGGCAGACCGGTGATCATTAATGTTAATGATTACTCGCTTCGGCTCCACAATGGTGATACCGGTATTTGTCTTTTGGATGATGATGGGACTCGGAAAATCTATTTCAAAGATGAAGATACCATTCGCGGTATAGCGCCTGGTCGACTGCCGGATCACGACACTGCTTTTGCATTAACGGTACATAAGAGCCAGGGGTCCGAGTTTGAGGAAGTGCTTTTTGTTCTTCCTCATAACCCATCCAAGGTATTAAATCGCGAGCTTATTTACACCGCCACAACACGAGCTCGCACAAAAATTAGTGTGTTGGGAGAGCAAATAATACTGCAAAAGGGCATGGAAAAGAAACTTCAGCGTTCCTCGGGCCTCAGACCCCGTATCTGGGCAAAATAAATTGATTTTTTGCACTCAATAATGTGGATATCCCTCCGTTCTTCTAATCTAATGTGATCCAAAAAAACTCGGAACAAACCCCTCACGACCGAGTATATATTGGTGAACATACTGATCCCTGGTTACCTATTGTAACCATTGATTTGTACCCCGAAAAGCCAACGTACAAAAAGGGGCCGGTTGATCCCGGCCCCTTTTATTTTTTTATAATATCCTTCGTATCCAATCTATTCAGGTAAACCCCACCTCTTAAACCAAGTAAAGCCTGTTTTTAGATTTCAAATTAAAGAACATTAAAAATTGGAACAAATATAGAAGCTTCTGCCTATGATCTTTTGTGCATCTACAGATGGTGTCAAAGATGTACTACAATAAACCCTAATAAATCAAGATCATATATGACTAACATATCGATACGAAATCTAATAATAGTGTTTGTTATCGTTTCAGTGGGAGTGGCATGCAGCGATTCTTCGACAAGTCCGGATTCCAATCCTGCGGCTGTAGAAGGACGCGTTGATAACACTGGTTCAAGTTCAGAAAAAGCAAAGTCTAAATCAGTGGAGGGGGCAGTAGTCACTGCGGCTCGTGTTACCTCTAGTGGCAGTATAGAAACCATTGGTGATGCAGAAGCCGAAACCAACGTCGACGGTGAATTTACTCTCGAAATAGATGTTGATGCAGCTGCAAATGCGGGAAATAACATTATCATTGTAGCTGAAAACAATGGTAAAAAGGCCCAAGCATTTGTTACTGCACAGCTAGAGAGTGGTAAATCCGTTGAAGTTCAACCAATTACCTTCGAATCGACGGCAGAGGCTGATGTGTATAAAGAAGTAATCGCTAACGGCGATGCTGAGATTGTTTCAAAGGCAGATATTGAAGCGACTGTCAACGGTAGAGTGGCTCAGGATATCAACAGTAATGCCGGGCATGCTGCGGACATAGCTGCTGCGCTTGCCGATAGGGCAGAAGCCAAAGTTAAATTCTACAGTGATCAGGGTATTGAGATTACTGAAGAGCAGCGTAATAATATTCGAGATGCAAAAACACAGGCTCTGCTCGAGCTTGAAAGTCAACTGAATGCTACAACAGATACGGGCGAAGCAGAAGCGGCCTTTAATGCATTTTTGGAAACGGTTGCTAATGCAGAAACCGAAGCTGACGTTGAAGCGACAGCAGCTGTCAAAGCTTCGGAATCTTCTTCGCGTGTACTGGTGAATCAGAGCGCTGATCTTTCTGCAGAAGCACAGGCAGAAATACGTAAGCACACGTCTTACATGATGACCTTTGCTCTTGAGAAAGCTGTTGAGGCTCAAATGGAGGCCGCTGCAGCTGCGGAGAGTTCTGTAAACAGTGCTGTTGATGCTGTTGTTGATTTGCGAGCAGAGATAAAAGCAATGAGCAACGCTTCCGAGGAGGAAGTTAAAGCTGCTTTTGAAGCGTTTAACAGTGAAATTGAATCGATTATACAGAGTGATGCCGAGATCAACGGCGAGCTTTTTATATCGGCCAACTCTACGATTAATGAGGATAACGGGGCCAAGGCTTCGCTTGAATCTTCACTTAGTGCTACATTAAAGCTCTCACTCATAATGGATGCGTACACAGATTTCTATTCTGAGGTTCACTCTATTGTAGATTCAACATTTACTGGTGCCAGTGAAACCGAAGCTGAAGCTTACGCTCAGCTGCTTATTTTAATTAATATAGCTTAGTGACTAACATTATTTACAATTGAGAAGGGACCGGCTATTACCGGTCCCTTTTTTAATTCCCACCTGATGGCTGGGGTTACCATCTGGTGGATTAAAAGAGCAATTTTAATAGCTGATAATATCAACATCAGTGAAATATTTGTAACTTTAGGCCCACTATTTTTTGAACATTTACCGTAAATTTATGAACGAAGATCAAATTCATCGATTTTTATCCCTTTCGAAACTTTTCTCCAAACCGCATCCCTGGCACGGCATTGAAATTGGTAAGCAGATGCCTGAAGTAGTAAAAGTATTTATTGAGATTGTACCCGGAGACACAATGAAATATGAGCTCGATAAGGAGAGCGGGTATCTTAAAGTCGACCGGCCGCAGCGCTTTTCCAATATCTGTCCCTTTCCATACGGATTTATACCACAAACACTTTGTGATGAAAGTGTGGCCGAATACTGCATGGAAAAGACCGGCCGCCCGGATATAACAGGTGATAACGATCCCCTTGACATTTGTGTTATTACAGAACGAAATATTCCACATGGTGATCTTATCCTTGATGCCGTTCCTGTCGGTGGTTTTCGACTTATTGATGATGGGGAGGCCGACGATAAAATTATTTCTGTGATGAAAGGAGACGGCTCATTCGGACAAATGAAAGATATATCAGATATTCCCCAACATATTATCGACCGGCTGTCGCATTATTTTCTCACCTACAAAGAGCAGCCGTTCAGCAAAAAAGAGCGGGAGATCGAAATTACTCATATTTATGGCAGAGATGAAGCCATTGAAGTAATAAATCGAAGTGTAGAGGACTATGACAATCGTTTTAATATCGATAAAAAAGAACTTTTTGAGTTGATAAACCGCGGACTCGCATAGAAGTGTCATCACGAGGAGCGGTTTGTGCGACGTGGTGATCCTACATGGAATAATGTGAGGGAGTTGTACACCCGAATGATACTACTCGCATATCAGTCAAATATAAGTTATGGGATTGTTCGAGGGTACAACCCTCTCACAACCCTGATCATTTTGATAGAGAACAAGGCAAAAACTTGAATTCCTTCTTCAAATAAAAAACCTTCCCAAGCAAGAGCTTGGGAAGGAGATAATTTAAAGAACTAAGTGCACTCAGTGCCTTATTGGTTAAAACAATAAACTTACTCTTCCGGATTAACTTCTAACAACTCCACTTCGAAAATGAGCGTTTCGCCGGGACCAATCTGACTTTGAGGCGGGGGATTTTGACCATATGCCAAATCACCGGGAATATAAAACTTATATTTTGCCCCTTCCTGCATAAGCTGCAAACCTTCGGTCCAGCCGGGAATAACTCGATCTAATGGGAATGAAACAGGTTCACCACGTTCATAAGAACTGTCAAAAACCGTTCCGTCAAGAAGAGTCCCTTCGTAGTTTACACGTACTTCATCTGTTGAATCCGGCGATTCGCCTGATCCCTCTTCAAGCACCTCGTACTGCAGTCCACTTTCGGTTTCCAGGACACCTTCTTTTTCTCTGTTTTCAGCAAGGAATTCTTCTCCCTTCTTTTGATTCTCCTCGGCATCTTGCATCTGCTGTTGTTGAGCTTTCCGCTGCGCTTCTTGCTGAAACTGCTGTACCACTTGTTGCATTTCAGCGTCTGAAAGAGGGGATTCTTGCTCATTTAGCCCATCTTCGAGACCAGCCTTCATCAACTCCGTATTAATATCCGTCATATCGCGCTGATTCAAGAATTGTCCGTTTTGATAACCCAGACTATAGCTTACGCTATCAGCTTTGTTTTCCAGTGACACCTCAGACGAGCCCGACTCAGAATCACATCCGGAAAAAATCAATATAGTCGCCAAAAGAAAGAAAAAAGTATACGTTGTTAATTTCATGGACCTAATTTTAATTAGATGTTATTACAGTTTTCGGTTTGGATGCCGAAGTTATCCAATTTTTGACCTAAAAAAAATTTACTTGCAGTATTAAGTGAATTGCGAATAAAATCGTATCTTTATGGCTGATAAAATATCAGGCACATCACAGTAACTGCTAACAAACCCTATATTAATTTTGAGTTTCGAGAAGTTTAATTTGAGCCAAGAGCTCATGATGGGATTGAAAGATCTGCGTTATAAAGATCCCACGCCCATCCAGGAAGAGTGCATTCCATTAATTTTAGAAGGAAAAGATGTTATTGGTGCTGCTCAGACGGGAACGGGTAAAACAGGTGCTTTTGTAATCCCATTGATACAAAAAATCATTACCAGCAATTCTGATCATACGCAGGCTCTTATTTTATCGCCCACCCGCGAGCTTGCTCAACAGATTGAAGAGCAAATATTTGCTTTAGGATACCACACAGGCGTTTCTTCAGCTACCGTCACGGGTGGCAGTGATTACGGAACACAGGTAAAAGCTATCCGGGCCGGCGTCGATATTATTGTGGCTACGCCCGGACGTCTTATCGATCAGATGAATGTGCTGAATATCGATTTTGATCACCTGCAGTATCTTGTTTTGGATGAAGCCGACCGGATGCTGGATATGGGATTTCTGCCGGATGTAATGAAGATTGTAAAACAGCTGCCGGAAAAACGTCAGACGATGTTATTTTCTGCCACGATGGTTGAAGAAGTACAGAAGGTGGTTGATCAGGTGATGGTTGATCCCGTTGAAGTTGAATTTGAAGTATCAAAACCCGTAGACAGTGTAGATCAGCAGATCTATTTTGTACATCCCAAAAAGAAGCTGAAATTGTTCGAGCAGCTTTTTGATGCCGATAAATATCAAACGGCTATCGTTTTCTGTGCTACAAAACGAGGGACAGATGAGGTAGAGCGAATGCTCAAAAAGCGCAATGTCAATGCCGTAAGTATGCATGGCGATCGTGATCAGGAGGAGCGAAACGAGGCTCTACGGTTATTTAAGAATAAGTCCCATCCGGTGATGGTTGCCACAGATGTGCTTTCGCGCGGCATTGATATTGATGATGTTTCGCTTATCGTCAATTTTGATGTGCCGAATAATCCCGAAGATTATATTCACCGAATAGGGCGGACGGGACGGTATGACAAAAAGGGAACGGCTATCACATTTGTCAGCAATAATGACAAAAAATACTACTATGCAATTAAAGATGTAGTAGGGGATCAGCTGACTGTGAAAGATATTCCTGAAGAGGAGCCTGGGAAAAAAGCGAAAAAACAAAAGGTGGACGATACTTCTCAAAAGAAATCCTCATCGGGAGAAAAAGCACCGGTATCGCCGCCCGAGCAAAAGCAAAAATTCCGAAAGAAAGAGGAGCCGGAAAAAACTGTCAAGAAAAAAGACAAGAAACAGAACGAAGATAGGCGGGTTCCGCGTCCGGCGTCGCTGACTGATCCCAGTATTCCCAAACCCAAAGAGGAGCCTTCTTCAAATGGGAAGGCAAAAAAATCGGATGAGAAAAAGGTTTCAGAGAAGAAAGAAGAATCAAACGGTACAGATAAACCAGATAAATCGGGTAAAAAGGCAAGGCTGCCCAATCATCTTACCGAGTTTGATAATGAAGAAGATATTTTCCAGCCGGAAATTATTGAGAAGGCGGTTTCCCGAAATAGAAATTCGCTGAAACCGGCCAAAGGTATTTGGGGCGTGATAAAAAGCTATATTCCGAAATTATAGTCCTGTTATTGTGTATAGATTCGGGATACGATTTCTGGTTCCACTGTCTCTTTTGGGGATTTTAACTGCTTGTTCTGCTAACGAAGTCTCTCAAAGAACGCTCCTGTTATCTATATCTGCTGATAGCAGTGGTTTTAGCGTAACAGAACATCAAGTGGTGGATCAGCCCTTTAAAAAGTCACATCAGCAGGGCAATTATCAGGCATTGTTGCTAGACAGTGAAGGAAATACGCTCCGCGAAATTACTTTCCAGGATATAGAAAATTCTGGATCCAGGGAAGCAGCAGATCTTTCTGTCTCGATTCCGCTTGAGGAAAAATTGTATCAGATTGCTATTTTTCAGCTGGATGGCAGATCGGGTCATTTTAGGAGGACAGATGAATCGATGGTGACGTGGACACTGCCTGAATCTTTGAAAGAAAAGTTGAAACAGTCCGAAAGTGATCACTAACATTCGTTAATTCGATGAAACAGGGATAAATGGGTGCAACAATTAAGTCGTTGGCAATTTGGATAGGAGTAGCTCTGCTAATCCTGATTTGGCTGCCGATGCTTGTTATTTGCCGTTTGTTTGATCCCGATCCCCATTATCATACAGGCAAGCTTTTTCGAAAGCTCGGAAAAGCAATCTCAAAAATTAACCCCAATTGGCAAATTACTATCAGCGGCCGAACCGATGTAGATGATCGGGCTCCATATGTAGTGGTCTGTAACCACCTGTCCCAGGCCGATATCCCGCTGATTTCGAACTTGCCCTGGGAGATGAAGTGGGTGGCCAAAAAGGAACTCTTTGATACTCCGGTTGTGGGATGGATGATGAAGCTTGCCGGTGATATTTCGGTAGATCGCCGGGCTCCGAATCGGAAAGAGATGACGTTCGAGCAAGCCCGTCATTACCTGGAGAACCGATGTTCGGTGATGTTTTTCCCGGAGGGAACCAGATCGCGTAATGGTAACCTGAATGCTTTTACTCGTGGTGCCTTTGAGCTGGCCATCCGGGAGCAGAAACCGGTGTTACCGATGGTTATCGACGGCACACAAAATACGTTACCGAAGCGTAGCTGGAAGTTTGGAATTGCCAGGCATATTAAGTTGAAAGTACTCGACCCTGTTTCCACAGAAGGTTTGGAAAGAAACGATACGCGCTCATTGACCGAAGAGGTGAGGGGACGTATTCTGGATCAGCTTGCCGAATGGAGAGGTCAGTCACCCGAAGAGATCGATAATTTGGCGTGATTAACGGTTTTCTTTGTGGGCACATAATCAAGATCGATTTTTAAAACCGTGAGTTAATTTTGTGTTTAAAGGCTTTTATGTTATCGAGGGTTACCTTTTGGCTTGCCCTTGTGGAATCCTCCGAAATTCGGAGGGCCACTACGTGGCATTCCACGGGGCTTGATCCAAACGGCGAAAAAACTACTTTAGTTGAGAGCGAGTTATTCTCGTTTTATTGTAGAATCAAAGTGGCAGCGAAACCTGCTTCATCTCTACTTTCGGTTCGTCCGAAGAATCCACATCTGTCCACGCAAAAATGACTTCATTGCCGATGATCTCCATCTGAGGAAAGCCCGTCCGGCGCGAGCTGTTAATTTGGTCAACAGTTCTTGTTGTAGCCGTTGTTTCATCTAATCCGAAAGAAGCCAGCTGCAAGTTAGCCTGTTCATTGCTATCCTTTTCCATCCATGAAATATAAGCTTGTCCATTTTGGACCGCTGCGTCAACACGTCCCAATGATTCTTTACTGTTAAGCTTGATCGGTTTTCCGAACTCTTTACCATCGTTCATAGAAATGGCCATATTAGCGGTAGGTTTATCATTTGCCCCGGTATGCCAAGCTAAAACGGTCGTTGATCCCTCGGCAGCCAGTTTGGGCCCATTCACAGGACAGGCCCCGATCTTCCAGTTATCATTATGCACGGTCTGTGGATTCGACCACTGTTTCCCATCAAATCGACTTACATAAATATCTCGGATTTCATCATCGGTCCGGTTGCGGTAAGCTACAATAGCACCATCTGAAGTTTTGATGAGTGAAGTCTGACAACAGTCGCAGACGGAATCATCAATTAAAAATTTGTCTTCAATTGTTCCATCAATAGATATTAACGCTCCCCGCAGTGTCATGGCATTATCCAGATCATAATAATCATCTTCCGATCTGTCGGCTGTTTGGCGTCCGTCTAACCAGACAGCTAGTATGGTATCATTATTCCAGGGAATCATCGATACAAAACCGTGTTCGGTGGCGGTTTCATCCTGATGAGGTGTCAGAACAGAGGACCAAGGTTTGTCTTTATTATTGGTGGAGATGGTGACATTGTAGGCGTACGGTCCGCCCGGGATTTTCTTCAGCCAGTGAGCTGCTACCGGTCCGTTTTCGTCGGCAATAATTGATGGAAAATCTGCCCAGTTGACGAACCAGCTGGAATCGCGGGTAATAGTATAAGGAGAACTCCAGTTTTGGTTGGCATATTTAGTGTACTGTAACACATTTCCCTGATCCGCTGATGAAATCCAGCTCATATAAAGCGTGTCTTCAACTGAATACAGGTAAGGATAGGAGCTGTTTTCGGGGGCGGGATGTTGCAGTGTACTAATATTACTATCGCCAGTTGAACATCCTATCAAAATCCCACCCAGCATTAATAAAAGAATCAGTGTTCGCTTCATGTTGTCTGTGTTTCTGTTTTCTCGTTTTGTAGTTTAATGAGCCGGTATCCTGTGTAAATTCCCAACACTTTTAAGATAGGAGATGTTATCAAATACCAAAGCGGTTCCCGTTCATTAAGTACAGAATAATCTACGAATCCTATGACAATCATCAACAGAATAAATCCTAAAATTTCGACATATGCTTTTGAACCTGCAATTGTAGTTGTAAGCAGCCCGCCAAATAATCCGAATGCAAACTGAAGGGCCGTAACTCCGGAGATCCAAATGTTGGACGGCATTTGTGAGATGCCCGTCAGAAATAGTTCAGTATTAAAATATACAGATACTATTACGTGCACGAAACTATTTAGAGCTACGATGGAGAAATATCCTACTGCGATGGCAAGCATTGATCGTATCATAAATGAGTGAACGAATGTAGCATTATACTTGTAAAAGTGGTGATAAATACTAATCAAAGTTATTGCGATGCCTGAAGGACCCGAAATTTGGAATACGGCAGACAAGTTACAGGATGCTCTGCAACACAAGGAGATCACCGATCTCTACTTTGCTTTTGATGAACTAAAGGAATTTGAATCAAAGCTGAAAGAAACGCGCGTAAAAAATGTGGAGGCGCGGGGAAAGGCGATCCTCACGTTTTTTGAGGATGACCTGGTGATGTACAGCCATAATCAGCTTTACGGCAAATGGATGATCAGCGAAAAGGGACAAAAGCCTGATACCAATCGATCACTGCGAGTTGCTATTCATAACGGGACAAAATCTGCCTATCTTTTTTCTGCTTCTGATATTGAAATTATACCTAAGGATGAGGTTCCGGAGCATTCCTATATCAAAAAACTGGGTCCTGATGTACTGCACCCGGATACGAGCTATGAAGATATCATCGATCGTTTCCAGTCGGATACCTTCCAGAACCGAAAACTAACCACGCTGCTTTTGGACCAGGGATTTATCAGCGGTATTGGTAACTATCTTCGGAGCGAAATTATGTTCTATGCCGGGGTGGATCCGCATCAAAAACTGAAACAGTATTCTGATGAAGAGAAAGAAGCTCTTGCTAAAGCAGTCGTGAAGCTGACAACGCGATCCTACGAGACAGGTGGCATTACTAATGACCCGTCGATCGTAGAAGCGCTGAAGCGAGAAAATGCTAACCGCAAGGAATATCGACATTTCGTGTATAAACGAACCGGCAATCGCTGTCACAAGTGTGGAACAGTTATCGAGCAGGATAACACCGGCGGACGCAAAATCTATTATTGTCCAAAGTGTCAGCTTGGTGAGTGAAGGAAATAAAACCAACGAGATTTAATGTTACCACTTACCATTGTAATAAAAAAGTTCCCTCCAGAGAGGGAACAGGGGCGGATTTAGAACTAATCCTTTAAATAAAGAAGCCATTATCGATATGAGCTCACTTAAAAAAGAAATGAGATCCTATTTTCTGCGTGACTTGGATCAACTTATAGATAATCTGCGGGAAATACCTGAGGATGAACTCTGGAGAGTACCGGATGGCGTTACTAATAGCTGTGGAGTTCTTGTACAGCATCTGGTTGGAAATCTTAATCATTATATCGGTGAGGGATTAGGACAAATAGGCTATGTACGTCAGCGCGAGCAGGAATTTGCCTCTACCGAAAAGTCCAAAGATGAATTGATCAGAGAAATAGAGGATCTGCAAATTACACTGGATGACGTTTTCGATTCTATAGGAGAGGCGGATTTCAATGCTTCGTATCCTATGGAATTATCTTTTGAGGCGTCGATCGGGGGATTTTTGATCCATCTTTATGGGCATTTGAACTATCATCTGGGACAGATCAACTACCTGAGGAGAATTCAGTCATCCTAAGAAACCCCATTTCTTCCGTCGGGTGGTTGGAGTTGCCGTCCGGCGGATTGGAGAAGCAGTAAGTAAAGTGGATTTCTTTTACTATTCTTTGGTTATATATGGCTTTTCTAAAACCAGTTAATTATTTAGTAGATGTTTCCGTGAAGGCCGTCCGGCGGAAAGTCAAGTAAATAAACTGAATTTGTTTTACCGCCCGACCGTACACCCAGCGGTCGGGCGGGAATGTGCCAATCTTCCGTAAAATCATTTCCTCAAAACAGATGAAACTAATCTCGCAGAATCATACCTTTGGGACCTCTGAAAATTTGAATCTAAAATGAAGCACGTCAATGAAAGACAATGATTTTTTAAAACCGGGCGATACCGTTAGTCACAGTAACAAGCAGCTGATGGAATCTCCCGAAGTAGAAAAGATTGCCGAGACTGTTATCGAACGGGAAAGCCTGGATTTTGGTCCTGCCTCAATTGGTTATTTCCTGGTTTATCCAAATCTCTCAAAATATCGGGCGGCAAAATGCAAAAAAGCCTCCCGGGAGGTTGAATATTACTCCGGTAACAATTACCTGATTGAAATATCCGGTGAAATGTGGGATATGCTGGATCAAAAAACACGGGAAATGGTGTTGTTTCACCAGCTTCTGCATGTCGACCCTGTTTACAAGGCCAAGAATCAGGAGTGGAAGATGAAAACTCGCAAGCCTGACTTTTCTGATTTTTACGAAATCAACGATAAATACGGCAACGACTGGTATAAAACAGTACAAGCCACTGTTTCATCGCTCTACGATTTGGATCCAAAGCGTGAGAGCAAAGTTACCTTATAAATAATCACCACGAGTATGTTGAATTAAGCATCCCATCTGTTAAACTCTAAAAACGACATGTCGCAGAGGCATGTCGTTTTTTATTTGTAATAGGTTAATTAAATAAAAGAGGGAAGAGGATGTATAATGAAGTCAGCTAACTTCATCTTTCAGGACAAATCCCTTACTGTGTATATTTTCGATACTGACGCCGGGATTGTCCGCCAGGTGCTTTCGAAGCTTGGAGATATAGACATCCATAATACGTCTGTTGAAGTAGTTACTGTCTCCCCATATTTCCTTCAGCGCTTTTTCTCTGCTTAGAAGTTCACCTTTCTTTTTGCAAAAAAGAGTGAGCAAGTCGGCTTCCCGTGGAGTTAGCGACTTCGTTTCTTGTTCCTCGGAGGTAAGCTGACGCTTACTAGTATCAAAAGTAAAGTTGCCGAGCTTATAGATATTGTTGCTTCGATCATCCTTCGTGTTATCAAAGCGATTGAGAATTGCCCTTATTCGGGCGATAAGCAGTTCTTCGTCCACAGGTTTAACAATATAGTCGTCTGCTCCAAGGTTAAATCCTTTAAGCTGATCTACTTTTAACGTTTTAGCGGTTAAAAAAACGAATGGCGTATTGGGTTGTAGTTCCTTTATTTCACGAGCCAGAGTAAAGCCATCTTTCTTCGGCATCATAATATCCAAAATACAGAGATCATAATTTTGATCTTTGATCTTGGACAATCCTTCGTTACCGTCTCTGGTCCAGTCGACACGAAACTCGTTCATTTCCAGATATTCTTTTAGGATATAGCCGAGATTTTCATCGTCTTCAACCAGAAGCAGGCGATAACTCATAGTATAAAATAATTAATATTTAGGCGGGCAGAATAATTGTAAAAGTACTGCCCTTATTGATTTGACTGTTAAGCTTTATTCGTCCTTTGTGAGCCTTTACAATACTTTTCACGTAACTAAGACCCAATCCAAACCCTTTGACATCATGTATATCGCCCGATTGGGCCCGATAAAATTTTTCGAAAATATGTTTTTTGGTTTCTGTGTCCATACCAATTCCATTGTCAGTAATGCTGAAGCTGACACCTTCATCTCCATGTTCTGTTGAAATGGTAATATTGGGTTGCTGTTTGGAATATTTAATGGCGTTATCGATAAGATTCTGGATGATATTTTTGATATGGGTTTTATCGGCATAAATGATATGCTTGTCCGCATTCAGATTGAGGCTGACAGACCCATTTCTCTCGGAGAGAATAAGTTTAAATTTACTGACCTCCTTTTTAATAAGCTCATGAAGGTTTATTTTCTCTTTGTTGATTTTTGTGTAGTCAGAATCTGCAAGCGTCATTTGCAATACCTTGTCAACCTGTTTTTTAAGACGTTTACTTTCATCATGGATCAGGTCAAGATAGCTGGTGAGTTTTTCGGATTGTTGTAGCTGTTGTGACTTTCCAAGTGCTTTAGATGCAAGAGAGATGGAGAAGATGGGAGTCTTAAATTCATGGGTCATATTGTTTATAAAGTCGTTCTTCATTCTGGCTAGTTTCTTCTGTTTTCGAATGGTGAGAATTGTATAAGCAAAACAGCCGACTATGATCAGAATTCCGAGGATCGAAAGACTCAACATCCAGCCAATCTGTTTGGCAATGTAAAAGCCTTTGTTGGGGAAATGGAAATTAATATGCGCATCTCCCATTAGTATAGGAGTACACATCTTATACTTTGATTCTATAATGGGTGACAGATCGGGGCCGCTCATAGTCGCAAATATAACATACTCTTTATCGTCTTCCTGCCCACATCGATCACAATTGGGACTATGATTAACGAGTCCAAATTCGTAATCGATATTAAAATTATTCGCATTAAAGACGGAATCTATTTTTGCACGAAGCTTTCTTTTAAGTGTATCTCGAGATAATAAAAGGTTCTCACCGGAGAAGGTAGATTTATCATTATTAATGATGAAAGCTAATGGTTGAGGAAGGTCATAAAGATAAGAATGTAACGAGGGAAGATAGTTGTCATTGGCATAAGCCAGGAGAGATTTTTCCAGTTGGTCATCCGCTTTAACACTATTACTGATATCCCCTCTGATAGAATTTAAACGCTGGTCAAATTGCTCCTTTTGGGTTTTATATGCTGCATCGATCCAGAAGTATTGAACTACAACAATTCCCACTAACGAAATAACAGTTAGGGCGATGACTAAGTAGATTTTTTTCTGTGAAAAAGCCATAAGCAGGAAGTTTCACCTTTTCTGTTATGCTAAAAGTATAAAAGATATGTTCCTATTACACATTCGTTAACATTTCATTAACATTTTTAAGTTTCTGTTAGTAGGAAGCACACCGGTAGATTAATAGCTTAACGGAGCGATGAACTGTAAGTAAAGCATAATTGGTATCAACTTTAAGTTATGAGTTATTTTGTTGCGCTTTTGGTCTTATTCCATATTAACCAGGCCGATTCGGTAATATTTTCCAACAAGGTTCAGATATCAGCGGATAACCCCAAAAATTCACATGTTGAGCCTCATCTAAGCATAAATCCCAACAACTCAAATGAGTTTTTGCTGGCATCCGTAGTATTACCTGATTCCAGCAGGCATCATGTTGACGCATTTCGATCAACAGATAACGGCAGGAATTGGGTTAGGGAAAAGCTGCCGACTACGGATTCCCTGGGTACAATCGATCCTTGGACTGCTTTCGATCGCCGGGGAAATTCGTTTGTGTCTTTACTTACTGCTACTACTTTTTCCAAAGATGACAGCTTTATAGGATTTAAGCTTTTCCGGAAAAGTAATGTACAGAACGATTGGCTAAACACTTATACCCATATTTCGGAGAGAGGGCAGGGAGGTTCTTTCGATCAGCCCAAGCTTACTATTGATAATACTATGAATAGTAAGTATACCCACCGGCTTTATATGAGTTCTAACCGCTGGGCCCGTCCGACGAAGCTTCAAAATTCTACCAAGACCGTTGCTTTTTTGTATTCACAAAACGCCGGCGACTCTTTTTCAGATATCAATTATGTTGCTGAAAATAATTTCAGGAAGCAAAGTTTAAATACATTGATTTTATCGGATGGTACTCTTATTGGTGGATACTATAATTACATGACCATCGAGCCGCGGTCATTACGTACCAAACCAGCATGGACATTTAAATCATTTGACGGCGGAAAAACCACTTCCTATCCCAATATAATAACAATAAAAGCGGTAGATATGCCACTGTTGGCTGCTGATACGACGTCGGTTGAATATCAGGACCGAATATATATGGCCGGGGTACTTTCGCATAAGAATCCCACACTATCTGTACTTTTTTCCGACAGCAGGGGAGAAAGATGGAGTGAACCAAAGAAAGTAAAAGAATTGGCTACTGCACGTAAAATAGCTCACTATCCCGCAGTTGACGGAGAAGGAAGGCTGGGAATTCTTTGGACAGAAAAGATGAGTGAAAGTAAAAATAAGGAGTGTTATCGAGTGCATTTTTCTCACTCTTGGGATGGAGGGGAATCCTTTGCTACAAAATCAGTCTTGGAAGAAGGCAAATACTGCTTGGATATCCCGGGTAAGCCCAGAATGTATGCAATGGCTGATGAATACCGCCCCGTTAATCCTCGGTTTTCTAAAGGAGGGGAATATTTAGGATTGGTTGGAATGCCTGAAGGCGGATTTTACGCCGTTTGGGTTCAGACCGTCGATGGTATACTCCAGCTTAGGGGAAGTCACATAGAATTTGAATGAGAATGTATTGATAATCTTAAACCGTAATAAAATGACTACTAATATGACATGTTCACTAAAAACTTTTTTTGTCACCTCATGTTGCCTGCTAATAATCCCGTTTGTGGCCCACGCGCAGTCGGACCATGAGAGCGAAGAGCTTGCAGAGGACGATTCTATTGAGATAATGGTCCATAAACAACCCAATTGCCATTGCTGTACAAAATGGACTTCGTATCTGAAGGAAAAAGGTTTATCTGTCACCGAGACTCAGAGTGACACTCTGGATGCTGTTAAGGATCATTATCTTGTGCCCGAAGATCTCGAGTCCTGCCATACGGCAATCGTTGACGGTTATGTGGTAGAGGGACACGTGCCGGTCGAATCGATCTACAAATTACTGAAAGAACAGCCTGATGCCCAGGGAATTTCTGTCCCGAATATGCCAACCGGTACACCAGGTATGGGAAATGACGGGACCCCCTTTGAAGTATATCTTTTTGATGAAGAGGGGAATCACTCTCTTTTTGAAAAATATTGATATAGCTGATAGCCTTATCGCGCAATTATCTATCTAATTTTTTAACTCAACTGAAAAGCACCTCGTCATGTGTCGATATTTAAAAAAAGATTGCGTACCACTAAATAACATACTTCTGCTTGTTGTTGCAATAGTGACTGTCAATTCGGTGGCGTGTGCACAGTCGAACGCGGGAACTGCTGATGCGATATTTGAAGCAATGCAGATAGGAGAGGGGAGTTGGGCCGCTGATATCGGAAGTGGAGATGGGGATTACTCCATTCCGATGGCGTCTATAGTAGGCGATTCGGGCCATATTTTTGCCGTGGATATCGATGAGGATAAACTTCAAGAATTACGAAAAAGATTAAAAGTTCGGGAAGTAACAGGTATAAGTCCGATCTACAGCATTTCCGGAAATCCTATGCTCCCACCGAATTCGCTGGATGCTATATTGGTCAGGAATGCCTATCACGAATTTCGAAATTACATGAGCATGCTACATCATATGAAAAGAGCACTCAAGCCGGGGGACGCCTGGTTATGGTCGAGCCTATACAAGAAGAGATGATTGATAAGAGCAGGGAAGAGCAGACTGAGGAACACGATATTGCCATGCGATATGCACTCGATGATCTGAAAGAAGCCGGATTCCGGATAGGAAAAAAAGTTGACCGTTTTAATTCCAACAGGTACCAGCGGTACTGGATGGTTATCGCAAAACGACCCCAGGATTAATATAATTAATTACCTTCCCCTGGAAATCGACTAAAGCTCGATCAGCATGAAAACCGTAGCAATTACCAGTAACAAGGTAAGCACACTTACAATTAGTATATCGAGCCGGGTAGTGGATTCGGGCTGTATTTGATTGATCCTTTTTCTTATCAAGATAGTACTGAGGGTTATCATCAAAGGTAGTGATATAACATTTCGGCACTCTAAAATATCATTGCGTGATGTGCGATAAATTTTGTAATATTGGGATTCTAAATTAAATGCATTATCACTTCTTGTCATCATTTAAAAAGACATATCGCCTATTTTCGATGCTTCTGGCAATTTTAGTTGCCGTAAGCATCTCACTTCCGGTGGATCTGATAGCAGCACACTGTAGTATGGATATGGATTCTCCGGCAGCTGAAATGTCAGCCGATCACTGTCCGATGACAGAAAGCCATCAGTATGAGGAGTCACATGATCAGCAAGAAGACTGTGACTGGATTTTAAGCTGTGCTTGTAATATCAATAAAACAGAGGTAAAACCAGAAGCTGTACCATCAGTTTCTAATAATGCGAAAACTTTTGTTGTCTCTGTTATCCAATTTATTGATAGTGAATCCAAGACAACTTCTGCTTTTCTCCGTGCTTCGTACTTGACCTCCCATACTGAATTCCCACCCCTCTTTCTGGTAAATAGCGTATTCCTGAATTAGTCAATCCTGCCTTTAAATCTTTTCTAGGCCTCTACGCATTACGTATCACGAATCACGTAGTTAATCTCGTAGCCCGTAATGCGTTGTAGTTATTTGCTTTTATCTCACTACTCAAGACTCACGACTAATTCAATGCTCGACAAAACCATACGCTTTTTTCTTGAAAACAAGCTTATTTCAGTGCTCCTGCTGCTTCTTTTTGTGGGATGGGGGATAGCTGTGGCTCCCTTCAACTGGCAGCTTGATGATGTTTTTCCGCGTGATCCGGTGCCGGTGGATGCCATTCCCGATCTGGGTGAAAATCAACAGATTGTCCATACTGAATGGCCGGGTCGATCTCCGCAAGATATTGAGGATCAGATCACTTATCCGCTGACGACCGAACTGTTGGGACTACCGGGAGTAAAGACCGTGCGCAGCAGTTCTATGATGGGGCTATCCACGATCTACGTGATTTTTGAGGAGGATATCGAATTTTATTGGAGCCGCTCCCGCATTCTCGAAAAGCTTAACGCCCTTCCTTCGGGGACGCTTCCCGAAGGCGTGCAGCCCTCACTCGGACCCGATGCCACCGGGCTCGGACAGATTTTCTGGTATACATTGGAAGGACGAGACAGTGACGGAAATCCGGCCGGCGGCTGGGATCCGCAGGAGCTTCGTACTATCCAGGATTATACGGTGGATTATGCTCTGACTTCGGCTAAAGGAGTGGCCGAAGTAGCACCAGTTGGCGGATACGTCAAGGAATATCAGGTGGATGTTGATCCGGAAGCCATGCAGGTGTACGATATTACGATGCAGCAGATCTTTGAAGCGGTCCGGGGCAGTAACGTTGATGTCGGTGCGCGGACGGTTGAGATGAATAATGTGGAATACCTGGTGCGCGGACTCGGATACATCAAGAACCTCGAAGACTTGGAACAAGCCGTAGTGGTAAGCAGGGATAATACGCCTATTCGTATTAAGGATATAGCGCATGTTACGCACGGACCTGCGATGCGACGGGGCGCTCTCGACAAATCCGGTGCCGAAGCGGTCGGAGGGGTAGTCATTGCCCGCCAGGGTGAAAATCCGCTGCAGGTGATTCAAAACGTAAAGGAACAGATTCGCGAAATCTCTGCGGGTTTGCCTTCCAAAACGTTGGATGATGGCACTGAATCAAAGGTGACAATCGTCCCGTTTTACGACCGCACCGAGCTTATTATGGAGACGCTGGGAACCTTGGAGGAAGCTCTGTTTTTACAGATTCTGGTGACGATTATTGTAGTCATTGTCATGGTGATGAACCTGCGATCTTCGGTACTCATTTCCGGATTGCTGCCGATAGCCGTGCTCATGACGTTCATTTCAATGAAATACGGTGGGGTGGATGCAAACATTGTAGCACTGACCGGTATTGCCATTGCCATCGGTACAATGGTGGATATGGCGGTGATCCTTACCGAAAATATGATCCGGCATATTGACGAGGCCGGGGATGAAGAATCACTGCTGGAGGTTATTTTCAGAGCTACGAGTGAAGTTGCATCGGCCGTTGTCACCGCTGTTTCAACGACTGTGATTAGTTTCCTTCCCGTCTTTACGATGATTGCCGCCGAAGGGAAGCTGTTTATTCCGCTGGCTTATACCAAGACATTTGCGCTGATTGCCTCTATCATCATTTCCCTGATTATTATACCGCCGTTTGCACACTGGTTCTTTTCGGTACGCATCAAAAAGCGTCCTCTGAAATTTGCCTGGAACTGTTTTGTGGTGGTATTAGGATTGATAAGCATCATCTTTTCCGTACTGCCATGGGCTGGGTGGCTGTTACTGCTTTTTGGTGCCAATACACTTGCCTCGCTCTATATAGAAGCATACAGCGAGAGGCAGGCTGTTCGGATTAACAATTTTGTTGCTGCCATCGTGGTCACATGGCTGTTGGCGAAAGCCTGGCTGCCACTGGGGCCGGAAGTATCGCTCTTCAGCAATTTTATTTTTGTAGGCAGTATCGCCGCGCTGTTGATAGGCATTTTCTTCCTCTTTATCCGCTATTTTCGTCCGATTCTACAGTGGGCGCTCTATTACCGGAAAACCTTTCTTTCCATACCGTTGGTGCTTGTGATATTGGGCGTAACCATCTGGCTTGGATATGGTAAGATGTTCGGATGGGTTGGAAAGAGCTTCGATTCAGTAGGACTTCCGGTGCAGGAGACCACGGCCTGGACCTCGATGGAGGAGACTTTTCCCGGACTCGGCGAAGAGTTTATGCCGCCGCTGGATGAGGGAGCTTTTCTGCTGATGCCGACCACCATGCCTCATGTGGGAGTGGAAGAGGCAAAAGATTACATGCAAAAAATTGATATGGCGGTATCCTCTATTCCCGAAGTGGATATTGTAGTAGGAAAATTGGGTCGGGCAGAAACGGCGCTGGATCCCGCTCCCATATCAATGTATGAGAATGTAATTCAGTATAAAAGCGAGTACAAACGAGATGAGGACGGGCGAAGAATTCGATATGCCGTCAATGAGGACGGAGATTATATCCGTGATGAATCCGGAGCATTAATTCCCGACTATAACGGGCAGTATTATCGGCAATGGCGTGATCACATCAAAAACCCTGATGACATCTGGGAGGAAATTGTCAATGCCACTCGTATGCCCGGTCTGACTTCAGCTCCCAAGTTGCAGCCGATTGAAACCAGGCAAATTATGCTGCAGTCGGGAATGCGCGCGCCAATGGGTGTCAAGGTTAAAGGTCCTGATCTTCAGACAATTGAGTCCTTCGGTCTGGAGCTGGAGGAAATACTTCGAGGCGTGCCCGAAGTGAAGAGCCAGGCGGTGTTTGCAGATCGAATTGTAGGGAAACCATATCTCGAAATTGAATGGGATCGGGAAGCACTGGCCCGGTATGGATTAAAAATTGCAGATGTTCAGCAGTACCTGGAGGTGGCCATGGGCGGAATGGCGCTGACACAGACTGTTGAGGGACGCGAACGGTATCCGGTGCGGGTGAGATATGCCAGGGAGTATCGCGATCGTCCTGAAGAGATCGAACGGATGTTTGTATCGACGGCTTCGGGGACAAGTATTCCGCTTGGATTGCTCGGAGAAGTTAAGTATCGGCAGGGTCCGCAGATGATCAAGAGCGAAGACACCTTTCTTACCGGCTATGTTACCTTTGACAAAAGAGACGGCTATTCGGAAGTAGAGGTTGTTGAAGCGGCCCGGCAGGAGATTGAGGAGAAAGTTGGAAGTGAAGAGCTTTCAGTACCTCCGGGGATCAGCTTTGAATTTGCCGGCAGTTATGAAAATCAGGTACGGGCCGAAAAACGCTTGGCTATTATAATGCCGATCACCTTGCTGATCATCTTTTTGATTCTCTACTTCCAGTTCCGATCGATCTCCACGACCGCCATGATCTTTAGCAGCATATTTGTGGCCTGGGCCGGCGGCTTTATTATGATTTGGCTGTACGGTCAGCCGTGGTTTATGGATTTTGAACTGTTTGGCACCAACATGCGAAATCTGTTTCAGATGGGGACCGTAAACCTTAGCGTTGCAGTGTGGGTTGGCTTTATCGCTCTGTTCGGGATTGCTGCCGACGGTGCGGTGGTAATTGCCACCTATATTCACCAGCTGATGGATCGGCATAAACCTAAAAATGTAAATGAGCTTCATGAGATCATTATTAAAGCCGGTAACATTCGTATTCGTCCAACCCTGATGACAACGGCTACTACGACGCTTGCTCTGTTGCCGATTCTTACATCCAGCGGACGCGGTGCCGATATTATGATTCCCATGGCTATTCCAACATTTGGCGGCATGATGGTTGCGATCGTCACGCTATT
This sequence comes from Fodinibius sp. GM108, assembly GCF_058386985.1. Classification (NCBI taxonomy): domain Bacteria; kingdom Pseudomonadati; phylum Balneolota; class Balneolia; order Balneolales; family Balneolaceae; genus Fodinibius; species Fodinibius sp. GM108. The sequence continues at coordinate 245,779 of NZ_JBYEIR010000005.1, forward strand.
TGTGGTGCCCGTGCTCTACGCCGTTTGGCAGGAATCCAAGTGGAAGATGGAAGAGAAAATGGAACAATTACCGCTGACGAGTGAAAGTGAAAATTCCAATGAATCAAGCTAAACTGGTGATTATGACGAACTATAGAATAGATGTAGATCAATCTTCCTGTCCTCCTTCTCCCGCTGAAGTCTCGGGGCCGGCAAGGAGGAACTCCTACAATTATTGGAGGCTTTTGAGTTTAAAGTCCCCCTTGGAGAAGGGGGGTTCAGGGGGATTGAAAATCCTCACATTTATTTTCCTGTTACTAATCGGTGGAAGTCTCCAGGCCCAGGACCATCCTTCACCCGGATCGCACGAGGCCGTGGAAGACAGCATTGCCTTAAATCGCTATATACGAGAGGCATTGGCCAATAATCCGCATATTGATGGATTGTTTCACCAATACTACGCTCGTCTGGAGCAGATTCCGCAGGTTGGCGCTTTACCGGATCCTGAAGTCATGTTGCAGTATCATATAAATCCGGCGGAATACAGCAATCCGCTGACCCGTACGACGGTCAGTGCCACTCAGATGTTTCCCTGGTTCGGTGTGCTCGGCAAAAGAGAGGAACAAGTTGAGAAGATGGCAGAAGTAGAATGGACCGCTTTTGAAGCGGCCCGCAACGAGATCGTTCAGGATATTAAAGAGCGCTGGTACCGAATGCATGAGCTGCATCATCACTTGATGATCTTTGATCGAAATATGGATTTGTTGGGACAGCTTGAACGACAGGTACAACGACGGTATGAAAGTGGGAAAGTCAGCCAGGTTGACTTGCTTCGAATCCAGATTGAACAAGATAACCTGGAAATAAAAATCATAAACACCCAAGAGAAGTTGGAGGCAATGAAGATCCGGTTTAATTCACTGCTTAATCGTCCGGCGGAGTCCGAGGTTCAAATTACTGATGTAATGTATATCACACAGCTGACTAGAAAAAAGGACCGCCTTCGACAAGTCGTATATGATAATAATCCCGAACTCCGTGGGAGAGAACTAGAAGAAGAGGCTGCTCTTGTAGCTGAGGAACAAGCCCGTCTGGAGGGACGTCCGTCGTTCGGTCTTGGGCTGATGGTTATGAATAAGAACTATATGTATATGCCCCTGATGGGCGGCGATAAAGCGGCTCTGACAGGTTCGCTTACTATTCGTGTTCCGTTGTCGCGATCCAAATATCGGGCCCAACAGAAGGAGGCTAGAATTGAAGCACGAATCGCACGTGAAGAACAGCAGGAGGTTACAAATCGATTGACTGCCGAGGTAGAATCTTTGCTTCAGCGGTACCGGGATGCCGATCGAAGAATTGCTTTGCATGAAGAACGGCTGATCCCTAAAACCCGTCAGGCACTGGAAATAGCACAAGCTGACTACAGTTCGGGGCGCGCAGACTTTGAGCAGATCATCCAGTTGCAACAGCAATTGCTGGATTATGAAATGAAGCTGAATACAACCTATGTGGAGCAAAATATAGCCATAGCTGAAATAGAGACCTTGGCAGGGGAATACAACATTAGCCCAGAAGAAATTGAAACAGAATAAAAACGTACGGACGTACCTTGGTACGTCCCGACCGTTTTCATCAAAAAGAAAAAGGAATTATGAAATCACTAAAATTAAAACAGATAGGAAAAACAGTCGGCATACTGCTGATTGGACTTTTCTTAGGATGGCTGTTCTTTGGCGGTTCCGCCGGGGAAGAGGCAACAGATATAAACCAACACATCGAAGAAACCCATACCGATGAGGAGGGAAAAGTAGTTTACACCTGCAGCATGCATCCCCAGATTCGGCAAAATGAGCCCGGAAATTGCCCCATTTGCGGTATGGAGCTTATACCTGTCGACCAGGCTGAAGAGCAGCAAGAAACCGTATTTACAATGACCGAAGCCGCAGTGAAGCTGGCGGAGATTCAAACATCAACCGTAGAGCGGCGCATCCCTGAACTGGAAGTTCGTCTGCCGGGACGAGTGGCTGCCGATGAGCGGCGGGTGTCATCCATCACCGCGCAATTTCCGGGACGTATCGAAGAACTCTTTGTCGATTTTACCGGTACCTATGTTGAGGAGGGGGAAAAACTGGCTACCATCTACTCACCGGAACTGCTCTCCGCGCAGCAGGAACTAATTGAGGCGGCCAGAAATAAAAAAACGAATCCCGGGCTCTATGAATCCACCCGCAGAAAGCTGCGTTTGTGGGGACTTGCCGAAAGTGAAATACAGCGCATAGAATCAGCCGGAGAAGTAACCGATGCATTACCGATAATTGCCACCCGCAGTGGATATGTGACCCAGAAAAATATCGATGTAAAGGATTATGTAGATGAGGGGACCGTTATGTATAAAGTGGCTGATTTTTCTAAGCTCTGGGTGCTGTTTGATGCCTATGAGACAGATATCGGAGTTTTAGAGGAGGGAGATTCGGTTGATTTTACCGTCCGCAGTTATCCCGGCAAGACTTTCGAAGCCGAAATAACCTATGTAGACCCATTTGTTGATCCGGATACAAGGACTGCACGCGTTCGTGCCGAAGTGGAAAATCCCAATGGGCAACTTAAGCCGGATATGCTAGCCCGCGGTACGGTTTCAGGGTCTCTCAATGAAGGTGAAAAGCTCATGGTGCCTCAATCCGCGGTTATGTGGACTGGTAAACGATCTCTCGTTTTTGTGAAGCAGCAGGATAGTGAGGTACCATCTTTTGAACCGCGACTTGTAACACTGGGAAGGCGTTCAGGTGATTATTATGTTATTGAAGAAGGACTTGAAGAGGGGGAGCAGATTGTGACCCACGGAAACTTCAAACTCGACAGCGCTGCTCAGCTGGCCGATAATCTTAGTATGATGAATCGTGAACCAGGAAGTGGGGCCAACCGGGTAGGACATGATCACGATGACAATAGCAATGAACAACAGATACAACAGGATGGCCGCAGTCAACTTATTGACAGTAGGACAGAGGTTAACAATAATAATACTGAAGTTCCGCAAGCATTCCGTGAGACATTAAAACAGGCTGTTTACAAATACCTGGATTTAAAAGATGCGCTGGTGGATTCTGATCGGAAAGAAGCTTCTCAACAGGCCGAACGTTTCCTCGATCAGCTGGAACGTGTAGATATGTCACTACTGAAAAGTGATTCACACGATCGATGGATGGAATTTATGGAGGATCTAAACAGAGAAGCTACACAGATGGTCGAACAGAAAGAACTTGATGCTCAACGCAAAGCTTTTTTCCCTCTTTCTGAATTACTGGTTGAAAGTGTGCGTGAAATTGGTGTGGACGGTGTTTTGTATTACCAGTTCTGTCCAATGGCCTTTGGGGATGACGGAGCCTACTGGCTCAGTACAGAGGAGAAAATACGCAATCCTTATTTGAGCGAAAATATGCCCAACTGCGGTGAGATCATCGAAGAAATAGAATATTAAAACTACTAACTAGCACACACCCCTAAATTCTTCCCGAAAGCTTTCGGGAGGGACTTTTACTTATTCCTGTAATTAAGGAGTTTCCTCCGGGGGAGGGGACAGGCCCTGTGGAATGCCACAAAGTGGCCATCCCTAACTGGGATGATTCCACGAGGGCAGGGGTGGGTCAGTAATACTAACTTAAATTTATCTAATCTACTGATATGTATAAATTAAAGACAATTGTACTCTCTGCACTAATAATATCGTCAGGTCTTACTGTCCACGCACAGGAACATCAACATAACGAACATCTATCTACTCTGCTGGAGCATTATTTGGAAGCCAAAGGGGCACTGGCTGAAGATGATTTTAAGGCTGCTCAGCTAGCGGTATCTGATTTGAGTGACGAGGTTGTTGAGAATAACGAAATGAATAATCACCAGGAACACGCACAAATGCATGCCAACCATCACGGTTCTATGGTCGAAGCTGTTACCAATGCAGTACAGGCCGAAGATATTAATGAGTTGAGATCTTCCTTCAAAGATATTTCATCCAATCTAATAAAAGCGCTTGAAAATCAGGGCTATGATGAAAAATCATTATATCTGCAATTTTGTCCGATGGCAGATAATGGTGAGGGGGCTCGATGGATAAGTGACCAAGAAGCGATTATCAATCCCTATATGGGTAAGAAAATGCCGGGATGTGGAAAAACAGAAGAAATAATTGAATCACATCATTAAATGATTGAGTATTTATAACTGGTAGGTGATGTTATTATTTATCAGCCTTCTAAATAATGGAGTTTTTAAGAAGTTGATGATTGCTAAAACTGAACCAAAGCAGTTTCTGAACCCGATTTATTATTAACTTTAAGATATAGTCATGTCTAACCATACCGGCTTCCTCTCCCGATTACATGCATGGCTGCTGCATAAAGGCAGCGACCGTTATAATGAGCGTGTTGATGAAAGAAAAAGAAAACTTTTTTCGGGACTTTCTGGAAAGGTATTGGAAATTGGTCCGGGAACTGGAGCTAATCTTGAATATTATCCCGATGAGGTATCGGTTACAGGTTTAGAACCAAATCCCTATGCACAGAAATATCTGCAAGAAAAAGCCCGTGAAATGAAAAAGCAGATAACTATTATCACAGGTACAGCTGAAAATATTTGCTTGGATGATAAAAGTTTTGATGCTGTTGTCAGTACATTGGTTTTATGTTCGGTAGACAACCTAAACAATAGCCTTTCAGAGATAAAGAGGGTCCTTAAGCCAGGCGGGCAATTCCTTTTTCTGGAGCATGTTGCTGCCGACGATAAAAGTTGGCTGCATTCGATTCAGAAATTTATCAAACCGCTGTGGAAGTGTATGGCCGACGGATGCCATCCCGACCGTGAGTCGTGGAAAGCCATAGAATGTGCTGGATTTCAGCATATAGAAATGGAACATTTTAAACTCCCATTGCCGGTGGTTGGACCTCATATCATAGGGAAGGCAGTGAAGAAATAAGATGAGTGAATTTTGTTCTGGTAATTCCGATTGCAGCTGCTATCGAAAGGACGGAGCCGGGAGGTCTAGGGTATACTACTTATTTCCTTATTTATTGAAAGGAGGGAATTTTTGTTGCTGGATTCAAAAATTTAATCAAACTGTAAATTATGTGCTGAAGCAAAAGGATACTGATCGGGAGTTACCTTTAGTCTCGTACCGTAGCTCCGCTGCGGTACGTCGATTATACCCGCTCTGCGGGTGGTTTTGCGAAGTAGTAACTATTGGAATAATTTATTTTTGTAATTGAGTGGTACTGCTTGGTTGAAAATGTTTGTGGTGTCCCTTTTGTCTTGATACAAAGGGACTAAAAAATCAAGTCCTCCGTGGAATCCTCCGATTTATCGGAGGGTTACTTTGTAGCATTCCACAGGACGAGCTGAAGAATTGTGAAATCGGCTTCTGCCTGCAGGATGCGCGGATTTTGATGGTCCGTTAACCTTACAGCTTGTTTTCTTAGATATCACCGGTACAAAATCCACACCTGCTTCCTTTGGCTTCAGCACACAATTCTTAGGCCCAGGGGAAACGTGTAATCGGATTTTAAATATGAGCTATGTAGAATAAAGCTGATATTCCTATTCCTCCTCCTCAAAAAATTTCATCTCAAGCGCCTCAAGGCGATTTTCGATATTTATCAATTTTTGAAGGATGAGAACATGCGTCTTACCGGCGTCGATACCAACCGGACTGTCATCACTTTTGATCTCTTCAAGAATTTCTTCGTACTCTTGCTTCGAAATATTAAAACTCATAGCTGTAAATCTATCTGTTAAGTTTCAATTGAGAGAGCTTAGAAAAGCACCATGTCACATTGAATCCTGTCCCGAGCTTGATTCAGACTCTCTTCGGCATCTGTTGCTAAAATTTGTTTAAAGATTTTGAATCATGGTTTATCTATAGATCCTGATCCGTCGTCTTGCCCTGTGGAACCCGTCGGTATGTTCCACGGGACTGGCCTACAGGATGACACAGTTTTGAAGCTCTTAGCTCAATAAAATATAATACTTATTGAACATCATATCCTTCTTTCTTCAGAAAATCGCGCACCTTGTCAACATGGTCGCCCTGAATTTCAATTGTTTTGGCGTAGCTGGTTCCACCGGCGCCACACTTTTGCTTGAGTTGTTTTTCCAGCTTTTCAATGACTTGCGGGTTATGTTGAATATTGCTAACCATAGTAACAGTCTTACCGCGACGTCCGCTGGTATCCAATTTTACTTTAATTGCCATGATAAAGTGTAAACTTTATTCCGTTTCTAATTCATTCTTATTTTCCTGATTCTCAAGCCATTGCTTGTACTTCTGCAATTGCTCCAGGTAGATATCATAGACACATCGTGGACATCCTGTTCCGCAACAGTCGGTAGGGAGAGGCTTTTCAGGTTTTTGCATAATAGATTCTTATATAAAAAGTTGCAGCGATTCCGCTTTTGGGTCATTATCAATGAGAATCATCCGCAACTTTACACACTTTCTCCGTAGGCTTCGGGTCGTTTGGTTTTGAGCTCAAATCCGTGCACCGAGTAATTTTTCAAATGCCAGATAAAACGTTTCCATTTCGATTCGGGCAGTGTAAATGAGATAACTGAACCTGCAGCGCGACGTAAGGTTTTGTCGGCGTCTATAAATTGTTCGATATCCACAATTACCAGACCGTTAAACGATTTTACCTTATTCAGGAAATACCGTTCTTGCGGTGTGGCATACTTTACACGTGATTGCGAATAGCTGGAATATACACCCGAAAGCTTATCGCCGTTTTTGAAATACAGGATATCGTCAGATTCATGCATATCTTCAAAAAAACGATCCAGCTTTTCATACGTTTCAGATTCAACTCTCGAAGCCAGTTCTGAAGTGTCGATAATTTGAGCCTTGCGGTTCAGCTTTTTCTCTAAGTCTTTGAGTGCCTTTCTCTTATTGGGCTCATAGATCCCCAAAAATAAGCTTAAATGATGCCTGTCTTCATCTATGGTTGAGACAAGGTGATTCAGCAATTTTTCGTACTTCGAATCACCATAAGAAATATCCTGAAACTCGTTTTCAGCTGTTTTGATCTCCATCTGTTTCTTTCTGATTTTCCTAAGTTATTCTGAATAAGTAATAGGGGTAAGAGAAAAAATTACCCACCTACTGCTTTAATTATTAAACGCCCGCAATATAAAAAAGCTTCTTCATTCAACGAAGATTAAACTTGATAAATCGAGGAAGTTTCTTCCGCCGAATTAATAGTAATATCCAGATCTTCAATACGGCCGTTTTCGAGGCTGTAAATCCAACCATGTACAGATAAGTCCTGATCTTGTTGCCAGGCCTCTTGCACGAACGGTGAATGGCACACATTCATTACCTGTGCCCGGACATTGATTTCACAAAGACGGTTGATCCTATCGTGTTGATCTTCAATAGCGCCTATTTCTTCGACATGATCCTTGTACATATCCTTTATATGACGAAGCCAGTGATCGATCAGTCCCAGCCGCTGATTTTCAAGTGCCGCCGTAACACCACCACAACCGTAGTGACCGCATACGATAACATGTCTCACTTTAAGCTGTTCGACCGCATATTGTAAAACCGACTGACAGTTCAAATCCGAATGTAATACCACATTGGCAATATTTCGGTGGACAAACATATCTCCCGGAGCCAGATCAACCACCTGCGTTGCCGGCATGCGGCTGTCTGAGCAGCCGATCCACAGGTAATCGGGACTTTGTCCCTCTGCCATTTCCTCTACTAGTTCAGGGTTTTCATTTTTAAGACGATCAGCCCATTGTTGATTGTTGTCTAATAGATCTGTTGGATTACTCATTATCTAATTATTTCCTTTATAGATTTTACCTTCCTTCATGACAAATGACACTCGTTCAAGTGCAGAAATATCCTTCAATGGATTTTCGGGCACGGCAATAATATCGGCCGTTTTATCTGGCTCAATCGACCCGAGCCGGTCATCTATTTCCAAAACTTCTGCTGCTGTTATTGTTGCGGATTTGATAGTCTCCATGGCTGGCATACCGGCTTCGGTCATATATCCGAACTCTTTGGCATTCTCTCCATGAGCAAAAACGCCGGCATCGGTCCCGAATACAATATTGACACCACTCTTATAGGCTTCTTCAAATGTATTTTGTATTTCCGGTCCAATTTTAAGTGCTTTCGGTCGTACTACCTCGGGAAAATAGCCTGGTATTTTAGCTGAATCTGCTACTGCTTTTCCCGCAGTTATTGTCGGCACATAATATGTTCCGTGCTCTTTCATCAGTTCCATTGTTTCAGATTCCATATACGTGCCATGTTCTATTGTTTTGACGCCCGCTTTGATTGCTCGTTCCATACCTTCAGTGCCGTGGGCATGAGCGGCTACGTGATAACCGATATCATCGGCAGTTGAGATAATTGCTTCGAGTTCGTCTGTTTTAAACTGCGGTGCCCGACCGCTTTTGGCAAGACTGAGAACGCCTCCGGTAGCAGTAATTTTAATAAGGTCGGCCCCGTTTTTATAGCGTTGTCTAACACCTTTTCGTGCATCGCCGGTACCGTTTACAACGCCTTCTTTTGGACCCGGATCGCCTTCAATATCATCCTTCCAGCCGTTGGTAGGATCCGCATGTCCGCCGGTCGTTGCCAACGCTTTTCCAGCCGTAAAAATCCGTGGCCCATCTATCTTGCCGGTATTAATGGCATCACGCAGCGAAATGTTGATGCCTCTTCCGCCGAGATCACGAACTGTTGTAAAACCTGCCATCAACGTTGTCTCGGCATATCCTGCGGCATTGAATGCAACATCGGCATCATTCAGCGTGAATTGCTTTATATAATCATCCGGACTCGTTTGGCTTTCGATATGCACATGCATATCAATGAGTCCCGGAAGCACCGTTTGATCTTTCAGATCAACGAGTTCAGCTTTCTTCGGTACTTCAACATAGCCGTCTTCAATGGCTTTTATCGTCGATTCCTCAACAATAATTGTGACTTCTGTTTGAACCTCATCGCTGACCCCATTAATGAGCTGACCGCAGTGGATATAGGTTGTTTGTGCGTGCAGAAAATTTCCTATTCCCAGTAGCAGAACAATGACAATACTTGAAGTGAGATTTCGCATAGTGAAGATATTTGTGCTTTATAGCTAACAAATGGTCTTAACTCTTAGTGAGTTATACCCAAAGCATTCCAATCATTGATTTGATGCGAATATAATGATTGTAGCAGGTATTTAGAAAAAGATAAGAAAATAAGAACCCTGCCAGGTTTTTAGAGTCTCTGGCAGGGTTATAGTGAACAATCAGTAATAGTTATCGAGATTTTCTTCTGGTACCTGATATTTCAGTATAGGTGGTGGTATTTCCAGAGGGGGTAGTTACTGAAATTTTAATAGTTAAACTTGCTGGATCGTTTGATTCGTCATCGGTATCCCGGATAGAAAAATTGAACTCTGTTGCTCCTGGTCCGGGAAATAGATGATTACCAAGGGTAAAGTCTGCATCTCCTGTAACTTCGATTCCGTCACCAGCTTCTACTTTAATTTTCGTACCGGCAGCCATAGGGTTGCCATTCATATCGGTAACCGTATATGAGAATTTTTCACCGCCATTTGGGTCTAAATCAAACGTAGTGGGAGTAGCACTGATCTGAGCCCCCCGTGTAGAAAAGACTACGTTGATATCTTTTGAAACAGTATTATCATTCTCATCTACCGTGGTAGCGGTCACCGTTGCGTACCCCGGACGTCCGCCACTGCCACTTATATCATCATCAGGTCGGGGATCACCGGATATCAGATCTACTTGTACAACACCATCCTCATCGGTTTCTCCGGATCCCTGTATGATACCTCCTGTAGAGTTGAAGTAGACGACCGTACCTGGTTTTACGGGATTTGAAAACTTATCACCGACGATCACATTAATGCTATTTCTGACATTATTGATATCATATCCCTCAAAATTATATTTGTCGGGTGATATGCTGAAGTGATCGGGATCAGGAAATCCTCCATGAATAGCAACAAGTACAGGAGAAGACTTTATCGTTACGCCCAGGTCAGGCCGATCGATACTTGCTTGTATCTTTACCGGACCGGCAATGTTTCCGCTAAACAGGGAGCTCGTAACCTTACCCTGCGCATTTGTCGTGGCCGTTTTGGGGATAAGTTCTTCGTCCCCACCGGGCCCGGAAAGAATAGAGAAATCAACATCAACAGCTTCATCATTGTTAATTGGACGTCCCGCGGAATCCTGTACAACAAACGTGAATGCGGTACTAACTTGATCGCCCGTTTCTTTAATATTTATTGCCTGATTGGCGATCCCGTCCAGGATGATAGCAGCAGGTCCTTCTGGTTCACCACCTACGCTGTCTTCCCCTTCATCCCCGTCATCATCATTGTCACTGGAAGAGGAAAGCTCAATAACCAGATCATCTACATTTGTTTCAGGGGCAACTTTAAAACTGGTTTGTGCGGTTTCATAACCTTGTTTCGATACTTCAATTGCTACATTTGCAGTTTCATTACCCGGATCCACATCAAACGAAAAGTTGCCGACAGAGTCGGTTGTGGCTGTTTGTTGCAGTTCAGCTGGCTGGGTGATTTCCACAACTGCGTTTTCTATGGCACTTCCGGAGCCCGATTCAACCACTTGGCCTGCTATAATGCTGGTTTCATCGGCAGCGCTGCAGGAGTAAAGTAGTATAGATGCAATTATAATGGGGAAGAGATAACAGAGATGATTTTTCATTGTTTTTTTAGATCCGAATATTTGTAAATGATTTATCCCGGTTTTGTTTGTCAAAGAGTCTTTTACACCAACGTAGTTACTGATATTAGAAAAACTTAATATTTATTGTAAGGTTCAGTTTTCTCATTGTCAAAACAAATTAACAAATTCCCGTCCGGGTTCGAATTTAATCCCGGATGAATAAGCAGGGGAGCTAAATTGGACTGTGAAATCAGCCCCAGGAGAGACAGAGGGTAATATTAGAAAATTTTAATATTTAACTTGCTTTTTCTCTTGGTACCTATAATATTTGTAGTTAGAATTTCTCACTGATTACTGATGTATTTATTACATGATACAGTGAGAAATATTAAAAAATTTGTAACATTCTTCTTTCAAATAACTCTTGATGGGTGAAAAAGAAATGAAAAGTTCTTCGGGGTAAAATCGAAGCTTTTTAAATGTTTAACTTAATAAACCATAATAAATAGGTAACAACCATGGGACAACAACAACTTTTACTCGTAATACTTGTAACAATTATCGTAGGTATCGCTACAGTAGTAGCTATTAACACGTTTTCTAGTGCATCGGATACGGCTAACGTAGATGCGGTACGACAGGATTTACTTTCTTTGTCGGCTGCAGCACAGCAATATTATATGAAACCGGAGGCACTTGGCGGTGGCGGTCAGGATTTTGGCGGCATCACTATGCGCGACATGTCATTTGCTGGTGAGATTACTAGTGATACAGAAGCACAAAACCAAAACGGTTCTTATAATATGGGATCTGTTCCTGCTGACGGAGCTTCCAGCTTTACGATTACTGCCACACCGGCAACTGCTGGTGGATCAATTGATGTTGAAATATTTGCTGATAGTACTGCTATGGGATCCTATACTCCTCCTTCATAATATCTAAACTATACTATTTTAAATTTTGAGAGGCTCTCTTATTCATAAGAGAGCCTTTTTTTGTTCAATTTAATTTGACCCTATATATATCCAATACCAGATCCGAAATATCTTAAAATGTTCTTTAATAGGGTAAAGTAAAGCTAATTTGTACCGCAACCTTTGATGGAGTTTTTATTTTATGATTACAGCTATTTCGGCAGCTGCAGGGGCATTCATTCATAACATGTTTGCAGTATTAAGATGAGTAAACATTTAAATGGAAACAGTCTTATTTTGGTGCCGAACAGACCTACTGAATTTGGTTGGGACCGGTGTATTTCTTTACCTAAGTTATAAAATATGCGATTTGTAGATACTGATTTTAAAAGGGAGAATATGCTATGGGCAAGTGTTGTATTACTGTCCAGTATAACTCTATTTGCTGTTGCCAATCTCCGGTTTATATTCTGGGATTTTGCTCTTTTTCCTTACATGGAACCGGGCAAGGTTGCCCACTATTATATGAGTTATTACGATTTTGGCTTTCTAAAGCGGGGGCTGTTAGCTACGCTCATCAGGTCAACCGGTTCCTATCCGAGCATTGATATTGTTCATTTTTTAGGATTTGCAATAGGAGTAACAACATGTAGCCTGGGTTCATATTCGATTTATAAGATGAGAGATTATTTTGAAAAATGGAGCTATATGGTATTTGCCGGTCTGCTGATTTTTAACCCCGCTACCTTTGCCAACTTCGGTTATGATCTGGGTAGATTCGATCAGCTGCTGATTATTAGCAGTATTCTTTCTCTTTATTTCATCCGACGAGGGGAACCATTTAAAGTGATCGTTATTACGATAGTAGCCCTGTTGATCCATGAAATATATATTATCATGTTTTTTCCGCTCTTATTTTATTTGATGTTTTTTTACTCTGACTTTGGTTTTCGTGAGGTTGGCAATCTGGTGTTAGGGATAGGAATAATACTCTGTGTGCTATACATTTTTGGTCAAATCGAGACCAAAAATGTTGAACAAATTGCCCATACTGTTCCCGTAGAAAGGTTTGAATTCTGGGATATCGGAACAATATGGAAAAGAAGCTTAGAAGAAAATATCAGATATACCACCGAATATATATCGGGATTTAGTTCCGGGGAATATATCTCTCTAATCTATGGTGGAATTTATACTCTGCTCATTTTTATTCTACTTGTAATGATATCAACCTATAACAATATGGACCGGTGGGGGTATTTCGTGATACTTGCATCATCCATAGTCATTTTCTTTTTAGCAATTGATTATTCCAGATGGTATTCATTGATGCTCGTTAACGGTTTTTTATATTTTGGATTTACTACGTTTTACGGGAAAGACAAGGAACAGGATAGGGTTGTATTAACCAATCAACACATGGGTGTAAGTTTTTTGCTTTTAATTATTGGACTGATCCTGGGGCCGATAGGCATAATACAATCTTTTCCACTTTTTGACTTTTTTTGATTAGATCCTAAATAAGGATAACCGGGTCTATATGGATTCGGCTCGTTAATTTTACAGAAATACATTGTATTTGATGCTTCGAGAACTTGGAACCTAGAGTTTGAATTTCTTAAAAATAAAGGTCGGAATATGTATAATAATGAGCATGATAAATCGCCATATGCCCTTCACGTAGATTTTTTCGCTACTATTTTTAATTCCTTTATAAATGGCTTCAGCTACATCTTCCGGTTGCGCTGTTAGAAAGGAGGGAGGGTCAAGATGAGCGGTCATTTTAGTATCCACATATCCCGGTTTAACCGTCAGGACCGAAACTTCTGTTTCATATAACCGATGAGAAAGCCCTTGCAGATATGTTGAAAACGCGGCCTTAGTGCTTCCATAGATATAATTACTTTGCCGGCCTCTGTCGCCCGCCACAGAGCTAATGCCTACAATGAATCCCCGTTTCCTGTTTTCGAAATCTGCACTTACGATCTCAAGTATACTCACCGCACCGAGATAATTAGTCTCAATCATATTTTTTGAAAGCTTAAAACTTGATTGGGCTTCATCCTGGTCGGCCATTGTTCCGAACGCCAGAATGATCCCATCAGGTTTATGGCTTAGGCTATTGTAAAAATCTTTATGTGAGTCATAGTCAGTGGCATCGAATTGTAAAGCTGTAACGTTAACCTCATGTCGGATAGATATATCAGCAGCTGCTTTCTGTAATTCCACGATATCTCTGGATGCCAGCTGTAGGTTGAACCCTTGCTTGGCAAAATGTTTTGCCGTAGCGGTGGCGATATCACTGTTGGCTCCTAAAATTAATACTGTTGATCTGTTCATAAGCCCAACCGTACTGATTGCAGAGAATTTATAGTATCGTCAATATTAAATTTCTTCCTGAGTCTCCGGAACTTGCTGACATTGGGATATCCGGCTTCAAATATCTGTTGATCCATCGTTGCATCTTTAACTAAGTATATTCGGCCGCCATAGTTGATTACTATTTCATTCAATTTATCGAGAAAATTGATCAATCCCGGCTGCATTTTGAAATCCAAGGCCAAGCTATAGCCTTCCATGGGGAAAGAGAGATAATTGTTATTTTCTTTGCCATGCAGTTTCAGGACCGACAGAAAACTTCCGAATTTGCTGTTGCCAACTTTATCGAGTATGCTCTTCAATCCTTCAAAACTAGTTGCTTTGGGAAGTATAAATTGATACTGGGTAAAGCCACTGCTTCCATAGATCCTGTTCCAGTTGCATAATCCGTCTAGTGGAAAAAAGAAAGAGTCTATGCCCACCGTTTGACGTGAAATCCCTGCTTTTGTTTTTGTATAATAGAGCATATTAAAGGCCTTAACCGTTTTGTTGTTCAATATAAAAGATGGGAAATCAAAAGGTATGTTTAGGGTTGTCGAAGGCTCATAAGAGAGGTCGCCATCGCTTTTAAAGGATCCTGCCATCAGGATTGAGCGTCCCAATTTATTTCCTTTTGCAAAGGCGTCGATCCACGCTACCGAATAGGGGGCCGCACTGTATTCTTCAAAGGCCTCAAAAGTTTCCTTGAGATTTGAGGTCTTGATTGTGATCTGATCGAGCCACCGGGATTGTACCGGCTTGAGCTGGATGGTTGCCTCTAAAATGATGCCGGTTAATCCTATACCACCGCAGGTAGCATGAAATAGGGCCGAGTTCTTTTCCCGCGAACAGCGGTACGTATCACCACTGGGCAGCAACAACTTAAAATTTCTGACGCATTCGCTGAAACATCCTTCTTTGTGATGATTTTTTCCGTGTACATCCGCAGCAATGGCACCACCCACAGTAACTTTTTTTGTTCCCGGCGTGATTTTGGGAAACCAACCGCGAGGAAGAAAAGTCTCAATTATATCTGACAATAGCACACCCGATTCGCACGTAAGTATACCATGATCAGGGTCAAAGTTCAGAAAACGATCCAGGCTTCTCATTGGCAGGTGGTGTTTAGCCAACGCACTGTCGCCATAACTACGACCGTTTCCGTAGGGGATTATCGGAGAGGAGTTTCGCAGATGATCATAGAGATCTTTTGACTTATTAAACCTAAGTCGAATAGAATCAATAACAGGATAACGTCCCCATCCGGATAGCTTCATATACTCTACGTTGCTTTATAATAACTTTACAATAACTTAGAAATCCATTTTCAGAGACCCATAGTTAGTAATAAGGGTTTTTTAAGGCATTATATGGTGAAACTTTCTATTCAACGTGTGAAAAGAACCTGACCTTTTCATCAGATCTCTTTGTATGGCGATTGCCATATCGCCATAAATAAGTTTCCCATTAAAGATTCGGGAGCCTGATTCAATTAACCCTTCTTGCCGGTATATAATCTGATATCCCTCAATATTTGCTAATTCTTGCGTCATATGGCTTCCAAGGGTAAAGATTATGTGGGGCTGTTGAATACCACAGAGCTCTTTATACAATTCATGATTATTAAGATAGTGTATCAAATCAACTTGTATTCCTGCAGTTGACTTTTGTAAATAAAATTTATCAACACATCTGGAAAATTTTCTATCCGTCAGCCCCCTTAAATCCGTAAATTCGATGTCACCATAATACTCCAGGGAAAGAAAATAAGGAATCATTCCCATTTGCTTTGTTAATATTTGAATTGGCTCATCACTTTCAGCTTTGAGATCGCCAATTATTTTTTCCAACTGGTCTATCATTGGTATATCGCGAAGATGAACCCGATTCGTCAATTCAAACCAAGAATAATTTTTAGTTGTTAGTTGCCTGTCATAATTCCTATAAAAATGAATTCCTCGATTAATTGGAACCCCGGTAGATTGTTCTGCTGCAAATTGTAACATAATCCCCAACTGTAACACGACCAGCAACATTACAGCCGCAACTTTAGTCCATTTTATCAATGGTAATTCCGAAACTGTATATGCTATTAACAAGCTTGTAAAGGGGAGTATGGGAGCGATAAATCTACCGCCTTCCATCCAGTCTCCGCCCGAAAGCAGAATGAATGAAATATAGGCCGTAATAAACAGGAAGCTGAATAAGGTAACAAAAAAATAAAAATTCACCTTCAGTCTTTTAGCAGTAAATATTTTTTTTGATATATAACATATACTGCTCAGGCTTATGATAAACTTGAGCTCTCCCATCCCAAAAGAAAAATTTTTTTTCAGGTATTCATAGCCGTTTTCTATGGAAGATAGAGTTATTCCTGATAGTTTGGCTGTTGCAGGCTGAGGGAAAAGGTCTCCAAAATAGTAGTACCTGAATAAAATCATTATCAGTATTGCAGTAAAGGATATATTACTCAGAAAGAGAAAAGTATTGGTCTGTTGGTATAGATTATGATTACCCCTCAGATGTAAAATTATAAAAAGACCGGCAAAACCGACTAAAATGCTGAATATCACAAATATATTTTCCGGTCTGTTCAGGATAAACGATAGTATGAGGCAAAATATAAAGACATTCCTACGCCATGTTCTTCGTTTCGTAAAATAAACGGCCAAATAATACACCAAACTAACAGACAGAAATGCCATTAGCGTGCTTTCAAGTCCTGAAATACTCCAGTAGACAAAGAAGGTTGAGGTTGACAGGATGATAGCCGATATAATGCCGACCTCATGATTCCATTTATTACCCAAATTGTATGTCTGTAAAAGGGTTAAAAATGCACAAATCAATGAAAATAACGGGCCGATGAGATGTAACTTGATCCCAGTGAAGAAGTTTAGAAGAGCAAGGAGAACGGTATGCAGTAAGCTTGAGCTTTGTTCTACCGGCATTCCATTATAATTAATTACTTCCCCCCAGTGAGAAAGAGAATAGGAGGCCCAATAGGTAATGTATACATCATCCCTGCCAGAAGATGAAAATAATGAAAAGGCTAAAATTGATAAGGTGGTAGTTAGTAAGGAAACAACTACTGCCTTTCGGCTTAGAAACCTGTTCATAAATTATTCATTAGACCTTAGCAATTAACTGATATACAGCATCCATGTACAAACACCGCCCCATCCCAGTAATATTAATTGAATAAACGTATCTGTAAGCAATACTTTAGAAGGATTCCCGCTTTTTTCTTCTACAACTGTTATTTGCATGTACCTTAGCAAACCTAATAATACAAATACAGCACTTAAATAAAGGTCATTGCTTTGAAGCCTGGCAGTAACCTCGGGCGATATAGACCATAGTATATAAGTGACTATAACTATTGAGGCAACTATTCCCATGGCCATGGTCAGAAAAGTAATATTATAACCATCAATAGCTTGTCTGGTTCTTTTTTCCGTATCAAGATATAGAATCACCTCATTCCGCCGCTTGGCCAACGCCAGGAATAAAGCTAGTAAAAATGTCAATACAATAATCCAGTGGGATAATTCCGTATTGGTTGCACTGGCACCGACCAATAGCCTAATTAAAAATCCGATGGAGATTATAGTAATATCAAGCAGCGCGATATGTTTTAGCTTTATCGAATAGGCTAAGTTGATGACTACATAGAACAGTAGCAGCAAAAACACATGAGGAGAAATACTCAGTCCTAAGAAACTACCACCGACAAATAGTACAGTCATAAAAACAAACGCTATAGAAGGATTAACACTCTCATCAGCAAGCGGCCGATCTTTTTTATCCGGATGTTTCCGATCTTCTTCGCGGTCCATCCAGTCATTCAGAATGTAAACACTGCTTACAATCATGGAGAAGGCAAAAAATGCTTTAAAACCGTTCATCCAAGCAGTTATGGTGTTAAGCTTAAATGCAAAAAATGCCGGCAGAAAAACGAATAAATTTTTTGTGTATTGGTAAGGCCTGATAAGCTTTATTAAGTTTCTTGGTAACTGTTTATTCATTTTCTAGTAATTGGGTAAGACTTTGATATATCTGCTTTTTTTAAAAGCCAATCCTAATAGGATAAAAAAGCTGTTTTTACTTTGAGTAGCTGTATGAAAGTAATCCTTTTTCATTCTAATCATTAAATGATACAGGAAAAAAATAAATTTATTACAGAGTAACTAGAATTATGGCAGATTCAGAAAAGCTGCCTTAAGACAGCTCCCGGCACTTTATCCTGAAGATGACCTATATAGGGGGAGGGGATAAAAAACTTAAAAGTTGGGCAATAAATAATTTTTTCTGGAGGAAGTGTCTGTTCCGTGGATTTGCGGGCGATGGGTATAAGGTAACGTGGTAAATGAATTTTACCTATTTCAGTAGTTCCTCTTTTTTTGATCCAAAAGGGGGGGACAAGGCTGAGAATTGTGAAAACGCTTCAGCCTGCATGTGCTGATTTAGATGGGTTCGTTTACTTGCAAGCTTGTTTTCCTGAAATAGTCACCGGTACAAAACATTACATCCAGAACCCCTTGGCCTTAACTCAGAATTCAAGGCCGAACTAACACCACCATACAAGGTCATTTCGAAGTCCGCCGACCGCCGGATGAAGTGGAGAAATCTATTATGGCAGGTACAAGCTAATAGGCCCTAGCTATCCAACGCGTATTTTCACAGCTGTCTTAGACCGGTCCTTGCAAGGCGGGGACAAACTGACAGTGTCTATAGGGGAGGGGGCTTGGTGAAACCCTTTACAGTCTTTATGAGTTGCTTGAACAGCTTTTATTTGATCGATGTTAAATTTTTATTTGTAACAAACCTATTTTATTATCATCCTTTAATGTTACAGATGAAGTATAAAATCTATTACAGGTAAACAGGGATTATGGCAGAGTTCAGACTTAAAGCAATTTCTCCCCAAGGCAAAAAAATTAAAACAGAGTTTGAGGCAGACAGTAAACGCGAGGCAAAAAATCGCGTCGAGAAGCTGTCTAGAAAGAATGGATTCAAGGTCCAGTCTATAGATAAGAAGGAGACCTACCAATACAAGGTTCAAAAGGGAGGCAAGGACCCGGTAACGGGAGAGCAGGAGGCTTATTCAAAGGAAGAGGTTGAAAAAGCGCTGGTTAAGCTGGGTTATAAAGTCATCCGCATAAATAAAAAATGGTTTGATTTTAAAGGAGGAGTACCACAAAGTGAGGTAGTGACATTTATCCGTTTGTGTGCAGATCTCTTAAAGCAACAGCTCAGCTTTGATGAAATATTGAATCTGCTGCACGAAGATACGCAAAACAAGCGTATGAAAGAGACCATAAGTACTATTCAAAAGGATTTAAAGGATGGTAAAGAGGGGGATGAGGTTTACGGCAAACATGAAGATATTTTCGGTGAGTTTGCGGCGTTTATGCTGAGTGTGGCCTCAACCAGCGGTAATATGGCGCAGGTGTTTGAAAGTACGGCCAAATTTCTGGAACGCGATGCAGAATTCAAAAGTAATTTGAGGCGCTCGTTGCTTATGCCGGCAATCACGGTGTTGGCAACAATTGGCGTTATCTTGTTTTATGTGGGATATATTTTCCCCGCCACGGCCGAGGCTTTTGTGGATATGGGGATTAAATTACCGCCAATGACGGCCGCTACGCTGGAGATGAGTTATTGGCTTCAGTCTAACTGGATTATGCTTACACTTTCGTTTACGATACCCATTGCTTCTGCCTGGTATTGGCTTACACAGACCCCCAAGGGACAGCTATGGAAAGACAGGAACATTATTAAACTACCGGTAATGGGGGATCTCTTGCATAAAACGAGTATAGAAATATTTTCTCGTGTTTTCTATACCTTGTACAGTGGTTCGGGACAAAACATCGAGGTGATCAAAGTGGCTGCTGAAGCCTGTCGAAATAAATATATTGAAAAGCAGGTGAAAGAGGTGGCTATCAAGAAGATGCTGAAAGAGGGCGCCGGGCTTATTGAAGCTTTTGAGGCTACGGGGGTATTTCCTGATACAGCCCTCAGTAGATTTAAATTGGGAGCCGAATCAGGGGCTCTAAAGTCGAATGCCAAACAGCTGGCTCAGTATTATGAGACGCAGACGACCTATAAAATGGATACGGTTGTGGATATGATTAATCTGGCGGTTAACCTCTTCATTATGTTTGCTCTTATTGCTATAACGATCGTATCTGCGGAATCAGCCTTGGTTAATCCAAATCAATCTATGTAGGTACACAACGATCGTCATGCTATCCGGCAGCTGGTAGACAGAGGAGCTGATAAGCTAGAAAACATTTAAAGCTGTTGTTGCTGGATTTGAAGTTTCTCAGTCTACCGTACAAGGTTTTAGGAGAGATGTAATATTTTATTACATCAAAAAACATAAACTTTGATGTTTAAATACTATTGTAACTTACATTTCTATAATTAACAGTTATATTATGTCATCATTAGGGATCAACCCTGTTAAAAAGGATTTATCGTTTTCAGTATGGGCAAGGTAAATACTCGCAGACATATTGGTGATATTCTGGTCAACAGAGATATCATTACGCAGGAACAGCTTCAGGAGGCACTGGAGATTCTTCGTGAAGAACCAGAGTCATCTAATCGTCGTCTGGGGCAGATTCTCTACCAGGATCTGGGTATTGACCGCCACAATGTAATGCGCGAGATTGCCTCGATATATGCGTTTGAGGAGGTATTTGAAGGTCATAATTCTGTGAATGGAGAGGTCATCGAGGAAATAAAATCTCACATCGATAATTTACCAACCGAAGTTGTTGATGAGCTGGTTCATCAAAAAGCAGTACCGCTTAGCAAAGATCGACAGTCTCTTACTATAGCTGCTGCTGATCCATCTGATCCCCGATTGACCAATATTATATCTAAGCTCAACTTCAAGCAGCATGAGATTGTTTACTGTCGCTATGAGCTTGTCGAGCAGATTTTAACACAGGTATACGAGCAAAAAAATGAGTTTCTGGATCTGCTGGAAGAGATAGAGTATGAAGAGCCCGATCTGCAGGAAGATTCCGAAGAAATTGATGAAGAAGAGATCGATGCCGAGATTAATCAAAGTATGCTCAACTCCTTGGTTGAGGGCTTTTTGGTTGAGGGAGTTCGAAAAGGAGTGAGTGACATTCATATTGTCCCCAGCGGACCGGCTTCAACCGATATTCGTTTTCGGGTTGACGGTAAGTTAGATTTATGGCATCAGCAGAATAACGTTAAACCTGAGGCTATTTCAGCAGTTGTAAAAGATAAAACACGTAATGTGGATCGTTTTGAACGTGACGCTTCTCAGGATGGATTTATTCAGCGTCAGGTTGACGGTCATAATATTCGGTACCGGGTTTCTATCATGCCGATGGTAGGAGAACAGTTCGATCGTAAATTTGAATCTATTGTGATCCGTATTCTAGATGACCGGGAGGTTATAACGGATCTCAATGTACTGGGGCTTCAGAAGAAAGCTAAAGAAGATTTTGTAAAAGCTATTGAAAAGCCTTCGGGCATTGTCATTGTTACCGGTCCGACGGGTAGTGGTAAGTCAACAACCCTTGTTGCTGCACTGTATTATGTGATAGATCCTTCGGTAAACGTATTAACGGTGGAGGAGCCTGTAGAATACTTGATCGATGGTGCAAGGCAGCTGAAGATCAGTGATCACATGACCTTTGACATGGCGATGAGAGGTATTTTACGTCACGACCCGGATATTGTGCTTGTAGGTGAGATTCGTGATCTTAAGACAGCTGAAATTGCTATTAAGTTGGCCAACACGGGGCACCTCACATTTTCAACACTGCATACAAATGATGCGCCCAGTGCTATCTCCCGATTATATAAGATGGGAGTAGAGACGTTTCTTATTGCCAATGCCGTAAACTTGATTATGGCTCAGCGACTGGTTCGAACCCTCTGTAAAAAGTGTAAAGAAGAGTATGAACCTCACATTGAAACAGCAAAAGGAATAGGATTTACCGAGAAAGAGTATGAAGAAACAACCTTTTATAAGGCTGTCGGCTGTGATAAGTGTGGTGACGGGTATAGCGGTCGAACTGCAATTATGGAAGCTCTGTATTTTGATAAAGAAATTCGGAAAATGATTTTGGAATCTGGCGATGAAATTGATGAAGTTTCAATCAAAGAATATGCTATGAGCCAGGGCATGTTAAGTCTGCGAGGCTCGGGACGCGAACGTATCAAAAATGGTATGACAACCATCGAAGAAATCGCAGCGATTACTATCGAGGACTAAATGCTTTTAGGATGCTCACATTAATTATAGGATAATTGGATGGGGTTAGCACAAGTTAAATCTGGAGTAATGTTATGACAAGTCAAAATCAAGCAGAAAAGGAAGCAACGCCTGAATATATTCGACAATTTTTAAAAGAACCGCCTTTGCTCTTACGTAATTTTCATTATGAGGATATAATGGAGTTTCTAAATCTTGGTAAAGAAGAGCGTTTTGTCCAGGATGACATTATTGTCAATGAAGCGGAATATGTAAACTCTGCATATTTAATTGCTGAAGGAAAAGTTTCCATATGGAAAGATAATATTCAGCTGGCTACTCTTGAAAAGGGTAATTTTTTGGGGGAGACTTTTCTTTTTAGCAAAAATAACCGGATGGCTAAAGTTATTGCTGAAGGTGATGCTCAGCTTTTGAAGTTTGAACGATATGAAGCCCTCAACTTCTTCCGAAAAAAACCAGAAAAGCTGTTTAATATCTTTACTCGAAATATTATCGAAATTCAGCAGCAAAAAATAAGCAATATGAATGTACAGCTTCTGCAGCTAAAAAAACGCTTGTTGGATGATAGTAAATGGTAAATTTGGCTGACTTTAGAGTTTTTTACGCAAACAATGACCTGGGAAAAGAATTATTTGGAAGTATTAAAAAAAATTAATGTTTTATGGGTGGGAATATACACTTTAGAGGATATTGACGGGTATAAATCAGTAATTTCTAATTTTTTCGTAACAATTAGAGTATTTATTGCTCTTTATACATGCAATAGGATAAATTAAGGTAAGTGATCTACAGATGACAGTAGGGGTACAGCAAGATAAAATTGAAGAAGCAAAGAATATCATTGCTTCAATGGCAGAAAAAGTCAGGGAAAGTGCCAGGGGATTGGAGCGTCACCGTCAAATTGGTGCTATTATTGAGGAGCAATCCGAGGATGTTCGTTCTATGTTAAGAGATACGGTAGAGGTATTCCTCAACAAAATGTATGCTAATGAAGCTTCGGATATTGATATGGGTGGCCCGGGATGTGATAGCAAGATTTGGTATCGGATACACGGGGACAAGTCTCCGGATACAAGTGCTCCAGAATTTACTCTTACTGAAACAGATTTCCTGCTGCACAACCTTATCATGCCCAGTCAGCGCGAGCATCTATTTGAAAACCGGAATCTGGACTTCTCCTACTCTATGTCGGGTACTGACGGTATCGTTGGTGGCAAGCGTTTTCGGGCCGATATGTATTTCGACCTTGAGTATCTGGCGCTGAATATGCGTAAGATTGACAATGAAATCCGACCTTTTAAAGGGCTTAATCTGCATCCCGAGGTTGCAAAAGCTCTCAGCCTCAAATACTATAAATATGGTTTAACACTTATAACAGGTATCACCGGTTCAGGTAAGTCTTCTACACTTGATACTGTGATAGATGCCAATAATCGAACAGTCGATTCTCATATCGTCATCATTGCATCACCGGTGGAGCTTGTTCATCAACCCAAGAAATCGGTTGTGAGACATCGTGAGGTAGGTCGTGATGTAAGAAACTTTAAGGAAGGGGCTATACAGGCGTTACGACAGGACCCCGATATAATTGTGATTGGTGAGCTTCGTGATCCCGAAACAATAATGACAGCTCTGGAAATTACGGATTCAGGTCATAAAACATTTGGTACACTTCATACCAGCTCGGCAATGGAAAGCATCGAACGTATTCTGGGTGAAGTACCGCCTGATGAACAGAATCGAGTGCGAACCCGATTGGCTGATGTGTTGACGTGTGTAATCAGTCAGAAATTAATCCCCAGCCTGGACGGTAAGCGCGTATTGGCAAAAGAGGTCCTTATTGTTACAAGTTCAGTAAAAGCTGCTATCCGAAACGATAATGTTAATGAAATTTACCAGATGTTGATGGAGGGCAGTGAGAAGGGGATGAATACAATGGAACAGGATCTAAAGCGCCTTTATGACGAGGGTAAGATATCAAAGGAAGAAGCCATTAATAATGCAAATAATAAAAAGCGTTTGAAGCAGCTTATTTCAGAAAATCAACTTTAATAACTCACCAGTCAACGGATGTTTGGAACAAAAGAATATATAGGGCTTGCTCTGCAGGATGATATTGTCCGGGTTGCACGACTGCGCGTTAATGGGGGAGTTCCTCAGGTAGTTAAGCTGGACCGTTATTCTCTGGTGGAAGAAATAAAAGCAGGTCGTCCTCAAAAGCATCAGATAGAGGGGGATACAGAAGATGAGGCGGTTTTTGAAGAGGAAGATGCGGATTCTATATTCGGCCTTGAAGAAGATGAAGAAAAACAAGATTCTGAGGATGAAGACCTGGATCTCTCTGCGCTTGAAGAGGAGGGAGGTACAGAAGATGATGAGTTTGGGCTGGACATGGTTGAAGAGTCTGAAACTGCTCAATCAAATGAGCTTCTTTTTTATAATATTTTGACGGATGTGGATTCCGATAAAGCCTATTTGGGTCTTAATATACCAGCCGGACATACCATTTTTCAGGTAATTCGGGAAACCGATTTTAATGAAGTAAAGCAGAAAAACCTGGAACAGGATATTGAAGATAAGCTCAACTCAATCTATGGAACACCGCCTGCATCCGATAATTATTCCTACGAGATTCGCAATAACGGCTCACTGTTACTCGGTTCGGTAGATGACGAATCGGTTACTCTCCAGGTTTTAAATCGGGCAAGAGAACTCTATTCAGGTAAATTAACTATTCAGGATGTAGTACCCGATGAAATTGGTCTTGTTGGCTTGGTAAGAGCCAATTATGAGCTTGAGCCTGATGAGATGACAGGAATCATACAGTTTGGTAAGGAAAACTGCAGGATTGTTTTTATGAAAGGGGAAGAGATTTGGTTGGTTTCTCCCATTATTAATGAGGGTACGAGTCAGAAGTCATTTAAAAATACAATCTTTAGTAAAATCCTGTTTCAGCTCGACACAGGTGAAGTACCCAGTCTTGATCGAATTTTACTGGCAAACAATACAGAGGGGGATTCTGCTGTAAATTTCTTCAAAGAGAATTTCCCGGATATTACAGTGGAAAATATCTCATTACGCGAGGACTTCCTCGATACTCATACTATCGACCCCTCCAGTGTACCTGCATTTACAACTGCTATTGGTACGGCTTTAGCAGCAGCTGGAACACATGATGATGTTTTTCCTCAACTCTCATTTCTGCCTAAATATGTTGTTGACCGGCAAAAGATATTTCAGCTGGAGTGGCACGGTATGCTTATCCTGTTTTTAATATTCCTGACACCTATCACTTTTAATTATTTCTATAATCAAAATGTACAGCAGATCGAGTCACTGACCAGTGAAATCAATAATATGAATAGACAGTTAGAGAATGTAACACCTATTGCTGCGAATGTTGATGAACTGAATCAGGATTTATCTCTTCTTCAGGATAAGCTAACGATGCTGGATACACTTTCACAAGGCAGCAGAGAATGGTCTCAAAAATTGAATATTGTTAATGAAGGTATCAGTAGTGTGGGTAATAGCTGGATTACTACCTTTTCGCCCTCAAGTGAAGGATTATTATTGCAGGGTTATTCACTGTATAGAAATCGCATACCCCGTATTGTTGATCTTTTTGAAGATGCAACGTTGCAAAGCGTCAATAATCAGGAAATCAGGGAACAGAGGGTATTCAATTTTTCTATCGTGGTGAAAGATTTTACAGCGGCGGATTCTATTTACTCACCGCCAACTCCTGAAGAGGTAAAGAAACTGATAGAAAAATAATTTAAGTATTGAACGAAATGTCCTACGGAGTACGAAATACACTGATTTTACTTATTGTCCTGACGTTCTTTGTTGGGGCAGGATGGGGCTACATTTATTTTTATCAGGAACCACAAATTGAGGAGTTAACACAGGAGGTTGAAAATACTCGACAAGAGCTCAATCAAAAACAACAGAAGGCCGATCAGTATCCGGCGCTCAAAAAGCAGTACGAAGAAGCTACCCGTTTTTTTAACAATTATAACAAAGCTCTTTATCCCAGCAGTAACGAAGATATTGTATACAATTTGCTTGATGATATAAGTTCTGGTTCTGCCTTTACTGATTTTACTTTTAGTTTTATTGATTCGGTTCAATACGACCAGTATGGTCTAATGAGGATGGAGATTACCGGAGAGGGCTACTATCGTAATTTTATTAATTTTATTCGTCAAATAGAGCTTAACAAACCGCTGAATAAAATTAATGGGATTACCATCAATCCTATAAATGATATTGATTCATATGGAAAAGTTACGTACAGGTTTACTCTGGAAAGTTATTATGATCGAGTTAAGCTATTGGGAGAGCCTGAATTAGCCATTTCTAATAATCTTGTAGGATCTGTTTATAATCCCTTTTATCCGCTGATTCGATCCGTAGCAGAAAATGAAGAAAATCTTGTAAATGTAGAAAAAAGTTCCCTGCTTGCTGTCAGCTCTGGAAGAATATTTTTAATCGATCAAAATGGAGTGATGCAAAAATTATCACCGGGAGATGAAGTGTATCTAGGTAAGTTGTCATCTATTGATGTAAATCAGGGAGCCGCTTCATTTGAGCTAAATAAAGGCGGTATTATTGAACAGATTACCTTACAGGTTAATAATGATGAAAATCAAAGCAGTAACTGATATGAATTTTTACAGATACAAAAATATTATTTCCCTCTCCTTGGCATTTTTGTTCTTACTCTGTTCCACAGCTAGTAGTCAAAACAGAGATAATTTACCCTCGGAGTTCAGAGAATATACTAATCCTGAAGAAATTGTCACTTTTGATAGAACAACATCATTTGCCCGGGCTATTGATGTTATTAATGAGTTTGCCCAGAAGTTTCGCGGAAAGATCGTTATTGATCGTACGGACACATCTGGAGAAATTGGTATTTCGGTACCTGCTATGCACTGGATGGATGCACTCAAGCTGATTTTGCGTGTAAATAATTTACATTTGGTCGAGCAACCGGAATATTTTGAGATTGTAACTTTAGAATCTTTGGAAACAGAAGGGCAAACCCAACCAACAGGTACTGCCGGCCAGGCAGGTGCTGAAGAGGGACCTGTAGCCACTACCCAAACTCATGAAGTTCGTATTAATGCTATATTTTTTGAAGGAAATCGCAGAGCTCTGAGAGAGATTGGTGTGGATTGGTCTACAATATCTGAAAATGTACCTGATGAGATTCTTGGCGGCGGTGATGGTGGCCAGGGGGGCGGCCAGGGAGATGATAGGCCCTCAATACCCGATTCTCGGTTTGACGGACCGTTTGTACAGGTGGATTCCAAGGGAGCCCAAGATGTTTCTGAGAATATTTTTAATTCATTAATTAATATAGGTGAAATCGGAAATACTGGTATTCGTGTGCAGGCTTTATTCAGTGCTTTTGAGGCGGATAATCTCGGTGAAATCCTGGCTTCTCCCACTGTTAAAGTGATGGATGGACAGGAAGGACAAATTCAAGTAGGTCAAGATTTTTCTATCAAGCGGCGTGATATTGCCGGAAACGTAATAGAAGATTTCTTTTCTGTAGGTACTATTCTTACGGTTACTCCGCAGGTTATAACGCAAGACGATACAACTTTTATCCACCTTGATATTGCTGCCGAGCGATCTTCGGCACAACCTGACCCTGTAAGTACAGTAATAAATAAGCAGGAGGCTGAAACACAGTCGTTACTTCTTGACGGAGAAGCAACGGTCATTGCCGGTCTTTACCGGGCAGAGAAGTCGGAAGTTCGAAGAGGTATTCCGATTCTGAAGGATCTGCCGCCCTGGTTTTTCGGTTTGCGCTATTTGTTCGGGTATACGTCGGATGACCAACAGATGCGGGAGCTGGTGATTGTTTTACAAGCATCTCTTGAACCTTCTATTCCGGAACGGCTTAGTCAGGATAGATTAAGGGGTAAATATGAAGTTCTACGTGACGAACGGAACCGAATACACGAAGAGGTTGAAAGAGGAGATAAAGTTCTTCAAGGTGAAGATATGGGATTAGAGTATAATCCTGATAAATTGGAGAACAGGGATCCTGAACCAGAGTTAGAGGAAGAACAAACGAATGAGCAGGGATTTGAGGAGGAAGATGAGGCGAAGGTTGAACCTGACACGACTGAAAATGAGCAGATGAAGAACGAAGATCAGCAAGAGGAAACAGAGGAACCTCCAGTAACTGATCCTGAAATTGAAACTGAAGAGATACAAATTAATCTTGGCGGTGAACAAGATGAAGATACAGCTGAGGCGGTTACCAAAGATGAAGAGTTGCAGGAACAATCAACAACCGAAGAAGACCGTTCTGTTACTACTTACTATTTAATTGGCGGATCTTTTGAACAGGAAGAGAACGCCCTGTCATTCAGAGATGAACTTCGCGGAAATGGATATGATCCTGTCATCGTTCAAATGCAAGAGTCCGATATACATTTGGTTGCGTATCGCAGCTATAATGACTTAGGAAAAGCCCAAACGGAGCTTAAAAAAATTCAGCAAAGTGAGAACAGTGAGGCTTGGTTGTACAGAGCTGAATACTAAGAATATAACTAACACACTACGTCACGCTACTGGCGCGAGTCTGTGACTTGCGCCAGGTGATGACAAGCTATATGTTATCCTTAATTCAGCTAATATCGGAGTTATTCATCAAGTTGTGAGGGAGTTGTACTCCCGAACAATAGTTGGAACAAATGAGCGCCAATTATGGAATTAGTGCATAGATCGAGCTCTGTCACTTATTCATTTAAAACTGATGAATCACAGCTCCATTTTTCAGACGATAACTATCCATTAAATTGGCAGTAAGGCAAGAGTGAACCGGTAAAATTGTTATCAGATCTCCAACTTGATAGTTGTCAAAATCATCATCCGAGCACTTAACGATTCCATGCTCCTGTGAAAGTGCTTTGAGATACAATTCAGAATCAGAAATTTGCCAGTGATTCTCTTTTTCTACAGCAGGCTTTCCGAAATGGGTTATACTCTTTTCCAGCATCTTTTCTTTTGAAAAGTGAATAGCTCCTCCATGTATAGCCAATTCCTTTCGTGTCGGAAGTTTATCTACTATGGGGCAAACCATAGCCACGGCAATATCTTTGGTTTCGCAACTCCCAATTTTGTGTTGCATAAGATCATAAAAGACAAAATTGCCGGGACTTATTGCATCAACGCCGTTAAAATTATTTCCTTTGGAACAACAAGGTGTGTCACCAATACATACTTCAAAATCGCCATACTCAGTACTGAAGTTGTTTCGGAGATCATTTATTTGGGATAGTACCGATTGATGGACAGCTTGTATTTCTTTTTCTGATGTTGAATCGTAGGAGTGTCCGGGATGAGAATAGAAGCCAATCCAATTCAAATTTTGTGTAGCATCTATAGTATCAATCAGCTCTTTAATTTGACTTTTTTGTTCAACTTTTAAACCGGTTCGTTCAGATCCGGTATCAAGCTCAATGTAAGCATTAACATTATTTGACAGCTGATTATTTAATTCTGTTGCAGTAAAAGGACTATTAATCAGAAGGGTAAGTTCAACTTTGGCAGCAAGCTTATCAATTTTTTCAGCTTGTCGTATGTTAGCCGGAAAGGCAATAGTTATATCCTCCCATCCATTTGAGGCAAAATATTTGGCCATCTGTATGGATGAAACGGTGATCGATTTTACTCCGACCTCTTTCAACCATTCGCCTACCTCTGCAGTTTGATGAGTTTTCATATGAGGCTTAAACGCTAAGTTATGACGTTGAGCCTTCTCAGCCATCCGCTGGATATTGACTTTGCAGATGTTTTCATTGAGTAGTAGGGTAGGTTCGGTGATATCCATTTGAATGTTTATGATTATGTGAGGTAGTTTATTATAAAAAGCGGATGTTTGGGTTACTTTAATAATTAGCGCGGGAATTAATTCCCGCGCTAGTAATTATCACTGTTAGGTATTCGACTTTAGTTGTATAAAAAATTGACCGTTATGTAAACTATTTGAACTTCTGGATACCTACTGGCTCATATTTTCTTTGCTTTGCAAACTGTCAGCAACATCAATGACTTTACTCCAAACACGGAAGATATTACCGGAGCATATCTTTTGGATATCTTCCTCTGAATACCCGCGTTCAAGCAATTCAGCGATTAAGTTGGGATAGTCTGAAGGATCTTTCAAACCTTCTGGCAGAGTAGGTCCAACACCATCGAAATCTGATCCAAATCCAACATGTTCAACACCTACGAGGTCTACGACATGATCGATATGATCAGCAACTTTTTCGACCGTGCTAAATTGGTAATTTTCCTGGAAATAGGTTTCTCGGAATTTCTCAGCTTCCTCACTTGATGGATCCAACTCTTTTTCCTGAATCTGTTGTTCGATCTCTTCTCTGACTCTGTCTCTGCTGTTGCTTGAAGCACTGTCAAGAAAATCAGAGCCAAAATTGATCATTATTACGCCATCATTTTCGGCCAAACGTTCAATCAGTTCATCACTCATGTTGCGCTCGAATCCTGGGGTAAAATGTCGGGCCGAAGAGTGTGAGGCAATAACGGGAGCTTCTGTAACGTCGATTACGTCGTGAAACGTTTCGTCTGTGATGTGAGAAACATCGACCATAACTCCAACACGATCCATTTCGGTGACAACGTCCCTTCCAAAGTCACTCAATCCGCCGTGTGTATCGTCACTGGTATCATATGAGGAGTCACCTATTTGATTGTCTTCACCGTGGGTGAGTGTAACGTAGCGAATTCCCTGATCATAGAAATACTGCACATCTGAAATTTCTTGAATCGGAGCTCCGTTTTCCAAACCCATTGGCAGAGAAATCAATCCTTCTTCAAACTGGCTTTGGATCTCTTGCGGAGAAGTTGCCACGGCAAATTTGTCAGGATTATCAGTTGCAATCCCTTCTACCATATTGATGAGGCTGTCGGCAGCAGCTTTGGCACCGCCTGTTTCCTGATATCTGGTTGGGATATAAATCGACATAAAGGGAGCATCAAGTCCGCCTTCTTTTGCCCGAGGGTAATCAAAGTCACCGCCAGGGGCCGATTCCGATATATCTTCCCACTCATCTTTCAGCCGATAGGGGATATCAACATGTCCATCTACAATAATAAACTTTTGGGCCAGCTCTTCGGCTTTTTGATCATACTGATTTTCATTATCTGCAGAGGAGCATCCTGTAAATATGAATGCCAATACAAAGAGAGCACTGAGTATTTTGATATTTTTCATATCACCTTTTTTAGATTAGAAATTTGGAATAAATGTTGTTGAAATAATATTTCTTTGCAAATCTTAAAAAACCTTTTACAACATTTCGGTACTGAGTCTTTTATCCTATAAGAAACTTCTTAGCGAATATTCCAATTACTTTAAGATTGCCAATGATCCGATCACTTATCTTTGGGATGGTACTATTTCTGGTATTATCTGCCTGCAGTTCCAATCAGAATGAATCCATGCAAAAGAAGAAAACACAAATAGATGAGATTACGGCAAAGATTTCATCCGATACCATCAGAGCCAATATAAAAAAATTAGCTTCTTTTCATACACGCCATACAACTTCAGATACAACCAGTGATTCTGTAGGTATTGGTGCGGCCCGAAGATGGATTTATAAAAGCTTTGACCGGTACAGTTCTGCATCGGACAATCGTCTGAGAGTCAAATTTAATAGCTATGTAGAAGATGAGCATCCGCGTATTGCTGAACCGACAGAAATTGTGAATGTTGTTGCTGTTTTACCTGGCACACAGCTTGAAAGCAAAGATCGCAGATATATTGTAAGTGCACATTATGATTCTCGTGTATCGGATGTGATGGACGATACAAGCTATGCACCCGGTGCAAATGATGACGCCTCAGGTACCGCCGCGGTAATGGAGCTGGCCCGGGTAATGGCGCAATATGAATTTGATGCAACAATAGTTTTTATAGCCGTTGCCGGAGAAGAGCAGGGATTATTAGGTGCTAAACATTATGCCGGAAAGGCTAAAAAACAAAATCGAAATATCGCGGCTATGTTCTCGAATGATATTATCGGAAATACTATTAAAAGTACTGATGGATCAGTACATGACGGCAGGGTGCGTGTTTTTACACAAGGGATTCCCTCTGAAAAAGAACTTTCAAAATACCATCAGACCCTGCTTAGAACAGGAGGTGAAAATGATACCCCCAGTCGAGAGCTGGGGCGGTATATTCACGAAGTCAGCGATCAGCATATTAAGGATCTGGATGTGAGTATAATCTATCGTAAAGATCGTTACCTGCGCGGTGGAGATCACTCCGCTTTTCTGGATCAGGGATATCCGGCTGTGCGATTTAGTGAACCGCATGAGTTTTATGAACGTCAGCATGAGGATGTGCGCACAGATGATGAAAAACAATATGGTGATCTACCGCGGTTTGTAGACTATGATTATGTTACTAAAATCACAAAATTGAATGCGGCAGTGCTGGCTTCCATAGCAAATGCTCCTGCTCGTCCCCGAAAACCCAGAATAGAGGTAAAGGAACTGGAAAATAATACCACATTGTCCTGGAAGAAGAATAAAGAGCCCGACTTAAAGGAGTACGAGGTTGTATGGCGGCGGACACATTCTCCTTATTGGCAAAATTCCGTATCCGTAGGTGACACAACAGGTTATACTGTTAAAGGGGTATCAAAAGACAATTACTTATTCGGTATCCGTGCTGTTGACAAGTTTGATAATAAAAGTCCTGCCGTTTATCCAATTCCCAAAAGATAGTTTATGGTGAGGGTTACGTTTTTTAGCTGATGTCTTCTAGAAAATTATTTATCTCTGCCTGAGAATTCTCGTTAAAGAGAAGGGGACGCCCACGAAATTCGAAAAGATATAAATCCCGGTTGGTATCATTAAAATTTATTTGAAAAGTAGCGACATCAGGCTGGATTAATGCCAGGAAACTATTCGAGGGTCGTATAGGAGCAATTTTTTTGATTGTTTCTTTCTCAAACTGTTCCTCCTGTATCTCCTTGCCTTTTTTAAAGTAGGAAACCAATAAAAAATCTTGATCATAGCTTAGGGTAATTTCCAACGGACCATCCATCAGCTTTAAATAGCCCATCATAGCAATAGCAAAGAAAATAAAGGCACCCAACCGAAAGATTCCGGCCCAAAATGGATCAGAAATGCTCCAAAAGATGCCAAAGAAGATGATGCAGAGGACAGCTGAGGCTATTGTTCCTGTTTTCCAAAGCCGGTGAGAGCTTTCACGAACAGTAATCGAGGTATTCATGTAACAAGTTGATTTTTATCGGCATTGGGCTACTCTTAAAGCTGAATATCTTGCTATTTAGTTCAGCCATCAAAATTAGAGCGCTGTTTCCATATTTCAAAATGTTCATTTATTCAGTCTCTGAACTTTGTAGATAATTTTAATGAACTCTTACTAATTTAAATGTTGATAATATTCATTGGTTCATATAGATTTTATTAACCAATAAATAAGAGGTGTAGTTATGGCAAATAATAAAAAGGGATCTACAGAGCTTTCGGAGGGGCAGACAATTGCAATTGCTGTGATAGTATTTGCCGTTGTCTTAGTAGCTCTAATCTATGGCATTCAATTTTTGATTGACTATTTCTTTCCCAATTTCTGAGCTAAACTTTTTGGGCAATTAATACTATTCTTTTAGGATCGCATTTCGAGTATCAGCCCTGCATGCTGTCAGGCATTAAAATCATCTTTATTAAATAAGCTGATAGCAGGCGACTCGCCGTTTCTATCTTTTTAGTGCCTTTTTATGAGAAACATTAAAAAAAATTAATAAAATTTGTAACAAATCACCGTCGCAATACTCTATTAAATAAAGGGGTTATTTTCCTTTGATCGATAATGATTTCGGGTAACGAGAAAAACGGCAGATATTATGAAAACTATAGCATTTACAAATCAAAAAGGCGGCGTTGGCAAGACAACATCAACAGTGAATATTGGCGCTGGGTTGTGCAGACAAGGGCAAAAGGTACTATTGGTTGATTTGGATCCCCAGGCCAATCTAACATATTCATTACGAAAAAGTTCAAACAGACTGGAAAGTAGTGTTTATGATGTTTTAAAAGGACGAACAGATCCAGAGGAAGCAATAATAAGTCATAACGGGTTCGATATTATGCCTTCTTCAATTGATTTGTCGGGGGCGGAAATGGAATTCGCCAATGAACCGGCACGTGAAACAATTTTGAAGAATTCACTAGAGGATTTTGCCAAAGGTTACGATTATGTGCTGATTGATTGTCCGCCAAATCTCGGATTATTGACCTTGAATGCTTTTACGGCTGTAAAAGAAATATTTATCGTCTTACAGTCCGAGTATCTGGCATTGCACGGTTTATCTAAGCTAACGGATGTTATTCAGGTTGTGAAAGAACGCCTCAATCCTGAAATAGAGATTACCGGTATTATTTGTACGCTATTCGACGGACGCAAGAATCTTAATAACGAAGTGGTTGATCACATTAAAGATTATTTCGGTGATAAAGTTTTTGATACACTAATTCGGGATAATGTGGCACTGGCAGAGGCTCCCAGTCACCATAAAACTATTTTTGAATATGCTCCGGATAGTTATGGAGCAGAAGATTATGAAGCGTTGGCTCGAGAAATAAGTAATGGACAAGCGTAATAAATGGGTTTAAGAGGGGATCAGTATGTCAAAAAAGAAAAGTTTGGGTAGCAGTCCTATCGAGTATAAGTCTCAAAAAAACTCTATGGATTTCATTCCTGATTTGGGAGTTACTGCATCAAAACAAAAGGCGAAAAAATCATCTTTTCATCCCGAGGATAAGCAAGATAAAAAGCAGGAAGTAAAAAAGGATAAGGAAAAAAAGAAGAAACAGATTGTCAGCTATAGCCTGGAGGCTGAATTAGTTAATAAAATCAAAGAAATTGCCAACAAAAAAGATATATACTATTCATCACTGGTTAGCCAAGCTCTAAAGAGTTGGATTGGCCAGCATAGCTGATCTGCATATTTGAATATCTTTTATCAACTTTTGTTGAAGAAAGTAACTGGGTATTTGTAATTTCTGTATAAGCGGATCCCAAAATAAGAAAAAATATCAGTAGTGATAAAAGGTATTCCGGGGCAGATTCTTTCAAACAAATATATTGTTCGATTCGCCCAAAACGAAGCTGATCTGCATGCGGCTCAAACATTGCGATACAGTGTATTTAATATTGAGCTTGGAGAAGGACTGGATTCGTCAGAACAAGAGGGATTGGATTCAGATATTTTTGATGAACAATGCCATCATCTTCTGGTGATAGAACGAGAAAGCGAAAATGTGGTCGGGACGTACAGAATGCAAACGTATGATATGGCCCGACAGAATCACGGATTTTATACAGCCAGTGAATTTGATCTTTCGGGGCTGCCTGACAAGCTAATAAGTGAATCAATTGAGTTAGGCCGCGCTTGTATAGCCAAAGAACATCGCAATGGAAGGGTACTATATTTATTATGGAAGGGAATTGCGGAGTATATGAAGATGACTTCTACCCGTTATTTGTTTGGATGTTGCTCACTTACCAGTACAAATCCATATGATGGTTGGACCACTATGGATTATCTTCGTCACGAAGGGCATATGAACGATAAATACCTTTTGGAAACCAGACCGGAATTCAATTGCCCAGAAGTAGAACGTGATAATGAAGCCTGGAAGAGCGTAACTCTCCCCAAGCTTTTTCGTCTTTACATAGATATGGGGGCTGAAATTCTCTCAGAACCGGCTCTGGATCATAATTTTAAAACCATCGACTTTTTAATTATTGTAGATACAAAAAAGCTGGACGAACGAACAAAAACCCTTTTCTTTCGGTAAGGAAATACTATCTTTCTGGAATGATAAATGTTACAAGAGCCCTTGGCAGACTTATTCTCTTTTTTCTTGTATCGCTGATGGTGGTTGTTTCTGTAGCGGTCGGAAATTTGTTGTTGGGGCTTTTTAGTTCTCGGTGGGCTGTTCGTTGGAAAAATGTCGTCATCAAGAAGTGGGCCCAGATTATCTCTACTTTAATAGGATTGAGAGTTAATATAGAAGGCACTCCACCCCAAGCTCCCTTTTTTTTGGTAACCAATCATCTCAGTTATCTTGATGTATTGCCTTTACGGAGTTATCTGAATGCTACCTTTGTAGCAAAAAGTGAGCTGAAGAGCTGGCCATTTTTCGGAATCGGTACACGTGTTTTAGGTGTTCTCTTTATAAATCGGGATATGAAGAAAGATGTACGACGAATGAATAAGCGAATATCAGAGGTTGTCAGTAATGAGCAAGGTGTTATTATTTTTCCGGAGGGAACAAGCACGAAAGGAGAGAATGTTCTGGATTTTAAATCCTCCCTGTTACAATATCCGGTTGACCAAAATATGCCTGTCCATTTTGCAGCCATCACCTATTCATCGTATGATAAAGATCGGCCTCCTCATCAGTATATCTGCTGGTGGGGGGATATGCCATTTTTCAGGCATTTTTGGAAGATGCTAAAACTGGCAGGTTTTGAGGCCAGAATCAGGTTTGGGGAATATGCTATTACGAAGCAGAATCGCAAACTTTTGGCACAATCACTTCATGAAAAAGTTTCAGATTTGTTTATTCCGGTAATAAATTCAGATCTTCCGACTGATAAGTACGAACCTGAGTTTGGTCAAGGCAATAATTAGTGCAAGATAGATGAAGCAAAACATTTTAGCAGGTTTAAAGGGATGGAAGAAATTTGCACTGGTTTACGCAGTTTTCCTTATCCTTTCGCACTTTTCGATCTGGCTTATCGATAATCCAATTGAAGAAGAAAACGGGGCAAATAATGAAGTTGTCCTTCATACGGTTCAGAAAGATCAAACGATTTCAGATGAACCAATAACTATTCAATATCAGGATATCTATAAAGGGCAAGAAGCCGATCCACCAGTAGTACTATTGTTGCCGGGGGGGCTTGAAGGACCCGAAGTGTTTGAAGAGATAATACCGCATTTGTCCTCTCAGTATCGGCTCATTATTCCGCATCTACCCGGTTTTGGCAATAGAGAGGATGATCTGCCTGACTATTCATTCGAGACGCTGGCCGTATATACCAATCAGCTGCTGGAAAAGTTAGCTTTAAAAAAATTACACGTACTTGGCTATGGGTTCGGAGGCGCCAGTGCTATATATCTGGCCCATGATTATCCGGGAAAAGTAGAGTCCCTGAGTTTGGTGTCGTCAATCGGTGTTCAGGAGTTAGAGCTTCTTGGCAGCTATCGTTTAAATCACGCTGTACATGGATTGCAACTTGCTGCGGTATGGCTGCTGCATAATGCGATACCTCACTTTGGATTGTTGCAATTAATTGAAATTGATGTTTCTTATGCTAAGAGCCACTACGAATCGGACCAGCGGCCAATCCGGTCGCATTTGAAGCAATATAAGAAGCCAATGCTAATTCTACACGGCAAAGAAGACCCATTGGTGCCGTTGGCTGCTGCTCAAGAGCATCATCGTATTGTGCCACAGAGCGAATTGATACTTTATAATGCTGATCATGACTTGATTGAAATACACAGTGATTCTGTAGCACACGACTTCTCACGGTTTATACAAAAGGTAGAGAGCGGTAATGCTACCACAGCCGATAATGCATCCCAAGAGCGTATTGAAGAGGCACAAAAATCATTCTCGAATGTTGAGTTTGCAAAACTGGAAGGTCTCTCGCTCATACTTATTATGTTAATCATCATGCTGGGAACATTATTCAGCGAAGACCTAACCTGTATAGGTGCCGGCTTGCTGGCTGCCCGGGGGCTTATTGGTTTTTGGCCTGCTACCTTTGCGTGTTTTGCCGGTATTTTCATCGCCGATATGTCTCTGTATTGGGCCGGTCGTTCTTTGGGACGTCGTGCTGTTTACAAAGCCCCTTTTAAATGGATTATCAATAAGCGTGACTTGGAAAAAAGCGAGCAGTGGTTTAGAGTTAGAGGCCCGGCAATTATCATCGCTACCCGTTTTTTGCCGGGAAGCAGGCTACCTATATATTTTAGTGCCGGCATTTTAAAAGCCAACTTTTGGATGTTTTTATCTTATTTCTTGCTGGCTGCTATTGTTTGGACTCCCTTGCTCGTAGGGATTTCTCAACTTCTGGGAAATGAACTTTTACGCTACTTTTCGCTTTATCAGGATTATGCGATATGGATATTTTTGGGAGGGGTTGTCTTTTTGGTGATGATCATAAAAATCATCCTCCCAGCTTTCAGTTACAAAGGACGCCGGCTTCTTGTTTCGCGTTACCGGCGGTTAACCCAGTGGCAAAACTGGCCGTCAATAATCTTATATATACCCGTTTTCTTTTATGTAGTGTATTTGGGGATAAAATACCGCTGTTTATCCTTATTTACCGCTGCAAATCCGGCTATTTACAACAGTGGATTTGCAGAATCCAAATCACAGATCCTGGAACTTTTCGATCGACAAGATTTGATTGCACGATATAAGCTTATCCCGTCCCATCTGGATAAACTTAAAAAAAAGGAGATGGCCGAGCAGTTTATGTATCGGCAAGCAATCAGCTTTCCCATTGTGCTTAAACCAGATGTGGGACGACAGGGACAGGATGTGGAGATCATACAAACTAAAGAAGATCTTGGAACCTATTTCACCGGAGTAGAAAAGGATGTGATCATACAGGAATATTTGGATGGCCAAGAGTATGTGATATTCTATTATCAAATGCCGGATGAACACAAAGGACATATTTTTTCTATTGCTGCTGTTGAATTGCTAAGTGTAGAGGGAGACGGGCAACAGACAGTGCAGGAACTTATATTGAACGACGACAGGACGGTAACTTTGGCAAAACATCATCTGAAAAGAAATGAAGATATATTATTTGAAGTACCAGCAGAGGGAGAGAAAATTCCGGTTGTTGAACTCGGGACACATGCTAAAGGAGCAGTTTTTAAAGATCGAAAAGAGCTTACTTCGGAAGCACTTACAGATAGAATAAATAATATTTGCAAGTCCGCTTCGGGATTTTATTTCGGACGATTTGATATAAAGGCACCTTCTGAGTGGGATTTAAAGAAAGGAGATGGTATTAAAATTATGGAGATTAACGGGGTTACTTCTGAGTCTGCTAATATTTTTGATACCGATAATTCATTTCTCGAGGCTCAAAAAGTCCTGTTCAAACAGTGGAAATTAGCTTTTGAGATAGGGGAGCAAAACAGAAAACAGGGGACGGATGTGGTTGGTTTTTCCCCGTTTATAAAAAACATTTTCCAGCATTTTACATATGATGGTGAATCTACTTAAACGGGTATTAAAAATATTTTTCAAGCATTTCGTTTGCCTTTTCATGTCCTCTGTCATATGCCTTAAGCAGATCCTGTTCGGCCTTTCCCATTTCGTCGATAAGCATGTAGCTGCAACCACGGCTGAAATATATATCCTTACTTTCTTTGCCTAATTCAATCGTCTTGGAAAAATGAATAACAGCCTTTTCATGTTCACCGAAAATTCGTGCATAAAGCATTCCGAGCCCTTGGTGTGCTACAGCGTTATCTTCATTAAGAGCCACAGCCTTGCGTAAATATTCAAGTGCTTTTTTATGGTTTTCAGTGTTATGGTAAAAAGTACCCAGCATTTGATGGAGTTGATCATCTTCGGGCTGTTGTTCAATGGCAAAAAGAAGAAATTCTTCGGCCTCTTCGGGATCTCCATCTAATACTTTGACCAGAGCTTTGTTACGGAGCGCTTCTTTATTACGCGGTTCACGATTTAAAACTTCATTTAGAAGTCGCAGCGCATTTTCGTGATTGTCATCTTTGAGGTTTACTTTCGCCCGCTGTAATATTTTATCTGTTTTTTGTCCCATTGCAAATTTGGCTACATCTAAAATTTAACACTTCGAAGTTACTAATTTTATCAGCCACTGGCAGTTAAAATTCAATTCTTATTTTGCCGTGCACTCTTCCTGAAGGCATCAATAACACGCATATTCAATACGGCATCTTTCAGTGAAGTAGGGGGAGGAGTATCCTCTAAAATACAGTTGGCGAATTCCCGTGCCTGCAACATATATTGATTAGCCGCCTCGATGGATATCTTTTTCTTTTTTCCTTCTTTAAAATACCACAGGATTGTTTGTTTGTCCAATGGGGCATTAAAGGGGATATCGATGACAATTCGCCCTTTTGTGCCTACAACATTTACTTTCTGTTGGGGTGTCGTCTTTGTGGCGCAGGTAAATGTTGAAGTTCCGGTGCCAAAATCGAGCATCCCCGAAGCAAGATAATCGGTGTTAAATTCCGGATCAATTTTCCACTGGCCGATCACTTTTTGAGGCTCAGAGTCAAACAAAAAACGAGCCAAAGAAATACAGTAACAGCCAATATCCATAAGCCCACCTCCACCCATTTCCGCTATATTTCGAATATCATCGGGATCATCTTTGTAATATGAAAAGAAGGTGTTAATCGTTTGCAATTTCCCAATTTTTCCATCTGTGACCATTGACTTGGTCCTGATCCACTGAGGATGAAAGCGATACATAAATGCTTCCATTACCTTCAAGTTGGGATATTCGTGAACAGCATCGAGTAATTTTTCAGCTTCATCGGCATCCAGGGCGATCGGTTTTTCACAAAGTACATGCTTGCCATTTTTCAGAGCACGCAGGGTTAGGGGCACATGAAGGTGATTGGGCAGTGGATTATAAATCGCATCGATTTCCGGATCAGTCAATAAATCATCATACGCGCCGTACCAGCGGGATATATTTAGTTTGTCAGCAGCCTGCCTGGCACGATCTTCCGAGCGAGAAGCTATCGCTTCGACACTGCAATTAGGTGCCTGTTTAATACTGGGTATAACTTTTTTCATCCCGATTTTAGCTGTGCTTAAAACTCCCCATCTGACGGTATCCATGCGCAGTGATAAATTCATTAAGTGAAAGTTAATCTAAAAATTAGTTTGCAAGTAAATACAGTACAGCAAAGCGTGCATTTTCTTTTATATTGCATCCTGCTTCAGGAACGCGAAAATTCATAACTACCGATTCACCCTCTTCACCACTTGTAAGAATGGTGGTATTAGCGATAATTCCGGCCTGTTGTGCGTGAGTATGAGGAGACAGAAAAGCAATACTATCTTCAAACCCTTTAATTTCTTCATTCATCGTCGCCTGATAGATTCCTTTGCGCAGATGCCACCAGCCGTAGTCATCTTCTTTATTTTTTTTCTGTGGTTCCAAATTACGGCGTTCAGCAGGTTGAAATTCACTACCACCAAAATCCAGAGAACCTGCTTCAGTCAGTCTATGAATTTCAGCTACTGTCAGATCAAAACGATTATCATGCAGTTGTGTATCTTGATGAATTATCGATCCAATGTGATTTATAAGCTCATCTGATTTAAGTAAAATCATAAGGCACTTCTTTAGACTTTTTTTGTGATAATCTCTATAGTTGATGATAACAAAGTAACTCCGCCAATAGAATGTGGGATTAAATTAACTAAATTAGGATCCTTTTTATAGCGCAATACTCTTTAGATCTTCAAGAGATTGTGGAGGCAAGTACATGCGTTTATAATTGCGCTTCCACCAGTTTCCGGTCTGCTTATATTCTTCATGACTGGTGAACTCATAATGAAATAGTCGTGCTCGTATCTGTTTGGGAGCACTGTCTTTAAAAGGATTATCTTTCAATAGTTTTACGGTTGCCTCATCACCATCAAGCAGTTTTAATATTAAACGTAACAGCCATGGATTTGAACGGATGGAAGACATGGCGGCAAACCATATTTGCCAATCGAGTCGAAGGTGATAGGGGGCAATTTGCGGTGGTACACGTTTGCAATTGCTGGGCTTGCCCTTAAATTCATAAGTTTTCCATTCGGTTTCGGGAGTAATAATTTCATCAGTCGTTCCTTCAATAATAATTTCGTAACGTTTTCTGGTTACGCTGCCGAAAGCCCCGTAGGTATTAACCAGGTGCAGGGGATTAAAGCTAGCGTTCATACGTTGATTAGGAGAAATCATATTTTTAATTGGATCAATGCTCATATAAGCAACGACTAATCCCAGTACGATTATAACAATATTAAACATCACCGGCGATGAGAGGCTGGAAGGTATACTCATGGGGATGATATACTGCATATACGCGTCGCTGATACCGCTAAAAGCGAGAATAAGTGTCATCCAGTTAAGCCAGGCGTAGTTACCGCTTATAACGAGATATGCCTGTGAGAGAATAATTAATGCGGCTCCGACAGTGGCAAGAGGCTGTGGCAAAAACAGTAGCCAAACGGCACCGAGTTGCACAATATGATTGAATAATGTCTCTATTTTATGAAAGCGTTCTGGCAACAGATGAAAATAGCGGCTTAATGGGTTGGGCATGGGTTGTGTTTCATGATGATAGTTGAGGCATGTCAAATCCCGCCAGCATTTATCACCCCGCATTTTTATGAGTCCGGCACCGAATTCTACCCGGAAAACGAGCCAGCGGAGAATAAAAATCATCAACAGAGGAGTATGATAATGCATGGGTCCCAGGAAGATAGCATAGAAGCCGGCCTCGAGCAGTAGCGATTCCCATCCAAAGCCATAAAAAAGCTGCCCCACATTTACGATTGAGAGGTATAAAATCCACAAAAGAAGCCAAACGCATACAGAGAACCATAGCGGACCTGTGTCAGAGAGGCCTACAGCTGCAACTACTGAAAGAATTAGTCCAACCCATGCTATTACACCAAAGAAGCGATCGGAGTAATGCCAGTGGAAAATACTCGGAGCTCTTTTGAATGTAATGCGGTTCAAAAAACGGGGGACAGGCAATAGCCCTTTTTCACCTACCAGCGGTCGAAATTGGTTCAACGCCACAAGAAAAGCAAGCAGATACATTATGCCTAGTCCGCGTTGAATTACAAAACGACTTAACCAATACTCTCCTTGGTAAAGACCTTCAAACATGAAGTTAGAATTGCTTAGTCTTTATGAGAAAATAGGAAAGAAGCTATGATGAAAAAAGCTGACTCTTTCGTGAATACGTTCGGTGATTTATTATAGGATTCACTTTGCCAACCAATTTGCATATAGTTCGGGTCTGCGATCTTTGAGGAATAGTTTTTTAGCATGTGAATTTTGAACCTCGGACAGATCTATATTACAGTAGAGTATTTCCTCGACCTGTTTGCCGGCCTGAGCAATTATTTCTCCCGATGGATTACACACAAATGATTCTCCCGCAAAAGTAAGTTTAGCTTCTTTACCTATCCGATTGCACAAAGCAGTGAAATATCCATTTTGAAAAGCAGCGGTTCGAAGCTCGGATTCGTATAATCCTTCCGGCCATTCCCCAACGGCTCCGGCCTGCGGCACAAAAACAATTTCAGCCCCATTTAATGCCATTGTACGCATATATTCCGGGTAGTGGCGGTCATAACAGATGGCCACACCAATTTTTCCAAAAGGCGTTTCATAAACAGGAGCTCCATGGTTACCGGGGGTATAATATTTTTTCTCATGAAAACATGCATAGTCGGTAATGTGGACCATTCGTGTTATCCCTGAAATAGATCCATCAACATTTATAACCGGAGAGCTGTCATACGTTTTACCATCATCAAGTTCAAAGAGATTCAGGACAAAAACTATTTCAAACTCTTCAGCTAGTTCCGAAAATGCCTCTGTAATAGTACCGGGAATAGGCTCCGCATGCTTTTCGGGATTAGAAGGATGATCGTATTGCGGATAAAAAGGTTCGAAGGCAAGTTCAGGAAAACAGATTATCCTGGCACCGGCGTTGGCAGCCTCACGAGCGTTCTGCAGTCCACGTTCCAAATTTTGGTTCTTATCTTCTGTACATCTTTGCTGAATCAGTGCTATTTTCATCAGTTTCGATTCTTGATCTTAGGA
This sequence comes from Fodinibius sp. GM108, assembly GCF_058386985.1. Lineage (NCBI taxonomy): Bacteria > Pseudomonadati > Balneolota > Balneolia > Balneolales > Balneolaceae > Fodinibius > Fodinibius sp. GM108. The sequence goes on from NZ_JBYEIR010000005.1 coordinate 289,979, forward strand.
TTATTTTATGTTTAGGCCGGAATCTTATGATAATATTGATAGCTACTGAATTCCAGAGGCTTTTCAAAACCCAGTTTTATCTGTTCGCCACCGTTTGAGTATTGAACTAGTCACTATAACTAGTCATGAGTTCAGAAGAGAGTGACGCCGAGAGGATTTGTTTCGTTATTGTACCTCTGGAGCGTGAAGGAAGTTGTAACACGGATGTTTTGCCCATTTTATTGTTGTTTTCCACAGAGAAAACGAGAGTAATCACAGAGTTGCAAAGAGGATGTTTAACCCTTGGCGAAATCTATCATGCTACATTTTCTTCATTTACAAGCTCCCCGTTGCAGCTGTTTACTTAAGCAACACGTCTCTTCCCAGCAATAATCAATACCAAAATAAAAAAGGCTGTTCATTTAGATGAACAGCCTTTAAATGAAAAGATTTACTTTTAATTAATAAGAATTACTGCGCGTGTAGCTGGTGCAGTTTCCGTTTTCTTTCCCATCTTTTTTGCATTCTTCCTTGTCTTCAAATCCGCCGTCGGAGTATGCTTCAATATCACCATTTTTGGCTGTTCTTCGCCATCTCCATTCACCTTTGGCATCTTGATAGATTTCACATCGTGGCATAAAGCAAACCTGCTAATTTTTTGCTGTTACAATTAGAATTATTAAACGTAATGGAATTCATCACATTGTACTAATTACGAAAATTATAACTTTTTTATAAGAAATGATACTACAAGTCGAGATAAACCATAGCCTAGTTGGGGCTATCATTTATCTGCATATGATAAGCATGCTCAGAAGAAAAAATAATTTCAAAACCATTAACATGACTGACAATCGAAAGCATAAAAAAGAGAATACCGGCAATAATTAGCAGAATATTGCCGCATTGAAATACCCAAAATAGAATTCGTGAAGATTGAAAAAACTGGCGGTTTTGCCAACGCTTGTTGTTGTTTAAAAAAGATTTGATGCCAAAAAATATGATGAGTAGTGAACCCGAGCCGATCCAAAACATAAAAGAAACTATTTTTTGTATTCTTATATGTAGTTACGGCTCAAGGGTTCCCAAAGAATTGTTTTGGCAGATTCCTTGCTCCTGAGCTAGGGGAGAAGTTTAAAATCGTAGTCGACGTTGTCTTTTATCTCTAAATTGGGCAGGTCAATAGGCACATCATTTTCTTCGGCTTCTTTTTTAAGAGCAGTGTAAAATGTTCTTGAAACAAGGAGCCGTTGGTATTCTTGTCCTTCTTCATAGATATAATCGGTGATCGCATCGCGCAGGCGGTCCATTCTTTTCATAAGCAGACAATCTAAAGTTTACCTTTTCCAACTAAAGCGGAATATATCTAAAATTTATGCTTTAGTTAAAAGATATAGAAAGCTTGCTAATGGCAACAAGAATAATCCTCTAATTTCAATATTCTTTCGAAAATAAATAGATATGCTATACTGCTTTTTTCTCGAGCTTTTGCTGGGTCAAATAGGATGCGATCCAGATGAGCATCCAGCCGGCTCCGGCGTACCACCACCCAAAGGATAACAAAGCAACAGTATTTATGGCATAAAGCATATGAGAAAACCATTCGGGCGCTTCGGTTTTGGTCTTGTTCATCAGCATGCTATCGCTGATTAGGACAGAAAATTTAATTAAAAGCAATAGACCCGTGTATCCCCAAACCAAACCGCTAAGCCAAGAGTTAGAAGTAAGAACGGCAGCAATTATTGCAACGGTTACAATCAGATCAACGATCACATTTTTAAGCCAGCCCATGCATATATCTTTGTTTGAATTTCAGCCTAAATTAAAGGATTGTGAGGCTTTTAATCCAAACTAATTCGCTGGAATTGCTTCCGATATCCGATCGTGAAAGTGATGTTTCCAATGTCCAGTCTGATGCCTTGGCATCTACAAGATATCCCTCAAGTTCGACGATATGTCCTTCTCTGAGGAAATTGATTTGTTCCTTGATTTCATCGGTTGATCCAATAAGATGCATATTCGCTGCATTTTGCCACATCTTTTCTTGTTGGATGGGAGGTTTAGCCATTTCCCAGTAGAAGGAACGGTCTGACTGTCGAACCATTAAAGAATTCAAATTGCGTTCATCCGACATAGGGCCCCAGCCGAAGACGATGTCCGTAGAAGTCAAATCTGAATATTTATCGAAGTAGTATTTCTCAATGGAAAGCACACGGGCTTCCAGGTTGATTTCAGCTTTAGGAGTTAATTCTATCTCTTTGTAGTCAAATTCATCGCCATTATAGATAGCTTGTTGTTACGGTGTATCGGGGGCTACAATACCGGGCCCATGTTCCACCGGTTTAGTTTCCCAATAGTAGTATAAACTGCCCATTAATAACAACCCAAAAAGTAGATGCTTAATCATAATATGGCTCCATTTATTATTTGTCTGTAGATCCTTCCTTTATAAACAAGATAGCTGCAGACAGGAAATGTTACAATTTTCTAATATTTGTAATTTTTCCAGGTTGTTTTTAAAACTGCAGCGATATTCCCACCTGCCAGTTTCTGCCTGGAGCCGGTTCGTAAAAGGTTCCGCCCGAAGCATTTACAACGATCGACCCGTTATAGCGGGTATCCAATAGATTATTCACGTTTAGAAAGGGGTATAAACTTACCGAGCCATTATTAAATGATTTTTCGTAGCCGAGTTTGAAATCAATAATGCTATATTGATCATTTTGTGCTGAATTTAGATTGTTAGTGGGATAGCTATTGACATATTCGTAAGAAACGGTTCCCGAAAAGTTGCCGGGAGTCCAGTCCAACTGGCTGCGCATACGAAACTTTGGGATGCCGGGTACTTCATTACCGGCAAGAGGAACTTCCTCATCGTCAACTGTAATAGTGGCTTCTATAAATTCAGCCTCGGTAATATTTCCAGTTGCTGCAATTTTCCAGTCATGATTTACTTGCCATGAAATTGTTCCTTCAATTCCGGTATGTTGCGTTTCTCCCTGGTTGCGATAAAAGGTTGGTCCATTAGGATCAAGTTGATACGGAAATAGCAAATCCTGAATCCATAGTTGATAAGCTGTAATATCATAATAAATAGCTTGTGCGGATATATTACCGCGGATGCCCCCTTCCAGCCCAACGGTCTGTTCCGGCTTTAAATCGGGATTAAAACCATTGCCGCCGCCAGGACGATTGACAAGCTCAGTTGTCGTTGGTGCTTCAAATGAGGTACTTAGGTTAGCAAAAATTGTCTGTTCAGAAGGTTGATAATTTAAGCCAATGCTTGGGCTAATTGATTGAAATGTGCGGTTGCCGGAACGAGATTCAACCGGTGCATCTGTTTCAAATGTTAAACGATCGTATCGGAGGCTGCCCAGCATATTAAAATTCCCGATATCAAGCGTTGCATTGGCAAATACTGCCTGATTCCATACGCGCTCAACTTGATCGACATCTATTTCTCCGCGCTCTCCACCACCAACGTGATCATATTCGACACGATCATCGTTTTGTAATTTGGATTCAATTCCGGCCTGTAACTCAATATTTTCCCATTGGTTATCCAGAGTGGCACGTAATCCTCCTACACCACGATCAACTGTAATGATACCAAAGGGGAGGGGATTGTTGAGATCCCGATAGATACCATAGCTTGTAATATCGAGCAATCCCAGTCCTCTTTCGTGAATAAAAGATAAACCGCCCTGTACCTGCGTAATCTGTTTGCCAGCCTCGGCATCAACAAAAAATGATGAAGCTTTGGTGGGACTTTCTTTGGCTTCTTCTTTTGATAATCCGCTGGGGTGCTGGGCTTTGGGCATATAGATAGAAGCAGCCTGATACTTTATTCTACTCCGGTCAGAAATGGAAACAGAACCTGTTATACCAGATCGAAGAACTTCCGCAGCGCTGTAATCCCGAAAACCGTCCGTGGTATGATAGCTGGTATAGCCGCTCATGCGGTGTGAAGAATTGGAAAAAGAAAATTCTCCTTCGGCTTTTCTTGTGCCATAAGAGCCTGCCATCGTACGAAATCTGAAAGAAGGTGATTCCTCATACCTGGGTTCAGTAGACAGATATAAAACTCCACCGCTGCTGTTACCCCAATAGCTGGCGGCCGGATCACGGACAAGTTCTGCCTGCCGGACGAAGGCCGGTTCGACAATATTGAGCATAGTCTGTCCGTCAGCTACTGTCAGAGGGATATCATTTAACACTACCTGAACACCTCGCACACCAAAAGCTGCACGCCAGCCTATGCCTCGAATGGTAAGTCGTTCACCAAGGGCGTGGTTTTGTCGGTCATTTACCCAAATACCCGGCATATTTTGACTGATACTTTGCAGGGAAAGTGAGGCATCTTGGTTAACTGTGTTTAGGTCTCTTGAAAATGTGGTTAAAGACAGAGGAGCATCTGCTGCACTGACTGAGGAATGAATAGCTGTGATTTCTATCGTATCAAGTGTTACTTGAAGGCTGTCGTTCTTTTCCTGGGCTAATGCCGTTGATGTTATAGCAAACAACATCCCGGTGAAATAAATGCAAAAAATACGTAAGGTAGAGGAAAGCATAACTAGTAATCATTTAAAAGACTTAATCAGACTCCAATTTAAAATAGAAGGATTTATTTAATCTTATAAAGCTGAAGATTTAATATCCTGTAAAAACTATGTTATTGGAACCTTTCAACAAGTGAAGTTTATCGCTATTATAGTATCGAATTAAATTTGTTGTAAATTTAACCGCGTAAACAGTAATGGAATGTAACTTCAAAAATCAGAATGACGTACTAGGTTGTCTATGAAAGAACTATTTCGGAAATACTTTGAAGTTACAGCATTCACCACTGGACTTTTGCTTTTGGCGATGATGGATCCTGAAGCAGCTGATGGCCCAAGCTTATGCTTGTTTGATTTTGTAGGAATTTCATTTTGCCCCGGTGACGGATTGGGTCATTCTGTTTCTTATGTGTTTCGAGGTCAATTTAATAATGCTTTGGAGTCAAACATATTAGGTCCTTTGGCTATAATTATTTTAGGGGGAAGAATAATCCAATTGCTTTTAAAAAATTACAATTCACAATAAAAAATAGGTGCGTTATGGCACGAATGATAGACCATTTACCAGAATTGGAGGGTGACGAGGCGGCATACATTTCAAAAGTGATGGAATCTATGGATGAGGAACAGGCAGACCGTTTTGCCCGGGTTTACAGGGCAAGACGCAAAGAACCGCAGATTATTTTATTAACAGCCATCGTGGGTTTCTTTGGGGTAGCCGGTATACATCGTTTTATAATCGGACAAATAGGAATGGGGATACTGTATTTGCTTACGGCGGGGCTTTGCTTCATCGGTACTATTGTGGATCTGATCAACTACAAAAATTTGGCTTTTGAATATAATCGCGATATAGCCCGCGACGCTTTAACGTTAATCGAATGATAAACTTTGGGTCTGTTTATCATAATCCGAAGATACGATTAACGTTAAAGCCAAAGCGGAAGTCACCGGTCCAGAATTGATTCTGGTTATCGGCCATCACAAACTGTTCAAGATGCCATTCGGTTGATGTAAAAAAAAGCTGGAATACATGTCCACCGGTTTCGATATTTAATCCCATTGAAAACGCATTGTTGGTATCGGTCGGACGCTCACCCAGTACAGGATAATACTCTGCAGTCAGTGCAAATCGCCTGGATAAATGAATTTCCGTGCCAAGTCCGATGGCGAATACCTCGTCTCCATCAATGTATGAGACATTATTAAATTTGCCATACATCGGCGACACCTGAAAGCTTATTGCATCACTGAATTTCCTTGAGGCGATAAGTGAAACAAAAGTATTGAGATCATCCTCAAAGGGTTGGCCGTTTTCTTGGGTAATTACCCCGAGATCTCCTTTTAAGGATACGTTTAGCGGCACAGAACCGGATGTATTCTGTTGCAATAAGGCTACTTTTGTTCGTATATCATACACATTGGTTAGAGATGATCGTCCTATACCCATCGACCAGCGATCGGTAATGCCGTAATCTAGTCCTAGACGCACATTTTGCACATTGTCAATTCCAAAGAATGTTTGCAGCGAACGCTCTGTGGCAATACCAAAACTGTGCATAATAGTAACATTTAAATTGCGGGCAGCCAGATTTTCGGTTGTTGCCTGAGTGATCAGCGTTGGCGTCCAAAATACCTCTGAAATAGCTTCATCTGTTTCTACACGTTCCCGCTGCATCTGACCAAACAGGGCAGAGGTTCCCAGAAAAATTATTAGAATAGTTATAACTGTTGTTTTAAAATAATTCTTCATGACTGTTCATCTATTGGTTTTAAAAGAGCATCGATTCTGATATCAATTTCTTCGCTTACACGATAAAACAGAATACCAGGAGGCTCAATATCATAGTCTGTAATATTAAGAGTCCAGGCCGCTTTTAGCTGCAACCCTTCCTCTGTTTTATCGAGCGTACCATCAATAGAGACTTCTCTTGTGTTCCCGTGGACGGTAAACTCTCCCTCTACAGTAACTTCTTGTGTTCCGTTTTTATCTGGATTAAAGGGGGTTTTGAGCTTTCCGAAAAATTCGGCAAATGGATACTCCTCGGCATTCAGTGTTTCCAGCATATCCTTGTCACGTTTGCTGATTCCTGTCTCCAGAGTGTTGACATCCAGGTAAAAGTCGACGGTAGAATCAGCCAGGTTTATTTTACCCACAAGGTGGTCTGATTTGCCCGTAAAGGTGTGGAGAGGCACCGATGAATCGAATTCAGCGTGGCCGCTTTTGGTCATGTACGCCTGTCCATAAAGATGATACGGAGATGCTGTAAACACAAGCAGCAGAAGTGTTACGACCGATAAAGATTGAGCGTTTCTCATAACTATCATGCGATATATCTTATATCAGCTTAATTATTTTCTGCACCGTCATTAATCCATTCTTTAATGAGGTTTATCTCGTCATCTGACAGGTAAGGTCCGCCTTGGGGCATCCGTACTCCAAATTCCGGATTATCAGATTCAATCTTGTCCACCAGAGGACTGCCGTCAGCATCATTAGCCTGTACCACCAGTTCGCCATATTGAGCACCCTCACTATTCATTACATTATCGTAATTGTTGAGCTGAACACCACTTTCTGGACTACTGATATGGCAATTAGTGTCTCCACAGCTTCCATTGAAAATTTCTTGCACATTGGTAAAAGTAGGTTCTGGAGGTTCTTCGTTACCATTACCGCCGTTTTCACCATTATCGTTACCACCATTGGTACCGGTACTGTTATCACCACAAGAGCCAAGAACTAGTGCTAGTGAGCATATTGCCACCAGTAGTAAGCTTTTGGTTGTTCTAATTTTTTGTATCCAGGATTGTCGCTTGTTGTCAGAAGTAATCATAATTGGCCTCCAAAAAATAGGTTAACAGGTTCATTAGCTGATGGATATTTTATTCAATATCCCGGATCGTTATCAGGATTCTCTTCGGAGTCGTGACCCGGGGCTGCCTCCATATCATTTTGCACGACTGGCCAAACACCCGGTTCAGGAACACTCACACCTTTCGTATCTCCACGTTCATTATCACTATCGAAATAATAGAGTGGCCATCCTTTATAGGTAAGTTGCTGTCGGTCGCCGTGAGCAGTGAATTGACCGATATGAGCTCGCTCTATATTACTTGGTAATGATTCTATATCAGTATGAAATACCGGCCAGTTATCGCTACATCCACTAGTGCAATTGTTAGTGTTTGTAGAATCATTGATAAAAATATAGAGGGTCCTTCCTTCAGCATCGGTTATGTAATTTGTTTGTCCTTCGCCTGTACTGTAGTTCCCTTCATCATCAACTATATAGTTTTCGCCATCAGCGCCAACAAGCTGTCCTGTTGCATTCATTAAAGAATAGTCTGGTTTAGCAACAAACCATTCATTAAGAGCTCCATCACCAGCCACATCACCGGATTCTTGGTCGCCGGAAAAATAATAAAGAGGCCAACCTTTATATGTCGTCTGTGTTCCGGCATCAGGATGATTAATAGTTCCGAAATCATCAGGATTGAGGTTTTCATCCGGATCCAAATCGGCTACGTGGAAAGCGGGCCAACTATCAATACATTCGCCCTCACAATTGCTTTCCCCGGCGACATCCTGCGAGTAATAATAGAGCACATTGCCGTCACGATCAGCCAGTATGTCGCCGTGTGTCTCATGGGAGATTACTTGAATATTGAACTCTGAGGGGTCAGAGTCAGTACTGTTGTCGCCACAGCCCAGCACCAGAAGGCTGATGATACTTATTGCTGTCATCATCTTTAGTGTGGAATTAGAGGGACTGATAAAACTACCTATATCATGCTGAACCCTCTCCTGAACTTGATTCAGGATCTCTTTCAGCATCTCGGACCGATTGCTCTTCAGGAACTTTAAGTACGACCTTTGCAACAGATCCTGAAATAAATCCAGGGTGACACTCAGGTTTTGCCAAGTCCTCTGAATATTCTTTCTAGCATTCATAAAGACCTCATTTTTATTCAACTTTCTAGTTTTTCTGACCCCGAGAACTGTCCCCGTTTTACCATTTATAGTTGATTGAAAAGAAACTGCCCATCGAATAAAGATCGACATTCCCCCAGCCCACTTCTTTAATTGGTACTTTTAAAAATGGCTCCGCCCGAAAACTGATATTTTGATTTAAATCCAGTTCATAACCGAGTGAAAGAGTTCCGTTGCTCACCCAATGACGTGTGCCAGTCTGTTCTTGCCATCGTCGTGTGATCACTGATTGATTATCTTCATATGTAAATTTGTAATCCTCATTAAGCATGATGTAGGATGAGAGGCCTGCTGAAGCGAAAACTCGAGAACCGTGAAAATGCAGGAAATCGTACTTTAAGCTGACAGGTATATCAATTAGCAGACAGACGCCTTTCATTTCACCGGGGGCCGCCCCGTATGGCAAGTAGTTTTCAGGTAATCTGTACTCATTCCCACTGCCCTCATAACGTACTTTTGTGTATTGGGCACCGGTCGTTAGAGCCAGGTTTTCTGTGATATCATATTCAACTGATAAGCCAATTTTGTGCCCCGGTCTGGCAAAGTCCGATAAGTTACTGACCGTGCTGATATCAGGTCCCAGTTGCAGCCCCACTGAAAAACGAGACATTCTCTGTTGTGTGTTTATGGTTTCAGCTTGACCGGTAGATCCCAGTTTGGGATTTTGGTCTTGCGATGGTCGATCCGTGCCTATTGCTATCTGTTTTTTACTTACAGGCCTGATGGCCGCCAAGGTGGGGGTGGGGGAGCGACCATCAAAGCCCGGAGACGCCTTGGCTATTGAGCCAGTCAAGAAGTCTCCATTAAAATCAGCACTTGTAATCCGTTGAACATCATCATTGATGTCTGATTTACTTTCGTTATCCGGGGAGCGATTATCAGCGACAGGAGTCGATTCTGTTGTAGAAGCAGAGGGAGTTCCCCTGCTATCCTGTTCACCGCTTATTTCTGCTTCATTCGTACTGCTTTGATCACTTTCCGAATCTTCGGTAACAATATCATCAGGAATCACATCCACAAAAGTGTCGGGCAGATCCGTAACATTTTCGCTGTTGCTGAGTTGATCACTAAGTTCATTAATTTTTAACTGCTGTTGATAGGTGAAAAAAGCAAGCACAGCAAAAAGTATAGCAACAGCAGCTGCAGCCATCTGCCATCGGCGTCGATTTGCTAGCTGTTGGTCTGCCTTATCAAGACGATTTTCCAGTTTCAGCCAATCTTCTTCTCGATATTCGATGTTGTATTCGTTGGCCTTTTTGCGGAAAAACCGCTCAATAGGATCGTTATCGTAATTTTTGTTACTCATATTAAGTATCTATATAAAATTCTTTTCCACAATTGATTGCAGGTTTTTCTTGGCTTTATGCAGGTTAGATTTTGAGGTACCGACACTGATATCGAGCATATCAGCAATTTCCTTGTGTTTGAATCCTTCTATTACATAGAGATTAAAAACGGTTCTGTAAGCAGGACTTAGCTGCTGAACCATGTCAATAATTTCCTCATAGGATATGCCGCTTAAAATTTCCTCTTCTGTACTAACCTCATTTTCAGCTGTTGCTATATCGATTAGTTGCTGATCTTTATGATGCTTGTGGTAGTGGTTGATAGCGGTATTTACTATGATCTGTCGCAGCCATGGTTTAAAGGGACGAGATGAGTTATACTGATCGATATTTGTAAATACTTTCATAAAAGCGTCATTCAGGATTTCTGCAGCCTTTCCTCGCGAATCCGCATACCGCAGAGTGATGCTCATGCCATAGGCATAGAACATCTTGTACAGCTTTTTCTGGCTTTCTCGATGCCGCTTTCGGCATCCTTTTATGATCTCTTCTATCAAAGCCCTGTAACTTAATCCTGTGAAAGTTGTCCTGTTTTCCCTTTTCTATATTACCGATACAAGAATTTAGAGCAAAGGGTTGCCTCTTAATATTATATTATCTGCATCGGTTACTGTAACTTCTTTTTTTGTGGACCGTATTTTTTATATGCTATTCCTTTTCAGGATAGTATCTTAGCGATAAAACTTAACAAGAATAGTACGTATTGGTTAGATATCTCTCGATACTGTTAATTTTAGGATTTTCTGTTCAGACAGCTTCAGCTGTAACAGCGTATACTGCTGATTCTACGGAAGTGAAACAGTCCGCTGTTGGACACTCAGATCCATATATGACGAAAGAGTTTAACTTGAGCAATTCCGGCATGTTAAAAGTGTTCACTACCGCCGGTAATATAGATGTGATTCCCTCTTCTTCAGCCCAAAAAGTAAAAGTGGAGCTTTTTATCGACCGCGGGTTTGCTTTTTGGTCAAATGCCAATAACCTCGACAACTTTCGCATAACAATGATGCAGCGAGATAATGAAATCGTAGCGTCAGTGGAGCGAAAGAAAAGGGATACAGGTTTTTTCAGTGATAGGATGCATTTCTCGTTTCGCGTTTATGTACCGGAGTCGATGTCCACTGAGCTCAATACCCGGAGAGGAGATATCAAACTCGAAAATGTGCATGGTGAACAGGTCGTAAAAACAGGAGAGGGTAATATATCTCTGCGTAATATAACTGGGCAGCTCAAAGCCTATAGTTCGGGTGGCGATATAGATATTTCAAATAGCCAGGGAACTATTTTTGTACAGACAGAGGGAGGGAATATTACGCTGGATCGCAGTAGTGGCGAGATTCGGCTAAGAACCGGTGCAGGTGATATTGTTACTGAACGCGTTTCCGGAACGATGTTGGCTCGGGTAGGAAGTGGCGATATAAGGGCTGATTTCATGCGTGTTGGAGAGGGTATTAATCTGGAAGCATCGACTGGAGATATCCGACTTTCGGTGCCCGATCACACTGGATATGAACTATTGCTAAAAGCCACGGAGGTTAGTTTTACAGATCTTGATAAGGTGCAGGGCAGTATAGATTCGGGAAGGATCAAAGGCATATATAAAGATTCAGGACCGCCTATCAACTTGCAGACAAACACGGGAACTATCAGCCTCAAAATAAAATAATCGAGCAGATTTGAGAGCATCATCCTCACATATCAATTGCTATATGGCTGTGACAGCCGTGGCTTTCTGTTTCTTTGGATTACTCACCAATGTAAGCTTGGCCCAGACATCAGAAAATATAGTCACGCTTAGCAAATCAGATATCGATCCGGATGACAAAATCATTTATATAACCGACAGTTGGCTCTTTGAGCCGGGGGATGATCCGCAGTGGGCTTCTCCACAGCATCCTGATTCGACCTGGGAAAAAGTTAGTACATATTTGGGTGCATCAGACCTGTCATTTATTGAATGGGAAGGTATCGGCTGGTTTCGCTTTCATTTTAAGGTAGATAGTTCGCTCGTAGGTTATCCGCTGGCGTTGATTCCCGAACAGCATTATGGAGCTTCGGAAATCTATCTGGACGGAGAGCTTTTATATTCATTCGGGGAAGTTTCTCAATACGAAGAAGATACTACACCATATCGCGATAATCGTCCTCGTCCGCTGGTTATTCAAGATACAACAAGTCACTTACTAGCAGTCCGATTTGCCAATCATAAGGCCCTGGCGTACCGGGATTATGGGCTCTCTGCCGGCTTCCGATTTTTGTTGGGCGACCTGGAGCATCATATCAACTCCACATTGGAAAGCTCTATTTCCAGATCCTGGCCGCAGCTGTTTTTTGGCGGAGGGTTGGTTGTTTTTACGATTATTCACTTTTTATTGTTCGTGTTCTATCCCTCAGAAAAACGTAATCTTTATTTTGCACTGTTTACATTCTTTCTGGCTGTATTAACCTATACTTTGATAGAAGCAACATATTCTCAGTCGCCCATTATGCTGGTCACCTATGACCGGCTTTCGCTTATTGCCTGGTTATTTACTGTTGTGTATGCGCTGCGATTTGCATACAGCCTCTTCTACGAAAAAACGCCCCAATTATTTTGGGGATTTTTGGCGGCCGGCATAATGTTAGCTCTGGCTACCTGGTTCAACTACAGCCAGGTTCATTTTTATCGCGAGTTTTTTGTTTTGATTACCCTGCTCGAAATTTCGCGCGTCTTGCTGCTCTCTTTTTATCAAAATAAAGAGGGTGTATGGATTATTGGCACCGGACTTGGCGGTTTCGCCTGCGGCATTTTTTATGCGGTATTTGCTAACCTGGAGGTTATCAGCGGTGATCCGGTTCTTGCAAATATTGTCGGATCGTCAGTTCTGATATTTTCAATGTCGATCTACCTGTCCAGAAACTTTGCTCAAACCCAAACACGGCTCAAGGATAAGCTTGAAGAAGTACAGTATCTGTCCGAAAAAGCACTTGAGCAAGAGCGGTTGAATCGGAAGAAAGAGGTAGAACGAAAGTTGCTTGAAGCTGAAAATGAGCGGAAATCACAGGAGCTCGAAGAAGCCAGGGCACTTCAGCTCTCAATGTTGCCTAAACAGATCCCGAATAACAAAAAGTGGGATATCGCTGTATTTATGGAGACTGCTCAAGAAGTGGGCGGAGATTATTACGACTTCAGCGAATCGAAAAACGGGACGCTTACTGTTGCTCTCGGTGATGCCACGGGACACGGCATGAAAGCGGGGATTATGGTAGCTACCGCAAAAAGCTATTTCCATACGCTGGCAAATGATCATGATAATTTGGGTATCGTCCGCCGTATGTCTTCGGGCATTCGAAATATGGATCTGAAGATGATGTATATGGGACTCATGCTTCTGAAGAGTAATGGGCAACAGGTACATATTACTTCTGCGGGAATGCCACCATGTTTATTGTACGATCATAGTAACAATGAATGCAGAGAAATCGTATTAAAGGGCATGCCGCTGGGCAGCAGGGTAGAATATCCTTATCAGGAAAAACAGATAGAGGTTTGTAAGGGAGATACTTTGCTGCTTATGTCTGATGGGCTGATGGAACTTTTTAACGAAGAGCGTGAACAGCTGGGAATTGAACGAATTAAGCAGGAATTTAAGGAGGCAGCTCCCTCATCTGCTTCTGATGTTCTTTCGCAGATAACAAAACTTATTGATCAGTGGTCGGGAGCTAAATCGCAAGAAGATGATATCACTGTAGTGGTGATGAAGGCAAAAAAATGAAACTGATGAAAGAAGAATTAACAACTATGAAATGCATAACAACAATTTTTGCTGTCACAGCTTGCATATTTTTGGGGATGATTGGAGAGACATTAGCTCAGGCAGAGCAGGATTCAACAGAGAAAGATCCCTTTAAGAATGATCCCTTTTTCTCGGCACCTGTTAGTGACTTTTTTAAGCGTTCAGCGGATCAGGATACCAGCAAAAAAAATACGCGACGATTTGTCCGCAGTTTAAATGAAGAAGGGTTGGATTTCCGGGGCGTTTTTGAATCTGGCCCTTACAATTCGAGCACTCTGTACTCAGTATATCCTAATCTTCCGATGATCCATTTTAATCGCGTGAATGCTCTTTTCCTGGGTATAAGAAAAGAGCGCATGCAGTGGTATCACGACGATGACTGGCTGGGAATCCCCCGGATACAGATGCACGGATTAATCGGATATTCCACTGGTCAGCGTGACTGGCAGTATTCCATTGGCTTAGAAAAATTGTTTGGAAAGAAAAAGCACGTAATGATCGGAGGGGAATATCATGATGCCACGACGACAAATGATAGCTGGAGGGTTGGCCTCAACGAAACATCACTGACGGCCTTTGCCGGCGGATACGATTATCTCGACTATTATAACCAAGAGGGGTGGGGCGCTTATCTTCTAATGCGTTCTAATCGCTATTTTGAAGGTGGAGTTGCTTACAGTGAAGACCGCTATAGCAGCCTTCAGCAAGAAACAGACTGGGCGTTATTTGGTTCCGGCGGACGATATCGAGCCAATCCTCCCGTTGATTTCAGAGGTGGAGTTGCTGTGCAGGAGACAGATCTTTCAAACCTGACAATTTCGGCCAGCTTTAATCCCAAGCGGCTGGTGCTGAGCAGAAGCTTTACCTTTACACTAAGTGGAGAAGTCGAGTTCGCTGATCCCGGCATTGGTGTTTCTGATTTTGACTACACAAGAGTTACCGGAGAACTCATTTCATATGTAAACTTTGAACCAGGTGGTGTTTTTAAATACAGGCTTCGCACTTCCGGTATTACAGGAGAAGCTCCGCGTTTTAAACAGCTTTATCTGGGGGGAGTAGGTACTTTGCGGGCGCTGCCTTATAAATCGTTGGGTGCTGGTAATCAAATGCTGTTGAGCAATGCCGAATTTCAGTTTGGCAGTCCCGGTTTTCGTTCTGGCGACTGGATCGACTTTGATGATTTTTACCTAAGTTTATTCCTGGATTCAGGCTGGATAGATTTTAATTCCGATATGCTGGATTCAGATGATCCTTTCAGTGGATTAAAAGAATTTGAATTCTCCGATCTGTCTCACAATGGTGGAATTGGTATTGGTTCCAGCTTGATTCGCGCCGAGCTTGCATGGGATTTGAATAACAGAGATCGTGCTCCAGTATTTTGGATTCGATTCAATCCGACTTTTTAAGTAGGCTTTGCAGTGTTATGAGTAATGCTTGATGATCACTCGAAGCTCTCATGCCCAGCCTTGAAAGGCTGGGCTAAGGATAAAACCAAAAGCTATCTGAAGACATTTATTTTGTCTCACTCAAGTTGCTACAGATCTGTTTAAAGATATGTTGAACAGCCTTAATGTAGTCATCTGCCGTAAACAGAGCTTTTTATGGAGCTTTGAACAAGGATAGGGGATGATTATCTGTGAACCTCTGCGAATTCCTCTGTGCCTCTCTGCGGTAAAAATAAACACCCACAAAAAATAAGCTCCCAACCGATCAAGGTTGGGAGCTTTTTCTTTAGGGCATTTGGAGCTTGAGAAGCATCCAAATCATTGCTCTTCCATAAAAAACTACGGAGATGAAACTGAGATGTTACAGTTAATCTGAAGAAATTTTCTTTTCCAAATTTTGTTATTCCTGAAAGTTAGATCGTATATTTACCCTCAATTTTAACTGAACTATTTATATGCGTACGAGCAATCCGACCCTAAGCGAAAAAACGTTTCAAAATGTCTCACAGACTGTGCCGCGTGGTGAAGGCATGACCATCAGTGGAACTATTAATAAGACGGGCATATTATTTCTCATTTTGCTGCTGGGGGCATCCATAAGCTGGTATCAGCCTTCACAGATATTTATTTGGGGTGGTGCTATTGGAGGATTTATTGTGGCCATTGCCACTGTATTTAAAAAAGAATGGTCGCCGATTACTGCTCCTATCTATGCCGGACTCGAAGGATTATTCTTGGGCGGTATTTCGCTCATGTACGCAAATGCATATGATGGCATCGTTTATAATGCAGTTATGCTTACACTCGGTGTATTTGCGGCTATGCTTTTCGCATATCAGTCAGGAATGATTGAGGTCACCAAGCGCTTTCGAATGGGAGTTGTTGCGGCCACCGGTGGAATATTTTTGGTTTATTTGGCCAGCTTTGTACTTGGCTTTTTTGGAGTAAATGTAGGACTTATCCACGGCACAGGTATGATGGGTATCGGGTTTAGCTTGATTATTGTGGGGGTTGCAGCTCTTAATCTTGTATTGGATTTCGATTTGATTGAGCGCGGCGCCGAAGCCAATGCACCTAAGTATTTTGAGTGGTACACATCTTTTGGTCTTATGATTACACTCATTTGGCTGTATATTGAAATTTTGCGACTACTGGCTAAGTTACAGCGTCGATAAATTTTAACGACTACATACCTTGGCCAAGAAAAACGAAATATTTTTATCTCCCCGTGAGCTGTTCTGGGGATCTTTGCTATTTCTGCTGATAACATTAATTGTAGCAGGACCACGGTGGTGGCGTTTATATGATGGAGAGGCTATTTCGCCTCCATCTGAAGAACCTGTCCATATCTATCTTGATGAACAGACAAATTTCGAAGAGTTAGCAGAAATGTTAAGTGATTCGGGTGTTGTAGACGATGTCGTGGAGCTGGAATGGGCGGCAAAAATTTATGGCTGGCAGCGTTTTCATGAGGGGCATTACCTTATTGATGATGCATTTACCTATAACCAATTTCTTTCGAAGCTTGCTAGAGGGGCACAGGATCCGGTATCCGTAACAATAATTCCGGGCAGTACAAAAGCGAGAATTGCTGATGCTGTTTCACAAGATCTTCAATTTGATTCACTCGCCTTCCACCAGACGTTAACAGATAGCGCAATTTTGGCCGAGTTGAATATTGATCCCGAAGACGTCATTGGACGATTATATCCCAATACCTATTCGATGTATTGGACCAGTTCTCCGCGATCTTTTTTAGAGCGGGTTTTGAACGAATTTGATCGACAAGTAGTGCAGGCTTACAGTGAGGAGTTCAACAGTATTGAGTTTTCTGTTGATGAAATCATAACACTTGCTTCTATCATCCAGTGGGAGGCTCGAAATAAGGAAGAAAAGCCCATCATCAGCGGGTTGTACTGGAATCGTTTGAATCGTGGAATGCGCTTGCAGGCCGACCCCACTATCATCTATGCAATCGGCGAACAACGGCGTATTTTATATGAAGACTATCAAATTGATCATGAATACAACACGTACCGCTACGACGGACTGCCGCCCGGGCCGATTACAAATCCGAGTTTAAGCTCGATAGAAGCGGCACTAAATCCTGAAGAGCATGATTATCTGTATATGGTGGCAACTCCTAATGGAGGGCATTCATTTTCAGAAACGTTTGAAGAGCACAAACAAAAAAGTGCCAAATGGCGGCAGTGGCTGCGGGAACAATACCGTATAAAAAGAGAAAGAGAACAGAACTCGCAGTAAACAGATTGCGGGATTCAAGATGCAAGTAGCAGAATGAACCGACCCTGTTCACAGGATTTTCTAGATTATAACTAGCCCGTAATTCATCGCCAGACGTAAAGCGATAAAATTTTGGGCTTCGGAATGCGTGGATGAAACTTCTCACTTACGAATCACACAATCTCTATTAGTTGTGAGGAGGTTGTACAGCTATCCTCTAGAGTATAACTACCTCGGAACACGGAATGAAGCTGAATTGCGATCTTAGTATATAGGGGTGGAAAGGACGATTATCCTGTTCATTTTTTCAACGACGAAATCCCGATAGCTCTCGGGACCAGAAAACCCACTGGAACCAAAAAAATCGCCGGCTGTGGGTTCTTCGGATTCATGTCTCTTCGGGATTCGGCAAAGAATTAAACTCATCCGCCGGCCGGCGGATTCAGACAAAATTCTTTGTAATCCTTATCCCTAATCGACATAAGCTGAATCCTCACAACCCTAAAGCCGGTTGATTTAAAACGTGAATCGCCGCGGGATGTGTTTGCTAGAACCTTGAAATAAGCAACTGGCTGTCTTGCAATAACCTTAAAAACAAATACGAATGTTATTCCAGTACCGGGCGAATGCTATCGGCTTTGATAGTAAATATTTTTACTTCCTGATTTATATGCGTGCCATTAAAGTGGATATTGTTGCTTAAGCCCTCATAAAGCGGCTGATTTTTCAGAGCATTTTTCAGGAGGGCAGGATTGCCGATGTTATCAAGTGTTTGTAGCAGATAACTGGCAGCATCGAATCCAATCATTGCAAACCGATTGGGTTCTCTGTCAAACCGTCTTTCAAAATGCTCTTTAAACTGTTCTACACGTTGACTTTTCTGATTAACGTAATAACTTTCAGAAAAATAAATTTCCTGATCGTCCAGTTCTATGTCCGGGAGCTCAAAATTTCCCCATTCTTGTGATCCAAGAACTGTTATATCGCTATCCATTCCCTCAAGATCCACGAGCAGAAGTTCTGCAAGGGTAGGGGCGGCCTCTCCGGTAAACGGCGCATATATCCCATCCAGATAATGATAATTCCCGAGGCTGTCTATTTTAGCCTGGTCTTTAGTAAAAAACTTAGTATAGTCTGAAAGGTCATATCCCTGTGATGCCAAATCCTCCACGAAAAAATGAACTACTTTTGCTCCCAGCTTTTCGGCTCGGTTGCGAAAGGCGTAGGCTGAGGTTTCTCCGAGAGACTGTTTCTCCGCCAATACAGCCAGCGTATCCATGTTCAGATTGTTGACGGCATATTCAGCCATTCTTTGTCCATGAGAGGTAAAAGTTGGATTTGCCTGGTACACATATGGATTATCAATATTGAGTGTGTCAGAGTTAGCCAGAGGAGCCAGCATTGGTATCTGATATTGCTCGGCCAGCTGTGCCATTTGCCGTGCAGGTTCCGAAAACAGTGGTCCCAGCACAGCATCTGCATTAGTATTCCAGGCAAGCTCGGTCATAGCGTATTCCGCCGAATCCATCTTGGCGCCCGTATTTTGATGCCGAATAAAAGCCTTCTTATTGGTATGCTGTTGATTAAATTCTTCTGCAGCAAGGATATATCCAAAATATAATCCCTGGCTTACCTGGAATTCAGGAGCATCACTATCATAGAGGGGCAGGGCGGCACCGATATTGTAAGTAATACCATCGGGAGCATCTTTTTGGTCTTTATAAGTTGCTTTTACGGTATAATTCATCGAATCGGAGATTGACTCGGCGAGCTCCTGCATAGCTGGATTGGTTGTATCTATTTTAGAGGCAACAAGTTGCGAATACAGGGTTTTTGCTACGGGATATGAAACTTCCCCAAAAGCAGAAGACACGAGGTCATATTTTATTTGAGGATGATCGGATTGCTGAAAAGCACTTTTCCGCTGATTTATCGTCAGAAATGAAAGTATATCTTCGTAAAGGCGAATGCCGTCGGTAACGACCTGTGTTTTCCGATCCTGTTGCTTCATCTGATATAATCTGTTTAAGGCATCACCATACTGACCAAGTTGAAAATCGGTCAGAGCCAGCGTGTACTGTGCTTCATTATAGATATTCGGTGAATTTACGTCGGTCAGGGATCGGAGATATGATTTTGCGGTCATATATTTACCAAGCCCGAAATATGCCTTCCCACTGAAGAGACGAGCTTTGTCAGAATTCAACTGCTCAAAAATATCTACCGCTTCTTCATAGTTTCCCTGTTGATACAGGTCCAGGCCTTCTTCAAATGATTGAGCATTGCTTTGGTGTGGAGTGACAATTATTGATAGAACAAGCAACAATCCCACAAGGGATAGTAGAGAGAGAGTTGTTTTTTTAGATAGGTTCATACGATACGGTTCATTTACGAATACTATTCGTTTTTACTAACTAATTTTCTGCAAAATTGTTCTCTGCTACTCCCACTCTATAGTTGAGGGAGGCTTAGAACTAACATCATAGACTACACGATTTATTCCAACAACTTCATTGATTATGCGGTTAGATACATGAGCCAAGAATGGATGGGGCAGGTGAGCCCAGTCGGCTGTCATGCCATCAACGCTGGTCACAGCCCGGAGCCCGGCGGTGTATTCATAGGTCCGCTCGTCTCCCATAACGCCGACACTCTGTACGGGCAGTAAAACGGCCAGGGCTTGCCAAACCTCATCATATAAATCATTCTTACGCAACTCGCTGATAAAGATATCATCCACTTCGCGGAGCATCTCAAGCTTTTCTTTGGTAACATCCGATAAAATTCGAATGGCAAGGCCGGGACCGGGGAAGGGATGGCGCTTGGTGAAATGCTCGGGAATACCCAGCTCACGTCCGACGTCCCGAACTTCATCTTTAAACAGCTCACGCACCGGTTCAATAAGGTCGAGATTCATCTCTTCGGGCAATCCGCCGACATTATGGTGCGATTTTATGGTGGCCGAGGGACCTTTAAATGAGATACTCTCGATGACATCAGGATAAAGCGTGCCCTGTGCCAAATATTTCACATCGTTATCGTGAGCAATAGCATCATCAAAAACATCGATAAAGGTATTGCCGATGATGGTTCGTTTTTCTTCGGGATCCACAACGCCTTTCAGTTTTTTCAGAAACTGTTCGCTGGCATCAATTCCTTTAACCGGCAAATGCAGCTGATCTTCATAGACATCCAGTACATCCTGGAATTCATTTTTCCGCAGCACTCCGTTGTCTACAAAAATACATTGCAGTTGATCGCCGATAGCCTCATGGACGAGCGTCGCTACTACCGTTGAGTCAACACCACCGCTTAATCCGCAGATAACTTTGTCATCGCCAACTTTTTCGCGTATCTCTTTAATGGTCGATGCAATAAATGACTTTGCTGTCCAGTTGCCTTCTAACCCGCAAATAGAGCGCACAAAATTCTTAAGTATCTGTTCGCCATAGACCGTATGCACCACCTCGGGATGAAACTGAACACCGAAAATTTTGTGATCGGTATGTCGTACGGCCGCCACGCGGGCATTATCAGTATGGCCGATAACTTCATACTTTGATGGTAGTTCTTTTATATGATCAGAGTGACTCATCCAAACGACCGATTCCTGGGGAATATCCTGCAGAAGGTCGGAATTGTCATCAACTATAAGTTCTGATCGTCCGAATTCGCGGCGTTCTGCTTTTTCAACACTTCCCGGAATCTCTTTATGCGCCAAAATTTGCAGGCCATAGCATATTCCAAGCACCGGTACGTTCCAGTCAAAAATATCCTCATTGAGATCGGGTGCGTTTTCATCATTAACGCTGCTGGGACCACCGGAAAGGATGATTCCCTTGGGTGGAGCATCCGAAAATGCTTCAATATTTTTGTTAAAGGGATGGATTTCGCAATAAACATTCAATTCCCGAACGCGTCGGGCAATGAGCTGTGTATATTGGGATCCAAAATCGAGAATCAGGATCCAGTCTGTGGGTCGGTGTTGCATAAAGCGTATTTACAGGTGGTAAGCATTTATTTTAATTGAGATCTATCAATCAGCAAACTGATAGTTTTGTCATACAGAAGAACGTGTAATGAGGAATATCAAATGTATTGAGATTATAAAACCGGAATCAAAAGAAAGCCTGTTTCGACGTTTGAGATCCCTCATTAAACCACTCGGGATGACATTCAAAAAAGATTTATCTATTAGTATAGCGAAGCGTATGCTGTGTTAATCCCGAGCAGGTGCTCGAATGATGTTTATTTCTGTTGTGGTGCCTGTTTTAAGCTATAATTTCTTGGTATTCAGCTGATGACATCAACTCATCGAGCTGGGATTTATCACTCATAGAGATTTTGACCATCCAGCCGTCACCGTAGGGATCGTCATTGACCAGTTCGGGTTCCATCTCCAGTTGTTCATTGATTTCCAGGATTTCGCCGGCCACGGGAGCATATAGTTCAGAGACTGTTTTCACAGCTTCAACTGTGCCAAAAACTTCATCCTGTTCAAATTCAAAACCTTCGGGCTCAATTTCTACAAATACAATATCACCGAGCTCACTTTGAGCAAAATCCGTTACCCCGACCGTAGCAGTACCATCGCCGTTGTCGCGGATCCATTCATGTTCTTTTGTATACTTTAAATCTTCTGGGTAGCTCATAACAATAATGTTGTAAATCAGTTTTCAGGATTAAATTTAAACTCTTCGAGGTACTTTGTATTGAAGGTCCCTTTCTTAAAGTTTTCATCATCCATGAGCTGAATATGGTAGGGTATAATTGTTTTAACACCTTCAATAACAAACTCTTCCAGCGATCGCTTCATCCGTTTGATAGCTTCTTCGCGGGTTGGAGCACTCACAATTAATTTTGCAATCATGGAATCGTAGTGGGGAGGGATGCGATAGCCGGCGTAAGCATGGGTATCAACACGCACACTGTGCCCGCCGGGTGTATGAAAAACCTTGATAGTACCTGCGGAGGGACGGAAGTTATGAGCCGGATCTTCGGCATTAATTCGGCATTCAATAGCGTGTCCCCGCATTTTGAGCTCTTTTTGCTCGAGTTCTTTACCAGCGGCTACTTTAATTTGCTCGGCCACCAGGTCATAGTTTGTGATTTCTTCGGTTACAGGATGCTCAACCTGTATGCGGGTGTTCATCTCCATGAAGTAGAAGTTTTTGTCTTTATCCACCAAAAACTCTACGGTTCCCGCTCCTTCATAATCGACAGCCAACGCTGCATTAATGGCAGCTTGTCCCATCTCTTCACGAAGTTCGGGCGTCATGAGAGGAGAGGGGGCTTCCTCCAGAATTTTCTGATGTCTTCGCTGAAGTGAGCAATCACGTTCACCCAGATGAATGGCATTGCCATGTTGATCACCCAGAATCTGTATTTCAACGTGATGCGGATCCTCAACAAATTTCTCAATATAGACATCAGGATCATCAAAAGCCGTTTCTGCCTCCGTTTTACACATGCTGTAAGCTTGCTTAAGCTTTTCAGGTTCATTAACGACCCGCATGCCGCGTCCGCCACCGCCTGAAGAAGCTTTGACAATTACAGGAAAGCCGATCTCCTCACAAATCTTTTTGGCATCTTCGTAGCTCTCAACCACGCCATCACTGCCGGGCACGGTAGGAACTCCACTGTGCTCCATCGTTTTTTTGGCCATCGATTTGTTGCCCATGGCATCGATGCTCTCGGGCGATGGACCAATAAACTTAAGGTCGTGCTCGGCACAAATTCGAGAGAATTCTGCTTTTTCAGATAAAAAGCCGTATCCCGGATGGATAGCATCGGCGTTGGTAATTTCTGCCGCTGCCATAATATTGGGGATTTTCAAATAGCTTTCTTTGCTCGGAGGAGGACCTATGCAAACGGCCTCATCAGCAAATTTTACGTGCAGGCTATCTTCATCGGCAGTCGAATATACCGCTACCGTGTTGATATCCATTTCCTTACATGTACGAATAATACGAAGAGCGATTTCGCCGCGATTGGCGATAAGAATTTTGTTAAACATGAATTTTGTCTGCTTTACCCAATGATAAATAGGGGTTGATCATATTCTACCGGTTCAGCGTTTTCAACAAGAATCTTCTTAACCTCACCGGAATATTCAGATTCAATTTCATTCATAATTTTCATAGCCTCGACGATACAAAGCGTCTGTCCTTTTTCTACTTGATCACCGACCTGTACAAAGGCGTCATCATCGGGAGATGGAGAACGGTAAAAAGTACCGACAATCGGTGATTTAACCACATCGCCGGAAGGCTCTTCATCTTTTTCAGCTGTATCCCCACCAGAGGGCTGAGAGGCCTGAGCTTGTTGAGGGGCCTGTTGTTGCGGCTGTTGCGGTTGCTGTGGTTGTGCCGGAAGCTGGTATTGCATCGGAAACTGTTGACCCGATGACTGTTCTATATCCGGCTCTTTCTTGACTTTGATTTTAAAATCACCCTCCTCGATAGACACTTCATTGACTTCACTTTCTGCAATGAGGTCCAGGAGATTTTTAATAACTTCTAAATCCATGATAATATTTAATTTGATGTTACTCGTTCAATGTATTCTGAGGTGCGGGTATCAACCTTTATTTCTTCACCCTCATTAATAAAAAGCGGCACTTGTATTGTTGCCCCTGATTCGAGCGTAGCAGGTTTACTGCCACCCTGTGCAGTATCACCTTTAATGCCCGGGCGGGTATCCGCTACTTTAACAGTTATATGATCAGGTGGATGAGCGTAAAGTACCTGATCATTATCTACATCTTTAACCAGGGTACAAACTTGTCCTTCCGCTAAAAATTCGGACTTATTTACGCGATCTTCTTCCACGGGAATTTGATTGTATGTTTCCTGATGCATGAAATAATATAGATTCCCGTCTTTATATAAAAACTGATAAGGTTGATGCTCTACGCGAACTTCTTCAACATCTTCACCCGATCTGAATTTCTTTTCGATTGTTTTATCATTGACAACACCCTTCAGTTTTGTGCGAAGAAATGCCCCGCCTTTCCCGGGCTTTACATGATGGTATTCAACAATTGAATATAAATCATTATCAAGCTCAATTACCATTCCAGTTCGAAAATTAGAGGTAGAAACTTTAGCCATAAATGGTGTTAATAATCTTCAAATTTAGTGCCACAAAAATACCATCTCGGATGAAGGATAACAAGCACTAAAGTATACCAAGTCCTGACAATAAGTTATAGAGGATTGCAAGCGGAGCGATAACTTTAATAAACACCGGCCATACTTTAGCGAATATGCTAGTCATGACAGTGGGGTACCCTTCCTGCATCTCTTTTAAGGCATTTTCAGTTTTCCAGTAATAGCCGAGGAAAATACAAATCAGAAATCCACCTAGTGGGAGTCCCACTTCATTAAATATTACAACAAAGAGATCGATGAGCGAGGTGTCGAAAGAAATGAAGAGAGAGATAATCAAGATTCCACCACCGATATATTGAGCAGCTTTTTTACGGCTTATCCCATGTTCGTCGATAGCATATGATACCGGAACTTCGAGCAGAGATATCGTTGAGGTAAGAGCAGCAATACTAAGCAAAAAGAAGAAGCTGCCACCAAAAATAAGTCCCATTAAGCCGCCCATTTCATGAAACAGCTCGGGTAAAACCTGAAAGATTAAAGCTGCACTTGCCAGCAGATTACCACTTTCATCAAATATGGCTACTCCCTGAGCCTGCGCCATATACATAGTAGGAATAATCAGTAGACCGGCAAGAAAAGCAATAAAAGCGTCAGTCAGTGTTACGTAAGCTGCAGCTTCCGGTATGTTTTCTTTTTTGCTGAGATAAGAGCCATAGGTGATCAGAGCCCCCATACCAAGGGAGAGTGAGAAAAAGGCCTGTCCCATAGCAGAAAAAATGAGTCCTGCCGAAACTTTTGAAAAGTCGGGAACCAGATATTCCCGGAGTCCCACTTCTGCGCCGGGCTGAAAGATGACATAACCGATCATTATAATCAGGATGACCAGCAGTAGTGGCATCATAAATTTGGTAGCCCGTTCGATACCGTCACTGACGCCGCCCAGGATAATTGAAATTGTTGCTCCCATGAAGAGGATGGCAAATACAGCATTTATAGGTCCGTTACTGGTATCAGAGATCCAGGTAGCCCATTCGTGCATCTGCAGGTAAAAAAAGATTTCTTCAAAGAAATAGCTGACTGTCCATCCTGCAATTACGGTATAGAAAGCCAAAATCATGATACCGCATATAATACCCCAAACACCGATAGCAGAGTACATGAATTTGTTATCGCCAAGTGCTTTAAAGGCCCCCACGGGATTGCGACCGGTTTTACGGCCCATGGTTATTTCTGCAACCATTACCGGGAAACCGATGGCAAAGGCGCAGATGAGGTAGATAAATAAAAATGCAGCTCCACCGTTGGATGCTACTTGTGTTGGAAATCCCCAGATATTTCCAAGTCCCACCGCCGATCCGGCCGCTGCTAGTATGAATCCTAACTTTGAATTCCAACTACCCCGTGTTGTCGTATCCATTTGAGCCAATACTTTTTTCTGTTTTCTGCTTGAAATGCTTGATACTGCGTAAAATTAATTTTGCCTTAAAATGTAACGCAAGAAGATCACTTACAAATAGAATTTTTGAAAAGATGTTAAGTGGATAACCACTTAAGCACTAAGTACACTAAGAATATTTAGAATATGTAGAAAAACGCAGCATTTAGCTCAGAATTAAGGAAAAATTTTATAGTCATTTGCTAACACATAAGGTTTTATGTAGCCACTATATATAAATCCTTAGTACTCCAGGTGCCTTAGTGGTGAGCTTAATCAATTTACTACACTGCCGGGTTCGGCATCCGTTTCTACAAATTTGAGCGAGCCATCCTCTTCTTCAGCCATCAAAATCATCCCATTACTTTCTACTCCCATCAGCTTTTTGGGAGCCAGGTTGGCCACCACACAAACCCTTTGACCAACAATATCATCCGGATCAAAATCATTGGCGATACCCGAGACCATTGTGCGTTTTTCGAATCCGATATCAACGGTAAGCTTAAGCAGCTTGTCAGCCTTTTCAATAGCCGAGGCCTCAATAATTTTACCGGCCCGGATATCAATCTTCATAAAATCATCAAATTCAATTTCTTCTTTTAATGGCTCATAATTTGTCTCTTCGGATTGTTCTTCGGCTCGTTCTCTAAGCTTCTGTAACTGCTTTTCGACCTCTTCATCCTCGATTTTATCAAATAGAATAGCTCCTTTATTTATTTTGGAGCCGGTTTCCAGCAGATCTTTCGAAATATCCTTCCAACTAGGAATCTCAGACAGATTAAGCTCTTTTCTTAGTACTTCCATCTTATTTGGCAAGATAGGATCAAAGAGAACACTCAGTGCAGCAGTGATTTGCAGACAAACATGTAAAGTATTGCCACAGATTTCGCGATCTTCTTTTCTGGTTCTCCAGGGCTCCATCTCGGTAAAATACTTATTGCCGATACGAGCCAGATTCATGGTTTCAGCAATAGCCTGACGCAGCTTAAAGGTTTCATAGGCCTCGCTGACTTTCTGCTTTTGTTCTTCAATTGCAGCTAACGCCTGCTGATCTTTTTCTGTTGGATTTGTCAGCTCCGGCACAATCCCGTTGAAATAGTTTTCCGTAAATGAAGTAGTGCGGTAAACAAAATTACCGAGAATATCAGCCAGTTCACTGTTAACTTTATTTTGGAAATCTTCCCAGGAGAAATCGGAATCTTTTGTTTCAGGTAAGATCGTCCCCAGTACATATCGCAATAGATCGGGGTCATAATCATCAAGATATTCATCAAGCCAAACAGCCCAACCTCGTGATGTCGAAAGTTTCTTTCCTTCCAGATTTAAAAACTCATTGGCCGGCACATTTTTCGGAAGCACATAATCTCCGTGGGCCATCAGCGTAGCGGGAAACATTATGCAGTGAAAGACGATATTGTCTTTACCTATAAAATGGATGAGATCCGTTTCTTCATCCTGCCAGTAGGTTTTCCATCGATCAGGATCTCCTTGTTCTTCCGCCCATTCTTTGGTAGCAGAAATATATCCGATAGGCGCATCAAACCAGACGTAAAGCACTTTTCCTTCGGCTTCTTCGAGAGGAACAGGCACGCCCCAGGTAAGATCTCTTGTCACTGCCCGGTCTGCGAGTCCATCATCTAGCCAGCTTTTTACTTGACCTGCTACATTCGGTTTCCAGTTTTCGCGCGTGTCGATCCACTGCTCAAGTTTTTCCTGAAAATCACCAAGTGGCAGGTACCAGTGTTTGGTTTCCCTGGTTTCCGGAGTATCACCGGTGATCGCACTTTTGGGATCGATTAGTTCGGTGGGAGAGAGGGAGGTACCGCAGTTTTCACACTGGTCTCCGTACGCCTCTTCGTATCCACACTTTGGACAAGTGCCTCTTACATAGCGGTCGGGCAGAAACATCTCTGCTTTGGGATCATAAAGCTGCTCTTCTGTTTTTTGAACAAAGACTCCATCCTCGTACAGTTTTGTAAAAAACTGCTGTGAAGTTTGATGATGCACCTGCGAGCTCGTACGTCCGTAATAATCGAACTCGATCCCAAAATCTTTAAAAATCTGCTTATTCTGCTCGTGGAATTTATCAACGATATCCTGTGGACTTTTGCCCTCTTTTTCAGCGGCAATAGTGATCGGTACCCCATGCTCATCCGACCCGCAAATATGAATAATATCTTCATCGGTTAATCTCTTATAGCGGACATATAAATCGGCAGGCAGATAAGCGCCGGCAAGGTGTCCCAGGTGTATGGGACCGTTAGCATAGGGCAGTGCAGAAGTAACAAGTGTGCGTTTGGACATGGATAATAATTTCGTGTTTGATTTTCAGAGCTCGAAAATAAGTGTATCGGCTTTAAAATAACAAAAGCTTTGGGAGAAATATGGAGATGAAATATCGAATACCGAACAAGGAACCGCAGATTTATAAAGTATATCTTCTTTTACTGCTTACTGCACAATTCTATTTCTAAAAATCATCAGCGGTCAACACCTTAATCATATTCCATCCGTGTTCAATAGTTTTACCAATACTTCACCAAAAAGGCGTACAGAGCCACACCTACCGTAACCGAAACATTGAGAGAATGTTTATGTCCGTATTGCGGTATTTCCACAAAGTCATCAACAAAATGCAAAAGTTCTTCATCAACACCGGTGACTTCATTGCCAAAGATCAGGCATATATTTTGCTCATTAGGCAGATTATAATCAGGTAATAAAACGCTGTCTGTAGTCTGTTCCAGGGCAATGAATCGATATCCGGAATCTTTTAAGTGCATTAGATCGGATTCAATACTATCATCATCCAACTTTTGCCATTCCACATGTTTTTCAGCACCGATAGCTGTTTTGGAAATTTCAGGGCGCGGGGGATGAGGTGTAAAACCGGAAATGAGTATTTCATCAATTCCAAAAGCGTCAGAACTGCGAAAAGCAGCCCCGACATTATGCATACTGCGTACATTATGCAGCAAGATCTTAACCTTTCCAAGCTTTCCAGGCGTGGTTCGCTCTAAATTTTTCTGAAGAATTTCTTTCGTACTAAGTTTGGACATAAATCCCATTGGTCTGTTAAATATGAATGCTGTTGAAGATATGGATTAAGTAATAGATTTACATTTTCAGGATAAGAAACGGTGATTGAGTGACCAGGGTATAAAACCAACCAAATGTCCTTTATCAATAAAGAGAATACCGGATCGGAAAGCCGCTAATGAATCATTAAGATTCTTTCTACTAAGAAAATAACTTCTGGAGTGAAACAATTTTTCTCGCCTCATATTTGAAATGAGTATGGATTTAATGATTACCATATTTTTTGTAAGCCTGCTTGTAGTCTTACTGGGTGCCGTGGTAAGGCCATTGCAAAATATATTCCTTACAGAACCTCTGTTGGCAATGATTGCCGGGATTGTGTTGGGGCCGGCTCTGCTAAATGTTATCCAATCAGATATCACCCATAGTTTTGCAGTTCTAGATTTAGCTGCCGAGCTTACTATTGCGATGGCCTTAATGGCTACTGCTCTTAGAATACCCCGGCACTTTTACACAGATAATATCACTACCCAAACCAATATTATTCTTGGCGGTATGGTGCTGATGTGGTTAGCCAGTGCCGGTATTCTATATCTGATTTTTGGCCATTTTTCCTTTACTGAAAGCCTGCTGCTGGGGGCCATTATTACTCCCACTGACCCGGTCGTTGCCTCTACCATTGTTACGGGAGAAAAAGCCCAGAAATATTTACCGGCTTCTATCAGAGACACGCTCTCTTTTGAATCCGGAATAAATGATGGATTGGCTTATCCGATTGTATTGCTTTCACTGTTTTTGGTCAGTACGCCCGATTTTTCTTCACAAAGGTGGATCATAGAAACTGTTTTATATGAAACAGTTTTATGCGGTGCTCTTGCATATTTTGTTGGTTATTTGGCAGGCATCACTATGAACAAAGCTCACAAAAAGGAAATGATGAATACCAAATCAGTTTTATCATTTTCTTTAGGCTTGGCTTTTCTACTTCTTTCCGGATTGAACTCTCTGCAAATGAATGGGATTATCGGCGTCTTTATCGGGGGGATTGCCTATTCCAACCATATCTCTGAAAACGAAGATATTCAGGAAGAAAGGGTTCAGGAGACGATGGAACGGATATTTACCATTCCCGTATTTTTCATTTTCGGATTAATGCTTCCCTGGCAAGAATGGTTCTCTCTGGGATGGAATGCCCTGTGGATTGTATTGCTTATCCTGTTATTCAGAAGGATTCCTGCGCTGCTGGTTTTAAAACCTGTTATGCCTCAATTCAAAAATATGTATGATGGTTTGATTTTAGGATGGTTCGGACCTATAGGAGTGGCAGCGTTATACTATGCTATTCTTGCACATGAGAAAACCTCTCTTGATGAAGCGTGGATTATTCCCAGCCTGATCGTTTTCGCATCTACTTTGATTCATGGATTAACAAGCCTTCCGTTTGAGAGATGGTATTATAAAAATAAGGGTAGTAATTAATGGGGAAGCGTTTGCACCCACAGTTCAGGCTACTGTAAGAGAAAAATTGTGTAAGCTGTGACAGACCTGTGGATTTGAAGATCGTCTCTTCACCTCTTCGTGAACAGCTTTAAGCAAGATTGGCAGTGAGCTGCTTTAAATACCCCATCTACAGCAAAGTTTTAACTAAATTTTACTTTCACTTTTTGTACAATGCTAGCCATTACCGATGCACATTCATTTTAATTCAAGAATAGAAGCCATGATAGATCTACATTACCGTCGTTTTTGCGCTATTTTTATTGCTTTTTTGCTGATTGGTGTCAATGTATTATATGCTCAACATGAGCGTTTCCAGTTTGATCCGGATATAAGTTATAATTCGGAAATATCTTCTCCCGCTGAATACCTGGGATATGAACTGGGGTCCGAGTTTACACTCCATTCGGATGTAGTGGGATATTTCAAATATTTGGATGAGGCTTCCGATCTGCTGACGCTCAAAAAATACGGCGAAACGTATGAGGGACGTGGTCTGTATTATGCGGTTGTAAGTTCGGATAGCAACATGAATAATATTGACGAGATCCGCGAAAATAATTTGCAGCTGACAGATCCGAACAGGGCAGGAGCAGTACAGAAAAATGAACAACCGATTACTGTTTGGCTAAGTTATAATGTTCATGGCAATGAGGCTTCAAGCAGTGAAGCCGCAATGCAGACAGCTTACCGGCTGGTAGCTGGTACGGATGCAGAAACGCAGCGAATGAGAGATGAGGCTGTTACCATAATTGATCCGATGATAAACCCCGACGGACGTGATCGCTATGTATTTTGGTATAAATCCTCACGCAACAGTATTCTTAATTCCAATCCCGATGACCTGGAACACGATGAAATATGGCCCGGGGGACGTACAAATCATTACTGGTTTGATTTAAATCGAGATTGGACATGGTTGGTGCATCCTGAATCACAGGGAAGAGTGGCGGCATACCAACAGTGGATGCCACAGGTACATCTTGACATGCACGAACAAGGATTCAACAGCAACTATTTTACGATGCCGGGAACTACTCCCTACAATCACGAACTTCCGGATGATTACAATAAATGGGCTGATGAGTTCGGACGGGGTGTAATTGAGGAGTTTGATAAGCATAACATTAACTATGCCACTCGTGAGGCGTTTGATTTCTTCTATCCCGGATACGGCTCTTCCTATCCCAGTATCATGGGAGCTATCGGTATGCTGGCCGAGCAGGGCGGACACAGTCGCGGTGGACGTTCCGTGGAGACTGAAGAAGGCTATAAGTTAACGCTTCGCCAGCGAATTTTTGATCACTATACCAACTCGATAGCTACGGTCCGTACTTCTATCGAAAATCGAGAACCGTTACTTAGTTACTTTGAAAATTCGTTTACTGAGCAGGCGCGGAAAGGCGATGCTGAAGCTTTTATTCTGCCTGATAACGGAAATGACTATACCTATGAACTGATTGATATTTTGTTACAACACGGAGTGGAGATCGATCGGGCAAATGAAAGCTTCAATCTCAGTAATGCCTACAGCTATTGGGATGGAGAAGCAAGCAGCCGCTCTTTTGAGGAAGGCAGTTTTATCATCAACACCGATCAGCCGCGGCATGTATTCATAAATACTATAATGAAACGTCAGCTCGCTATTGATGACTCGGTGATGTACGATATGGCTACATGGTCGGCTCCGATGTCGTACAATCTGGATGCTGCCTGGTCAGAAGACCAGGTAGATGTATCTTCCACAAGTGTAAATGAGTCGCCCCAATATGCAGCTGGAGTAGAAAACAGTGGGGCACAGTACGCCTACGTGATAGAAGGAAATCAGCGGTATACGCCCAATGCTTTGGCCAAACTGTGGGAGGCTGGCTACCGCGTTCGTGTTGCCAAGGAGCCTTTCACTTATAATGGCGAAGAATATGGTGAGGGTAGTTTAATTGTGTTGATCGGGCGTAATTACGAAAAACGTGATCAAATTGCGGATGATATGCAGCGTATTGCCGAAGAGGCTAAAGTTATTATTAAAGGATTTGAAACCGGTCGAATGGATTCTGGGATTGATCTTGCCTCACGTGACAGTGAGCCGGTAGATAAACCACAAGTTGGACTGATGGTGGATAGTCCGTTTAGCTCTTATACGGCAGGACAGATCTGGTTCTTATTTGACCAGTGGACCGAATTCGGCATTAACAGAATCCGCAGTGATCGCCTCTCATCATTGGATCTTAATGAGTACGACGTACTGGTGCTGCCCGGTGCATGGGGCGGTTACTCTTCCGTACTGGATTCCACAACGCTTGATCGGCTCGAGAACTGGGTTCAGCAGGGAGGAACGCTGGTAGCAACTGAAGACGCAGCAGAGTTTATGGCTAAAGATCAGTCTGGTTTTACATCAGTAGAACTTGTTGAAGATGAGGATGCCAAGAAAGAAGAGGAGAACGGGCAAACGGTCGAGCCTGCTGCCTACACTCCATACGCTGCGCTTGAAGATTCGGCAGGGCTAAAGCGTATTCCGGGATCTGCTTTTAAAGGACATATCGACACCACAAATCCATTGGCTTTCGGTCTTTCTGACCGGTTGTATTCACTGAAGTTCAGTGACGAGGCACTGTTACCATCTACCGATTGGCAGGTAGTCGGATATTATGATAAGGATCCGGAGTCGGTGATGGCTGCCGGCTATGCTTCCCAGAAAAATAAGGAACATGCCGCGGGTAATGCTTTTGCCGGAGTCCAGAATATGGGATCCGGAAAGGTGGTATTTCTACTCGATAACACACAATATCGTATGTTTTGGGTAGGTCCGGCACGGATGATGCAAAATGCTGTTATGCTGCTGCATGATATGTAAAGATTAGGCTGAAATCTTTACTTTAAAGTAGAAGCCTGTCAGGTGGATAGCCTGCCAGGCTTTCTATTAAACTGCTGAATTCTTTCAATAGGTTTATTTAATATTCACTTGATAAAGAATATCAGTTAAGAAAAATTATCCGTTTATAATTTGGCAACACAAGTTTAATCATGGTATTTTAAGGCGCTTAAATGTGGAGTATGTGTCAGCTGAAAGCTGACATTTATTTTTTAAGCTTGAAAATAGATTTTGAATTAAATCCCTGAATGTCGTGGAAAAGAATTATTTGTCACGTGAAGGTTATGAAGAGTTAGAAGAAGAATTGCAAGATTTGAAAACTCGGGGCAGGAGAGAAATTGCGGAAGAAATTGCTGAAGCCCGGGCGAAGGGTGATTTAAGTGAAAATGCTGAATATGATGCAGCTAAAGAAGCCCAGGGAATGCTTGAAAAACGAATCGCCGAACTCGAAAATGCCCTGGCCAATGCGCGAATTTTAGATGAAGAGGATATCAATACAGATAAGGCATATCTGCTCTCCAAATTAACAATCTACAATCATACCGTCAATAAAGAGGTTCAATATATCTTGGTATCCAAGGATGAAGCCGATTTTAAAGAAGGAAAAATTTCGGTTGAATCTCCGATCGGACAAGCCCTCCTCGGATCAGAGCCGGGAGAAGTGGTGGAAGTGGATGTGCCTGCAGGAACATTAGAACTAGAAATCAAAAAAATTGAACGGTAATAAATGAATATAGCAGTTATTGGCACGGGGTATGTGGGATTAGTATCTGGTACTTGTTTCGCCGACTCCGGGAACGACGTTACATGTGTAGATATTGACGAAGACAAAGTATCACAATTAAAGGCCGGAGAGATCCCCATTTACGAACCAGGGCTGGAAACAATATTTTCACGCAGCCAGCGTGAGGGTCGTCTCCATTTTACAACCAAAATTGAGGATGTTATCGGGCAGGCCGATATTGTTTTCTTATGTTTACCTACGCCTCCGGGTGGCGACGGGCAAGCTGATCTTTCTGCTGTTATGCAAGTTGCTTCCGAAATAGGCCCTCTCATTGAAGATTATACTGTCATTGTTAATAAATCTACTGTGCCTGTTGGAACTGGTGATCGCGTAGAGGAAGCTATTGCTGAAAATGTGGACCGGGAACTGTTTGATGTGGTTTCCAATCCCGAATTCCTGCGCGAAGGGGCTGCTGTCGATGATTTCCAGTATCCTGAGCGTGTGGTAATTGGCACAGACAGCGACCGTGCTGCCGAGATCATGACAACGCTATACGAACCGTTTGTTCGGTCTGGCAACCCTATTATTGTGATGGACCGCCGCAGCTCAGAGCTTACCAAGTATGCCGCCAACGCTATGCTGGCCACCAAGATCACTTTTATGAATGAAATGGCCAATATCTGCGAGCGGGTTGGTGCCAACGTTGATAATATTCGCCGTGGCATCGGAACGGACTCCCGCATTGGCAAGCGCTTTCTGTTTGCCGGTATCGGTTACGGCGGCAGCTGTTTTCCTAAAGATGTGCAGGCTATTCACCACACCGCCGGGGAAAACGGCTATGACTTTAAAATTGTAGATTCGGTCATGAAAGTGAATGAGTATCAGAAAATGTCCATCGTACGCAAGATGGAAAAGTTTTACGGTACCAAAGATTTTTCCGGCAAGACATTCGGCATGTGGGGTCTGTCATTTAAGCCGGAGACCGACGATATCCGCGAAGCTCCAGCCCTTTACATCGCTGATGAGCTTACCAGGCAGGGTGCCAAGCTGCTGGCTTACGATCCGGAAGCGATTGAAACGTTTAAAGAAGCTACTACTCAACAGGTATTAGATAATACGACGTTTGTAAGTAACCAAAAAGAAGCGCTTAACGGGATTGATGCGCTGATTATCTGCACCGAGTGGAATGAATTTCGCCGGCCGACAGTTGATAATCTAGCCGATCATATGGAGCATCCGATCATTTTTGACGGACGGAATCTCTATGATCTTGAACGTGCCCGAAAGGCGGGAATTACATACATCAGCGTAGGAAGACCTTCAATCAATGTCGACTAAACGGGTACTTATTACTGGTGGTGCAGGCTTTCTTGGGTCGCATCTTTGTGATCGATATCTCGAAGAAGGATATCAGGTTATCTGTATGGATAACCTGATCACCGGTAATGCTGATAACATCGCTCACCTGATCGGTAACGATAATTTTGAGTTTATAAAGCACGATGTTACCAACTATATTCATGTGGGTGGTGAACTGGATCTGATTCTCCATTTTGCATCTCCGGCATCGCCCATCGATTATTTGCAGATGCCAATCCAGACGCTGAAAGTAGGCTCGTTGGGTACACATAAGGCACTGGGTTTAGCGAAGGCCAAAGATGCAAAGCTGCTGCTGGCATCTACCAGCGAGGTTTATGGTGACCCCAAAGTACATCCACAGGCTGAAAATTATTGGGGTAATGTTAATCCTATTGGCGACCGCGGTGTGTATGATGAGGCGAAACGCTTTGCCGAGGCGCTGACAATGGCTTACCATCGTTTCCATGGGGTAGAAACACGCATTGTACGCATCTTCAATACCTACGGATCCCGTATGCGTCTACATGACGGCCGTGCTCTGCCGACATTTATGCGGCAGGCTCTCAACGGTAATCCGCTTACGGTTTATGGGGATGGATCACAAACCCGCTCTTTCATGTATGTGGACGACCTGGTCGAGGGTGTGTGGCGGCTGTCGCAATCCGATTACGTGGAGCCCATAAATATTGGGAATCCCGAGGAAATTACAATCCTGGAATTTGCCAAAGAAATTATCGAGCTGACCGATTCCGACAGCGAAATTGTCTTTGAAGAACTGCCCAAAGACGATCCTCAGGTACGTCAGCCGGATATCAATAAAGCAAAAGAAGTATTAAACTGGCAGCCAAAGTATGACCGTAAAGAGGGGCTTAAAAAGACACTCGACTATTTCAGGGAAAAAGTACTGAACAGCTGATTTTATGTCCCGCCTGGTTGATGTTTATCCGTATCGAAAAAAAGAAAATGAACTTTCACTTTTAATTTTAAAACGATCCGCGGATGTAAAATATCCCAATCAGTGGCGCATGATTGGTGGAAAAGCCGAAGAGAACGAAAAGCTTTACATCACGGCACTGCGTGAATTAGAAGAAGAAACCGGTTTGATGCCGTTACTGTTTTGGAGCATTCCTTCGGTTAATCAATTTTACGATCACCAAACAGATACAATTCATCAGATACCAGCTTTTGGCGCAGAACTTCCATCTGATGCTGATATAACGCTTAATCATGAGCATTCGGAACATAAGTGGATTTCTGCAGAAGAAATTGATGATTATATTGCGTGGCCAGAGCAGCGCCGCCTTATGAAGTTGCTGGTAAAAATGATAAAGGGAAATAATCTTTTGGAAGAGTGGATAATCAAAGATCTCAAGTAATAACTTATTTCTTTTCACTGTTGGCCACAGTATTGTTTTTGGTTATGATCAATCCGAAACAGCCAGCAGCCCAAACAAATGGCGGCTCGTATGAAGTGTTACCGGCCCCGGATCTCTGGTATAACAGCGTTGATGGTGTGAGGGCAGGAGTACGGGTGCGTGGACAAGTACCGGGAACATTTGGCGATGGTCCGCACCGACTGAATGCCGGCGTTTGGCTGGGTACAAAATTCCCCACAAATCCCTTTTCATATTATCTGCGATTTACCGAGCCAATTCCCTCTTTGACGAATTTTGCCAGTGAAGCAAATATATCATTCGAAACTTCGTACCGTACAGGGTTTCAAGATCACGGGATTTCGTTTAATAAGAGGTGGCAACCAGGTTTTGACGAGCTGAATTATACTGAGCTATCAGTTGGATTTCGAACTGAAGATCGTTTTGAAGATAAGTACCTGCTGTATACACAGCTGTGGCAGAATCAATGGCTGTATATGTTATCAGCTGATCTTGACCACACCGATGAAGGACGCCTCGGCCGTTATGTATTTTCTTTTTCTGCTGATGGAAATATAGCCGGAAATGCCTCCACATTTATCCGTAGTGAGTTCTCATTTCGCCAGCGTATTGAACTATCAGAAAGTTTTAGTCTCTATGCTCGTTTTTATTCCGGTTTTGCTACTGAAGAAACAGCTCCGGAATATCTTTTCATGCATAGTTTGAAATCCGCCCGATTCTGGATGGATAATGGTCTTACCAGGGCAAGGGGGACCATTCCACCGGGTTGGATGGAGATTGGAAATATTCAAGTCACCGGTGGGCCTGGATTGAGAGGCTATAACAAACAAGTTATTCAAACACTGAATGTTGGTGCAGCCCCCCTTTATACTTCTTTATCATCCATAAACCTGGAGCTGGATTATCCCAATCCATTGGATCAGGCAATGCATAATATCCCAATACTGGGTGAATTTTTAAGTCTTCGCTCATACTTGTTTTTTGATGCAGGAACATCTTTGGGAATTACTTCATTTGAAGAAGATAGGGTGCTTTCTGATGCGGGGCCCGGATTTCTATTTTCTATAAATATACCCGACTATCTCGGTCAATCCCGCGGGATTTTTATCCGCTATGATATGCCACTATGGCTATCTGATCCGCGTACAGAAAGTTCTTTCAAATTTCGTAATATTATTGGCGTAGGTGCCATTATTTCGCTCTAAACAACATCTCTTGGAAAAAGTAATTCATATAGCAATTATACTTGTAATATCTGTTGCAGTAGCTTCCTGTACCAGTGCCCGGTGGACTGTTAAAGAAAAATCTGCAATAGACGAGGAAGATTATGAGTTGATAGAAGAAGATTACCTGCTCATGCAGCCGGGTGATATATCTCCACAAAACCCGGTTTTTGAGCTGAATTTATATTCTGAAAGGACGTACGAGTATACACAGCGTGTTCTTATACAGAGAAATATCCAGGAATATAAACTTCGTCCCGGTTTCTTGGCTTTAGGGTTGGGAGGTGCGGGAATGGCTTTTTATCTGGCAAACTCAGATACCTTTAATGGCAGTGCCGTATCCGGAAAATCTGTTACGCTGAATGCAATCGGCGGTCTGATGGCTATTTCGGGATTTCTGAATATGAAACCAGTCGGAGAGCCACGTCCCACCGGTGAGGAGCGCTATCTGCGGAGTTCCGGATCGGCTATGAAGATCGATACCGTTAGAATAACGGAAGAGACAGACAAAGTTGTTTCACTAACTGTTAATCATAATGAGCAGCTAATTTTTGAAGATAATGACAGATCCTTATCCAATGGATCTTTAAATATTTCTTTGGCGGGAATATTAAACGAACAACAGTTGTCGGGAACTGATCCGGGTGTTGTTACAATTGATGTTAACTTCGAAGATACAAGGTATCGTTACGAATATCCTGTTGAGGATATTCTGCA
Source organism: Fodinibius sp. GM108 (assembly GCF_058386985.1). NCBI lineage: Bacteria > Pseudomonadati > Balneolota > Balneolia > Balneolales > Balneolaceae > Fodinibius > Fodinibius sp. GM108. Next base: position 328,691 of record NZ_JBYEIR010000005.1, read on the forward strand.
GCCGTATGCACGGGTTACGTCACAGCTTACAGAATTGCGGAATAGCCCGCAGGAAACTGACGATAACGTATTGGCTGATTTAATGAAGGGTAGTCAGCTTCAAATACAGAATTTTAACAATTTCAGTAGTGATGAGTGGTACCAGGTGCTGTATGGTATTTCCGAAAACTACGTTCGGAAAGAAAATGTCGAACTGATATGGCGATCAGATGACTTTATTGATGATGATCAGGTTGTTTCGGTGCCACGTGTGCCATTCGGTAACATCGATGTAGAAAGTAATATTCCCATTTTGCGGGATAATGCCTCCAGCGCTATTGGACTGATCATTACCAATGAAAGTTATACCGGGGATCTGCCAGAGCGAAGTTACACCCACCGTGATGGGCGACTGATTAAGAGTTATCTCACTAACGCTTTGGGATATCAACCACAAAATGTTTATGAAATGGCTGATATCCAGGATACAGATGCAATCCGGGGTATACTTTCTCAAATCGCTTCTGTATCAACAGATAGTACTGAACTTTTCGTCTATTTGAGTGGATATGGCAGAGTAACTACCGATAGCGATGATAAACAATTGGAATTTTTGGGTATCAATGGAATCGAAGATCCGCCGGTTATTTCCCTCAAAAAAATATATGAGCAAATAGCTTCTATATCCTCAGCTCAAACAGTGGTGGTAAGCGATATCGATTTCAGCCAGAATTTTTCGGAAAACAGTATCACAGCAAACGAAGAACGTACCCTCATCGAAACTACTGCAGATCCTATTTCAGATCATCCACGGGCCTCACTTTTTATGGGATCCCGTCTCAGGCAACCTTCAAATCTGTATGTATCTACGGCAGGCGAAGACAAAAAACATCATATTTTTCCCTATTTCTTCAGCAAAGCTTTGCAACAACGCAAAACCTCATTGCCAGATATATATCAATATCTGGAGCGAAATGTATCATATACAGCACGAAAACTGTATGATCGACCGCAAGATCCGTTACTAATTGGCAGCACTACGCTGGATTTAGTTCCACAGTGATGGCTTACCTTTATCTTCTGTTAAGTTCAATTTGTTCGCTTGCTGTTGCTCACCTGTTAAAACTTACCGAGGTAAAAGAACTCAGCACGCTCAACACACTGACAGTCAATTATATTGTAGCCGGAATATTTGCACTGGCAGTAGGAGCAAATGGCGGGGGAACAGGCATCGCCTCACAAACGGTTTATCTTTTCCTTTTTTGTATCATCGTAGGGGCTTTTTTTATTGGAAACTTTGTTGTCTATAGTAAGTCTGTCCACACAAACGGCGTGGGTATAACGATCGCTGCCATGCGTTTATCTTTGTTGATCCCAGTGCTCATCTCAATATTTATGTATGCTGAATATCTGGGTGTGACTGAATTATTTGGCGTGATTTTCGTCTTTGGATCGCTCGTATTGCTTATCCCTAAAAAGAATGAAGTGCAGATCGGGAACATCAATGCCTCATGGTTGCTTTTGATTACCTTTGTGCTTTCCGGTTTTGCGGATGCATCCCTGAAAATTTATGAAGAAGAATTTAGCCTGGCGTTGAATGAGCTAACGTTTATGGGGTTGGTGTTTTTGGGAGCTTTTGTTATTGGGATTATTCTCAGCATGATCCGAAGTGGCCCTCTCATCCGGAAAAAAGAAGCACTCCTGGGAGCACTTATTGGTATTCCTAATTTGTACTCCGCCATATTTTTAATTTATGCGCTGGGCGAAATCAGCGGATCGATTGCCTATCCGGTGGTAAATATCCTTAATGTACTAGGAGGCACATTTTTGGGTCTTCTAATCTGGAGTGATAGTGTTTCAGTTAAACAGTGGGCGGGAATAGTCACTGCTATTATTGCAATCGTTTTATTGATATAGCGATATTGTTTTACCGCAGAGTGGCACAGAGCTCTTCACAGAGAAAGCACCTCGTTCCCAAGCTCCTGCTTATGAACGCCAAATTTCAGTGATAAGCGTCCATGCTTTTCACCTGTAGTTTTTAAGCCCTGGACACTTGAAACAGCCAGGATGGGAAATAATTTGTTCTGATACTGAGTGATTTCAAAACACAACGGACGCAAATCTATGACTTGTATCGTAATCCTTTATATACTGCAAAACCTACACCAAACAAAAACAACGGTGATGTCACAGCGAGTGGAGTGGAGCGTAAGCGAAAAGGAGTCGAATCCATCTCCCGGAAATAGTTCGCAGGCTGTGAAAGAAAACCTCTAAGACCTATGCTACAGAGGATCTGCTTACGATAGGGAGGGATTCGTTGCCATTCATCCGATGGCAACCCCAGCCATCGGATGGAATAGCTTCCCGCTGGACTCTGCGCCTTCCTCTGCGCAACTCTGCGGTTAAGTATTGCACAAAACTGCGACTCGTACTGTAATCCTGAACTTGTATCAGTATTTTTTCAATAGACAGAAATGGCAAACTAAAATTCTCCCTTCCGCCGGTAGGCAGAGATAGGAGTTAGGCTATAAGAGATGTTGGGCTAACAGCCAGAGAATGTTATTATAGAACAGCTAAGAATTTAAAAAGAGAAAGGTATTACCATACATAATGGATGTCATCCAAAAAATAAGAAGCAGGGCAGGGGACAAGGGAAAGAAAATTGTATTTCCGGAAACGGCAGATCCACGGGTATTAAAAGCGGCCTCATTTCTGATGCGACAGAAAATATGCGAAGCTGTATTGATAGGTGAAAAGCAAAACATACGAGAACAGGCGGACAAAGAGGGAATAAAGCTGGCGGAGTCATTATCCTGTATTTCAGTAAATGATACATACTATGCTGATAAACTTGTCGACAACCTGTATAAGCGACGCAGGCATCGTGGAATATCAAAAGGAGAAGCACGTGAACAGTTAAAAAATCCGCTTTATTTCGGGGCCGGTTTGGTTACAGAGTCAATTGCTGACGGATGCGTTGCGGGATCAGTGGCTACGACAGGAGAGGTGATACGAGCCGCAATACATAACATAGGTCTGCGAGAGGGAACAGAGATCGTTTCAAGTATCTTTTTAATAGCGTTGCAAAACGGAAAAGTGCTAACATATGCCGATTGTGGTGTAGTGCCGTATCCCAATAAAGAACAGCTGGCCGATATCGCTATTGAATCGGCCCGTACGCACCGATTGCTTACCGAAGAGGAGCCCGTGGTGGCGATGTTGTCATTTTCCACAAAGGGCAGTGCTGAACACGATCGAGTGCAGCTGGTCAGAGATGCTTTGAATATAGCCAGAGAAAAAGCACCGGAGTTAACCATAGACGGTGAATTCCAGTTTGATGCCGCTTTTGTGCCTGATGTAGCCAGGCGGAAAGCTCCTGATTCAAAAGTAGCCGGACGTGCGAATACTTTCATATTTCCTAACCTCGATGCAGGCAACATTGGCTATAAAATTACCGAACGTCTGGCTGGTGCAACTGCTACAGGCCCTATCCTTCAAGGGCTGGCCAAACCTATGATGGATCTTTCCCGCGGATGCAGTTGGCAGGATATTGTAAACGCCGCGTGTGTAGCTGTTTTAATGGAGGGTGAATAATTGACTAGTCCGTCCGGCCGCTGATTTTGCGGTCGGGCGGCTGAAAATTGCTTTCCACTGTATTTATTTGTTACTCTGATCCACCGACGGCAAGACCAGCCGCCCGATCGTCTTCTTAATACCAGCCAAGCTTGAATCCCCAGCGGCCGATATCAAAAGCGAAAGCAAGTCCCCAGTAGTAGATGAAATAAGCTCCACCCGTGATGAGGGCTATGCTGCTGATCATTCGAAATTTATAAGGTTTGTTTTGTGCCGCAGACCCTATTTTTTCTCCGGCCAGCCAAACTACAAGTCCAAATAATAAAGCCATGACTGCAATCTGTCCAAGGCCTTGAATCATCATAACCCCTGCACCATAAAGCGGACTGTTGGCACTGGCGGCATAAGTCAAAAATTCCCGGAAAACAGGGAAGGGGCGACCCACGGCAAAAAATCCTACTAAAATACCCAGTAGTAAAGCTTTGGTCGATGTTTGCCCCAGAAAAGCACGGGTAGTATCTGATAACCGTTTTTTAAAACGATCCAGAAATCCCATTTCGAAGAGTCCCCAGATTAACATTATTGCTCCCAAAAGTGTAAAGGTTGCCTGAGCCTGAGCTATTCGGACTGGTCGTTCATTTAAAGCTTCAATGCCTTCTGCTCCCAGAGATCCCACAAAAACTCCATAAAAACCCGTAATGACTAAAACACCGTATACAAACGAACGAAAAGCTTTCCAGGCTGCATTTCTCCCTGATTTTTTGTCAACTGAACAGGCAAGGCCCGGAATCATTGCAAAAACAATGCAGTTGCATGCCGTAAAGGTAGCAGCGAGCCCGGCAATTGCAGCAAAAATAAATCCGAATGAGCTTCCTTTTGCTCCATAATCATCAGCCAGTTGGGAAGTATCTCCAATCGTATTGCCTGCTACAACTTCTTTTCCAAATCCGTCTACCAGGTGATAATTCCAAAAACCGGCAATCACTACAGCTGCCAGCACCGCAAGAACCGTGTAAATAATTCTGCGTTTCAAGGAATATTTTAACCGGAAATTAGATTCAGCATTTGATCCCATGATTCTCTTATAGATTTGATATGTTGTTTAAATACACGGATTAATACCAGGACTGACTGATGCAATTTTAAAATAAATCTTGGCAAAATAACACTGTAATGCAACAGGCATTTTAAGGGAAAGGGCACGAGTCACAGATTAAAAAGCAATAAATCTTTTCTATATTCAAAATAAGCTCTTTCAATTGGATTTATTCTCGTCTAATTATCTATTATTAGCTTGTTAAAGCAGTAGTACGAGGCAATTATAAGTAAACGGATTTAGTTTAGTTTGCCCGGAAGTTTGCTTATATTTGTGCCTCTGGACAGGCGGCTAAATTAGAATTAGTCCAAATAATTGAAACGCCGTGTCATGTCCCATTGTTCGTTTATTTAAATCATTAAACTTCACAAATACCGCAGTAACTTATTATGAGTGAAACTGAAGCACTTGAATCCATGGTAGGTGGTGAATATAAGTATGGTTTTACCACCGATGTGGAATATGAAGATTTTCCCACAGGTATCAATGAAGATATCATCCGGGAAATTTCTCGCCGTAAAGATGAACCTGAATGGGTGACGGAGTTCCGTCTCGAAGCTTTCGAAAAGTGGAAGCAGATGGAAGAACCCGACTGGCCCAATGTTGAGTATGAAAAGCCAGATTTTGAAAACATTCAGTATTATTCTTCACCTAAAAAGAAGGACGGCAAAAAACCGGAAAGCCTGGAGGATGTTGATCCCGAAATTCTGGAAACCTATGAGAAGTTAGGTATTCCTTTGCAAGAGCAGAAGCAGCTACAGGGTATTGCTGTGGATGCTGTTTTTGACAGTGAATCAATTTTTACCACATTTAAAGAGAAACTGGCTGAGGCGGGCGTAATATTTTGCTCTATCTCTGAAGCAATCCAGGATCATCCTGAGCTTGTAAAAAAATATATGGGTACGGTTGTCCCAAAAGGTGACAACTTCTATGCGGCGTTGAATTCAGCTGTATTTTCGGATGGATCATTTGTGTATGTTCCGGAAGATACAGTTTGCCCGATGGAGCTTTCTACCTATTTCCGCATTAATAATATGCAGTCGGGACAGTTTGAGCGAACGTTGATTATCTGCGAAGACAACAGTCACGTGAGCTATCTTGAAGGCTGCACGGCTCCGATGTATCAGGAAAACCAGTTGCATGCTGCGGTTGTGGAGCTTGTTGCACTCGAAAATGCCGAAATCAAGTATTCCACCATTCAGAACTGGTATTCAGGTGATGATGAAGGAAAGGGCGGTATTTTCAACTTTGTAACCAAGCGTGGACAGTGCCGCGGTGATAATTCCAAAATCTCCTGGACACAGGTTGAAACCGGATCTGCAATTACATGGAAGTATCCAAGTGTGATTTTGGCTGGAGATAATTCGGTCGGCGAATTCTACTCGGTAGCTGTAACGAATAAGCGTCAGCAGGCCGATACCGGCACCAAGATGATCCACATCGGTGAAAATACCAAGAGTACAATTATCTCGAAGGGTATTTCGGCCGGTAAATCCAACAATAGTTACCGCGGACTTGTGAAAATTAGTCCCCGTGCCGACGGTGCTCAAAATTATTCGGTTTGCGACTCCATGCTGATTGGTCAGACCTGCGGAGCTCATACATTCCCGTACATCGAATCTGCCAATGCAACGGCTAAAGTCGAGCACGAAGCCAGCACCAGCCGCGTAGGTGAAGAACAGATTTTCTATCTGCAACAGCGCGGAATGGATGAGGATGATGCTATTTCCCTCATCGTGAACGGCTTTGCTAAAGAAGTACTGCAAAAACTCCCTATGGAGTTTGCTGTTGAAGCCGACAAGCTGCTTGGCATTAAACTCGAAGGAAGTGTCGGTTAATCAATTTGCTAACCATATCAAATTCAAAATAAATATTAGAGGAACAACGTGTTAGAAGTCAAAGATTTACATGTATGCGTAGAAGAGGACCCTTCAGAAAAAATCCTCAAAGGTGTTGATCTGACGATCAACAAAGGTGAAATTCATGCTATTATGGGTCCGAACGGAAGTGGGAAAAGTACACTCTCCAAAGTTGTTGCCGGTCATGAAGCTTATGAAGTTACACAAGGCGACATCTTATTTGAAGGAGAAAGTATTTTGGAGCTTGAGGCGGATGAGCGAGCCCATCTCGGGATTTTTCTCGCCTTTCAGTATCCCGTCGAAGTTCCTGGTGTAACAAACAAAACTCTGCTGCGACAGGCGTATAACACCATTGCTCGCGAGCAGGGCAGAGAAGAACTTGATCCGCTTCAGTTTGAGGATCATGCCAAAGAGAAGCTCGAACTGATCGATATGAAAGAAGAATTTCTCGATCGCAGTATCAACGCCGGATTCAGTGGCGGTGAGAAGAAGCGTAATGAGATTTTCCAGATGGCAGTACTGAATCCAAAACTGGCATTCCTGGATGAGACCGATTCAGGTCTCGATATTGATGCCCTGAAGATTGTGGCTAATGGTATCAATAAGATGGCCAGCGCGGATAATTCTGTTGTACTTGTTACGCACTACCAGCGTATTCTCGACTATGTACAGCCCGATCACGTGCACGTAATGATCGACGGCAAGATTGCTAAATCCGGCGACAAGGATCTGGCAATCAAGCTCGAAGATGAAGGATACGACTGGCTGATGGACACTGCATCTGTATCTGTTAATGGAGAACAGTAATAATCAAATGACGAAAGTGAAGCAACAAAAAGAACGAACTTTTCTACAAGATTTACTGAACTTTCAAGGTTCACTGAACGGAAAATCTAAATTGCTCGATGAAATTCGTCTGAAGGGAGCCGAGGGGGTTCGTAATACTCCTTTCCCGACTAAGAAAGATGAGGACTGGAAGTTTATCAGTCTTCGCGATCTTTATAGGGATTCATATGAGCTCGCTTCTAACCTGGAAGTTGATGTTCCTGACTTCAGTGAGCATTATTTGCCTGAAAGTCAGAAGTCCAGACTGGTATTTATCAATGGTGCTTTCTCTGAGGAACATTCTTCAACAGAAGCGCTGCCCGAGGATGTGGTAATCGGCAATATCGCCCGTTTGGCGGCCGATGAAAATCCACAGCTGGAAAAACACCTGGATCAGCACGGCAACTTTGAGGGCGATATTTTCTCTTCCTTCAACAGTGCTTTCCTGGAAGACGGTGCTTTCATCTACGTTCCGAAAGGGAAAAAAGTAGATACGCCGGTGCACCTGCTGTTTGTGCAGACAGATGCCGACGAGAACTATTTCTCTACGTCCCGCACCGTTATTGTTGCAGACGAAGATTCCGAGATCACAATTGTTGAAGATCATATCGGGCTTGGTGACAACAAATATTTTAACCTGCCGGTGGTTGAGGTCAACCTGGAAGAAGATGCTTATGTGAAGCATACGAAGATACAGCGCGACAGCATGGAGGCTATCCATGTGGCGCGAACAGGTGCTTCGGTTGCGCATCACGCAAACTATGAGTCTTATACCATTACACGCGGCGCCAAACTTTCGCGTAACGAGCCGCGTATTTTTCAGATGGATGAAGAGGTCGAGTTTACTGTTGACGGCCTGGTACTAATCGATGGAGATCAGGTATCAGACACGCATTCTGTGATGGATCACCGGTTCTCGCATTGCGAAAGCCACCAGCTGCACAAATGCGTCATTACCGGCAATGCACACTCCGTATTCAACGGAAAGATTTTTGTCCGTAAGGATGCACAAAAGATCGACTCATTCCAGGAGAACCGAAACCTGTTGCTCTCGAAAAAAGGATTGGTCAACACCAAACCACAGCTCGAGATTTTTGCCGATGACGTTGTTTGTACTCACGGTGCAACAGTAGGGCAACTGGATGAGGATGAGCTGTTTTACCTTAAGAGCCGCGGACTCGATGAACAGCAGGCTCGCGAGCTGCTCATTTACGCTTTTGCCCTCGAAACAATCGAAAATATTACGGTTGATTCGGTTCAAAAGCTATTGGTCGATGAAGTTCACAAGTTTACCGAAAGACAATTAGATTCCGAACTTACGGTGTAATTTATCATGGCTAAAGCTGCTACTACCATACCAAAAAATGTGGATTTTGACAGCATCCGCAAAGATTTCCCTGTCCTGCAACAGCAGGTAAAGGGGAATCCGCTGGTATATCTGGATAACGCAGCTTCCAGCCAGATGCCTACTCCGGTCGCTGATCGTATTGACAGCTATCACCGCAACGAACATTCCAATGTTCACCGCGGAATTCACACGATGAGCCAAAAGGCGACGGACTATTATGAGGCTACTCGGGAAAAAGTTCAGCGATTCATTAATGCTGTTGACAGCGACGAGATCATATATACCTCTGGAACTACGGATTCTATTAATCTTGTTGCCCATAGTTTTTGCGAGCGATTTGTCGAAGAAGGGGATGAAATAGTAGTTAGTGAGATTGAGCATCACGCCAATATCGTACCCTGGCAGATGGCTGCGAAACGTCATGGGGCAGAGATTAAAGTTATCCCTGTAAATGACAATGGGGAGATTCTCTGGGATGAATATGTCAATCTTCTTACTGAAGATACGGCGATTGTAGCTGTCGGGCATGTATCCAATGCGCTGGGCACTATTCATCCCGTTAAAAAGATGATAGCGGCTGCTCACGAAAAAGATATTCCTGTATTGGTGGACGGGGCACAGGCGGTACCGCATAGTCCCGTGGATGTGCAGGATATGGATGCCGACTTCTATGCCTTTTCATCCCATAAAATGTGTGGACCTACAGGGTTTGGAATCTTGTACGGAAAAAAGAAGTATCTCGATGAAATGCCCCCGTACCGCGGAGGTGGAGATATGATCGACAAGGTTTCTTTCGAAGAAACTACGTATAACATTACGCCTCATAAATTTGAGGCTGGAACGCCGCCTATTGCTGCCGGCATCGGTTTGGGAGCTGCCATCGATTATCTCACTGATATAGGCATGGAAAATATTGCGCTCCACGAACAGATGCTTCTCAACTACGCAACTGAGCAGCTTCTCCAAATTGACGGATTACGTATTATCGGACAGGCAAGAGATAAGGCATCAGTAATCTCATTTGTTTTTGATGATATCCATCCTACTGATATTGGCACGATTCTGGACCAGCAGGGCATTGCCATTCGAACGGGACATCACTGTGCACAAACGGCTATGCGTCGATTTGATGTACCGGCCACGGCCCGTGCGTCAATTTCTTTTTACAATAACAAAGATGATATTGACCGCCTTGTGGAAGGTATCCGAGAAGCCAAGACTTTCTTTACTGAGGAATAAGTCTTCAGTATTGACACTATGAGGTATAATAGATTATATTTAAACTCGTTCTAAATAACGAACATTATTTAAAGCTGATATCCGAAAGCTATGCCGAAAATTAAAGAAATAGAACGCACGCCCAATCCCGACGCTATGCGCTTTGTGTTGGGAGAACCATTGACAAACGGTGTTACCAAATCTTACGAAAGTGCCAGCGATGCCGAAGATGATGAATTGGCATCGGCGCTTTTTGCAATCGATCACGTTATCAATGTCTATTATGTAGATAAATATGTGACGGTAACGCAGGATGGCGACGCTGTTTGGTCAGAATTGCTGCGTCAGCTTGCTCCGCCAATTCGTGAGGCCAAGCCTCAAACTGATTTAGAAGAGGATGATGAGGTACATGCTACGAAGGAAGTACAGGAGACTGACGACCCTCGTCTGCAAGAGATCAATAAATTGTTAGACGAGCAGGTTCGCCCATATCTTCTTGCTGACGGCGGTGGATTAAAGATTTTGGGCCTCGACGGCAATAGATTGAAGGTTCATTACCAGGGCGCATGCGGAACTTGTCCTACAGCGACAAGTGGTACGCTTTACGCTATTGAAAGTATGGTCAAGCGAATTGACCCCGAAATTCAAGTTGTATCAGTTTAAGTAATAAGTAGTTTATGTCCATCTCAATCACTGACAGAGCAGCAGAACGTATAAAGCAGATCCGAGAAGAACAGCAAGTTTCGGATGATGCTAAGTTACGTGTAGGCGTTGTCAGCGGTGGATGTTCCGGCCTTACATACGATTTGGAGTTTGACAAGGGCAATGGTTCATCCGACGATGAAGACCAGGAGTTTGAAGAGAAAGGAGTAAAACTTGTCGTGGATATGCGCAGCTTTCTGTATCTGTCGGGAACTCAGCTGGATTATACCGAGGGATTGGAGGGAGAGGGTTTCCATTTCCACAATCCGAATGCAAATCGCACTTGTTCATGCGGAGAATCATTTTCTGTCTAAGTTATGGCTACAGATACGCAAGGTGAAATTGTTAATAAAGTAAAGCAGTCGGACAAGCTTGTCACGATTGATCTGCAAAAATTTTATGATACTACTCCAAAAGCAGAGCTTGACCTGAAGCAGTTTCTGTTTAAGGAGATGATCCTCAAAGAAGATGATTTTCGTCAGCAGCTCGAAGATTTTGACTGGAGTCAGTTCGACGGAAAATATGTGAGCGTTTATTGCTCTACGGATGCCATCATATCCAAATGGGCGTATATGCTTGTAGGCCAACATCTAACAGGACATGCCGAAGAAGTCTTCAAGGGCCAGGAAGAGGAGATGCTCTTTGAATTATACCGGCGCAAACTGGAGAATGTCGATTGGAGCTCTTACCAGGATAAGTTCGTAATTTTGAAAGGATGCTCCAGTAAAGAAAAGCCCGTGCCTGATAGTATTTACTTGTATGCCACTCAGAAGCTTATCCCACATGTCAAAAAGCTGATGTATGGCGAAGCTTGTTCTAATGTGCCTGTCTACAGGGGATAGCCATCATTTCTCATAAATTATATAAGATCAAGATCTACAACTGTTCGATCTAGCCTGTCCTTGCTCTGCTAAGAGGAACCAGCCAAAGCTCACTTCAAGTGAGCTTTTTAAATGTTCTTAGCCCACGGATTCATCCATAGGTAAAAGAAGGAAGCATTTACTAGTAGAAAAATATCCTGATGAGACGGTATATTCACGTTATATTTGTAAGGTCAAATCCGATACATTACCTTCTGATTACATCAAAAACTTGAATTAAAAAAACAGACAAACGTGTACGCATTAGTTACCGGGGCATCGCGGGGTATTGGAAAAAGTATCGTCAAATCTTTACTTAAAGAAGATGGTCGGGTAATCGGGACGGCCCGAAGCTCTGATTTCCCATCTGAATTCATCAATCATTCCCAGTTTGAGGGTCTGTATGTGGATCTGTCAGATTTTGAGGCGGTAGAGTCAAAGTTGAAATCGGTTTTCCAGCGGAAAGAAGTCCCGAATGTTTTGGTAAATAACGCCGGTATATTTCAGGACTGTGATTATTCAGAAGACGACGAGCCGTGGCTTCAAAACTGGGACCAAACGATGCAGGTAAATCTGCGAGCTCCAGCTTTACTTTGTAAATGGGCCCTTAATCGATGGGTAAAAGAGGAGGGCGGCTTTCTTATTAATGTAGCCTCTCGTGCAGCCTATCGCGGTGATACGCAGGAATATTCGGCTTATGCGGCCTCGAAAGGCGGGCTTGTTGCTATGACGAAAAGTATAGCACGTGATTTTGGTAAAGATGATATTTCGGCTTATTCCATCGCTCCCGGTTTCATCAAAACGGATATGGCTATGGATTCTATTGAAGTTTATGGCGAAGAATATCTGACAGAAGGAATGGCTTTTGACGAGATTACGTCTCCTGACGAAGTAGGCGAACTCGTTGCTTTTTTGGCTTCGGGCAAAGTGCCACATATGACCGGGGCGACATTTCACATCAACGGCGGTAGTTATATGATTTAAAATGGTTTTAACACTAAGACACTAAGAACACTAAGTAATTTTATTGAACACTTTAAAGAGAATAGGAAAGGATGTCTATCAAGCAACGCAAAAAAGATCATGTAGAGCTGACTACCTCCGGTGAGGTCAACTACCAAACGTCGACGGGATTTGGAGACTATCGTTTCATCCATAATGCTCTGCCTGAAGTTGATGTAGAAGATGTCTCAACGGAAGCCGATCTGCTTGGAAGAACCTTTGCTTTTCCTCTGTTTATCTCATCTATGACCGGCGGCTATACCGATGCCGGTGCTGTAAATGCCATAATAGCTGAATTTTGCGAGGAGTATAATCTGCCTTTTGGTGTAGGCAGCCAGCGTATTATGCTTGAAGATGAAGAGGCTATCTCTTCTTTCTCTGTTGTTCGCGAAAAAGCGCCGTCAGCGTTCATTGCCTCAAACGTTGGCGGAGCACAGCTTGTTGGCGGTCTGACACAAAACGAGCTGGAACTGCTTATCGATTCGATAGAGGCCGATGCCGTGATTGTGCATCTTAATCCACTGCAGGAACTGATGCAGCCAGAGGGTGATCGAAAATTTAAAGGTATAGAAGAAGGCTTACGTCAGCTCTGTTCCGATAGCCCGGTGCCCGTTATTGTTAAAGAGACTGGTGCCGGCATTTCAGCCGAAGTAGCAAAACGTCTGCTTATTACTGGTGTCGATGTCATCGATGTAGCAGGGGCGGGGGGCACAAGCTGGGCCAAAGTGGAAAATGAGCGCGCTTCCAATCAAAATCCCGATCCTGATTTTAATGAATGGGGATTGCCTACGCTGGATTGTGTGTTACAAATTCAGAAGTTGAAAAATGAGCACGATTTTGAACTTATAGCGTCGGGCGGCGTTCGCTCCAGTTTTGACATTGCTATAGCGCTGTGCCTGGGAGCAGATTTTGGAGCTGCTGCTCAGCCAGTCATTAAGGCTGTGGCTGATGATGGGAAAAGAGGGCTCGAAAATCTCTATGGAAAATGGCAAAAACAATTGGTCAATATTCTTACACTGCTTGGATGTGAACAGATATCAGAACTCGAGCCGAAACATCTGAAATTAACCCAGTCTCCCGGGTAACATATTGCACTAATTTGTTTATATTTGGCCTTTTGTAAACAGACCCAAAGAAGTTGGAAATTAACGAGCAACAGAAACAGCTATCAGATCTTATAGATGAGAAACTGGCAGAACTAAATCTGCCGGACGAGCCCTCTTTGCTCTACGATCCGGTGCGGTATACCTTGTCGCTGCCGGGAAAAAGAATACGGCCATATCTGACGCTGATAGGGTGTGGGCTTTGTGGTGGTGATACGGACGAAGCATTTTCCGCGGCCATTGCTATTGAACTGTTGCACAATTTTACGCTTCTGCATGACGATATTATGGATAGGGCCGAAACCCGTCGTGGAGAACCCAGTGTGTATAAAAAATGGAACCAGAATGCTGCTATTTTATCGGGTGATGCGATGTATGCAAAGGCTTTTAAACAGCTGCAGTACTACGGCCGCAGTGATCAGTATACAAAGACCCAGTACAGCACAATACTCGACATTTTTTTGGACAGCGCGGAAACGGTCTGCGAAGGCCAGGCTTATGATCTCGCATTTGAAAGTAGCAGTAATGTAACAGTTGATGATTACCTTCATATGATTGAAGGGAAAACGGCTGCCCTTATCAGCGGATCGCTTGCTATAGGTGGAGCCGTTGCCGGGGCAACAGATAAGCAGATCGATGAACTACAATATGTAGGTCAAAAAACCGGCGTTGCATTTCAAATTCAGGATGATCTGCTGGATGCTATTGCCGATCCCGATAAGTTTGGTAAAAAACGCGGCGGAGATATCAGGGAAGGAAAGAAAACATATCTTACCCTGCTTGCGTTACAACGGTGTGATGATCGGCAAAAAAAGGTGCTAACAAGGGTATTAGGTAGTCAGAATAGCGATGCTGAAGATATCAACAAAATCATTGAGCTTTATCATACGTTGGGTGTTGTCGAAGACACCAAAAATGCTATTCTATATCATTATCAGGCCGCTTTGGATCATTTAGATGATTTTGAATCATCTGATTACAAAGATGAAATTGTCGCATTTTTAAATCGTTTGATCTCTCGTGAATATTGAAGCTAAATAAAATATAATGAACAAGATTTACACGTTTACACTTCGAACTGCAATTATTTTACTTGCTCTATCTGCCTTTACAGCCTGTAAAAATGAAAACCTGATTAAGCGGGGAGACTCGCTTGATGTGGCTTTTAAAAAGGCAATGAAGCTGTATCAAGCTGAAGATTACAGTAATGCTGCACAGGCATTTGAAACGGTAGTTGAAATAGGTCGCGGCACTGATTATGGTCAGGAGGCACAATTTTATCTGGCCGAATCATACTATCAGCATGGCCGGTATTTGCTCGCTGCTTCGGAGTATGAACGATATATTTCGTTATATCCCCAAGCCGAAAAGCGAGAAGATGCTCAGTTTAAGGAGGCATATTGCTATTATCAGTTGAGTCCGCGGTACAAGCTGGACCAGCAGTATACTCGTCAGGCCATCGAAAAATTTCGACTTTATAACTCTCGGTTTAGTAACTCGGAGAGGGTGGATGAAGCGGCTAAATATATCACGGAGATGCGTGCAAAACTGGCCAAGAAGCATTACCATTCGGCTGACTTATATATGCGTACCGATCAGTACGAAGCGGCAATAATCTATTATGATTTGACGATCGATAATTATCCAGAAACAATTTGGGCACAGCGGGCTCTGGTGGATGAAATAGCTGCTTATAACACATATGCAAGCCGAAGTATTCGAAGCAAGCAACAGGAGCGATACCAGAAAGCGGTAGAAGCATATGAAAAATTTGTGCAGTTGTTCCCGAACGGTGAGTATCGTTCAGAAGCTGAAGATTATGTTGATGAAGCACGTTCTGCGTTGGCGGATCTGGATGGAGGCAGTGAAACCAGAAATACAACAGCCAGTGCTGACAGTTCAGGCTCAAATTCTGAATAACAAATAATGTCAAATTCTGGTAAAGCCGTTGGCCTTTTAGGGGGTAGCTTTGATCCTGTCCATAATGGGCATGTGGCTATTGCCCGCTCTTTTTTGAACTCTGATTACATCTCTGAGCTCTGGATACTGCTGACTCCAGAGCCTCCTCATAAAACTGAGCAGGTATTTTGCGATTATAAATATCGTTTAAAAATGTTGCAGGGTGCTTTTCGTCACATGAATGGTGTGAAAATAAAGGAAATTGAAAGAAATCTGCCACGCCCTTCATATACTGTTCAAACATTGAAATATCTTGAAAAAGAATATCCTGACTATAATTTCTATCTTTGCCTCGGTGAAGATTCGGTCTTCAATTTCAAAAAGTGGAAAAATTGGAAACAAATACTTGATTTTTGCGAGCTGTTGGTGGTAAGTCGCCCATCTACTGAGGATCTGGATTTGGATCCCGACATTGCCGAAAAAGTGCATTTGGTTGATCACAGGCCGATTGAAATTTCATCTACCGATATCAGAAATCGGATTGCAGAGGGGAGAGATATCTCTGATTTGGTTCCACAGGAAGTGAATAAAATCATCAAAAAAGAAAATCTTTACTTACAAAATTAGTTATGCGTCGCAGTGGATTCCTAAAACTTTTGGGAGCCGGTAGTCTTGGCTCAATATTCAGCAAAGTTTCTTCAATAGATTCACCGCCAGATAAGATACTAAAACCTAAAAGGCTAAAAGAGGGGGATACAATAGGATTAGTTAGCCCCGCCAGCAGACTGCCCCGGGAAAAACAGTATGATGAAATTGTAGAGCAGGTCAGAGATCTCGGTTATAAGGTAAAGCTGGGAAGCAATGCCAGGGAACAGTATGGCTACCTGGGTGGACACGATAAACAGCGGGCCGAAGACATCAATCACATGTTTGCTGATGACTCGATAGATGCTATTATGGCATTTCGCGGAGGATGGGGAAGTAACCGTATTCTTGATCTCCTGGACTACGAGCTGATAAAAAAGAATCCGAAAATTTTTATCGGATTCAGCGATATTACTTCACTACTTTTGGCCATTCATGTGAAAACAGGACTAATAACTTTTCACGGGCCGGTCGGCAAATCCGACTGGACAGATTATACCAAGCATAATTTCAAAGGGACACTTAGTTATGAGCAAACAAGTCTGCTCAGTATTCCTGAAAAAGATTTGTGTGAGGAGTGCCGAGACTTTTATGTGATAACCACCGGAGAGGCGAGTGGCCGACTTCTGGGCGGTAACTTAAGCGTTTTAACATCGATGATGGGGTCAGACTATTTACCGAAGTGGAAAGACAATATTCTTTTCCTTGAAGATGTGGGCGAAGATATCTACCGCATCGATCGCATGATGACACAGTTGAAGCTTAACGGCATCCTTGATCAGATATCCGGTTTTGTGTTTGGACAATGTACCGATTGTGAACGCTCCAATAAGTACAGTCTTACCCTTGAGCAGGTTTTCGACGATCACATCAGGCCGCTTGGCATTCCGGCGTTTTCCGGGGCCATGTTCGGGCATCTCGAAAATATGCTGACGCTGCCTGTTGGTATTAAAACTGAAATTGATGCTCAAAGTGGTTCTATTATGTTAAAAGAGCCTTCGACCACTTGATTTAGCTTGATTTCCCGCCCAAAAATTCTACCCTCTTACGTAATGGAGTTTTATTTTTGTTTGAATACAATAGGTATCTGTTCATTTTTTGTCACCAATAAACGAACCAAAAAAGTGTCGGGGGAATAGTAGATTTTGTCCATATTAAAGTAGGAATCCAGGGATAGCTATTCTACACTAGTAGTTATGCTTAAGCAACTTTCCCCGATTCCCCCGAGCCCCCTGTTTATTGAACCGTGAAAATGGGATAGTTTTCGTTAGTACAGCCTACGTATCCCGACAGCCGTCGGGAGCAGTAAGCCCTTGATCTTTTACGAGTCTTTTGGACCATGTCCGCCTACCGACGTGATCAAGCCAAAAGACGGAACAAATATTTCCGATCCGGCCGAGCCTGTGCCCCGAAGCTCCGAGTATTCGGAGTCGTCTTTACTTTGCTGGTCCCGAATATGTTCTCCCTTAGCTTCAGTCCACTATTCTAAAGCCGCCGTGATTCTAATACCGGAATAATGAAATTGTAAAATTGGTAAAAAAAATCCCCTCCTTAAAAAAGGAGGGGATCGGGGAGGTTGTATGAATTATTCACCAATATTCTACGGGATCTTTCCACCTCAGAAGAAGGGTGAAAAACTGTGAAGAGGCTTGATAGGTTGTCGGCACCGTGTGCTGTACCGACTACAAAATAATCATCTCGTCCCGATGCTCCGCGTTTGGTTCCTTTTGGTGAGTCTGCGGATGCAGAGCGTCAGAACAGATTTCAGCCGCAGAGCAGTTGAAATAAGAGATAGGAATAGAGAGCATTTTCGGAGCCCAAATATTCACCAAACAACCGTCCTCGGTCATCCGTCAAAAATTCCGAGGGAGTTGTATTCCCGAGGATTGCTGTTCGGAGGTACAACCTCCTCACAACTCTAGGGCAGTGACAAGTATTTTCTTAGGATCCATTCTCCCGCGAGTAAAACCAGCACAACAATAAACCACGCTAAGTGCTGATAGGGATAAAAGAAATTGGTTTGCACGTCTTCCTGCTGTTCCAAGAGGCCCCGTTGTTCGAGCTGATTCCAGAATCCTGTGAGCGAGTCGAAAGGCACATAACTACCGCCGGAGCGTTGGGCAATCTGTCGCAAGAGCTGGTCATTGCGATTAATATCGACATATTCCGCATTGGAACTTGCCACAGCAAACTCACCTGATTGCGTATCGAGCGTGCGATCCTCTTTCTGTGCAGTAGCTTCAAACGAATAGATATCCTCGGGCAGTGTGCCGAGGTTAAGCTGATATTCACCGCCGCCGTGATTTTCCATTGTATAAAAACGATCATCCATCGAATCAGAAGAGATAGAGATATCAATTGTACCATCGGGTTCAGCCTCTCCGCGCTCGTTGTTTAAATAGGCATTGATAACAACTTGTTCAGAGCCGGCAAAAGTGGTTTTGGCCGGCTGTATATCCAACAGTTCATTTTCTGGATCGGTGGCGGTCCAGCTGATAATGTTTGACCAAAGCTGCTGCACAAATTCGCGCACTTCCGAATCACTATGCTGATTGAGCCGGAACCAGTTAAAAGCCGTAACAAAAGAGATTCGCTTGTTACCGATTTCTTGAACAGCAATAACGGGGTTTTCTGTCTCTTCGCCCTGAAAGCTGCTGCTGAATAGTTTCGTAGTTCCCGGAGCTTCTTCCAGGTTTTTTATTGGAGCTGAAAGAGAAGGAAGACGATCATATGTGATTGCCGGCAGTTCCATGATTGGATGAGCCGGTGATTTTACCTCCGGATAGATCGAAACAGAAAAGTAATTCCAGCCACCAGTAATTGAGACAGGGAGTGACGAGACTTGCTGCTCAAATCGTTGTGGATCAAATAAGGGGGTGGCTGTGACAACCATCGGCACTTGTTCTGCTAACTGTATCAGTTGTTGTTCTACATCATCTGGCACACCTGTCTGAGGATAGCCGTGAATTACTGCAAGATCCACTGTGTCGGGATCAATGGAGAAATCGCCTTCCATAAAACGATTGCCACGAAGCCAGGTACGGCTTGTTAGATCAGTATTTTGATCCTGCAAAAGTAAAGAACGAAGCAGTTTTACATCGGGATGAATTTCAAAGGCGAGCGATAATATTTGCTGCCTGGCATCTTGTACATCCACCGAAAAACGCTGCACATTGTTGGCTGCTGTCCATTCATCAGCCAATTCGGGAATCTCAATTTTATATTGATGCAGACCTTCCTCATCAAGAGGTAGTTCAAAAGAGACTTCCTGCGAGCTGTTAGAAATTACAGGCGTTACGGTTTCAGTATCGATGATTTCTTCTCCTTTACGAAGCTCTATCGGGAACGACTGTCCTTCAAATCCTTTGCTTGAAATCGTGGCGGAGACCGGGTGCGTACTGTTCAGATAACCCGTTGAGTTTGTGGAGACTGAGGTGACGAGTACATCCTTTTGAAAAGTGGTATCTCCAAGACCGATTGTAAACACCGGTATATCGATGTTTGATGTTTCGAACACCGGGTTTCGTCCTGTTGTATAAATACCGTCGCTGATAAGTATGGCCGCGCTGGCCTCAGATTGATTGCTTTGAATAGCTTGCAGGGCGTTAAATAAATTTGTCTGATCGGCTTCTAAATTGAGTGCCTGGAGATTTGAGGCTTCTGCTTCATCCCCAAATAAAAAGAAGTTGTAATCGACCGATGATGAATCTTCGAAATTCAATTCATCAAGCACTTGCTCATAGCTTTCTGCTCCCTGGTAATCAGTTTTTTCAATTGCGGTACTCTCCGAGTTATCCAACATGACCAGGATTCGCGGGTTTTCGAAATAGGAAATCTCTGTTCTAAAAAACGGGTTAAGCAGGAGAAGTAGGAGGATAAAAAAGACCAGCGAGCGGAGAGCAATTAGTAAATAGCGATATCTCTTGCGAATACCTTTGATACTTCTGTACGACCACCAGGCAAGGGCAGAGGTCGCAATAAAAATTAGCAGATATACCCAGAAGGGCAGAGAAGACTGGAAACCTTGGAAGATAAAATCCACAATGGTTGAAGCTTATATTTCATCCAGCAGCATTTCAATAAGTTTATCGGGCGAAAGTCCTTCGGCCTCTGCTGCATAGTTATTTACAATCCGATGACGGAGAACCGGTTTAGCCAGTGCTCTTAGATCTTCTTCAGAAACATTATATCGCCCATGCATCAGCGCCCGTGCTTTGCCGCCGAGTACCAAATATTGCGAGGCCCGCGGACCTGCGCCCCAGCTCATATATTTCTGGATAAATTCGGGTGCCACATCTGACTGCGGACGTGTTTTAGTAACTAATTCAACGGCTTGATTCAGAACTCCTTCGGGTACAGGAACTTCCCGTACCAAATCCTGAAGTTCCAGAATTTGATTGGCATTTAGAACAGGCTCAATCGTCGCTTCACCAAGGGATGTGGTTTGGCTTACGATCTGTTGCTCTTCTTTCAGCGAGGGATAATCAAGCCACAAGTTAAACATAAAGCGGTCGAGCTGGGCTTCGGGCAGGGGATAAGTACCTTCCTGCTCAATGGGATTTTGCGTGGCCAGCACAAAAAAGGGCGGCTCCAGCGGATAGGTTTCTCCCGCTGCTGTAATGTGAAATTCCTGCATACCTTCGAGCAAAGCAGCTTGCGTTTTCGGCGGCGTGCGGTTGATTTCATCCGCCAAAATGATATTGGCAAATATGGGCCCTTTCACAAATTTGAATGATTTGTGTCCGGTCTCCCGATCATCTTCGATTATTTCAGTACCCGTGATATCTCCCGGCATTAAGTCCGGCGTAAACTGAATACGGCTAAAACTGAGATCCAGAGTCTGCGAAATCGTTCTGATGAGCAACGTCTTAGCTAGACCAGGAACGCCTATAAGCACACAATGGCCTCTTGAAAACAGACATATCAACAGCTGGTCAAGTATATCTTTTTGACCAACGATAACTTTGCCTACTTCATCACGAATTTTATTGACTGATTCCTGGAAAAAATCTACTGCTTCAACCGAATCTTGAGGTATAGTGCTCATATTGTGCTTTTAGGAATTTCGAAATTGCTCCGGAACAGGAATTTTAAATTCTACATACATTTCCTTGCGCAGTCTTTTGATCATTTCGTTCATCTTCCGCTCCTGCTTTTGCCGAAGAGCAATTTCTCTGATTCGCTGATAGTCCTGTTCTAAACTTGCAACATGTTCCGGCACGCGTTCATCGAGACGAACAATGCGAAAAGCTCGTTTAGAATTGTTTTCTTCTCCCATTGTAAATGATTTGGGCTCAGAAATATCGCCGACCTCATCGAGTAACAGAACAATGCGATAGAGGGCAGGGTCGAGCTGTTCAAGAGCAATCAGCCGTTCGCCGGTTTGGGGATTCAGAATGCGTCCGCCTTGAGGTCCAGTATTGGGATCATCCGAGTGCTTGCGGGCCATTTCGGCAAAAGTGATATCATCATTGGTTTTGACCGAATCTTTGATGGCCTCTAATTTATTAATGGCTGCCTGATCGTCATAGCTCTCACTGTCGATCTCAATCAGAATGTGATTGGTATCAATTTGATCGCCCTGCCTTTTATTTAACCTAATAACATGGAATCCAAAACTCGTTTCTACTACCTGGGAAATTTCCCCCGGCTCCAGGGAAGAGGCAGCAGCTGAATATTCCGCAACCAGATCGTCAAGCGACATAAGCGGCAATTTTCCACCGTTTGAGGCAGAAGGCCCATCGCTATGCCGTTTCGCAAGTTCTTCAATCGTTTTACCATGATTTAAAACCGAATCACGTAACTGCTCGGCGAAACGCCGGGCCTGAGCTTCAGCATCTTGCATAGCAGAGGGTACGGCAACAATTTGTGAAACAGCTACCTGCTCGGGAATAGTTGGCAGAGAGTCTTCGGGAATTGACTCAAAGAATTCTTTAACCTCCGGACGGGTAATAGAGATTTCACTTCGTTTTTGCTCTTGAAATCTCTGCACGATCATCTGTTCGCGATAGGTATCCCGCAGATCAGCACGGATCTGGATGATGCTTTGTCCCATTTGGCGTTCTAATTCTTCTTCGCTTCCAACCTGTTCAACATAAGCATTGATTTGTTGGTCGATATTCTGGTCAACCATTTTATCGGAAATTTCAACGGAATCCCTTCTGGCTTGATCGAGCATAACATGTTGATCGACCACATTCTGAAGAACGGTGTACCAGATGTCTTCACCAAACTCTATCTGTTGATTCTGTTGTTGTTGCATCTGCATCATATATTGCTGCACACGCTGGTCAACATCCGACTTGAGGATGACATGATCGTTAACAAGCGCAACAATTTGATCCAGCTTTTTTGGCGAAGATTGTTGTTGTGCTTTAGAAGTGAATGGTACAAGGAAGAATGAAACTGTTAAAAAGAGCAGTAAATATGCTTTATTCATTTGTTGAATTGCTTTCAAGGGTGTCGTCAACCGTTGGATTTTGATTAGATTGCGTAGATAAAACGTTAAAGGTTTCTACTTCATTATTCGATTGCGCCTTAAGATAAAGATTCTTTACATAGGAACTGAAATTTCGTTGGTGATTATCTGTAACCATCCAGTCTTTTATTTCTTCAATCAGCCATTCAAGATCCGGATGTTCACCTTCCGATCTTATTTCTGTCAGCTGAACAAAATGATATACACCATTCACACGCTGAATGGTTGATATTTCATTTTGACCAATCCTGTGTAAATAGCTGTTCATAATATCGATTTCTTTGGCTGCCATAGATATAGGCCAAAATTGACTCGACTCATTAATAGCAACTTCCGGATTGATCGAATATTCTCTTGCGACTTCGGGCCAGGGGACACCTCGGAGTAGATCCTGCCGGGCCGAACGGGCTTCTGAGAGTGTATTTGTTCTCATATGCCGGAATTTCACGTAATCTTCGTTAAGTACAAACTGGTCTTTATTGGCCTGGTAATGAGAACGAGCTTCATTATCAGAAATTTCAAATTTATCCTGAGTGGTGCCGATTACATAATCTTTTAAAGCCTGACGCAAAATTTCTTCACGCGCCTGTTGTAGCTTTTGTTGAACTTCTTCGTTTTGATCCAACCCTAACCTGTTGGCTTCCTGAAGCAACAGTTGCTCCCTTACCCAGTCATCGCGATATCGCATCAGAGCATTTACACTATCCTCAGCTAAAACAAAATCGGGAATATCTTCTGCAGCTTGTTCGATGGTGAGAAATTTTGTACCGACTCTGGCCAGAGCTTCGTCGGAACCGTTTCTGGCAGATTGTTGACAGGAAGCTATGAAGCTAGCAATCCCTAAACAGAAGCAGGCTAAAATAAGTAATCTGTTATGTGAATGAATCATGATTAATTAATATAACATACCGGCTATGGTTGCAGTCATCAAATTAGCCAGCGTGCCAGCTAAAACTGCCTTCAAGCCGAATTGTGCTAACTCCGATTTCCTGCTTGGTGCCAATCCGCCAATGCCGCCAATTTGAATAGCGATAGAGGAGAAATTGGCAAATCCACACAGTGCAAAAGTAGCCATGGTAATAGTTTTATCTGTAAGGAGCCCCTGATTTACCATTTCAGAGAGCTGAGTATAAGCAAGAAATTCATTGAGTACTACTTTTGTACCTAAAAGGGATCCAACGTTAATAGCATCGGCCCAGGGAACTCCCACTATATATGCAATGGGAGCGATAAGCCAACCTAATATTTTTTCAATCGTAAGCGTACCGTCAGTGATCATAGCATTTATACCGGTAACACTGCCAAAACTCTCCATAAAATAATTGCCCATAGCAAGTAAGGCGATGAATGCCAACAACATAGCTCCAACATTTGCAGCTAAAACTAAGCCGGTTTTTGCTCCTGTTGCCGCGGCATCAATGCCGTTGGCATCTTCTTGTTCTACCTGCATTTTCACATCTCCTTTTGTAACAGGTTCATCCACTTCGGGATACATTATTTTAGCGATGACGAGGGCTGCAGGAGCGGCCATCAGGCTGGCCCCAAGCAGTTGTTCCGCAAACATGAGTCGTCCTACATCAAGAGCTACATCATGGGCCTGCGCATAGGAATTGCCCAGCATCTGCACATACGCTGCCATCACGCCGCCGGCGATTGTTGCCATACCGCCAGTCATAACGGCCAGTAACTCAGATTTGGTCATTTTTTTGATATAAGGCTCTACAACCAGAGGTGCTTCAGTTTGCCCGACAAAGATGTTGGAGATAACCGACAGTGATTCGGCACCTGACGTACCCATAAGTTTTTGCATGCCGGTAGCCATATATTTAACAATGCGCTGCAAAATGCCATAGTGGTAAAGGATTGCTGTGAGAGAGGCAAAAAAGATAATTGTAGGCAGTACCTGAAAAGCAAAAAAGTTGCCCATACTGTTTTCCATACCGGGACTCTTGGCCAGATCCCCAAAAATAAACTCTGCACCTTCAGTGGTAAAATCGAGTACGATTACAAAAAAGGAGGAAACCCAGCTAAAAAAATCTTTTGGCCATCCCAACGGTCTCCAATATTCTTCCATTTGTCGGCCTTTAAGGATAAAAACGGCCAAAATGAATTGGATACTGAGCCCCGTTCCCACTAACCGCCAATTTACTTTTCTTTTGTAATTACTGAAAAGAAAGGCGATGCCAACGATAGCCACCATCCCGATCATGCCGCGCAGTATATCAATCATATATTATTCTTGTTCTGTTTGTGATTTTTCTTGCTTCTGGAGGGGAGTCACAGGCTTGCCGCGGCGTTTATCCACGGGAGGACGATAACAATGCCGCGACCGTGGTTCATAAGCTTCAGCTTCGCCAACTAACACCCGGTCATCACTATCTACAACGCGCTGCGAATAATGAGCCATGGTACCACTTTCTGCACAGACAGCATGTAGTTTTGTGACAAATTCTGCTATGGCCAGCAGCTGAGGCATTGGCTCAAAAGGTCGCCCCTCATAATCCATATCAAGGCCGGCTATTATGACCCGTTTGCCATCATTAGCCAAAGTATTAGCAACATTCATCAGTTGTTTATCAAAAAACTGTGCCTCATCAATACATACAACCTGGGCTTCACCTGTGAGCAATACAATCTGATCAGCCGTGTCAACTACCAGACCGGGCAGAACATTTTCGTTATGAGAAACTACATTTTCTTCATCGTAGCGATCATCAACCTTTGGTTTGACAACCACTACTTTTTGTCCGGCAATATGGGCTCGTTTTGCCCGGCGAATGAGCTCTTCTGTTTTACCGCTGAACATTCCCCCACAAATAACTTCAATCCATCCAACTTTTTGTGGTACAAATGACGGTTCGTTAAGCATAAAATTGAATATAAAATGGTTCTGGGATATGCTGCTTTAAAGCATGGAATATATCTGTGTGAGGGTAAAAATAAAAAGATGAATTGTGAGGACAGTTAAAGCTAGTAGTCTGGTCAACCAGTTTATTTACTACTCTTTTTCAAGATCCGTAGCTCCGCTTCTGTACGGGATGAAAGTTCCGAGTAGTCATGGTTATACCACAAAGATTGACAGAGAAAACACAGAGTTTCTTTAGGGTTTATGAGTTACGGGTTGCGGGTAATATGTTTCGAGGTTCGAGTTGTAATTGTCAATTGACGTATTTTAATATATTTGAGATTCCTCATCACCGGTAACCCACCGTTCTTCGGAATAACTTAACAGCGGATGGTGAGCTGGGAAAAGATTGTGTTTTGATTGAGGCAATACCAACTGGTATCACACTTCTATGTCATCCCAATCCCGATACTTCGGGAGAGGGGTCTCAAGGGTATCAAAAGCAAACTTTGTTAGATGATCAAAAGCTCAATCAAAGTTTGAGATCCCTCGTCTCTTTGGTCCTCGGGCTTTTTTATTTCGTTCTCAGCTGTCTACTTCTCATTTTTAAGCCTTCTTAGGAATGCTCACAGCTTCTGGTTTAGCATGCCGAAGCAGGAGCATTGGCATGAGGCTAAGAAGAAAAAAACAGAAGCTACCTGAAGACAACTGGGATCAATAATGAAAAGCAGTGGCATTCCGATCGTAGTGGAGGGATCTCCTTGAATTGATTCGCGTAGGATCTAAATGATTATTTGCAACGTTGTAAGAGTTCAATCTACATATTTAGGTTCAGAGTCATTTTGAAGATACAAGCCGCTCTTTTGTAATCTCTTCAACTGATCTGCAGCCTGATAATGCCATCGTCAATTCAAAGTCAGCGCGATAGTTTTGAATAACTTCTTTCACACCAATTTCTCCGCCCAGAGCCAGGGCATAGACATAGGGACGTGCGAGCAGAACGGCATCAGCTCCCAGCGCCAGTGCTTTAAAAATATCGCTGCCCTCGCGAATACCGCTGTCTAAAAGCACCGGAATTTCGCTCTGCACTTCTTCGATGATAGCAGTGAGTGCTTCAATTGAACTAATAGCCCCGTTTACCTGACGCCCACCATGATTGGATACGATAATGCCATTCATACCAGCCTTAACGGCTTTGCGAGCATCTTCGGGATTAAGAATTCCTTTTAATAAGATGGGGAGATCGGTTAGTGAGCGCAGGAAGGAGAGATCATTCCAGATCAGTGAGGGGCGCGAATAGCATTCAATAAAAGTTTTCACAGCTCTGCGGGGTTCATCTGAAAACAGATTACCCCAGAATCCGCCGGGATAATTCCGGGCCATTTGAATAAGGGCCTTCAAACTGTTCCAGGTTAGCTTCGGCGGCTTATCAGCTTCGGCAAGTTCCGTTTTCATCAGTTCCCTAAAGACGGGATCACTGGTATATTGGGCAATGCCCATGCCGCGTAAGAAGGGCAGATAATCCAGATCCAGGTCGCGCGGCCGCCAGCCGAGCATTGTCGTATCAAGGGTGAGTACAATTCCCGTACAGCCACAATTTTCGGCTCGTCGGATAAAACTCTCTACCAGGTCATTTGAAGTGCTCCAGTAAAGCTGGAACCAACGAGGAGTATTACCCATTGCCGCACTGCACTTCTCCATAGAAACAGAAGCCTGACTCGAAAAAATAAATGGGATATCCTCTGATGCTGCCGCTTTTGCCACGGCCAAATCAGCATCGGGATGTGCCATCTCTAGCACGCCGATCGGACCTAGTAAAAATGGGGCAGGATATTTTTGGCCAAATAAAGAAATACCAGTATCGGGTGACGATACATCGCGCAGCATGCGGGGGACTATCTTCCATTTTTCAAATGCAGAGCGATTGTCCCTCTTAGTCGATTCATTGCCGGCCGATCCCGCTATATAGGCATAAGCTTCTCTCGAAATTTTATTTTGGGCCGCTTCTCTTAATTTATCAAATGAGACTGGTATAGCTCGCTTGTCCCCGCGAAGATTCCCTAAAAAAATTTCGGATTGGCGCTGTCGGCTGAACGACTTTTCAGAAGACATCTTAAATTTCCGTCTCTTTCATCAGCTGGCTCTGCCGGTACATATCTACGAAAATCCAAACTATCGGATAGGGTGGGAAGAGAACCGAAAGAACCAGCTTTATATTTGTAGATCTCGATTTCTCCTGTTGAGATATTCCCGCGATTCCTGCTACCCAGAAAATAAAGCTAAGGAAAATGAAAAAGGCGACTGATATGGAACCCAGAAAACCGAAATTATTGTAAAAGGTTTGCAGCATGAGTTTCTTCTCTACTTTGAGTAGGAAATTCGTTATTTTAATAGCTTATCAAATGAATGACAAAATATAAATTATTAAGATCATATGCTCCCTGTAGTTTCTATCGTAGGGCGCCCCAACGTTGGCAAATCTACTATTTTTAATCGTCTTATCGGCAGTCGCAAGGCTATTGTTGATGACGAGTACGGTGTAACCAGAGATCGCCATTACGGCGAAGCTTTTTGGAACGGCCGCGATTTTAACGTTATAGATACCGGAGGTTATCTGCCCGAGGAAACCGACGTGATGATCAGAGGTATTCGTGAGCAGGTGCATATCGCGATCGATGAATCGGATGTCATTCTCTTTGTTGTTGATGCCGAAGCCGGGATCACAAGTTTGGATGTTGCCGTAAGCCAGATGCTTCGTCAGGAAGATAAGCCGGTATTGCTGGTAGCCAACAAGGCTGATAACGAGGAGCGGGAGATGAATGCTACGGAGTTTTACAGCCTTGGATTCCAGGAATTATATACTATTTCCGCTATTAACGGACGGGGGACGGGCGATCTTGCGGATCGTATCGTGGAGCTTCTGCCTGAAGAAAAAGACGAGCCCGAGACAACAATTCCCAAGCTGGCCGTGATCGGTCGCCCGAACGTAGGCAAAAGCAGTTTTATCAACGCATTGCTTGACGATGAGCGCTGTATTGTCACTGACATTCCCGGCACCACACGTGATTCCATCAACAGTAAACTGGTCTATAACGGAAATGAATATATCCTGATCGATACGGCCGGGCTTCGCAAAAAAGCCAAAGTGAAAGAAAATGTAGAATTTTATAGCACTGTGCGTACCGATCGTGCGCTTAAAGAATGTGATGTAGCCGTACTTATGCTGGATGCCATGCGGGGATTTGAGGCACAGGATAAGCGAATTATACGTGAGGCCGCAGATTATAATAAAGGCATTGTTATTGCTCTCAATAAATGGGATCTGGTACCAGACAAGGATCAAAATGTCCATAAAGAGTTCGAGGATTATATTTATGATCGAATACCAATGATGAAGTATGTACCCATTGTTTCTATTTCTTCACTCAGTCGACAGCGGATCCACAAGGTGATAGAAGTGGCAGATAAAGTGATTAATGAGCGTAAGAAAACTATTAAGACATCTGACTTGAATGATTTTATTGCGAAAATATTAAAAGAAAAACCGTTGCCTGTACGACAGAGGGTACCGCTGAAAATAAAGTATGCTACACAGGTAAAATCGAATCCGCCGGTTTTTAAATTTTTTATGAATAAACCCGAAGAACTCCCAGCCAATTATAGACGTTATATTGAAAACAAGATACGGGAACAGTACGGATTTAAAGGTGTACCTATAACTATGAGATTTGTTCAGAAATAACTTATTTTAGTTTTGATGTGAATCATTGAATCAGTTATTTTTCCGAGCGATATTTCGTTGAGCAACATACAATTTTTTAAATGAGAACAGATGCCATCACCACAGAACTTAGAACAACCTCGTGCAAACGCGCTTAATGAAAACTTTGAGCGTGAACGTTCTTTCTCTTTTCTGGAAAATATCTACATCCCGGAAATATTTAAGGCGCTTTGGTATACGTTTAAACAGATGTTTCAGCCCTCTGTGACGCTGGAATATCCTGAAGAGAAATGGGACCCGCCGTCAATTTTCCGCGGTCGTCCGGTCTTGGTAGAGGATAACGGGGAAGAGCGCTGCGTGGCCTGCGGATTATGTGCCCGCGCCTGTCCGCCGCTTGCTATCAGCATGCAGGCCAATGAAGACGCCGACGATCCCAAAGAGCGTTATCCGGACATGTTCGAGATCAATATGCTGCGATGCATCTATTGCGGCTATTGCGAAGAAGTTTGTCCCGAAGAGGCCATTGTGATGAGCAAAGACTACGATATCGTCTTTGAATCCAGGGAAGAGGCCATCTATGATATGGAACGTCTGCTGGTACCCAAGGAAGACTTGCAAGAACGCCTCGATTTTCTGCGCGAGTATAAAAACCGGCAATTCGGTCAATTCTGGGATTTCGAGGAAGAAAATAACATCCACTCCGTTCGTGATCGTGACCGCGAATTTAATTCAGGCCTGTCACTTGTTGAAATGCTCGAGCAACAGCAAGAGAACGACAATGTGGAAGCTGAATCTGAATGGGTGAGATAATAAAAATGGCTGATCAGGAAATTTCGCAGGAGCAAATTGACAACCTTGTCGAAGATGCTTCATATTTACAGGATGAAGCCGAAGCAATGCAATACGTTATTGATAATGTACCTTATGATGAAAGTCCGCCGAATAGTCGGTCTATCGCCGAATTACTACTGATGATCGATCATGCACAGTTATCATATTATCGTCCAATCCTTGAAGAGGCTGTAGATAATCCACGACCGACCCATCTGGAAGATTTTACCCATTATGAGGAGAATTTCGAAGCCGATGAAGAAAAAATGAAGGATGTGCAAAAGATCCTTCGTAAGATAGCCAAGCACCGGGCCGGACTGGTTAATGTAATAAAAAACACTCCGCTAATCGATTGGGAAACAGTCGTTTATAGAGATGATCAACAAATTTTATTGTATGATTTTATGCAGGAGATGATCCGGTTTGAGCGGGGAATATTGAAAGATATTGCTGAGCAGGTTCGTCTCTTTAATCAGGAAAAAGAAACACAACGGGAGATAGAACAAAAGCGGGCACAGCGAGGAAATCAGCAACCCACCGAAAACTCCTAGCACTGTTTCTATGCCTTGGGCAACATTTATATTATTTCTGATCAGTGCATATGTTGCCGGAAAACTATTTATACTTACCAACAGCAGGGGCCGATTAAAATTCCTTGGACTCACTATTGCAGCCGGTATTCTGGCTGTCATGCAGGTCGGTCTGTTTTTTGATATGATGACTGATAACCCCAACTTTTCTGCAGCTGTAGCATTTACTGCCGAATGGGGACACA
Organism: Fodinibius sp. GM108; assembly: GCF_058386985.1. Lineage (NCBI taxonomy): Bacteria > Pseudomonadati > Balneolota > Balneolia > Balneolales > Balneolaceae > Fodinibius > Fodinibius sp. GM108. The sequence goes on from NZ_JBYEIR010000005.1 coordinate 359,450, forward strand.
TCACCAGTTTGGCATTTGTCCTAAGTTCACTTGCTATATTTATTCGCGAATCAAAGCCGGTTTTTGCACAATTTCCATTCTTCTATACCGCTTTGCCACTTCTTATTTTGATCTCATACTTTTTTGTTCAGGATACATATGCGCTAAAGAACTGGCTGACTGCTATCTACCAGGGGGGAGCAATCGTTGTATCTTTACTGATGTATTCGGTTTATACCTATCGCAAAATTGAATATGGGTTAATTCTCTCGGGAATAGGTGTTTTCTTGCTAACTTTTCTCTTGTTTTGGTTTATACCCGCGGTGCAGGACTCTTATGCCTGGATCTGGAAACTCATGGTCGGTATAGCAATGATTGTTACTGTAATCGGATATGAAAAAACAGAGAAGCAGATAATGGCAAAATCTATCTGATTTTATTTTCAACTGAAGAAATGAGTTTTTTATGTCAGCAGAAATAGATTCTAAGTCGGCCGATTTCACATTGCAGAATACAGAAGGAGAGGAGGTAAGCCTGTCTGATTTTAAAGGTACTAAAAATGTAGTTCTGCTGTTTTTTCCACTCGCTTTCAGCAGCACCTGTACCGAAGAGCTCTGCACCACCAGGGATAACATGAAGCTTTATAATTCGATGGATTCCAAAGTGATTGGCATCAGCGTGGACAGTTTTTTCACGCTGAAAGCTTTTAAAAAGCAAGAAAACCTGAACTTTACGCTGCTGAGTGATTTTAACAAAGAAGTGTCGGAGAGTTATGATGCTCTTTATGATGACTACTTTGGTATGCAAGGAGTATCAAAACGAGCTACATTTGTAATTGACAAAGAGGGCATCATCAGGCATCGTGAGGTGCTGGAGGACTCTGGTAAGCTTCCTGATTTTAAAGCCTTGCAAAATACCTTAGCAGACCTTTGAAAGCAGAGATAAAGACTTGTAACCGGATTGCTTCAGTAGTACTTCACAGCAGTCCCAATATCCATTGTTAATTCAATTCGTTTCTTTTTTTACTTCAACAGCTTTTACTGAAGACCAACTATTTTTTTACTATTCCAACATAGTAAATTCATATCTATATATTATTGATAAAACAGCACAGTAAAATTGATAGGGAGGAAAATCAGAAATAATATAAGTGCAAGAAGTGACGGCAAGATCCACATGACAAGTGCTATATTTTATTTATAGCAATTCTGTTATGCGAGAAAGAAGGCTTGTATTTTAATTTAACTCGATTGCTATAGGCGGACAACCATTTTAATATCCAAGAAAGTTACTATTTGGTGCCAAAATATAGATTGTAAGATCCTAATCGCAGTTTTCTTTGATATACACTTCAACTATTGTGAGTCTTTTTTTGTTCAAAAGCTGACCTTTGGGACAACCAACTTAATACTTCTTTTGGAGCGACAATTAAAATAATACCTGACAACAGTTTTTAACCCTCATTTTTCTCGGGATGCTGCTTATTTTAGTTCCTTATGATAGGAAATGTATTAGGAACTTAATAAGGAATTAAGATAACAGGAACAACTTCTTGAATAATAATATCTTAGCTCACTAAATGTGTAGTAGCTGTTAGGAATTGTTTTCATTTTTATATTGATATTCGATGTGATGAATTGGATCAAATATTTTCATTATAATGAAGTAAGAACAAAAAGATTTGAAAGAAAATGAAAAAACAAGATATCATAGATAAAATAAATGATTTGCCTGTTGCTATGAGAGAGCAATTAGCTGATGAAATTTATCAGAGTTTGGATTCTTCTGAATCAGGATTGAATGCCGATTGGATTGTTGAGGCTAACCACTTGATGAGAAAATTAGAAAACACCCCACCATCAATTCCAGAAGAATACTTAGAAGAAACAGAAAAAACTCGCGGCGATTTAGAAGAAGACAGCCAAACAGAAACTCTGTGGGACCTTATCGATGAGATTCGTCTACATTGTACACTCCGGGCCAGAACAAAATCGCCAGAAGAGGAATACATTCCTGGAGATCAGGTATTCGGGGAACTGAAAGAGCGTAGTCAACAACGGGAAAAGTTGCTGGGGGATTTGGAAGTTTCTTCAGGTCCAGTTCCCGATGTAATAGCTGTAGAACCCCTTGATGACTTTAAACTTCAACTAACTTTTGAGGGAGGGGAGCAACGCATTTTTGATTTAAAACCATATCGCAAAGGGATTTTTTCTGAGCTACAGGATCCAGGTTACTTCAGTTGGGTTCGGCTTCACTGGGGAGGAATACGTTGGCCCTATGGTGAGCAATTATATTCAAGTATACTTTATCCAAACAGTATTCCTAAAAATTAGATTAACTTTGTTTCAAGCTAACTGTTGAAAACGACCGGTTGGTTCCTAAAACAACAATCTCAATAGGAATTATATATAAGTTAAATTTCTAATTCGTTATTAGTTAAGCTGATTACTTCTTTATTAGTCGAACCTTTTAATCCTTGTATTAAAGTTTTTGTAGAATTATTCCACTCATTTTGGATGGTCGAAAATATTAGGCCATCTATTTCAAGGTCATTTGATAGCCTTTCGTAAAAACGAAATTGGTTATCATTAATACTGTTTGAGCTTTTTGCTTCGCCGATGTAAGATTTACCATCTCTTATCACAAAAAAGTCAATATTTCGTTTCTTTAATTCACCATTCTCAGGCCAATACAGATCCAAGTCTGGTGCCCATAAAAAATTCTTTTCACTTTTCCTTTTTAGATAGTATAAACTCATTAAGGGTACTTCCATATTTTCAGAAAAGCCTTGGTATATTACCTCAGTAAGTTTATATACCCAAATTGGATTGTTTATAATGTTTTGCTTCGTATAACAACGATTACATTTAAAGTTTTGTGTAATCTCATCACTTCTGTACCAGTCCTTAAGTGAGCAATTATTACATTGAAGAAGAAATCCCCTTTCAAGAATTCCATTTTCTAAGAGGCTGACAAATCGTTCTGGTAATTTTTCAAACTCATAGTCGACGTATCTTTTTATACTATTATCAAATTGGTTTTCAAATATTTGATTCAAATGTAAATGATGAATCCCCCGTCTATCTATCGAATTTAATATCCAACCTGGATGATGTTTATTCTCATTATCTCCCAAAATTTCAAATAGTTTTCGTAAATGTTTATCTCCTAAATAGTCTGGCAGATTTTTAAGTCCATCAATTTTACTCAAGAATTCTAACTGGTATTGTGACGTAGCACTTTGTTTAATTTTATTATAACCAGCATACTTAACTATTTCGTTAGCAAAATCTATAGCAGAGGGTACATTAATTTCTATGTGTTCAGAATTTTGAACTTGGTATGTTATAAACCTTTCATTATTAATTCTAAACTTTGGTACTGCGTATATATCAACTCCTGGTGTAAAAGACTTTATTACAGATTTAGAAATTAAATCTCGTATGTATAATTTGTTAGGCAGAAGAAGTTTATCCATTTTTAAAGTTGCAGATGCAACGCCGTAATCACTTTCAGGAGTAGGAGATATAAAATGATATGAAGAGTTGGATCCAGATATACTTATGGTTTCCCTATCGATAACCGGTCTTCCGGAGATATAATTTTTTAAACTCTCAAAGGACCTTATATCCCATTTGTAAAAGTCGTCAGTTGGATGATGAAGACTACCAACTATTTCACCCAAGTGATTAATACTGTCACTTGATGAGGCAAATGTTATATTTCCTTTTCGCATTCCTTGATTTCCTGTAGTTGAAAAGTATTTTCCCCCATAATCTGAATTTAGCCATTCAGATATACCATCTGAGTCTTTTTCCAATAAATTGAAAGAAAGCCAAGCTACAGTTGTATAATCTGCTCTTAAATTCCAGTAAAGACTAGCAATTTCTGTATCAAAGTTTTCTGACACAAGGATAACAACTGGCGGAGAATTGCTAATTAAATCTGGACTAATGTTTCGCCTATATCCTTTATTTAAATTTTTCTTAGTATATCCAATAAAGTTAAAATGCATGAATTGCCTTTGTGAATCAGTACAAGCCTTAAGTATTGAAACTGGATCTTTTTCAAGAGGGAAACAGGTGTCTTCTTTTAAGAGCTCTCTTAATTTATACCTGCTAGGCGCATCAATGACATTCCCAGTTTCTGGGTCTTGATATGCTTTTGCTTTTCGAGAAGGAACATCTTCTTTTAAAAATTGTCTTATAGCCATATCGCGATACCCTGAAGAGTTAAAATGGACCTCGTCATCCATTTTCATAAACATTGGGCGTCGTTCTTTAACATCTCCACATGCTACCAATGCCAGTTTACTCAAATTTTCTTTTGACTCTTCAGCAACCGCAAATAAAGCTTTCTCCTTCTCAAGGTTACTTATAATATCAGGAGTAATATTCATTCCTGAACCACCGGACATTGGCTCAAAATTATGAATTATCTTCCTTTGTCCCCACGTTAACAATTTGAATGGAAATGTTTCTTGTTTGATATTTTCAATATCAACTTTATCGGCTATTGGAGGTAAAACAATTAAATCCGGATCATAGTCTGATATTAAATGTAGGTCACAATCTTTAAGTTCTTCCTCTTGATTTAAACTGATTATGAGATTATGAACTCCTCCGAGAAGGGCACAATTAGATTTGACTATTTTCTCAAAAGTTGCCCAATCTTGGTAGTTTACTAGCCACGCAACATTTCTGGGGTGTAAGGTTATTTCTCCCGAATTATTTGCCATCTCAAAGAGTATTTAAAATTGAGTAAATGTTTATTTCACAAAAAACCAACAGGGAAAGGCTATTCAAACTTGTAAAGTAATTAGTTTTGTTTATTCATTTCTTTGAATTTCTTGTAGTAATAACCTTCCTCAGGTTCATTTCCTGTCGCAATATCATGAATTAATTGTAGCATTAATACGGATCCAGATATTACATCATCATTTTCGGTTGGTCTGGGACCTAAATGGTGCGTATTAGTTGGTATCTCGATTTCGACGATCCACCATTTTTCAATCTTCGCAAAAAGCTCAATCAATTCTATAAATAAGTTCGCATCAAATTCTTTGTCTACTTCAGCTAAAAATTCGTTGAGATTATGGACAAGCTCATTTCTATGCTTCCTAATTTTGTGGTAGACTTCTATATCTTCTTTTTCTATTGCTCCAAGTTTTGCGAACCATAATAATGATGCTTCTGTTAAATAATTGGATCTCGATTTGACCTCGCTTTTATACCTTTCGCTTTCCTTTGGACCATCTTGATCGTATTCATTAGCAAAAAAATTTAAAGGGAGGTCTTCAACTCTATCTTTGAATAATTCAAAAGACGTAATAAAAAGAGAAATGTAAATAAGGTTGCTTTTAAGACTCTCTGGGTTGAGAAATTTTTCCCAAGATTGTTTACTACTTGACATATTTTGAAGATTTCAGGATTTCATGAAAATATTGCTCCTCTAATAAATATAGGGGGAGAAAAGAGATGGCAATGTCTATCGGAATTATTATGTAGATCAGGCAACTTATAATCCTCGAATAATATCTTTCATTACACCACTTTTACAAGCTGAAGGTTCAACACTATTGATATATGTGTCAGAATTCTGATTAATATAATCGCGTAAGAGTAATGCCAAATCATCATCTCTAACACTAGTAATCATATTTACACAAGTATCCATTGCTGCAAACCTATTCATCTTCAGTGCCATGTCGGAAGCAATTTTAAATGCTTCTGCTCTTAGTCTATTGTTGATTGAATTATCAAAAACTATTTTCATTCGATTGGCAACGGTTTCAGCATATTGAAATGAGGCTGGAAAATTTAAAACAGCTTCTCTGTACTCATTTAAAAACCGTTTGAGTAAATCTTCAAAAATGTCTTCTGATAAGACAAAAAATAAGCTATTAGGAATCTCATAAATCAAATCCCATGTTGGGCGATTATCTAAACCGATTATTAATTCAACAAGCTTTTCAATCTCACTAGAAATATACTTTCCTTCTCTTTCAAGCTTGGTTACGATCGTATCCAACAATTGGCCTGCTTCACCTGATGCATCGGTTCTTCCTAATAAGATATCGTATGCAGATTTTAATGCCTGCTTCAGTTCAGATACATTTTGATATCTATATTCAGGCCTTTTATCACAACATTTTTCAATGATATATAAAAGTGGATTTGGCACTAAACTTTCATCGATGTAACTAGGATCTCTTCCTGTTAGAAGTACATAAAAGCTTTTACCAAGCATGTAAATATCTGATTTTTCATCCGCGTGTTTAAATCCACCGCTTAAAAACTCTGGTGGTAAATAACCCTGTGTACCCCAGAATTGACTTGATCTAGTAAAAGCAGTGTCGGAATCTATTTCCATGCTCAAACCTAAATCTGATACTACAACATCATCACCATCTAAAAGAAAATTCTGTGGCTTTAAATCTCTATGATACTTATTTGTTCTGTGTAGTTCAGCTACACAATTAATCATTTGATAAAACACTTTCTCTTGCTTCTCAAAATCATCTTCAAGATCAGATATTAAGTTTCTTAAATCCCCTTCAGGATAATATTTCATTACAAAAAAAGGAGGAGAATGGTCTAGGTGAGAATCTATTATCTGTACTACTTTACTGTTACCTGTAAACTCATTAAGTAATCTAACTTCTCTTCTAAATCTATTTAAAGCCTCATCATCTGATATTTTACAATACTTTAGTGCAAAAAAAATATCCTCTTCTCTGTCTTGGTCAGTTACCAATAAGAGAGTACCCATACCACCTTCATTGCTATGGATCTCCTGAACTAAATATTTATTTTTTATTATATCTCCTTCACTGTACATGATGTGCTGATATTTTTTTAACGATTAAGTTACCTAACGAACTTGAACTTAATCTGCATTTCTAACAAAGAGCCAAGTTAAAAACTATAGGTAAAAACTCAAGCTAAAAGGAGCAATCGTAGTTGCGACCATTTTATTGAGGCACCAAAAAACGAAGAAAGTTTAGCTGTTGCCACCGAATTGCTGGAAAGCACCTACCAAATAATGAGCAAATAGAGCGAATCAATAAGGGAAAGTTTCGTCGAACTATGTCCACTTAAATGCGCCAGTTAGAGACATAAATAAAATCCTTTAAGTATCTCTTTGAAAATAAAATGAATATAATTTTCCCATTCGCCTACTATTAAGCTCAATTTTCGGTTTTGATAAAGCGTATTTAATTTTTCTTGAAAAAGAGTTGTTTAAGTTATCCTCGTATTGAATATTAACTTTTAAGCTCAAAAAATTAGTGAATCTGGCGAAATATTTTTCCATTTCTTCAGGTTCTGCTAAGTCCATTAAAATGATTGTAAGCATAAATACTAGTTGTAGTGATCTCGGTAACCTTAATTCTATTTCTTCATCTTCTTGTTGGAATATCGGAATTAGATAATCATATCTTTTTGTAAAGTTCATTTGGTATGGGAAATTTCCAACTAAGAATTTGCCATATTTTTCATCAGATTCGACCCAACAAGAGTTTTCGCTTATCTTCATATCTAAATCTATACCATGGGATTTCAAATCCTTTCGAACTTCATTTAAGTATTCGGCATATTCAACATTGTTTGAAAAGGTTACCGAAATATTTTTTGCTAATCCTTGTCCTATATTTCTTAAAGTAATATGGAATTGAGATGCGTCCGAATCCAGAGCGTTTTCTTTATTTGTCGAGCAGTATGGATGAGGAACTTGATTCTCATATTTACAGAATGAAAAAAAATGGAAATTTAATGGTAAGATTATCGGTTCATATGAGGTAACTCTTTCAGTTCTCATCTCTCTTAATGTCAACCATATTACAATCAATGTTGCTACAGTTGATAATGCAACAATTAAATCAATTGTAGTTTTTACGTTGATACTATTAAAGAATTCCATTTCCTACTATTAGATAATTTTGTGCCGTAGCGATATTACGCATAGGGCATTCGAATTAATGTTAAGTAGTTAACTAATGAACGAGAAGTGAAAAAGCCAAAAGCTTACAGATGATAAACAGATCAGAACACTTAATGAGACTAGAATAAAGACACAACTGTTACAGTTTAGTCTGATTTTTGACAACATTTATAGAAATAACAATTGTTACTTTATTTACTAAGCTATTGTTACTTATGCATTTACAGATATTTTATTTTGACTATTAAGAATAATTTATTTAATCTGATACAACATATTGTTGACTAAGCAATATCTTAAATATCATTTTCATTACTACAGTCGGTCATATAATAAGTTGTTTATTGCTGTACTCCACTTTTAAAGAGTTTGAACTGATAAACAACAATTGCCCCTCTAAATAATATTGCTTTCTGGACTGCACTTGAAAACTCTGTGCTACTAGGAAGTAGTATTTTTAATATGATTTTTATGACTGATAGACAAGATGATCCAGTAGGTATTTATGAATTTATTCCAGTTTCAAATTTGGCAGAGATTATTGGAATAAGTACACGTGGTATACGAGCATGGGTTGAACAGGAGAAAATTGATGCTAAATTTTTAAAGAAAGAACCTTCTCCAGGCCAAAAGGGGTATCGATATTTGATAAATCCTGAGGGAATTCCCGGTCCATATAGAATTCAATATCATCAACATGTGATCAAAAATAAGTGTAATGAAGACCAAACTCGGAAAGCGTTACCTAATTGGGCAATTGAAAAAGCTACAGCCCGGTTAGACCTTATCCATTTCCTTGAACAAGAGTTAAGCAGAGCAAAAGAAGAGGGTAGAAACATTACGCCGGTATATCAGGCTACAGCAGAAATATTCAATAGTGGACATGTTCTGGAAAAGGCTTATGAAGCATTAGGGAATGTTAGCAGATACACGCTAAGACAAAAGTGGTGGCCGGCTTATAAGAAAGCCATAAATAACCACGAAGATCCTCTTTTAGCATTAGCCCCTAAATACAACACTAATAAAGGGAAGCGCAAAGTACCAAACTGGTATACTAAATTACTAAAAAAAGTCGTACTACATCCTAACCAAATAACACCCACTCAAGCAATCAAGGTTGTTAATGCAAAATTGCGTCGCCAAAACAAAAAAGTCCCTTGCAGTATAAAAACGGCTCTCCGGTGGATTAAAGATTTTAAGGGTGAATATTATGACCGATGGGTTTTAATGCGAGAAGGAGCTAAAGCACTTAATGATAAAGTGCTCCCATACCTTGATAGAGACTGGAACGTACTTAAGGTAGGCCAAGTACTAATTGCAGACGGACATGTGCTTAACTTTGATGTGAAGCATCCTTATACCGGTAAGGCCCATCGACCAACACTGATTTGTTTTTATGACGGGCGATCTCGAATGCCCGTCGGTCTTTCAATAATGCCTACAGAAAACACCGAGAACATATCAGAAGCACTAGCTGATGCTGTAAAAACATTAGGAAAATTTCCCGAAGCAGTTATTCTGGATAACGGTCGAGCATTTAAGGGAAAACATTTTACTGAAAGTAGCGAGTTCTACGATTCGGGTCTAGCCGGTATCTATGAGCGATATGGAATTATTACGCACTTCACTATGCCTTACAATAGCCAGAGTAAACCTATTGAGCCATTTTTCAATCAACTCAATCAGCGTTTCTCAAAGATGTTGCCAACTTACCTGGGAAATTCTATTCCAAATAAAGTAGCTAGGCTCAAGAGAAATGAAAAGTTGCATGTTACAGCTTATAAAAAACAAGTAGGAGACTGGCTTCCGACAATTCCAGAAGTTGTCAATGCAATTAAACAATGGAGTATGGAAGTGTATGGTAAAGAGTCCCATGGTGGATTAAGAAAAGGAGAAACTCCGTTAACAGTTCTTAAACAAGGGCAGGGGCCGGGAGTCCCTTACTTTCTCATGAGGGATCTTTTATTGAAGGTTGAACAAAAAGTCCCTCGTCGGGCACGGATTACAATTGAAGGGATTGTATATGAAAATAATGATGTATTAACGGGTTGGAAAAAACCTGTGGTTGTACGTTATACTCGGAGAGAACCGGAGTATATTTGGGTTTTTGATCACACAAGTGGTTCGCCAGATTTTATGTGTATTGCCCAAGCAGTCAAAGCGGTTCATCCACTCCAAAAATTAACCAAAGAGGACGGTGGTTTTGATCTAACAATCAGAGAGACTTTAAAACAGCGAAAACGTTTAAAAAAACGAGCAATTCAAGCAACCGAAGAGTTGCGGAAGATTGATAGTGGTATTCCAGAACCTGTGGGCAAATTTATTCCTGACTTTGAAAAAGAGAAAAATCTAGAAATTCAAACAATACCAAATGAAGAACCCGATCAACAGCTTCAGGAATCAGAGCAGATCAATTACTCTAAAAGCAATTTTGAGACAGTAAACGATAAATTATTTGAATACCCGTACGAGCGATTTGAAAACATAGCAAAAAAAGAAAAAAGCGATATAAACGATCAGGATATCGCTTTTTTGAAGGACTTTATCCGAACTTCAACTTATACAAGGTTATATGAGGAAGAACACACTGAATGGATAAATAATCTTCTCAAAGCCTAGTCAATTAGAACTGTTTCTACTTTAAAATTGATTTTTTTAAGGTCCCAAAATCACGACTTGTACTATATAATGGGAAAGAAAAAAGAGGTAATATGAAAGAAAAATTCGTAATCACTGATAATGTTAAACGATTATATCAATTAGCAGATACCTTGCTTGAAAAGGACAATGGTACTCCTGGCTTGGGTTTATATTATGGCTCTCCTGGATTAGGAAAGACAAAAGCTGCTATACATATGTACTTACAAAAAGATTTTATCTATTTAAGAGCTAAAACTGCATGGAGAATACGTTGGTTTCTTAATGACCTACTTCATGAACTCAATGAAAAAGAGCAATATCGAACTAAAAATGCTTACAATAAATTGGTCGAAGTTCTAAGTATAGATCCAACATTGATAATCATAGATGAAGTTGATCATATGCTACGTAATAGAAATATCATTGAAACATTACGTGATCTTCATGATGAAAGTGGTAACTGTTTCTTATTAATCGGGATGCAGGATGCTGAACGGAAATTGAAAAGCTTTCCTCATCTTTATAGTCGTTTTGCAGATGTTATTAGAGCCAAACCTATATATAAAAAAGAAATACTGCGGATAAGTGAAGAACTCTCAGAAGTTCCAATGAGCAAGAAAGCCGCTGAAAAATTATATGAAGTGACTAATGGAGAGTTTAGGAAAATAATAACCTGGTTGTATTATCTAGAAAAAGTGGCTAAGACTAATTCTATTGAGAAGATAGATGCTGACCTAATCAAAAAAAGAAAACGTTGATATGTCAATTAGTAAAGCTCTTTTAGTCAAACCACGTCCCTGCCCATTTTGTAATTATAGAAAACTAGAATTACGGGCGGTTGTTTTCAGGGAATGGAATATTTATTGCCGGAATAGTGAGTGTAATTGCAAAGGGCCCACTGGTAAAACCCCAGATATTGCTGTTACAAAGTGGAATTCATTAACACCGAACTGTTTAGATGATCGAAAAAGCTTAGATCAATTACTCAGAGAGTTTAAAGATCCAAACACTGTAGAAAAGATGTGGAGGGCAATGCGAAAACTTAGAGAGTTTACAATTGGAGAAATTATTATGATGACTTCATCTCATCAAATAATAGTAAAGAAGTATATTTTTTTACTTGAAGAAAATGATTATTTGCAAATTTCTGAGTCTAATAGAGATTCTCAAGAACCCAACATGTATCGTTGCTTAAAACCCCGAAAGGTGAAGGCACCAAATTGGTTAGATCTTCAAATGACTCCCAGAGATTTCGAAATATATAGACAAGAAAAACAGTCCTTAGCATGGAAGAAATTAACCGCTACTAGTTTTTCCAATTCTAACCTCCAACAAGTAAATCTGTTTAAAAATGAGTTATAGAGAAATTGTACATGAAGAACTTGGAATTTCATCTAAAGATATTGAAGAAGAATACGACCAAGAAAAACTTTTGAAATGGAAAGCCAAGATTGACGAGGACATTCAAATAATGTCAATTGACATCGAGACTGCCAAGTCCAAAGCTAGAAACTCGAATGAATATTCTGATCCAGAATGGTTTCATAAAGTCAGAGTAAAGAAAAAGTATTTCGGTATTCTTAGCCAAAAAATCCAAAATCAGCTTGGTATTGCCAGGAAACGTAGGAGAAAAAAATTTGAAAATGTATTCGTAGATATTTGTGCACGTGAACTTGAACAACAGACATTTGAAGAATTAAAAGCTCTTACCGATGCTGAATTGAGATATGATGAACGAGAAAATAGGCAAGATGATTATTTATAATAATTTGAATACCCTGTATTTAAATTAGGGTATACCCTAAATCAGTACGATATTTTATTAAACGGATCCTTGCTGAAAGCCCATAATCACCAGCTTGAACACACCACCCTAATTTTAGTACAGTATTAAAGATTTCGTCATGAAGGCGACTTATGTAAGAGTATCAACATTCGAGCAAAATATTTCCAGGCAATTAAAAAACAAGCAGGGAGAAGTATATTGGGATAAAGTGTCAGGAATGGTTGCTTTTGAAGATCGTAAAAATGCCTCAAGATTATTAGCCGATGCTAAGGAGGGAAAAATAGATGAAATAGAAGTCCATTCAATAGATAGACTTGGCCGGGATGCAATCAATGTACTGCAGACAATTAAAACTTTTACAGAGCTCGGTGTTAATATTATTTCCAAAAAAGAAGGACTAAATACTTTACTGGATAATGGTGATCAAAATCCAGTGGCTAAATTATTAGTATCTGTTCTGAGTACTTTGGCTGAAATTGATTATAACAACAGGAGAGAGGCCCAAAGAGAAGGAATTGAAAAGGCGAAAGCAGAAGGGAAATACAAAGGTAGAGCTAATGGTACCAGATTATCAGATATTGAGCTGGTTGAAAAACATTCTGATATTGTAGATGAATTAAATAGGGGAGAATCCATTCGAAGAACGGCTAGGCTTACTGAAAAAAGTAAAGGTACAGTGCTTCGCGTGAAGAAAGCTTTAAAACGCATTGAATCAAGGTAATATTTTATTATTACCCAGCCGTAATTAGAGTTTGAAAAACTATTATTTATTCTGTAAATATTATTCAATTAATGTTTTAAGAGAGCTAGGGGTACAAGATTTACTTATGATATTGAATTAGTTGATCTAGAAATATTTAGTGCCCTCCTCTATAACTTCAGAAAAATTTATGTGGTCAGACAATGAAGCTAAAGTTGATCTTATCAACGTTAACGATAAAGTAGCAGCTATTGAGGAAATAATAGCCAATCAAAATTTGTTGCCTACTACTATTGGCGTTTTTGGTGATTGGGGTAGTGGGAAGTCAAGTTTAATGCAAATTGTGCAAAATACAGTTGATAAAAAAGAGGGAGTAATAACTATAAGTTTTAATGGGTGGGTATTTGAGGACTACGAGGATGCTAAATCTGCATTGATGGGTAGAATCATTGATGATCTTATTGCTTCAAAGTCACTTTCAACAAGAGGAAAAGAAATCACTAAAAAGTTACTAAAACGGATAAACTGGTTCAGATTAGTAGGACTTGCTGGAAAAAATATTCTTTCAATGTCACTAGTCGGAACTCCTGATAAAGACATTTTATCAGATTTATCAAAAAGTTTTGAAACCGAAGAATTAGAAAAAGTATTAGAAGATCCAGATAGAGAAAGTTTAAGAAAATCAATAAGCGAATTTAGGGAAGACTTTCAAAAGTTGATGAAAGAACTAGAAATCCAAAAACTAGTTGTATTCATTGATGATTTGGATAGGTGTTTGCCAGATACAATCTTGGAAATATTTGAAGCTATTCGTCTGTTTCTATTTGTTCCTAGCACTGCTTTTGTAATTGGTGCTGATGAAAGAATTGTGGAACATGCAATAAAAACAAGGTATCCAACCAACAGTTCAAGACTAGATATTGGCAGAAACTATCTAGAAAAGATTATCCAGTTTCCTATACGTATTCCACCTATGAGTGTTCAAGAAACTGAGACGTATATAAATCTTCTTTTTGCCAAGCTTTATTTAGAGGATGAAGATTTTGATGACTTGTGTGCCTCGGTACTTGACTACAAACCTGAGACGATATTTGATATCGGGTTCAATTTAAATAATTGTGGTGAATTAATTGATGAAGTGCCAGGACAACTAATCAATGATTTAGAAATGTCTCATCAAATCTCAAAAATATTATCAACAGGTTTACAGGGTAATCCTCGTCAGATAAAGCGATTTTTAAACACTATGATCATTAGAATTAAAATGGCAGAAGCAAAAAATATTGAGTTATCAAGAAAGCTTTTGGTAAAGTTAATGGTTCTAGAATATTTCGAACCTACTTATTATAAGAAACTTAGAGATGAGCAATCGAAAAATGATGGCAAACCACCAATCCTTAAGAAATTAGAGTTATTCATTGAAAAAGGAGATGATGAAAAAGAAGATTTAAATCTCAACAATGAAGAACAAAAGTGGCTTGAAAACGACACTGTCCATAGTTGGCTTCAACTTCAACCATCATTAATTGGGAAGGATTTAAGGCCCTATTTTTACTTTTCAAGAGAAGATGAAGGGAACTACTATGCCACAAAATCTCCACTTACCCCAGATATGAAAGAAATATTGTCCCTCTTTATTTCTACCTCTGATGCTGAAACGGAACAAGCATTGAATAAAGTAGACGGGTTATCTCAAAAAGATATAGAGATAGTTTTCTCTGAAATTATGGATAAGATACATAGATCTGAAAGCAAAGAAGAAAGGGTAGGGTACATAAAAATTTGTTCAAAAATGGGTAGCAGAAATAAGTATTTAGTACCAATACTACTTGATAATATTAGGACCTTGTCATCTTCTAAGATGGGATATGCAATTCCAGATATCTTAAGTAATCTGGGAGTACAGACTGGTTATGAGGATGAAATTCGAAATCTATTTGAGAAATGGGAAAGTGAAGATCTGGGTAAAGGATTTGCTACTGCTATTTCTCAAGCTAAACAAAAGTTATAAAATATGGGAACATCAGCAAGCTATAGTGGACCTACTGGAAAAAATCCGTTGCTGCCCAATTGGGCACCTGAACCTGAAGAGGACCAAGATCAAGACCACGAAAATACAGATGAAAATGACAATTCAGTAGAATGGCAGACTCCAAAAAGGAACCTTTCAGACCATATTAACTATGGAAATAATGGGAGTAAAAAGCATGTTGCAAAAGCTTTTTCAAACTTTGTTAAGGCGGGGGGTGGTGTAAAAGGTAGTACAAAGGCATCATATGCGGGTAGATCTGCCGTAAGAAATCTTGGCAATTTTATATCAAGCGCATCTTCAGATTTCACCCAAGCTTTTGATGATCTAAATATAGATCTATCCGGGAAAAATAAGTTTGAGATATTGTCTGAGTTAACTAACTCAATTTGTGATGGGAATAATAATACACGGGAAGACTCAATTGCTAGAGAAGCTGCAGTCGAAGTTTTAAATGATTTATTTGAAGATCAGAATATAGATGAAAATAGTTTAGAAAACTTTGAGAATATTGAAGATGATGATTTAATAGACATTATTGAAAATTTTGTCTCAAAATTTATTTATAAGAGATTTATGCAAATACTAGCTGAAAGGTTGGAGAATAATACAATTGATTCAGATAGGATTGTTGAAATAGAATGGGAGATACGTGAGCTTGTACAAGCTAAAACTGAAGGCACATTCCAACAAGACTCTATCAAGAACATTCAATGGAAAACGGATCAAGGTGAATTAGTAGCCACTAAAATATTCAAAGAAACATATCAAATAATTGAGGATTGGGATGAAGACTAAAGTATTGGCTATAGTAGGAGAGGACGATTACAGCGTGGACGATGTAGATATTAAATTCTATATCGACAATAAAAAAAAGCCCCGTTTATCGGTTAATAGGGTGTGGGAGTTAATTGATAGAAATCACCTGGAACCCTCACAAGATGGAATTGATTGGTTTAGGTTCTCAGCAAGTATATATACTTGCGATTTAAGAATAAGTAGATCATCAGGTTATGATGATTGGACTAGAGAGATTGAGCTACATTTTCCGGTTAATGATATAGATAAATGGAATGCCAGTAAGGATAGGATTGAAAAGTTAGTAGGTTTTTTAACAGGAGATGTTTGGCATTTCGAATTTTACGAGACAGCCTTCAAAAGGCCTTCCAAGCCTCGATATATTAAAACTTATCCAAAGGTAGACACCAATTTAGTTTCGTTATTCTCAGGCGGTTTAGACTCATACATAGGTGTTAATAATCTCATGGCGAAAGACAAATCCATATATTTAGTGAGTCATTATGACAATACTTCTAAGCAACATGCTAAGCCTGCACAAAATAGGTGTATTGAAAATTTATCGGAGATATATGAAGACTGCGAATTTAGACACTTAAATTTTTTTGTGAATGCTCCGAAAGAAATATCTAATATCAGTGAGTCAACCACAAGAAGTAGATCAATAATTTTTATGGGGATTGGTATTTTAGTAGCCTCATCTTTAGGAGAGAAGGGTAAATTATACGTTCCTGAGAATGGGTTTATTGCTTTAAATGTTCCTTTAGGAAATTCACGTATAGGAAGTTTTTCAACTAGAACTACACATCCATATACTCTTGAACTTATGAATCAAGTGATGGATAAACTTAATATTAGTGTTAACCTTGTAAATCCATATTATTATCAAACAAAGGGACAAATGATAGATAGAATGGAGAACAAGGCTAAAGTAAAAGATACACTGGAAAATACAGTATCATGTTCCCATCCCTCTATAAGACGCTTTAATAAAAGTATCGAAGGAGGGGCTGGTCACTGTGGCCATTGTTATCCTTGTTTAATACGAAGGGCAGCAATGAAAAAAAATAATCTCGATGATGGTTCTAGTTACGCATTTGATTTAACTAAAAAAGAAGTTATAGATGAACTTTCTAGTATAAGACGAAAAGATGTAAAAGCCCTGTACAATGCAATTGAACGTGAAAAAAAGTTCAATGCTTCAATCGTACTAAAACCAGGACCAATAAATAGTGGAATATACAATATTGACGGTCTATATAAGATGTATCAAGATGGGTTACAAGAAATTTCAAGTTTATTACCTTAACAATGCCATTTAAAATCATTGATACTCATTTTCATTTAGATTTATTTAAAAATGAAAGCAATTTAGTTTCTAAGATTGAAAGCCAACAAATCTATACTATAGCAGTTACCAATTCACCAACTGTTTTTAAACATACCTACAGCTTATGTCAAGACAAAGAATACATTCGGCCAGCATTAGGTTTACATCCAGAATTGGTTGATCAAAGATATAAGGAAATAGAGATAGTAGAAGACTTCATAAATCACACTAAATACATTGGTGAAGTAGGCTTGGATTATTCAAGGAATACAAGTCAACAAGTTAAGAAGAAACAACGTGAGGTGTTTGCAAAGATACTTGATTTGTGTAGTTCTGCTGGAAAAAAAATAATTACTATTCATAGCCGAAGGGCTGAGGAGGATGTAATTAAAATGATAAAGGACAGTAATAATAATACTACAATTATGCATTGGTATTCAGGAAGTTTAAAGAACTTACAAAATGCAATAGATTTAGGTTGTTATTTTTCTGTCAATTATAAGATGCTTTCTTCACAAAAGGGAAAAAAGATCTTTAAAAATATTCCTCTACATCGATTGTTAACAGAAAGTGATGGGCCATTTACACAGACTATTAATAAAGTTTCAACCCCTCTAAATGTCTCAAATACTTTAGATCTCATGTCGAAAATACTATCCGTAGAAAAATATAATCTTCAAAAAAGAATATATACGAATTTTAAAAATTTACTGGGTTAAATAATCTATATGACTCAAGAATTAAATAGAGTAATTGAAGAGAAAAAGGGGAGGTAGCGGCAAGTATATTAAAAAAAGCTTTGGAAAGATTTGTTAAGGAGTCTATGTGGTTTACAGGTATAGGATTAGCCTTATTAGGATTTTTCACTGCTTTATTAGTACAACTTAAATTAGCTGAGATAGGATCTTTAAATTTTGTTGCAGGAATTGCAATTTTTGCATTATTGATTTCACTAGGATCTGGGTTTATGATTAAATTATATTTAATGAGGAATGATATTGGGAAAAGTTTGAAACCTGAAATAGAGAGTATACTTTTAACTCCTATAAAGAACGAACTTAAAAATATTAGCTGGAAGGATATAGAGGAAAGTACTATTAAAGTAAAAACTGACAAGGGACAGTCTGACCGAATATTAGATTCAATTGTTGAATCTCCACCTAACAGCTTAATTATGATCCAGGTACTTTTCCTATTTATTTCAATTTTAACAGTATCTATATATCTCATAAACTTTCTTCTCTAGAAAGGGCACACCTCAATATGAGAATAATAGACGTTTTAAATTGATAAAGGCATCTTAACCTATCAAATATTAAAGTAGTTGTTTCTCAATAGGGTCTCTCCATAGTAGGCCATGATTAGTTTTTGATAAAAGCGGTTGTCCGTTTTGATAAAAGCGTTTGTCCCTCGATACCCTCGATAATTGCGTTATAGCTGACCAGGAAGTAAGTGTGATATGATGATTCTATTCTATTTTACATAATATAAATTATACGACACAAACTATGGTATTTTATAGCAGATGCTGTTTTATGTCACTTATAGGCTCTTCTTATCTATCATAAATTACGTTTCAGATGAAGCTGTTATCATCTCTCTTCTCTACGGCAATTTCAGTCGGCGGCGAGTTCTTTATTTCAATTGGAAAAATGAACGTTTTCTCACTTCTCCTTGAAATCATCGGATTGTTCGAAATGCCTAAAGATGATTTTCGTTAATCTGAGCTTATTCGTTGCCTACCGAAATCATTCATCATTTTTTTCTATTCCTCAATAAATAATTATGGTAATACTGAAGGATTTCCTCCAAGATTTTCAATATTGAATATTTTTTTAAAAAATTGCTCAACACCCCTTTTATATGCTTAAAACGGCATATTTAGAACTTATAGGAAGGGTGGCTCCAAATTTGCCTTCTAAGCGGCTTAAAATATTTACTAATGGTATGCCATTCCTTTTTTACGTCTTTTTCCTATAAATTCTACTATCATTCATAAAAACAGTCAATAAATGAGAGTGAAATAGTAATCTTCAAGTGTGCGGCGAAAAGAGTTCACAGATGTTTGAAAAGATAGATACTCCATTGAACCAACACTAATCCTAAGTGCCTGACTCTTAGGGTTGAACATTCGGAACTAACTACATCATAAAGAATTGAAAAACTGTTCTAATTTATTTTAGGATGGATTAATCTAATTTGGATCTCAAAAAAATCCCATTATACTACTAATGAAATAAATAGATCAAGAGACAGGCTTCATCAGGATAAATTTTTAAAATATCTGAGATCTTATGAAGAACTACAGAAATATTATCCCAATATTAGTCAGTGCTTCGATATTCTTGTCGTTTACTTCGGTACAAGGTCAAACTGTGATGCAAAAACTAAAATCGAATAGTGAAACGACGGAATTTGCAAAAGCACTTGAACAAACCGATATCGATGACCGCTTAAATCAATCAGGTCCTTTTACGTTATTTGCTCCTTCAAATAGTGCTTTTACAAGAATTTCATCTGTTCAACAAAATAATGACAACCTGTTACTGAATCATATTTTTACCGGTCTGGCTACGAAACGGAGTCTTTCGGTAATGTCGGAGGTTACCTGCTTAAGTGGCCAAAATTTAAAAATTGAAAGAAATGGACAGGATATTTCAATAAACCAGATACGAATTGTAGAAGCTAATATAAAAGCTGATAACGGTGTGATTCATATCATCGATGGAGTTATTAACTAATCAATTCCGCAGATCACATTTAAGCTTCTGGGAATCATGGAGATAGAGATATCACCTTTAGCTATTTGAACGATTTCTCCATCGGCATGAGCTTCAATATTATCTTTTAACCGGAGGGTTATTTCTTCCACTTTTTGGGACCTGAAATGTGGAATCCAATAAGGTTTTTTTATTAAAAATAAAGGTAATAAGAGTGGAATCAGCCACTTCTGAATGGGAGATATAGTTATAAAGTTTAATTTGCCGTCATTCAAAGAGGCATCCGGTGCTATCCAGAAAGCACCGCCCTCTACCCTTCCATTTGCAAAAGTTGCCATTATGAGCTCGCGTTGAGACTTGTCACGTTCTGGCTGCTTGATAGTCAAACTGAATATATCATGATCTTTTGTGGCTTTAAGTGCCGCTACTGTATATCGCAAAAATGAAGGCCAATGACTCTTCTCAAAAGCATAACGATTCGTGAGACCGTCAAATCCCAGGCCAAACGTATTTAAAAAGATACGATCGTTATATCTGCCGACATCAATATTAATGGTATTACCTTCGAAAAGTATTTCAAGTGATTGCTGAATGTCTACAGGAATATTTAGTGATTTACAAAGGTCGTTACCCGTTCCCATCGGTATAATTCCCAGAGTTTTGTCGGTATCAATGAGTTTTGAGGCTATTTCCTGGACAGTTCCGTCTCCGCCGCAAGCAACAAAAACATCAAAATCTGCCCATATTTGCTCAACTAAAGCGCTGATGTCTCCTTTAACTTCTGAGCGAAAGAGCTTGGCAGCAGGTAATTGTTCAATTAATTTTTCTAAAACTGGAAGTTGGGATTGTGATCGGCCTGATCTTGCCGCTGGATTATATATGAAGGCGTAGCGTTTCACGAAATCGAATTGTCGAGATAACGGGCTACGATATCCAAACAGCGGTGGATATCATCCACAAAAACACGTTCGCCTTTTTGATGATATGGATAAATAGCCGGCTCCAGGGCTACAGATACCACCGGCTTCTCTCCTTTTTTATTGAAGACTTCACCGTACTGCAGGTAATCATTGGTGTTATTGTCTATTTTTATCTTTGGCTCAATAGATATGAATTTTCCCACTGTTTTCTCTGTCTGCTCGATAAGCTCCGGAGTGGGTTCCAGACCATTAAGCTCCCAGTGTTTTGAGTACAAAGCTATGCCTTTTTCACCTTTAAAAAGTGGTGTGGTATCCAATGTTATCACTTCCTCGGGAACTAAATCCAGTGACAGGCACCGCTCTGCAATCTTTCTTGCTCCCATACCGTGGTAATAACCCTCTCCGTTATTTTTTAACAGCACAGGATGTTCTTTGAGGCCTTTGCTCTCTTCCATTTCGGAGAAGAAAAAAAGCAGATTCGGCCAGCTTCTTTCTGCTGCAACTTCTGCCAGTGTCAGCATCATGCCCAGACCTGCGCAGTCATCCATAGCTCCTTCGATATAATCTTCTGTAATCTCTACAGGAAGTTTATCGGGATAGTCATGCCCATAGTGATTGATTTTATCCAGGTGAGCCGCCAAAGCAACGATCGACCGATCCGTCTTTGCGCCAACCTGAAAAATAAGGCTGTTGCCGTCTACTTGTATCTCTTTTGTTTGGGGAATATCGTCAAAAACGGATCGGATATACGGGTGCAAACGTTCTTCATACGTGCTAAATGACGGGACACTAGCGGTTTTTTTAATATGTCTGACAGCTTGATCTATCATTAAGAATCAGAAGTAAATCTAATATTAAATGTGCCGTCATCTTCGGCTTGAATATCAATTTTATCAATAACAGCATTCACACTCAATGGTTCGTAAAGGTGCGGGAATTTTTCTCCGGTTTCTTTTTCTTCTTCATATTTGATTTGATCTCTGATCATGGAAACGTCGATTACAAGCAACAAAATTTGATTCTTGTCAGGATAAAGCCGATTGGCTGCTTTCTCCAACTGACTACCCGTTACAAATGATATAAATCCTTGATCTTCAAGGGATTGGGGTTCATAGGTTCCAGTATCTTTATACTGATTCCATTCGTCTCGGGTAGTTATATGAAACAATAAATCTTCGCGCATAAATAAGTAAGAATAATTTTAAAACTAATATTTCAATTATGAATAAGCTAAATGTAGTAAGGCATCTCCTTTATGGACTACGGGCGCAAAGTTAAGCCCTATAACGCGTCCATCGTATGGACACGAAGCTTTAAAACGCTCACTGCCGTACGGATCGGTAATGTAGCCCAGCACTTGCCGTTTCTGAACTCTTTGTCCCAGTTCTACCTTGGGCTGGAAAAGTCCGGCATGCTTTGCCCGGATCCATGTGGTGGAGTGAAAAAATTCCGTTTCATGCTTGGCTTCGGGAGCTTCTTTTTTCATTCCCAGATGTTTCATTAGCCGCAAGGTTCCGTTAATGCCTTCTTTAATACCAGGCTCATCAAAACGAGTAGACTCACCAGTTTCGAAAACCAGAATATGCTTTCCTTTGCTGTGAGCTGATTTCCTGAACGATTTATTAATAAGCGAGGAATGAATGGCAATAGGCGGATTAAATGCCGCGGCCAGCTCTCTTTCTTTATCATTATTGAGCAGACAGCGAATTTGGGGATAGTTAGCCCGTGCGGCACCTCCTGTATGGAAATCAATCCCATAGTCGATTTTGGGGACAATTTGATTCATTAGCGTATACGCCAGCAGGCGCGCCAACGATCCGCCTTTGATTCCCGGAAAGCTTCGATTGATATCTTTACCGTCTGGCAAGCCGCGTACATTTTGAATAAATCCATACACATTCACCAGCGGAAGTGCTATGACACTACCCTTTTCCGGCATTAACATCTCTTTGGCAACCATCCTGCGGATAATTTCCACGCCGTTTAGCTCATCCCCATGAAGTCCGCCCGTGAGCAAAAGTACGGGTCCGTCTTCTTCAGCCCGGAAAACATGCACCGGCATATCGATGTTAGTGTGCGTGGGTAGCCGCGCAATATTGAGCTGTATTTCTTTGTGTTCCCCCGGTCCTATCTTGTGATCATTGATCGTAATACTATCAGGCATTCCTTTGGATATTTCGTTGTTTACGGGGGTTATTTTTTGCTTCGACAGCTCGGCGCTCTACGAACGAGATAATGCGACCGGCTATATTTTTACCGGTGGCTTTTTCGATGCCTTCAAGGCCAGGTGATGAGTTAACTTCGAGCACCAGTGGTCCACGTTCAGACTGCAACATATCAACGCCTGCAACCGACAGTCCCATTGCTTTGGTGGCAATAAGTGCTGCCTTACGCTCTTCTTTAGTCAGCTTGATAAGTTCGCCGCTGCCCCCGCGGTGGATATTGGAGCGGAATTCGCCCTCCACTCCTTTACGTTTCATGGCTCCTATTACCTTGCCGTCGACAACAAAAGCGCGGATATCTTCGCCCTTGGCTTCTTCTATAAATTCCTGGACAATCACCCGTGCTTTCATACTGTGAAATGCCTGAATAATGGATTCAGCAGCTTTAAATGTAGGAGCCAATACCACACCTACGCCCTGTGTACCTTCCAAAAGTTTCACGATCAGTGGCGGACCGCCAACAGAGTCTATAATCTTTCGAACTTCGGTAGAATAGTTAGTGAATACTGTCTTGGGCATGCCTACTCCGGCCCGGGCCATGATCTGCAGACTTCGAAGTTTATCGCGAGAGCGAACCAGTGCCTGTGATTCTACCGCTGTAAAAATATTCATCATTTCGAATTGACGAACCACTGCGGATCCATAAAATGTAACAGAAGCTCCTATTCGTGGGATGATAGCATCAACGCCAGCCACTTTGGTACCTCGATAGTAAATACAGGGATTATCTTTTTCACTGACAATATCACATTTTAGGTGATCTAAAACCGTAGCGTCATGATCAGCCTCCTCAATAGCCTCAACCAGCCGTGATGTCGAATAGAGTTTAGAATTTCTTGAAAGGACAACTATGTGCATATAATGATTTTATATTTTTGATTCTTTCATTTCTTTTTTTGAGATGTACTTCCGAGATACATCAACCAGAAAGCGACCTCTCAGCAGCTTGCGCCCCACTAATACGGGATATTTCATTTCCGACCGGTCGGTAAGCGATAGCTCGGCTTTCAGCAGTTTGTCAAAAAGTCTTACCTTCGCTTTTATCACAAACCGTTCTTCTGTTTCCCCGTTCGAACTTTTAACCACTTTTGTCCGGTGGATCGGCAGCTTAAACAACTTATCATTATAAGTTTCGTGGGATGGATCAAGCAGATTGAATTTTACAAACTGTTTGCCTCCCTCCTCATATGCTTGAATATGGTGGCAGTGCAGGCTTGACGTATATGCTCCGGTATCAATCTTAGCATCGATATCAAACAGATCCCATTCCGGAAAATCGATCGTTTCAAGCCGTCCGATAGTTTTCAATTTTCGATTTTTGGATGCCATAAGTGCCTGATTTTTGTTGTATCTGGAATCACCTAAGTATACAAGTTATTCCGCTTTGTATCATCTGAATGACTCATTAAATCATTCCAATTTGCTGTCTGTTTTTTGCTATTTTGGAATAACAAAAATCACACAGAAGATTCCAGAATCATGAAAAAAAATTTACCGATTACCATTCCGGTTTCTTCAATATTTTCCATACTTGTAGTTTTTGTCATCAGCTGTAGCAGTACAGAGCCTCTTCAACAGCCTCAAACAGCAGAGGATCATGATAGTGAGCACCGTACTACCAATGCTTCTTTGTGGATGCAGACTGCTGCCGAATACAGCGCTCTTACTTCTATGATTTATAAAACGGCCGCATCGAATCTTGCGATGGCACTTGAAGATTCATATTGGACAGCTTATCCCAACCAGAAAGCCAAAAATATACGCAAGAAGCCGCCGGCAATTATTGTTGATGTGGATGAAACTGTGCTTAACAATTCGCCATTCCAGGCGCGAATGATTTTGCAGAACAGCGATTTTGATCCCGAGCAATGGAATAGCTGGGTAATGGAAGCACAGGCCGATGCGGTGCCCGGTGCCCTGTCTTTCCTTGATCGTGCAGCGGATAGAGGTGTAGCGATTTATTACTTGACGAATCGTGAAGCTAAAGTTGAATCCGGCACCCGTGAGAATCTTCAAAAGCTGGGGTTTCCGCTTTCGGAAAGTGAAGATCGGATATTGAGCAATAATGAA
The DNA here is from genome assembly GCF_058386985.1 of Fodinibius sp. GM108. Classification (NCBI taxonomy): domain Bacteria; kingdom Pseudomonadati; phylum Balneolota; class Balneolia; order Balneolales; family Balneolaceae; genus Fodinibius; species Fodinibius sp. GM108. The sequence continues at coordinate 384,585 of NZ_JBYEIR010000005.1, forward strand.
CGTGAAAATTGGACTTCTGCCAAGACCGAGCGACGTGCTTATGTAGCGGAAAACCATCGTATTCTGATGCTCTTTGGTGACGATCTCAATGATTTTGTTTCAGCGAAAAATATATCACGACTTGAACGCCAGAAACTGGTTAATCAAAATAAGGATAAATGGGGCCGCCAGTGGTATATGCTGCCGAATCCGGTGTACGGATCATGGGAAGATGCTTTGTATGATTTTGATAACTCTTTGTCACCCAGTCAAATAGATAGTATTCGGACCGAGAGGTTGGAAACGAAAAATTAGTTAATAATAATAGAACACAGATGAGGCGGATCCAGCAGATAACCGCAGCTAGAAGGTGAATTACACGAAGGTAACGTTATGGACGGACAGGTGTCCGATCTACATGAGGCAAACCGGAAAACTGGCAATGACATCTTTCCTCGAGAGTCGTAGGCCCCTCATAACTTTAGCGACGTGTTGAAATTTCTGTCCCGATAAAAGGACCAATGATAAATACAACGTCCTTATGCCTCTTTGTTCTGTTACTGTTTTTGAATGAGCAAATCCCGATAGCCTTCGGGACCAGAAAACCACTGGAACCATAAAAAACTCACCGGCCCTATGGAATGCCACATTGTGGCCCTCCGAGGTATCGGAGGATTCCACGGGGCCAGCGCTTTTTTCGTCTATTTTTTGGCGACAAAAAATAGACAGTAAGGTTTTGTTAAAGATGTGGTTTTTAAGATGAGTAACAGAATCTTTTAATGTATACCGTGATTCCCGCCTATGGTTTGGGTAATAATGATGAACTTAAGAGAGGATAAATAAAACATCCCGACAGAAAAATACTCTGCCGGGATGCTCATGTTTGGAAATTATAGAGTATGCACTATGTTTCTCTGTTTTGTTGGCGTTCACGAACTAACATTACGCCTAGTGCAATAGCCAAAAGTATGGTAGCGCCCAAGAGCCAGACCAGCCAGTTGGTTGATTCAGGCTCAGCATTCTCTCCCCAAATTTCTATTTTCTCGTTGATTGTAGCCATTTGATTTCTTTCCATAATGCCTGCATCTGACAAACTACCGGATGCCTGCAGTTCAAGCTGGCTCCAAAACTCCTCAAAATTTTGATATCTATTGTATTCAGCTTCCGAGGAGCCTTCTTTGCTTTCTTCTATTTGTTTATCAAGATAATTACTAATGGAACTGTACATCTCATCAGATGTGTCAAAACCACTGACACCGATATTCCTTTGAACCAATGAATCTCTGATAGCAGACACAGTTTGATTTTCTAATGACTGTCTCCACTGATCAATGTTATTCTCGATTTCCGATGCCAGTTGATCAGCATTTTCACCGGCATATACTTCCGTGATTTTATCACCCAGTCGGTTCCACATATTCTCAAACTGTTGCTGAACTTCCGCCATCCGGATAAAATCCTGAAGAGCAAGACGATCGCTATTCCGCTCAATTATATTGATGTTTTCAGCAGAAATATCACGGATCATTTCCAGGGCATTACCCGATTCAACACGCGATCGCTCATCTTCCAGTTCCTGAATCTCTTCCAGATCCATCTGCTGGTAAGCTATTATCATCGAATCAATAAAAGCCGAAATAAGCTCATCGCGGTCTTCCAGGTTCTGGCGATATTCACGCACCATTGCAGAAAGCTGTTTTTCGCTTTGAATAGATTCTTCCATCGCCCGTTCCAGGGAATCAGTTCGCTTGTTCAGCTTCTCCATATTTTGCTCGTATTCGGAGACCTGTGACTCTAACTCCTCTAGTTTTTGCGTCTGTTGCTGGATCTTCGTCACCTGCTCTTTAACTCTAACCGAGTAATTTCTCAACTCTTCCATCCTCTCCTCGTAAGTATTTGGATAAAGTACTTTGTCCAATAAATCAGAATGCTCGCTAAATTTTTCATCGAGCTCTTTCACCTCTTCGATCAAAGCTTCGGCGCTATCAGGTGAGGAAACCTCAGCCATCCTTTGTTCTATTTTAGCATATTCCTGTTTAAAGGATTTCTGAATTTCATAATCCGATTGCTGTTGTTGCGCGACAGCTGCTGCTGAGAAAAGGCCGAATAATAGTGTCAATAAAGATATGCGTAATTTCATAACTGTTCGTCTTCTCTTTTAGTCATTTCGGATTCATCTTGCTCTATCCCATCGGGTGTGATCTGCCAGGTTTCACCTGTTTCTTGGTTTAGCAGTTGGATATACGACATCCGCTGATTGAAAGCAGGACTCTCTAGTCCACCTTCAGAAATAGCAATCTTGTTTTCAAGCTTCAGTTTCCCCTCTTCAGGCGACATCACGTAAACGTGAGAATAGTCTGGCGCGGTAATGTAATAGTATCCTTCTTGTCCCCTGATAAGCCGTATTTCTTCGGTAGTAACAGAAGAGGTGTCTTCAGTTTCGGCATACTGCAACGGCATAATGCTGAACTTAATCCCGTGCTGCGGATCTTCGACCATGCCGTTCTCATTCGGCTCCAATACCGACTCGACCGACTGTGAATAGTCAACTTTGCTGATAACCATCGATTGCTTACAACCCATCGAAAATAAAACCAGAGCAGCAGCAAATATGGCTACAGTATATAATTGGTATTTCATATTACTACTTTTTATTCAGATTAACGTACAATACTGTTCTTATTAATTATAGAGGATGAAGAATAATTTGTTCCTTTAAGCCTTTTTAATACAGGTTGCAGGTTACGGGTCGCCGGTTGCGAAAAGCTTGTAAGTAGTCTCTCGCCTAATTTCTTATAACCAATAACCATTCACAAACACCCTTCAGCCACGTACAGCTGTCGGGGCCGATGCTTTTTCGAAGGGATGATTTATAACTGCCAAATTAACAGTTAATGCTCTCTCTACTTTATCATAGGATGATATACTTCGACAATATTTAATCCAGAGAGATGAGAATATCTTTCTTGATATCAGCAGGCAGTTTATCGCGTCCCTGAAGGGCGGCCAGTTCCACGATAAAAGAATAGCCTACAACCTCACCGCCGAGATTTTGAACCAGCTCCGTAGCAGCTTTGGCAGATCCGCCGGTGGCTATCAGATCATCATGGATAAGGATTCGTGCCCCATTATTAAAAGCATCTCTATGCATCTCGATGGTATCTTCACCATACTCGAGTGCATAAGTGGCCGAGATCGTTTCAGCAGGCAGCTTTCCGGGCTTGCGGATGGGCACAAAGCCGGCATGAAGATCCTGGGCCAGGTTGGTTCCAAAAAGAAATCCGCGGGATTCTAATCCAACAACATAATCGATATCCATATGCCGGAACGGACGTGCCAACACCTGTGAGGTAAGCTCCAGCGTATCTGCATTGCGAAGCAGCGGCGTGATGTCCTTAAATTGAATACCAGGCTTCGGAAAGTCGGGAATATTTCGAATGTTCTCTTTGAGCAGCGAAATTATTTCTTGTTTTACCTCATCCATAAACTGTATCTTCAGATTTAAATTCGGAACCGATAATAGTTATTTACAACGCAAGGAAGCAAATTTAATGGACAATAATATTCCCGGCACGCAGAAACATCTGCGATTTATGCAACAGGCATTTTTTTTGGCCGAGCAGGCTTATGAAGAAAAAGAAGTACCGGTTGGGGCGCTGGTTGTTAAAAATGAGCGTATTATCGGTAAGGGATATAATCAGACTGAGCGGCTTAACGACTCCACGGCTCATGCCGAAATGCTGGCGCTTTCTGCGGCTTGCTCTACCCTGGGAGAAAAATATCTGACTGATTGTACGATGTATGTCACCCTGGAGCCCTGCCCTATGTGTGCCGGAGCACTGGTATGGTCGAAAATTGACACTGTTGTTATTGGTGCATGGGATGCAAAAGCGGGTAGCTGTGGCAGCGTTTTTAATCTTGCCTCAAATAAAAAACTAAATCACCAAGTTAATGTTATACAAGGATTTATGGAAAGTGACTGTGAGTGGATTCTAAAGAAGTTTTTTGAGGAGCGGCGGGGATCAGACGGCAGACGGGAGATGTGAGACGGTAGATGGCAGACGTGAAGGTTGGAGGTTTCAAATTAGAAGCTGGAAATTCGAGGTGGGTAATGAGTAATGAGCAGTTTGGAGAGAAAACAGAGTCGGACAATACATTTTACTATATCATGTTGGCGCCGATTATTGTCCTTACGCTGGGACTGGTGTTCATTCAGATAACTGAAACGCCCTGGCAGCTGGTATCAGGTTCGGCTGCTGTAGAAATAATTTGGGGCATTTTCTGGGGCATAATCACTTTTGGTGCTGTTATTATTCTGACACGCTTACCAATCTCGAGATCATTGCGTGAAGTTTGTCGAGAGCTGCTTCCGCTTTTCCAGAATATGGGAATATGGCAAATTATGCTGATATCGCTGGGTGCCGGCATCAGTGAAGAGCTTTTATTCCGCGGATTTCTGCAACAATGGCTAACGGGCTTTTACTCCATTGAAATAGCCATTGGATTGGCAGCCGTCGTTTTTGGATTATTGCATTTTCTTACCTTCAGCTATTTTCTCCTGACTACCTTTTTAGGCGCAGCGCTGGGTGTAGCCTATTATCTTAGCGGCAGCCTGTTGCTGGCAATAACCTGGCATGCCGTCTATGACCTGCTGGTGCTTTGGGTGTTTAATCAGCGTCCCCAGTTATTGGCTCTTGAAGGAGAACAGTGATCCCTGTTGTCGGTGGTTTAAATTTGGAAAACAATAGTCATTTAACGCTCGCTTCCCTTCCTCTTTTTACTAATTCCCCTTATAAGGGGAATCTCACCGACTTAGTAAGGGGAGACATCTTCTGATAGTAAGGACAATTGGATTTCCATAGTAAGGCAGATAAATTTCTTTGCTTCCGAGTTAAGATGTAAAAACGACCTTTATCTTATAAACACTGTACTAGCGCCTCCCTATGCTTTTTGATTCTGTACTTTAACATTCTGGAACCCAGATATCATAAGTTATATTTCCGACAATAGAAGTACATAGACATAGTAAACTTTCATTTCTAACGGGGTTGGATGTGAAGCAGGGTGTTATTTTCCATATCAATAGGTGATTGGATAACACTCCCCTTGTTTTTGATGACGTGGGCCCCGTTAGAAATGGGTGTTTTGCAAGTCATTCTTTAATCGGTTACGGAGATAGCGTTTGCCCATTCCGGATTTTAGATAGCGCTCCCGGTTTAAGGCATCCGACTTGCTTCGGCAACCTTCAAAGTAGATTAGACTTAACGGTCGTCGATGCTTGGTGGATTTGCACTTCCCTGTCCGATGCTCTTTGATTCGGTGCTTTAAGTTCTGTGTAAATCCGGTATACCATTGGTTATCTTTTCGGCTTAGAAGTACATAAACATAATAAACTTTCATTTCTAACGGGGTTGGTTGTGAAGCAGGGTGTTATTTTCAATATCAATAGGTGATTGGACAACACTCCCCTTGTTTTTGATGACGTGGGTGTAAATCATAGTAGTTTTTACATTTTTATGCCCTAATAACTCCTGAACCGTACGAATATCGTATCCATTTTCCAGCAGATGAGTTGCAAAGCTATGCCGAAGTGTGTGACAAGTCGCATGTTTTTTTATCCCACTCTTTGTGACTGCCTGTTTTATTTTTCTTTGAATCATTGAATTGGAAATATGGTATCGATGTTTTAAACCAGAACGGGGATCCTTTGAGCGTCGAGAAGAAGGAAACAGGTATTTCCACTTCAACTTTTTGGCAGCATCAGGATATTTTTTTGCCATAGCTTTTGGTAGCAGTGTTTCAGGATAACCATCCGCGACATCCTTTTTATGAAGCACGCGGACTTTTTCAATTTGCTCCCGCAATTGTTTTTTGATGGTTTGCGGCATAATGGTAATTCGATCTTTTTTACCTTTGCCGGAGCGAACATGTATTTGATTATAGCTAAAATCCAGGTCCAGAACTCTGAGCCTGAGGCATTCTGAAATTCGCAGCCCCGAACCATAAAGTAGCTGAGCTACCAAGAGAGATATTCCACTCATACTATCCAGAAGCTTTTGCACTTCGCCGGGCGTTAAAACAACAGGGAGTTTTTCAGGTGTTTGAGCTCTCTTGAAGTTCATCATTTTCTCGAGGGGCTGATGCAGAACGTGCTTATACAAAAACAAAATAGCACATAATGCCTGATTTTGGGTTGAGCCCGCTACATTTCGATCTTCTGCCAGGTAGTTAAGGTATTTCACCACATCGTTTTCTGACATTTCGGATGGGTGCCTGAGGTTGTGATATTTTACAAAGCGGACTATCCACTGAGTATACGCTCTCTCTGTACGATAGCTATAGTTTCTACGCCGAATTTCCGTTCGTAGCCGGTGAAGCAGCGAAGGTTTTGACATAATATGGTTGCTTACTGGGACTTGATTTACTAGTAAGACCCAAAAAGATGCCAATCCTTACAAAGAATATTATGTCAACATGTTATATCAACAAAAACCTTCTCTATGCATGATAATATCCGGCAATAACACTCATACTTGCACTTTGAACGATTTATTAACAAACTAGCGCCTTGCACAATAATATTATTATGTACGAGGCTTGTTGACATAAGTATAGGTTATACCTACTGAGGTAAATTCATCAAACATGGCTACCAAATCTGAAATACTTTTCAAACAACATTGTAAATCTAGAGGTGTATCCTGTCATAAAATTCCGACTGAGGACAAAAAACAGAATCAGACTCCTGATTACTACTTTTACATCGATCAGCAAAAAATTATCGCTGAAGTAACTTCCCTCAACAAGAATGAAGAAGAGAGAAAAATGCTTGAGGAAAAGGGAGACAAAACAATTGGTCATTTCCCAAATACTGAAAAACGCCTAAAAAGGAAGATCAAGAACAAATCCAAACAATTAAAAACAAAAACTAAAGATAAGTATCCTGGTATCATTGTGATTTATGATGACAGATTGCCTTTTGGGTACCTGTTTCCAGATGATATTCGATTTGCAATGTACGGCAACGATACCGTTGAAATTGCAGTGCCAAATAATCCCAATTTAGAACCTGTTATTACAGCTGTAAAATTTGGTGGTGGGAGAAGAACAAATGCTGATACTGGAACTTACATCAGTGCAATTGCCCATCTAAAAGAAACAAGACCAGGAGAAACTAAACTGGATTTATTCCACAATTTTTTTGCTGACAATCCACTTTCCCATGATTTGTGTTGGAAATTTGCTGATCGACAATTTAAAATCGATGATCCTCATCAGGGGAATCAAAAAAAATGGAAAGCAGTGAACCAGTCACAGTAGGTATAACCCGCGCATTAAGCGGACAGGCCTCGCCAAATCTTGCCAACCTCTCTTTTTATAGTTACTCTTTCATTTGTAGACAATTTCAACACGTTTTCGCCTGCAGCTTATGCGCAAGGTCGTTAGGTGCACTGCCTAACAAAATTTTAACAAACTATTTACTATGAAAACTTTTCATCTTGCATTTGCTACTTTTGCCATATTATTCACTTTCATTGCATGCTCTAATTCATCAGAACATGAGAATCAAGAGCCCTCAATTACGGAAGAAAATGTTACCCTCAGTATTTCTTCCTCTAATCCAGATAGTACAGTAATATTTGAAGCCATAAATATTGGTGAGTGGAATGGTTCGGCTCCTGCTGATTCACAAGCGACTCCATTCGAGTTTACTGTAAGTACAACTAATTTTTATGGTACTTTTCACAAGTTAAAAGGGAATAGCTCATTGATTCTTAAATTAGTTGCTCAGAAGAATGGAGAAACTACTTGGGAGACCGAAAAAGAATTCAACCAAATTTCCCAAGTTATACTTGACGGTAACTTTACATCAGTTGAAGGCAAATAAATACATAGCGTGCACCTAACCCCTTTAAAAAGGAAATTGTCAAGCAGACAGTCCTCACCTAGTATTCGTCCCTTCATTCCATAAATCCTTG
>NZ_JBYEIR010000006.1:0-360467 GCF_058386985.1 Fodinibius sp. GM108
ATGAAATTTTGGAGCGCTATTCAGGCTTGTCATAGATCGGATCTTGGTCCGATTCGGTGCCGAAGTCGGTATTGTCAGCCTGTGGTGTTGGCTGCTCGATTTCGGTCTGGTCGGGCTGGGTCTCGAGTCCGGCGTCGGTGACTGAGCCGCAACCGGCGGCCATGGCGATAACAAATGTGAAAGCGATAAGTTTATGTGCGAGAGATTTCATAGTGATCCTTGGTTTTATTAGAATGATAAATTGTAACGTTAGTATGATTTATACTCCCAGGATTAATAGTCTGAGAATTTTGAACATACTGGTTCTTGATTACAAGAGTGTTTCGCGAATGTTTTGTTACAAAAAAATCTGGTTTCTTATGATGTTGACCCGGGAATTAATTTGTAACAAATATTACATTGGCTTAAAAAATTAGCCTAATAGTAATTTTGACTTATAAATAAAAGATTTATACTGTATTTTGATGTTATTAATAACATCAAGAGTCAAATAATGTAATTATCCATACCTTTAAAAATTTTAATTTTTTAATATATTCCTCATGCTGATATTTGCTTGATTACTTAATAGTCCTATATTAGAGACAGAATCTACAGACGGTACAGTTGGTATAATAATCGGGATCGGTAAAGCTCATCTAATAAGAGATCATAATATCTTGAGTAACTCTAAAGTTGATTATTCAGAATTAGTTTATGCTCTTCAGCAGCGACAAGAGGGCAAGGCCAATGAACTGCTAAAAGAATTACTATCTCGTCTTAAAGATTATTTAATGGTAGTTGTAGGGGCCGAAGAAAAGGATGCTGAGGAATGTGTACAACAAGCTTTTACCAAGGTATATGAGCAGATACGAAAGGATAATATTCAGGAGGAAAAATATATTTTTAGTTATATGATCCGGGCCTGTCGTCATGAATATTTTCGTTATTCTAAGGAGCAGCATCGCTTTAATAACCCCATGGAAAATCATAAAGAGCATTTGGTTGACCCGGCTGAGCAGGTGCAAAATCTAATGGATAAAGATCGACAGAAGATTTTGGAGGCTTGTCTCAATGAGCTGCGTGAAAAATCACGAAAGTTTATTGAATATTTCATTGATAAACCAGATGCCACTACCAAAGAAGCAAGCGCGCATTTTGATATTTCAGGAGCCAATGTTCGGACAAAGAAGTCCCGGATTATAAGTCGTCTTCACCACTGCTTTAAGCGAAAATGGAAACAGTAGAACCGCAGAGAAATCAGAGGAAACCGCAGGTTTCGCAGAGATGTTACTTTATTGTTGCTTCCACGGCAAATATTAGCGTAGTTCACGGTTAAAACTTACCACAGAAAAGTACTTTTGTGGGTAACTCTGCGGTTAATTCTAAGAGATATTAGCTCTTGTCCATTCAGTAGTTCAGCTTTTTCGTGCAGACAAGATTTGAGAATCTGCCACTACAAATACTTTATCTTTTTTCCCAGGCTTTATCACGTCAGTCCCAGTAAATCCTCCAAAGGCAGGAAGAATTCCGTAATCTTTTCCGAAATAAAAACAGGGTAGTTTTATGGCCTGTCGTCCTGGACCGGTTAACTTAACGGCGGGATGTACATGTCCACTTAAAATGTAATGATCTGATGCAGCAGGATCTTCAAATAGATTAATGTCGTGTGTTAATAAAAAAGGGTCAAGAGAAAGCTTATTAAAAACATTAATTATTCCTGCGTGATAGTTCTGCTTGTCTAAAATGTCATGATTCCCAATAACCAGACTTACTTCAAGTTGGCGATACTGTTTTCGCCACTTGACAAATTGTTGCCATTCGTTGTTGATATCACTGTGAAACAGATCTCCCAAAATGATCAGATGGTCGGGAGATGTTTTATCTAAGATTTGATCAAGAGAATTGAGATTTGTTTCATTTATTTGATCTGGGACAGGAATGCCATTTTTTCTGAAATGTCCCGACTTTCCAATATGGAGATCACTTATTAACAGCATTTTTTTCTTCTGCCAATACACTGCTTTTTCCGGCAGAAGCCAAAATCGCTGGTGTTTTAAATTAAAAACTTTGGCGTGTTCAAACATAGCTGTGAATGTATGAAACCGCTGATCTCTATTCAAAAGAAATTAACAGAGGAGGCGCGGTCTAATTTCTCTTGCCGTAGATATGGTTCTTTATTATACAAAGTGTCACGAGGGGGCACAGAGGACCACAGAGAAACCTCCGTGTAATTTTTTGTCTCTCTGTGTACCCGGGGTACAGCTTTTTATATCTATGACTGATACTTTTGAGTTTCGCTCTGATCTCTCTCCCTCCGGATAAGGTCCCTCTGCGTATCCCTCCGCGGTTAACCACACTATTATTTTCTACCGCAGAGGGTCTCAGAGGAATTCACCGAGCTACGCAGAGCTGATATATTCACTCTTTAGATTCTCTGCGGCATCCTCTGCGCAACTCTGCGGTTTACTAAATTTACACTTTTTTAACCGCGGAGGACACAGAGGGAGTCGCGGAGGTGCGCAGATTTTCCATCCATTTCTGTGAAAACTCTGTAATTAACTTAAGTATGCTTTTCGAGCTGCAGCTGCATTCGTTGTACGCGGTCTGCAAGTTTTTCTGAGCTAAGCCGCTCACGAAGTCGATCCACCATAATAGGGAAGGCGAACGGCGTAAATCGATCGGTTTTCTTCAGCGTAATTCGCTGAGATTGAATTCGCTTAAGTGCTTTGCGTAGTCGTACTTCATCAAGCTGATAGGAAAGTACTTCATCGTAGGCCTGTTGCAACAATAAATTATCAGGTTCATACTGATCAAATACATCAAAAAATAACCCTGCTGAAGATTGCAGATGGCGCCCGGCTTTACGTTGACCAGGAAAACCTTTAAAAATTAATCCTGCAATATGACAAATTCCCCGGAAGCGCCGTTTGGCCAGCTCGGTATCATTCAGACTGGAAAAGATATCTTCAATAAGATTCCCATCCGAAAAGAGATCATTTTGCAGAGCTTCTCTTATCGGAATTTCCTTATCCGAGAGAAGCTCAAAACCGTAGTCATTCATTGCAATAGAAAAAGTAATGGGAGTAATCTGGGAAATGCGGTAGGCAATCAGCGCCGACATCCCCTCATGTACATAGCGTCCTTCAAAGGGATAAAAAAACAGATGATGGCCTTCGCGGGATTTCGTCTGCTCGATTACCAGCTCATCTTCATCCGGCAGCGTAGACCACCTGTTTTGCACGTCCAGTATCGGTTGGATGGTTTCGAGTTCCACATCATCCGAGGAGCCCTCAATAGCCTGATGTAATTTGTGGCGCAGCATCTGACTCATATTTGAGGATAACGACATGCGCCCGCCCATCCAGCTCGGCACTTTTGCTTTGGATGTATTAGCCCGCCGCACATAAGCAGTCATCTGTTTGGTCCGAACCAGCTCCAGACTACGTCCTGCAAACCAGAATTTGTCACCTTGGTTTAGAGATGCGATAAACCATTCTTCGATGCTGCCCAAACGTCTCCCGTTCAAATATTTGACGTTCATCATTGTATCGCTGGCAATGGTCCCAATCGACATGCGGTGACGCCGCTTAATCTTTTTATCGACCACTTTATAGAGTCCATCTTCTTCTACGACTTTGGAATATTCATCATATGCCGTCAGTGCCTGACCGCCAGTCGTTATAAAATTCATGATCCACTTCCACTCTTTCTTGTTGAGTGTCTGATACGCAAAGCTGGTTTTGACCTCTTTATACAGCTGATCGGGCTTAAATCCATCTGAAACCGCTAGCGTGATCAGATATTGAACGAGTACATCATAAGGTTTTAGGATAGGATCACGGCTTTCCAGCGCTACTTTTTGAGTAGCCGCGGTCTTAAGTGCGGCGGCTTCGATCAATTCCAGCGCATTGGTGGGTACAAAATAGATACGACTGGTTGATCCCGGCTGGTGCCCGCTTCGCCCGGCTCGCTGTAAGAAGCGCGCTACCCCTTTGGGACTTCCGACCTGGACGACCGTCTCTACCGGAGCAAAGTCAACGCCTAAATCAAGGCTGGATGTACAAACAACGGCTTTTAATCTGTCTTCATGCAGTGATTGTTCAACCCACCGTCGAATCTTTTTGCTGAGTGATCCGTGGTGGAGCGCAATTGTGCCGGCCAGTTCCGGTTTGGCTTCTAATAGCCTCTGAAACCACACCTCGGACTGTGATCGGGTATTGGTAAAGATGAGCGTAGACCGGCTGTTTTCGATAATTGGCAGTACCTTGTGCAGGAGTTTTGTTCCCAAGTGTCCCGACCATGGAAACTTTTCAACATCGTCTGGCAGTACAGACTGTACTTCTAATTTTTTCTCGACATCGGCTTTAATGATAACTGAATCCTGATTATGAGCCTCGGCACCCAGCAGCACGTCCAGGGCTTCCTGCAGATTTCCGATGGTTGCGGAGATGCCCCAGATCGATAAATCGGGACGAAGGTGTTTGAGCCGCGAGAGCCCCAATTCCGTTTGAGTACCGCGTTTTGATCCCATTAGTTCATGCCATTCATCAATGACTATTGTATCCAGATCTGAGAAATAATTCTTATATCCTTTTTGGGCCATCAAGATGTGCAGACTTTCGGGTGTGGTGATCAGCACTTCCGGCATCTGCTTTTTCAGCTTCTGTTTTTGATAGGATGATATATCGCCGGTGCGCCGGGCTACCTGCCAGGGAATATCCAGATCATCAACTACCTGTTGCAGGGCTTGTTCAATGTCCCGGGCCAGGGCGCGAAGGGGAGTAATCCACAACAACTGAAGACCATTGTCCGCAAGTTCCTGGTAAGTTTCCGGGTGCTCATCAATCCAGTTGATAAGCACAGGCATCCACAGGGCATAGGTTTTGCCGCTTCCGGTTGGGGCATTCAGCAGCCCGTTTTTACCGGCTAGTACAGCTTTCCAAACTTTTCGCTGATAGTCGAAAGGCTGCCATCCCCGCTGCTGAAACCACTCTTCAATTTTTTGATGTCCTATACTTTCCATCTGGTGATACAACGATTTTTAGATACAAGTAAAGGTAACGGAAATTCAGAAAAAGAAGTTTGCGATTTTAAACTGCACATTAAGAAAGAAGAATTCGACTGGTGTAACTCAGTGCCTATCTCTGTTTAACTTGTTATTCCTTGCCACAGAGTTATACAGATGGATCCATAGAGGGCAACGAGAAACTCTGTAGTGACTCTGCGATTACCTGTTTTCCTCTGCGGTTAAGAATTTAAAATTGTAGAAAGACATTAGATCTGGTATCAACTTGATTATCAACAAAAAAAATTTTAGTTGGAATAGGATATAATTATAAAAAGGATTGGTGATGGACGTATGGAGAAAGAAAATCGAAAAGCTTATTGGCGTGCGAATCTCACCTACGTCAGTATTTTATTGGCAATCTGGTTTTTGGTGTCGTATGTCTTTGGAATTCTGCTTGTGGACGAGTTGAATCAAATTAAAATTGCCGGATTCGAACTGGGTTTCTGGTTTGCCCAGCAAGGGTCGATCTATGTATTTGTGGTGCTCATCTTCGTGTATGTATGGCTCATGAACCGCCTCGACAAAAGATTTGATGTACATGAGGATTAATATTTACGCATTGGCCAGGCCAGAAAATCAATAATTCAACAAATCAGTAACTCAGTAATTCAATAATTCAATTATCAAAAAAGCATGGGCATTCAGGCATGGACGTATTTGTTAGTAGGTATAACCTTTGCAGTTTACATCGGCATAGCGGTGTGGTCGCGGGCGGGATCGACCAGCGATTTCTATATTGCGGGCAATAAAGTTTCTCCTTTTGCAAATGGTATGGCCACCGCCGCCGACTGGATGTCAGCCGCATCTTTTATTTCCATGGCGGGATTGATCTCTTTTATGGGATATGACGGTGCGGTTTACTTGATGGGATGGACCGGCGGATATGTGCTTTTGGCTTTGTTGTTAGCACCCTACCTTCGAAAATTTGGTAAATTTACGGTTCCTGATTTTATCGGTGATCGTTATTACTCCAACTGGGCGCGAACAGTGGCTGTTATTTGCGCCATTATCGTTTCGTTTACCTACGTTGCGGGACAGATGCGTGGCGTGGGGGTTGTTTTTGCGCGCTTCCTGGAAGTGCCGATTAATATGGGTGTACTTATCGGAATGTGCATCGTCTTTTTCTATGCGGTACTTGGCGGAATGAAAGGGATCACTTACACACAGGTGGCACAGTATTGCATTTTGATTTTCGCTTATATGGTGCCCGCCTTTTTTATCTCGTTACAGCTTACGGATGTATTTTTGCCACAGATTGGATTTGGAAGCACGCTGGCCGACGGTTCTAATACTTATCTGCTGGATAAACTCAACCAGCTGAATGTAGAGCTCGGCTTTGCAGAATATACCTCAGGTTCAAAATCCACGCTCGATGTTTTTGCTATTACTTTTGCATTGATGGTCGGAACGGCCGGATTACCGCATGTAATCGTCCGTTTTTTCACCGTTCCCAAAGTGAGAGATGCCCGAAAATCGGTGGGATATGCGCTTCTTTTTATTGCTATTCTTTATACGACCGCCCCCGCTATTTCCGCTTTTGCACGTGTAAATCTTATTGAAACTGTCTCAAGTGAAGAGTACAGCGAAGTGCCGGAGTGGTTTAACAACTGGGAGACGACCGGTTTAATCGATTTTGAGGATAAAAACGATGACGGAATTATCAGCTATGTGGCTGATGAAGATCGGAACGAGCTTACGATTGATCAGGATATTATGGTGCTGGCCAATCCGGAAATTGCTGATCTGCCGAACTGGGTGATCGCACTCGTGGCCGCAGGTGGACTGGCAGCTGCGCTCTCTACTGCAGCGGGATTACTACTGGTTATTTCAACCAGTATATCACACGACCTCATCAAAAAGCAGATTTATCCAAAGATAACGGATAAGGGAGAGCTGATCTGGGCGCGAGTCGCGGCTGGATTTGCAGTGCTGGTGGCAGGGTATTTCGGCATTAATCCACCCGGCTTTGTGGCGGCTACGGTAGCCCTGGCATTTGGTTTGGCGGCAGCCTCATTTTTCCCGGCTATCATCCTGGGTATTTTTGATAAGCGCATGAATCGGCAGGGAGCTATTACGGGGATGATCGTAGGCATTGTTCTGATGCTTTTCTACATGATTAAATATAAGCTCGGAGGTTTTGGCGGCGGCACATCGGAAGATTGGTGGTGGGGTATATCTCCCGAAGGCTTCGGAACCATTGCCATGGTCGTCAACCTTGTGATAGCCGTAGTTGTTTCGCGATTGACAGCAAAACCACCTCATGAAGTGCAGGAAATGGTCGAAAAGATTCGATATCCGGCTGAATCGGGAAGGGCTTCCAGTGAATAATTATTTAAAAGAAAATGCAAAATTAGTTATTATAAAACACAGCTGTACTAAATGGATTAACAGTAATTAAAGCACATTTAGATATGGGATTCCAGATCACATCATTTGACGAATATCAAGAAGAATATAGTAAAAGTGTAAAAGACCGAGAGGGTTTTTGGGCGGATTATGCTGAGACATTTGACTGGCATAAAAAGTGGGATAATATTCACAGCGGCAGTTTTGAAGAAGGAAATATTAAGTGGTTTGAAGGGGGTAAACTGAATATCACAGAAAATTGCCTCGACCGTCATCTGGATGAAATCGGGGACAAAGTAGCTTTTCATTTCGAGGCGAATGATCCTGAAGAGGGACCGCGATCATTGACGTACAGTGAACTTCACAAAGAGGTCTGTAAATTTGCCAATGTGCTGGAATCAAAAGGAATTGGGAAAGGTGATCGTGTGGCTATTTATATGGCTATGACGCCGGAGATTGCCATTGCAACGCTGGCCTGTGCTCGCGTTGGCGCAGTACATTCTATTGTTTTTGCGGGATTTTCTGCCCAGTCGCTGGCCGAACGTATTCAGGACTGCGACGCCAAGATGCTGATTACCAATGACGGACTTCAGCGTGGCACTAAACTGGTACCGCTGAAAGAAATTTCGGACAAAGCTCTTGAAGACTGTTCTACAATTGAAAATGTGATAGTCTGTGAGCGGACTAAGAATGATATCAACTGGGTAGAAGGACGTGATGAATGGTGGCACGATCTAATGGCCGACGCATCCGCCGATCACGAAGCCGTTGAGATGGATGCCGAAGACCCGCTCTTTATTCTCTATACATCGGGATCAACCGGTAAGCCCAAAGGTCAGCTTCATACCTGTGGCGGATATATGACCTATGTCAGCTATACGTTGAAAAATGTATTTCAGGTTGGTCGTGATGATGTGTACTGGTGTACGGCTGATGCGGGCTGGATTACCGGGCATTCCTATATTATTTACGGTCCGCTGTTGAATGGAATTACGGGAATCATTTTTGAAAGTACGCCGATGTATCCCGATCCCGGAAGGCTTTGGGCCGTGTGCGATAAGTATGATGTAACCCATTTTTATACTTCGCCGACGGCTATTCGCGCACTGATGAAAGAGAATATTAAATATGTTAAAGAGCACGATTTAAGTTCTCTTGAAGTGCTGGGTACGGTCGGCGAACCGATTAATGAGGAAGCCTGGCACTGGTACAACGAGGAGATAGGAAATGAAAACTGTCCTATTGTCGATACCTGGTGGCAGACCGAAACCGGCGGTATTATGATTTCACCCATTGCCGGTGTTACACCTACAAAGCCTGGATTTGCAACCTTGCCGCTTCCAGGGGTTGAACCTGCGTTAATGGATGATGAAACAAAGGAGGAAGTTGAAGGTAATGGCGTGCAGGGTGACTTGGTCATCAAGCAGCCGTGGCCCGGTATAACCCGCGGCGTGTGGGGTGATCAGGAGCGCTATATGAATACGTATTTCAACAAATATCCGGGATATTACTTTACTGGTGATGGCTGTCGCCGTGATGAAGATGGTTACTATCGTATTACCGGTCGGGTTGATGATGTGTTGAATGTTTCGGGACACCGACTGGGAACTGCCGAAATCGAGAATGCCATTGATGAGCATCCCAAAGTGGTAGAGGCTGCTATCGTTGGCTATCCGCATGATGTAAAAGGAGAGGGGATCTTTGCTTTTATGACGTGCGAAGATGGCGTCTCTGATCCGGAGACATTTAAAACTGAAATCCACGACCTCGTATCCCAGATTATCAGTCCTATTGCAAAGCCGGATAAAGTGCAGGTAGTAGAGGGACTTCCAAAAACCCGATCTGGCAAAATAATGCGTCGTATCCTGCGGAAAATAGCCGCCGGTGAAACCGATGATATGGGTGATACTTCCACACTTGTTGACCCCGAGGTGGTTGATGAAATTAAAGGCGGTACTGCTTATTAGTGTTTTATTTTGTTTAACCGCAGAGTTGCGCGGAGGCTTAACAATATTATTTCTGTGTAACTCTGCGACTTCCTCTGATTACCTCTGCGGTTAGTAAATATTTTGAGTGAAATAACCGCAGAGTTTCACGAAGGGATCCACGAAGAACGCAGAGGAAATTCTGCTGAGTGAAGAGAAGTAAGGAACTAAATCTGTAGTAGTAATCCCGTAATAAAAAGTAGAAAGCTCACCACCAGTAGTATCAGGCGAAATCGAGTGCTCATCATTACAGGATGAAAAAGTAGTCCGTATGTTAAAGGTTTATCCTCCAGCCAATCGTAATAGTGATGGCGATGCGCCTCTCCCAGTGCTAACGTTACATGTCCGTGAAGGATTGTTATCATAAAAGGAACAGAAAAGAAAATACATCCTGTATAAGCAATCGTTTTTTCAATATTTGCAAATTCAGCTATATACAGGTAGGGCCATGAAAAGAGCAAAAAGAAAGGTAAACTCAGCAGCCAGTTTAGGATGCAAATCCGTTTAAAATTGCCGGGGTTTAGTTCCTGATTCATATCCAGTATTGAAAGATGATTTTGAATGTGGATGAGCAGATTCCTTTTCTTTCCAAACATGAATGTACCAATACAGAGGCATAGAAATTCCATTCAGGAATAATAGAACAGTAATCCACAAAAAGCGTTTTTCAGTATCTAAATGCTGATTCTGCACAGTGTGGATCAGATAGAAAATGACCAATCCCAGGTAAAGTAGAAAAAACAAGAAGGTGTAGGGAAGTATATATGCCAGGTAGGAAAAAAATTGCATAGGCATACTTGGATCATTAAGAAATAAAAAAGAGGCAAAGTGATAGAGTGCAAAAAGGAATGTGCCGGCAGCAAGAAGCAGTGGAAACAGTGTTAAGACTCCCAATACAATTTTAGCTGGTTTATTTAACTCCATTAAATTTGGCTGGCAATGAGCATTTCAATTTCGCGATATGGCATATCAAAAATCTTGGAAAGAGATTTCTTGGTCAGATGCTTTTTATAAACATAGGTGCCGTTTCGAAGAGCCGTATTAGTCCATAAACACTCTTTGATACCTCCCGCATCGCCAATGGCCAGTAGGTAAGGCACGATTACATTATTCAGCGCATAGGTTGCCGTACGAGCTACATTCGATGGAATATTGGGTACACAATAGTGGATCACATCATGGGCCAAGTAGGTAGGATGCGAATGAGTGGTCGCTTTGCTGGTGGCGATACATCCTCCCTGGTCAATAACCGTGTCCACAATAACGCTTCCCGGTTTCATTGAAGAAACCATTGGCTCAGTCACCAGGCACGGAGCTCGTTCTCCCTCAAACATAGCAGCGCCGATCAGAACATCGGCATATTGCAAAGCAGATGACAGGTACTGGTAATTAGCAGTAGATGTGATAATCCGCCGATCCAGGGCATTTTCGAGATGACGGAGCCGGGCTAATTCATTATCCATAACAAAAACCTGGGCACCGTATCCCAGGGCAGTGCGGGCTGCGTATTCGGCAGTAATACCGGCGCCAAGAATCACGACAGTGGCAGGAGGAATCCCAGAAATACCGCCAAGCATTATACCCTGCCCGCCTTCGGATTTTTCCAGATAATGAGCACCGATTTGTACGGACATAGAACCCGTAATTTCATGCATCATACGTACTATCGGGAATTCTTTGTCTTCGCCTTTTATAAACTCAAAGCCGATAGCCGTAATTGCCTTTTCTATAAGCGTGTCAATAAATTCTTCTGTAGCATTACCCAGGTGCAGCGCAGAGAGCAGTGTATGTTTGTGTTCCAGAAGTTCTAATTCTGATTCGGTAGGCGGGGCGACTTTGACGACCATGTCGGACTTATTATACACCTCCTCAATACTGAGGGCGATTTCAGCACCAGCATCGGCAAATTCATCATTGGTAAAATTAGCTTCTGCTCCCGCATCTTGCTCAATAAACACTTCGTGGCCGTTTGATACGAGTACAGATACTCCACCGGGTGTCAGACAAATGCGCCGTTCATCATTGGAGACTTCCCTTGGTAACCCTATCTTTAGGGAAATATTGGATTCGGATTTCATCAGCCGCTTTTCCAGCGTCTGAATGCCCATTTTTTCAGTTTCCAACGGATTGATATCCATATAATATTATTTTTCTGAAATTGGATTATTAAGGATAATTTAATCTACCTGTAGACGCTAAGCAAAACCTCAATTTAATCACTGAATAATTTGCAGAGTATCCTTCAAATAAGAATATGTTTTGTTTTTGTAAAATCCAGCAGGTTAAATTTTCCATAAATTTATGAGTATTAGACCTAAAAAAAGTTTAGGACAGCATTTTCTGACAGATGATAATATCATACAAAAAATTGCAGATGCAATACCAGCCCGCGAAGGTGATCGCGTAATAGAAATAGGTGCTGGAACTGGTGCACTTACTGGAGCTCTGGTAGAACGTTTTGAAGATCTGCTTGTTGTGGAGCTGGATGAGCGGGCCATTGAGGTACTAAATCATAAATTTGATGATTTAGAGATTCACCATGAAAATGTATTAGATGCTGATTGGCAATCTTTATCAATTGGAAAAGGAAAAACTCATGTGGTGGGAAATCTTCCGTACTATATCACCAGCCAAATATTATTCTCCCTACTCGAAAATCGCCGGCTGCTTTCTGATGCACTTTTGATGATGCAGAAAGAGGTTGCGGAGCGTCTTGTTTCTGATATCCGGACTAAAGATTATGGAATCTTGAGTGTTCAAACACAGCTGATGTGTACACCTGAAATTCTGTTTCCTGTTTCGCGTCACTGTTTTCGTCCCCAGCCCAACGTAGAGAGTGCTGTAGTGAAATTAACCTTTGATAAACCAGACTTGCAGTGCAGTGATCAAGATCTGAAGAAGGTGGTAAGAACGGCTTTTAACCAGCGAAGAAAAAAGTTAAGTAACGCTTTAAAACCGCTCGTTGCCAAAGATCAGTTGCCCGATGGATTTGATTTCGATAAACGAGCCGAAGCCTGGAAGCCACCCATGTATGAAAAGTTGACAGCACGCCTGAAGGAAGATGGCATTTTGACCTGAAATTTCGACTATCTGAAAAGCAGGTTTAAAAGAAGTAGTAGGGAAATATCTTATCATTTGGCGTTTACTACATCTAAAGGCTTATTTGGCGATAAATCTGACATTCTCGAAAAGTTTGGTATGGTACTTGCTCACCTTAGTACCTAAAAATGAAGTACAGTTTTTATAACTGATTCAAAAAGTATTTCCAGCATTTTTGCTGAACTCAAATAATTTCAACTTCAATTAATAACTCAAATCTAGGAGTCATACATATGGCTAAATCTAAAATCAAACCGTTAAGTGATCGCGTTTTGGTTCAGCCGGCACCTGCTGAAGAAAAAACGGAATCTGGAATTATCATTCCTGACTCGGCAAAAGAAAAGCCGCAGGAAGGCACCGTTGTTGCGGCAGGACCGGGCAAAGTAGAAAACGGCAGTAAAATTGAAATGTCGGTGAATGAAGGCGACAAAGTGCTTTATGGAAAGTATTCCGGCACTGAAGTCACGCTTGATGGTGAAGAGTATTTGATCATGCGTGAATCCGACATTTTGGGAATTGTTGAATAAGCATATCATTGCTCAAAAATTTTAAACTATAAACTCATAAAAAATTAGAAGACAATATGTCTGCAAAACTAGTTCATTACGATATGGAAGCGCGCGATGCTCTCAAGAAAGGCGTTGACAAGCTTGCGAATGCTGTCAAGGTCACTTTGGGACCGCGTGGACGAAACGTAGTAATTGAAAAATCATTCGGATCGCCGACCGTTACAAAAGACGGCGTTACAGTAGCAAAAGAAATTGAGCTGTCCAACAAGCGGGAAAATATGGGCGCTCAGATGGTGAAGGAAGTTGCTTCTAAAACCAGTGATAATGCTGGCGACGGAACGACCACTGCTACTGTATTAGCACAATCCATCATTCAAACCGGCCTGAAAAATGTGACTGCCGGAGCGAATCCGATGGAATTGAAGCGCGGCATCGACACAGCAGTTAAAGCTGTCGTTGAGGAGCTTCGCAAAACAAGTCAGCCTGTTGGTGACAGCCTTGAGAGCATTAAGCAAATTGGTTCTATTTCTGCCAACGGCGATGAAGAGATTGGCCAAAATATTGCTGACGCAATGGAAAAAGTCGGCCAAGACGGTGTAATTACCGTAGAAGAAGCCAAAGGTACTGAAACCTATCTCGAAACGGTTGAAGGTATGCAGTTCGACCGCGGATATCTGTCGCCTTATTTCGTGACGGATTCCGAAAATATGGTTGCTGAATTGGAAGAGCCGCACATCCTGATTTTCGACAGCAAGATCTCGAATATGAAGGATCTGCTTCCAATTCTTGAAAAAGTAATTCAAACCGGTAAGCCGCTGCTGATCATCGCCGAAGATATCGAAGGCGAAGCACTGGCTACTTTGGTTGTTAATAAGCTGCGCGGATCGCTCAAGATTGCAGCTGTTAAAGCGCCAGGATTCGGTGATCGTCGTAAGCAGATGTTGGAAGACATCGCGATCTTAACTGACGGTACTGTTATCTCTGAAGAGCGCGGATACAAGCTTGAGAATGCTACGCTTGACTTCCTTGGTACCGCAGATCGTGTGAACATCACAAAAGATGACACCACAATCGTTGGCGGTCAGGGTAAAGATGATGATATCAAAGCCCGCGTAAATCAGATTAAAGGACAAATTGAGTCCAGCACTTCTGATTATGATCGTGAGAAGCTGCAAGAACGTCTTGCTAAGCTGAGCGGCGGCGTTGCAGTACTCAACATCGGAGCTGCTTCTGAAGTAGAAATGAAAGAGAAGAAAGCTCGTGTTGAAGATGCGCTGCATGCTACCCGCGCTGCTGTTGAAGAAGGAATCGTAGCCGGTGGTGGCGTTGCGCTGCTCCGTGCTCGAAAAGTGCTTGAAGATCTGAAAGGCGAAACCCCCGATCAGGAAGTTGGTTTCGATATCGTCCACAGAGCACTTGAAGAGCCGCTGCGAATTATCGCTAATAACGCTGGTGCAGAAGGTTCAATCGTTGTACAGAAGGTTCTTGACGGCGAAGGAGGCTTCGGATACAATGCTCGAACTGAGAAGTATGAGGATCTGATCGAAGCCGGCGTTATCGATCCTACAAAAGTAACGCGTACGGCGCTTGAAAATGCAGCTTCTGTTGCCGGCTTGATGCTGACAACCGAAGCCATCATCTCTGATAAGCCTTCTAAAGGCGATGACGATGATGATGATGGTCCTGCTGGTCCTGGCGGCGGTATGCCGGGCGGTATGGGCGGAATGGGCGGAATGGGTGGAATGATGTAAACCCATCTTCGCTGACGCCTTACGTTAGCTAATTATGAGAGCCTCATCCCGATAATTCGGGATGAGGCTTTTTTATTTGGTATGATCTGTTTATCTGATTCCTTTCGCATATATATACGAACACCGCAATATTAACAGATCATATTTTCAAGATGAAAAAGAAGAAATATACTAATGGCTTTTTGTTGGTAGGGGTAATACTATTTCTTAGCTACTGCGCCTCAACTAAGACTGCTACAATTCCACAAGGCTGGAGTTATAGTGTAAATTGGGATTCATTTAATAGTGCCCAAGTTACCCAATCAGATCATATCATTGTCCAGAATAAAGAAGATATGATCATGCTCGATGGTTCAAACGGACGTGTTATAGAAAACGACATTCGTGAAAGAGGGGGGTTCTTTTCTGAAATTGGCCGGACATATAAAGAGCAAGTCAAAGAAGATTTATTATTAAGTCAGCGGGTTGATCTAAAATATTTTCATAAAGAGCTTCCGGGGTTAAATTCAATTCTGCTGTTCAACCGTGTAGAGGAAGAAGATGAAGTTCGGAGTATTGATTTAGAAACCGGAGAGGAGGGTTGGACATCAACATCTTATGTGTGGAATTTAGACAAGTATAAAGATGTGGCTAACATCGCGGTTAACAATTTGCTGCAAGGATCTGTTGGTGCCAAAGGAATGTCTGCGGTAGCTTTGCAAACACGTTTGATTGAAAGCATGATTAAGGAAGTTCCTGAAAAGGACGCCTTTTTATTTCGAACTGTTGAGAAATTGCATCTGATTGAGCAACCATCCGGAGAGGTTTTGTGGGAGAATACAGAGATAGATGGTACGGGAATAGCAGCAGTTGATTATTTGCCTGATACTGATCAGTTACTAATAACCACTAGCATGAGCGGTCTGAAAGATATATTGGAAAATGCTGATGAAGAACAATCATTTAAACAAGTTTTGCTTGTCGATGCGGAAACTGGTGAAGTAGTTTGGCAGTCAGATTATGAAGGACGCAGTGAACAGGTGAAAAGTATTGCCAAAGTAAATGAAATGGTACATCTGAATTTTTATGGTGGTTCAGCGGAGTTTTTTGACTTTGCGGATGGCCGCCGGATATTTGGCACTCGGGATGGAAAACTCGAAGGTGACACTAAATTGGCAAGTTTTACAACAGAATACAATCTCATGGAAACACCTGAGACAGCAGCTCCGATATTCGATACCGAGGCAGTATATGCTGTGAATCCTGTAGAAGTTAAAGCCGTGGGAGTACCCGATAAAGAACTGCAAAAGGTTGATTTTACAACGGGAGAACCTATTTGGAAAACTACGTTGGAAAGCACACCTGATATACGTCAGATGCATTTAACAGAAGATGATATCGTTATTCGATTGTCATCCTCATTGCCTGATACCATGTCCGGAAATGTATCGAATATTGTTGGTAACGTTAAAGATTTGGGATTTTATGCCTTCTCCAAAAGGGACGGTGAGTTATCCTGGAAGTTGACAGCTCCATTTGAGGATCATGTGACGAATGTAATCTATAAAGATAATGTAGGTTGGGCTGCCGGGGGAGAATCTCTCTACAAATTTGACCTGAATAACGGGAACACACTTATTGATTCTACATATTCTGATTATGATCTGGGCGAAGCCAAATATATCTACGAAGCTGGAAATAGTATTGTTGTCATTGGCTTTGAAGGAGTGGTTGTAGCAGATAAGTCTGACCTTAAGGTATTATACAGTCGTTCGTTTGAAGGGAAGTTAGTTAATTTTGAAACCGACGATCGGTTTTTGGTAACAAAATCCAAACGTGTTCTTTCCGGCAAACAAAATGTTTATGTTTTTAACCTAAATAATCCGTCGGAGATCACCAGCTTTTCGCTTACGCCTCCCGATGGAAAGAAGCACGGTAAACTTGGGACGAATGGCTATCATCCGACTCAAGATTTTAAACAGCTTATTACGTTGACAGAACACGGCATAACCAGCTATCAGGTGTATTAAAGATTAGAACCTTGGTTTCTAATTTCTAAGCCCCACTTTCCGAATGTTATCGGAGGTGGGGCTTTTTTATTTTTCAGCAGTTTTCTTCATCAGGCTAAGATTCAAGAGGAGGGAATATTAGTAGTGCGTGATTTGAAATCCCGCGTTCCGTTGGGTCGGCAGTAGAGCTTCTAACAACTTAAGCTTCTCCTCGTTCCGTACCTCCGGTGCGGAATATGCATATTGAATCAGGATGGCCAGGATTAAGGGTCTTGTAAGATTTTTGCCATGAAAGGTACTTACTAACAGAGCCTCAAGAACATAAATTCTGAAAATCCTTATCCCACCGATAGTAAAGCCTGTATTAGTGTTTGTTGAGATCCTCTCCCGAACATTATAGGGAAGATGATTACTTGAAAATGTCACGGTTTTAGTCCATCCGGCATAACGAATGGTGTGCGGAGCCCAGAGGGTGAAATGAATAATTTTGTACCGGCGATTAACAACGAAATTGTCTCTGGTGTTAATGGACCATCAAAATTATTCCACCCGAAGGGTACAGCGGTTACAGCATTCTCAGCCGGACACTTTTTTGGTTCGTTTTTTGGTGACAAAAAATGAACACAACAGTCAGTCATAGTGTGCGGAAGCCGGATTTATAATTTTTCCAGCTTGCTGGTCCCAAACCGGATACGGATTGTTTGAAGTAAAAAACCACCCTACATCGCAGCACTATTTATTCATCAAAAACAGGAATTTTACCTCTGTAATGTTCAGCTGCATTGGCATTTAGAATATCGAATCGCTCAAAGTGTGTTTGCATGCGCCGCCAGAAATCGGTCCAGTTGCGTTTTGATTTCGGGGACCATGTAACTTCAGCAATAGCCGAGGCACGGGGATAAGCCATATATTCTACTTTGTCACCGCTGTGCATATATTCGGTCCAGACATTTCCCTGTGCTCCTATAACAAACTGCGATTCTTCATCCGTTAAAGCATCCGGTACAGGTTCAAAGTTATAGACCTCTTTGAGTGGCGAAAATCCGCCGATAGCCAGCGGTTCTGATTCTTCATCAGCCTGATAATAATCCAGATATACGTGACTTGTCGGCGTCATAATAACGTCATGTTCTTGTTTGGCCGCTTCGATTCCGCCCTCCATTCCGCGCCAGCTCATAACCGTTGCATTGGGTGCCAGTCCCCCTTCAAGAATCTCATCCCAGCCGATAATTTGCCGTCCGTTTTCATTAAGAAACTGTTCAATACGGGTGATGAAATAACTTTGTAGTTCTTCTTCATTTTTTAGTCCCTCTCTTTCAATAACCTGTTGGGCCAGTTCGCTTTCTTCCCATTGCTTTTTCGGTGCTTCATCTCCGCCAATATGGATATATTCCCCGGGGAAAAGTTCCAGGACTTCTACAAGTATATTTTCTAGGAATATGAACGTCTGCTCACTGGGGCAGTAAATATCCTCAAATATTCCCCAGGTCGTCTTCACTTGATAATCTTTATCTTCTACACAGCCATATTCGGGATATGCTGCCAGCGCTGCTGAAGCGTGACCCGGCATCTCAATTTCGGGAATAACAGTGATATGCCGCTGCCGGGCATATTCCACAATTTCACGTACCTCATCTTGTGTATAATATCCACCATACTCTTTACCGTCATAAATGTCAGATCCGTAATGGCCAATCAGTGTAGAGTCACGCCAGCCCCCGACCTCTGTGAGTTTGGGATACTGCTGAATTTCAAGCCGCCAGCCCTGATCTTCAGTCAAATGCCAGTGAAAACGATTCATCTTGTGCATTGCCATCAGGTCGATATACTTTTTGATGAATTCAACCGGGAAAAAGTGACGGCCGACATCCAGATGCATGCCGCGATATTCGAACCGTGGATAATCACGAATTTCAACGCTGGGAATTTTCCATTCTGTATTTTGCGGGACCAACGTGTAATCCGACTGGTAAATTTGGGACGGCATCAGTTGGAGCAGTGTTTGCATTCCATAAAAAAGACCTGCAGGATTGGATGCTTTAACAGATACTTTTTGGGGGTCGACCTTCAGTTTATATCCCTCTGGATTTTCAAAAGTCTCGGAATCTTCAATAGAAAAGCTGATGACATTTTCGGCAGGAGAACCATTACTTTCATAGAAAATTTCAATATTGGAACCGATTCCAGAATTAATCTCGTGTTTAAGCTGGGTGCCAATATTGGTAATATCCTCTTGGTCATCTTTGAGAACAATCCTTGTTTCTCTGTCTATGACAAACGAGCCATCATGAACCTGCATATGAACAGGCTCTGGTATGACAGAAGGGGCTTTCTGTCGGTCTGGGTCTGCTTTTGAGCAGTTCATTAATGTTAAGATGATCAGTAATAAAGGTGATGCAATATGTTTCATACAGAGGATATGGTTTTGTGTTAAACTCGCATCTACATTAGGAAAAATGCTGGAACTTTGTAAAGAGATTTTTAAAAGCTATTAAAAAGCGGTGAACAGCTATTGATTTTGGCAAAAAGTTGGATTTCATTTAATAATCAAATTTCCCGGATTGATCAGTTATACATTCAATTTAAAATAGACGTTCTATGCTGCTAGAACCCATCGACTGGGCCATTATTGGCGCTTATATGATTTTTTCAATTATCATTGGCGTTTGGGTGATGCGCCAGGCGGGAAAAAATTCTGAGCAGTTTTTCGCTGCCGGTAAAAATATGCCGTGGTGGCTGTTGGGGATTTCGATGGTTGCTACAACGTTTTCTACCGATACTCCTAATCTGGTTTCCAATATTGTCCGTACGGATGGTGTTGCCGGCAACTGGGTTTGGTGGGCATTTTTGCTTACCGGCATGTTAACCGTTTTTGTGTATGCCAATTTGTGGAAGCGATCGGGTGTGTTAACCGATGTCGAATTTTATGAGCTTCGATACAGTGGTAAAACAGCTGCTTTTTTGCGTGCTTTCCGGGCTGTTTACCTGGGATTTATATTTAATGTTGTCATAATAGCTACAGTATCTCTGGCAGCTATCAAAATAAGCGGTGTTTTAATGGGATTGACGCCGGTTGAGACGGTGGTCATTGCAGGTATTGTAACTGTAATTTACAGCTCATTAGGTGGGCTAAAGGGGGTGCTCCTTACCGACTTTTTCCAGTTTTTTCTGGCCATCGGCGGAAGTTTGATTGCGGCCTATGTGGCTTTGGATCATCCGGATGTCGGAGGCTTAGACGGTTTGCTCAGTCATAAAGAAGTAGTAAGTCAACTTAATATTTTACCCGACTTCTCTGATCCGTCTCAAGCCATTGGCATCTTTATTATTCCTTTGCTGATTCAGTGGTGGAGTGTTTATTATCCGGGTGCAGAGCCAGGAGGTGGCGGATATATTGCACAGCGTATGTTTGCGGCAAAAGATGAGAACAACTCCATTGCGGCTGTATTCTTTTTTAATGCCGCACATTTTGCCCTGCGTCCATGGCCGTGGATTATTGTAGGATTATGCTCAATCATTGTCTTCCCTGATATTGCAGCTATGAAAGAAGCATTCCCGGATGCTTCTGCGGTAGCTGATGACGATATGGGGTATCCTGCCATGTTGACGTTTATTCCTACAGGATGGCTGGGATTAGTTGTGGCTTCGTTGACTGCAGCCTATATGTCAACTATTTCAACACATCTGAACTGGGGATCATCGTATTTGGTCAATGATTTTTATAAGCGCTTTATTCGACCGGAGAGTTCAGAGAAAGAACTAGTCGCAGTCGGGCGTATATCTACCATCTTATTAATGGTTGTGGGGGGGATACTGGCACTACTGTTACAAAATGCCCTCGAAAGCTTTCAAATAATATTGCAGATTGGAGCTGGCACGGGACTGATTTTCCTTCTCCGCTGGTTTTGGTGGCGTATTAACGCAGCCAGTGAAATTGCGGCACTGTTTATTGCTTTTGCCGTTGCCTTGTACTTCCAGTTTGCTCATTCCTACACCGGACTTCCGGAAGTTACAGGATGGCAAGAGTTAATTGTTGGTATCCTAGTAACAACCATCGGATGGCTTATCGTGATGTATATGACACGTCCGACTGACAAAGATACGCTGGTAAACTTTTGTGAGGTTGCACGACCGGGAGGGCCTGGTTGGCGTAAAGTAATTGATGAAGCCAAAGCAGAAGGTCGTAGTGTTGAGCCATTGGAAGATGAATCATGGCGTGTGCCACAAGGTATTTTGTGTATGGCGTTAGCTTGTGTAGCTGTCTATGGTGCTCTTTTTGCTACCGGCTACTGGATTTACGGGAACTGGACATTGGCAAGTGTTCTCACGCTGGTAACTTTTGTGGCCAGTGCATACCTGTACAAAGCCTGGCGAAAATTGATCGAGATCAGCCCGGAAGAAGAGGAGCTCTATGCTGAAGAGTAGCCTGCTATTAACAGGTATATTTTGTCTGACAAATATCCTCCCGTGCAATGCACAGCAGGATACACTGACAGTGATGTCCTATAACATCTATCACGCTGAGCATCCACAGGAAAACCGAAGCACGGTCCAGGAAATTGCAGACTTTATCACAGATATTGATCCTGATTTTATATCGCTGCAGGAAGTTGACAGCATGACCTCACGTCTCGGGAAAGTGCATAATGGTCAGACTTTTGATTTGGCAGATAGCCTTGCTAAAATTACCGAAATGAACAGCTATTTCGGAAAGGCACTGGATTTTGAGGGAGGAGGATATGGGGTAGCCATTCTTAGTCAAAAAGTTGGAAAGGTTCAGAAAGTGATGTTTCCGAACCCCAAAGAAGGAGAGCCCCGGGTGCTGTTGAATTTGGATTCTACGGATGATTCATCCATCATTTTTGGAGCCACTCACCTTGATCATCAGTATAAAGAAAATAGACTGGCACAGGTCGAAGAGGTGAACCAGCAGTTAAGGGAAGAGGATCAACCTGTTATATTAGCCGGTGATTTTAATTTTGATCCCGGTACGAAGGAATATAAAATAATGCAGGAACTGTGGATTGATACAGCGAATTTCCAAGAAGAAAGTTTGGAATTTACATATCCGACACACCATCCGGAGAATAGAATTGATTATATCTGGCTGTCAAATAATGTCGATTGGGAGGTGCTGGACTTTCAGACTATTGATGTGGAATATTCCGATCACCTGCCGATAGTGGCAAAGGTTGTTGTTTATCAAGGAAATTAGCTATTGTTAACCTCGTTGTGGGATTAGTCATGATTATTAAAAATCGGTTTCTTTTTAATTCCAATAAGAGGATTATGAAATATATATTCGCCATCCTTATAGTATTCTTTTGTTCAGAATCCTTGGTTGCACAAGAGGTAGAAAAAGCCGGCAATCCGGTAATTAAAGGATGGTATGCCGATCCCGAAGGGGCCGTTTTTGGCGATCAGTACTGGATTTTTCCCACCTACTCGGCACCTTACGACGAGCAGGTTTTTATGGATGCGTTTTCGTCTCCGGATCTGGTAAACTGGGAGAAACATGAACGAATTATTGATACTGCTGCGGTAGCCTGGGCCGACAGTGCGATGTGGGCTCCATCCATCACAAAAAAAGATGACAAATATTTTCTCTTTTTTGCCGCCAATGATATTCAAGAAGATGAGCAAATGGGTGGAATAGGCATCGGAGTTTCCGACAAGCCCGGCGGACCGTATGAGGATTACCTGGGAAAACCGTTACTGAGTAAATTTCATAATGGCGCGCAGCCAATAGATCAATTTGTATTCGAGGACAAGGACGGACAATACTACATGATTTACGGCGGGTGGGGACACTGTAACATTACAAAACTAAATGATGACTTCACCGGATTTGAGCCTTTTGAGGATGGGACAATCTTCAAAGAGATAACGCCCGAGGGATATGTTGAAGGATCGTTTATGTTTATCAGGAAAAATAAATATTACTTCATGTGGTCAGAAGGGGGTTGGGGCGGTCCAGATTATCGCGTGGCGTATGCCATAGCCGATTCACCACTCGGACCTTTTGAGCGGATTGGTGTTGTCTTGGAACAGGATTCATCTGTAGCGACCGGTGCCGGTCATCATTCCGTAATCAAAGTGCCGGAGGAAGAGGAATGGTATATTGTCTATCATCGTCGACCTCTTGGTGAAACAGATCCTAATCATCGGGTAACCAGTATTGATTAGATGACCTTTGATGAAAAGGGGCACATAGAACCTGTGGAAATTACGTTTGAGGGTGTTGAAAAGAATAGTTTGCAGAGAAAGTGATGTTGATATTCTGCAAAACCGTCTATGTCAAACTGAACGCTGGTACGGACGCGATTAATCGCGTCCCCTCTATGCCTTGTAAAACACTGTGTCATTGCGAATGGAGTGAATGAAACGAGCGAAATGCGGCAATCTCTTCTCGTGTGGAGATCGCCACACCCTGAAAACCGCGGGTTTGCGATGACATTTCACAGGATATTTTTTTGCAAAGCCCTCTTAAAAACAGTGACAGCTTCGGCAAATATTCTAAGGTTTCTGCTGGTTTTTCTCTTTCTCGCTCAGTACCCAGTCCACAAATAAAAATTCAAGCGCGGCAGCTTCGTACCTTCCCAGTTTATTATCATCTCTTGAACTCTTCTTCCGAAGTTTTGTCGGGATCGCCGCCCGTAATTGAGGATGATCCAACGCCGGTGCCCCTTTTCTTTACCGGACGCTCACGGAAGAACTTTAGCTGCTGGGCTGAAGAAGGGGCCCCACCCGTATTTTTGTCATCGTTTCGTAAAATTCATCGGGCGGATAAGATTCAAGATGCTCAAGATCACGTTTGCCGGAAAGCAGATCCTCGGCAAAAGGCGATAATATATTCGCCCTTTCTTTTAGTGGGACCCAATGTTCAAGGGTAAATTCTGAAAGGTAATATGTTTTCGAAGATTACTGATTTCACAAATACCACATAACTATGTGGTTCTATTGCCGGTAATAATTAATACTATAGACTTGATTTCTAAGTAAACGGGAGTACTATGAAGAAGTTAGTATGTTCATTCGCATTGGCAACAATACTATTAATCAGCGGTTGTAAGGATGATAAATTCGAGCTGCCTTCCGAGCTGCCGGAAGACCTTATCGGATATCAGCTGGTTATTTACAATACCGAGGTTATTTCAAATCCCGATAATCTGCAAATTTCATCCCGAACCGTCTATTACTTTGAAAGCGAAGATACTATCCGGGGTGAAGGTTCCGATGGTTCATCACTGCCCACAACGCATTGGGAGTGGAGCGGCGGTGATCCGGGTGATACGATAGATATAGGAGTCGTGGATCTCTATTATGAAGGAAATGGTCATGAACGATATGTATTAAATTGGGACGGAAATAAAGAAAGTATCGAAGAGCGGCAGACCTTTACCTATTACGGGGCTTTGACGAGTGGAGGTGTCGCAGAGACCAAGGGGTACTTTGAGATTGAGCAGAGATAATTAATAATGTAATTATCTACAGTCTATTAAATCATAACGGGATAAAATAACATGATGAGTTTTCGAATAAATAGAGCAGGAGTTGTAATAGGCATAGCATTTCTTCTCCTGTTATCAACAAAGAGCTTTGCGCAGGAAGAGACAGGAATAGAATTTTTTGATGTTGCGAGTGCAGGAAGTGGAACGTTGAATTCGGTGTTTTTTCTGGATTCAGATAATGGATGGATTGGAGCAAGTGGAAATATTTTAAAAACTACAGATGCAGGAGAGAGTTGGAAGGGGAGTTTTGATTACATTGCCGGAGTTCATGAATCAATATATTTCACTGATTCCCAAAATGGATGGGCAGTTGACAGAAGAGATGGCATCCTTAAAACAGTAGATGGCGGTGAAAATTGGGGATATCAGTTTAATAGTTCTAATTCCGGAGATTTAAACTCAATATATTTCGCTGATTCCCAAAAAGGTTGGGTGGCTGGTCATGACCGTATTCTTCACACTCCTGACGGGGGAGCAAATTGGGCAGATCAAATTAATGGAATTTCCAAAGAACTATACTCGGTATACTTTACCGATGGCGAAACAGGATGGTCTGTTGGTGAAGATGGTATTATCTATCGTACTACAAATGGAGGCGAAGACTGGGAAACTGCATCCAGCGGTACAACGGAAGATTTATTTTCAGTTTATTTTGCCAACGAAACAACTGGCTGGGCTGTGGGAAATAACGGGACTATTCTTCATACAACCGACGGAGGAGAAAATTGGACCTCACAGTCAAGTGGAGTAAGTGAACATCTGAACTCAGTTTATTTTACAAGTTCAACCACTGGTTGGATTGCGGGAAACGGTGGTACTATTCTTTACACAGATGATAGTGGAGGAGGCTGGGTCACTAAGACAACTAATGATACCTACAATCTAAATTCTGTTTATTTCACAGAGTCCAGTAAAGGGTGGTTTGTTGGTGATAATGGCAGAATTATCGAATATACGGCATTGGAAAGCCTTTCTTCGCCCGAAATATCAGTTCCTGCTAATAATTCTCAGGTAAGCCCTCCTTTTACCTTGGAATGGGAGCCCGAAGTTTATAGTGATCACATAGATTTTACTATCGAAATTTCTACAGATCCTGATTTCAGCGAAATAATTCAAAAAGAAGAAAATTATAACGCACATTCACTCCAACTTAATTATGATCAATTTGAGAACAATACAACCTATTATTGGAGAGTACGCCGGGTTGCAAAATCCGATAGCGATTTTACGAGTGAATGGACTGAATCAAGCTTTACGCTGGCTATAGATAAACCGGTATTAATAACTCCGGGAGATAAAGCTATAGTAACGCTCCCGTTTGATTTCACCTGGGAGAGCGAGAAAGATCCTGATAATTACACTTTTAATATTCAGGCTTCTGAATATGCAGATTTTAGCGAACTACTTTATGATGAAGAAGGGGCTATAGTAACATCGCTTTCTTCTGCATCACTTGGGACTCTTACTGAAAATCGGTCGTATTTTTGGCGGATTCAACGACAATACAACAGTGCTGATTTAAGCAGTGAGTGGGTTACCGCAGAGTTTATGGTCAAGCCGGAATATATAATTTTACAAGAAGATTCAACTTTTATAACTGAGCCCAATTATGTGAATATCATGCTGCATGCCGAGGATATTTCCGGGGAAGGCATAACTTTTTTAGAAAATGATGAATTTGTGCTCTCAGAGAATGGTTCACCGATATCTCCGACAGAAAGTCGATATCAGGTTGATCGGTTGGACCGGGTAAATTCCAAGCTTAATACGGTAATGGTACTTGACAACTCCCAAAGTATCGGAGAGGAAAATCTTGAGTTAATTAAGGATGCTGCAAGTGAATTTGTTAAAAACAAGTTACCTAACCAAAGTATCGCGATTTATGTATTTGCCCGACAAATTGAAAAAAAGATCGATTTTACTGCCGAAGAGCAAGAATTATTGGATATTATAAACGATATAGAACTTGCTGAATTAAGTGGAACGAACTTATACGGGGCTGCTATTGCCGGTTTGGAAGACGTCGGTGAAGATGTGTTTGGTCTTGACTACATAGAGCAAAACTTCATGATTTTATTTACTGACGGTCAGGATATCGCTAATGAATTTACGCTGTATGACGTAAATGCGGCCCGAGGTTTCAAAGAAGTGTATGCGATTGGTATTGAGGCTGATCCCGATGATTTTGATGCTGAAGCACTTCGGGAAATTGGGAATGCGGGTACTTTTATAGATCCTGATTTTAATAATGTGCTAAACCAATTTCTTGAGGTCCAGGAATCTCTTGAAAGAAAAAGCAACTCTTTTTATTGGTTGAATTACGCATCGGCAACTGTAAATGCTAATTCCGAATTGGTGGTTAAGGTTAAAAATAATGAAAACACTTCCCTGAGTTCTCAAATAACTTATCCATTTGATGCCAGTGGTTTTTACGATACTCCGGATGAAATCACAGTCAATCCGTCATATGAAAATCCTTTTGGCGTTGACTCACTGACAATAACAACAGGAGATACGGCAGCAACAAAAATATTTTCAATATTCTCTTTTGAAACCCAGCCTTTTGAGTTTAGCATATCCGGTACTACCAGCTTATCTATAGAACCGGCTGACTCTGAGCCATTTGTTTGGAATTTCACCGGCAGCGGAAAACATGGAGAGGAAGTTAAAGTAGTGATTAAAGATACTGTTTACACCGAAGAGCAAATAGAAAAGACCTTGATTGTTAATTTTGCTGTAGACCCCCCCGAAGAAATAGTTACGGATGCTAATATTACATTTGGTGATACCGGTTCCCCTGAGGATTACCGGTTGGTAGCTTTGCCCGGCTCATCTAACACATCGCTGGGAAGTATATTAGAAGGGAACCATGAAATACACTGGCAAGCCTATTGGGATGACGGCACTGATGAGGATTACCTGGTGAAATATGACGGCAGCGAACAGTTTGCCTTTCAGCCGGGTAATGGGTTTTGGGTGACACATCAAGATTTGTTTAGCTATAACGATATTCTGCCGATGGTAGAGCTGGATGATCAAAATCAAGCCAGAATACCGTTACACGAGGGATGGAATATTATTTCCAATCCGTTGGATATTGACGTTTCCTGGGATGAAGTATCTTCAGCAAACGGAGACAGTTTACAACCAATATGGAGATTTGACGGATCATTTGAAGAGGCTGCAAAATTTGCATCCGCCCGGTTTGGAGAGGCTTTTTACTTTCTTAACGATCAAGAATTGGAAGAGCTGACAATACCGTATGTTCCTGCATCAGTCAAAGAAAAAGAGGGGGATAAGCAACGGGAACTTCGGTTGATAACCGTTGAAAAAGATTATGAAACCTCATCCAGTAGTATTGCATTTTATCGGGATAAGCAAAAGCACCGACCTGATATTGTAGCACCGCCGAGTGGTTTTGAGAGGGCTTCACTCAGGTTTACGAACCCCGAAGAGCCAAAAAACAAACGCACAAATACTTTTGCCCGAATATATCGTGAACATCAGACAGAGGGGCAGCAGTTTCCGGTGAGATTAACGGCAAAGCCGGAGCAGCCTGTGACGATCAGGGCCGAAGGAATTGAAAACTATAGTATGGAACGACTGGTAATACTGGACCCCAAGACAGGAAAAACATACGATCTGCTGTCTCCACAGAGTGTGCAGTACGTCCCACAGGAAAGATCAACCGATCTACTTCTGGTGATGGGAGACAGCCGGTACTTGAATGAGCAACAAAATAATATGTTACCGGAACAAGTGAGCATAAAGCCAAACTATCCCAATCCGTTTAACCCAACCACCACCTTGCAGTTTGCCCTGCCCGAGCAGTCCGAGGTCAGGGTGCAAGTATATGATATGATCGGGAGGAAGGTCAGTACACTGGTTAATGAAGTTCGTGAGGCCGGTATTCACACTGTTACTTTTGATGCCTCCCGGCAGGCCAGCGGCATGTACTTTGCGGTCTTTGAAATCGGCAGCCACCGGCATATCCAAAAGATGATGCTGATAAAGTAAAAATCTATTATCGGTTATTAGTTATTAGGGAGAACCACCTAATAACTGATAGCAAATAACCAAATAACTAATTACTATGAAAACTCAACGACTGTTTCCAATGCTTTGTATAACATTCTTGCTGATATTGGCGGGATGTGGTGGAAATCCGTCGGATTCCGGCGATGATGAAGAGGATCCCCCCGATAATAATGATAATATCGAAGATACCACACCTCCTTCTGCACCGGGCGGAGTGGATGGGATGTCAGGTGATGGGGAGATTGAGTTGGTCTGGAATGCCAACACCGAAGATGATTTGGACGGATATAATGTATATCGTGGCACAGAGAGTTTTTCCAGCGTGTCGGATATGGATCCGGTCAATGGCGGAAATTTGTTATCTGGCACGGATTATACTGATACGGGTCTGGAAAATGGTACTACCTATTATTACCGGCTGACAGCGGTAGATGGTTCCAAAAATGAAAGTGAGGTTTCTCCCGAAGTGGAGGTGACGCCTTTTTCTGATCCGCCCGACAGACCATAGTATTTGTAGAATTGGATCAGCCGAAAATGCCGCAAAGACATTTACCGGAAGATAAGGGGAAAATTCCCTGGTGAACTATAACAATCTTTATAACAGCTCTTGAAAGATTCTAAGATTTTTGTTTTTTCTCCTTTTCGCGCAGTACCCAATCTACAAACAAAAATTCAAGGGCAGCGGCTTCGTAGCCTTCCCAGTTTTTTATCATCTCTTGAAACTCTTCTTCCGAAGTATTGTCGGGATCGCCGCCGTAGTTAAGAATTATCCACCGCCGGTGTCCCTTTTCTTTACCTTTCTTTTTATGGCTTGGGAAAACAGCATCCGGACGTTCACGAAAAAACATTAGCTGCTGGGCTGATGTTGGTCCTACACCCCGGATTTTAGTCATCGTTTCGTAGAATTCATCCGGCGGACAAGATTCAAGATGCTCAAGGTCACGTTCGCCGGAAAGCAGATCCTCGGCAAAGCCGATAATATATTCGCCCTTCCGTTTGGTGGGACCCAGCTTTCGAATGCTCATCGGATCGGCCTTTACCAGTTGGTGCGGCCGAGGCCACGCTGGAATATTTTGCCCGTTTGTTGTGATTAATGAGCCGTAATTCTCACGCACTTTATACACCATCTTTTTGGCTGTAGGTTTGTGCGACAGACGCATCTGAATAATTCGATTGATGGTATCCTCAAAAAGATTAGCCCGGGCCATACGTTTAAAACCGTGATATTGAGTAAGTAGCGGACCTATCACCGAATCGTCTGACGCTTGATCATAAAATGGACGTAAATCGATGTTTGTCCCAAAAATTCGCGCCAGGCTTTTATTAGCCTCTTCAATTTCATTTTGGCTTAGTGACTCCGGGCTTTCAAAATGGAACTCCGGATTTTCGGGATCCCCATTAAAAAAGGTAGTGACCAAAATATCACGGTCGCCAACTGGTATGGGACGCGTAAATCCCTCTTCAAAAACAGTTTCAGGATTGTGTTCATGATCAAAATACTGATCGATATCGAGGCATAGAAACCAGTCGTGTGGTGGAATGGATTTGAGAGTCCAATTGCTCATACAGAAATATTATAATACATTCACGGGACATATGATTACGTAGTGAAATAACAAGAAATTTGTTCTTGATCAATTTATCATCATAAAAATTGAATCAGAACGTTGGGACATTGGTATTTATCTTCTTCTTTAACCCATTGTATTAATTAAAATGACTGATCAAAGCATTCATGATACGTTTTCTTAGTCTGTTCCTTATTAGCTTTTTATTAATAGGTTGTGGTAGTAGTTCTGTTTATCAGATGACCGATGAAGACCAAAGAGGATTAACATATCAGCTGTATCAGGAAGGAACTTCAGAAGAGTATGAAAGTACTGTTCAGGTGTTAAGAAATCACGAGGCCGCTATACTTGTCGATGAAGAGTGGCAGATTGTCTCATCAAGCATGGAAGAGGGACGCATTGAGACAAATTGGAGAGAAGTAAACAGTACAGGTGTGGGTCAGGGTATGGATGGCGGCAGCAACGAACGATATCGTATTATTGCAGAAGTTTCAGAAAGTAATTCGGGATCGCAAGTTTTTTTTCAGCTCGAAAAACAGATCCAATTTACAGGTGACAGTGAAAACATGGGGCAGTGGCAGATGTATGAAGTATCTTCCCGTGAGGCAGATAATCTGCTAGGTTCATTGTTTGACGGATTGGAACGTGGCGGTTTGACACCACAGGATTGATTTTTTCCGGATTAAGCAGAGGTCGTTAAGGTATCTTGGTATTCCTATTCCTTGTTGCTCTAATTGTGA
The DNA here is from genome assembly GCF_058386985.1 of Fodinibius sp. GM108. Lineage (NCBI taxonomy): Bacteria > Pseudomonadati > Balneolota > Balneolia > Balneolales > Balneolaceae > Fodinibius > Fodinibius sp. GM108. The sequence goes on from NZ_JBYEIR010000006.1 coordinate 30,583, forward strand.
TATTTTATTCGATTTCATAAGTAATCCTTCTTCCGAGGTAGCGATAACTCCTTTCTCTGATCCGCCCGGCCGACCGAAATGATAAATAGATACCTGAAGATTCAAATGCTAAGGTGAATCAACTTTGAAAATAAAACGACGGATTCTCTTCCTGCTTCAGCCGGTCTCGATCTATTTTCTGTTGATACATGCGCTCCACATCTTTAAGCGTGTCGGTGTCCTCGGGACCTAAATCCCATCGAATAGCTTTGAAACGCGGAAGCCTAAGCGTGTAATTTGCTTTGGTACGCTTGTTGACCTGGATATCATCGAATTCCAGTTCTATCACAATTTCGGGGATAAGGCCGAGGGTGGGGCCATATCTCTCCACAGTCAGATCTTTAATTCGTTTATTAAGCTGTTCCATCTCCTCGTCCGTATATCCACCGTATGCTTTACCAATGGGGATAAACTCTTCTTCGTAGCGCTCATCTTCTTTTACACTGATACCGAGTGTAAAATCGGAATAATAACCGCCGCGCTTTCCGCTTCCGGCATGAGCATACATGATCACTGTGTCCAGCGTGCCCCCCGGCTTTTTTACTTTGAGCCATGATTTCCGGCGCTGACCATACTCATACGTACTGTCTTTTTTCTTGAGCAGCAACCCTTCATTACCGTGCGCCAGCGCTCTGTCAAATAACTCGTCTATATGATCGCGATCCTTGACTTCAAACTGATTGGTAATAGGTAATGAGTGACTCTCGGAGAGATCTTCCAGAAGTTGCCGCCTTTTCGATAGCGGAAGATCAAATGTAGGATGAACTTTGTGAAAGAGTACATCGTATGAGATAAACAGCGCCGGATACTTTTCCAGAACTTTTTTGCCCGGCTTCTTTCGTCCCATCCGCTTTTGCAAGAGCTGAAACGGCAGAATTTCCTTATCTTTATAGACACAAATTTCTCCGTCTAAAACAAGGTTGGGCAGATCTCGTTTAAGGAAGAACTGCGTGATCTCCGGAAAAGAGTGGGTGATTTCATTGAGGTCCCGTGAATATAACTCCACTTGTTGTCCGCTGATATGTGCCTGTGCACGCATGCCATCAAACTTTTCTTCAGCTATATAGCCATTCATATTGTCTACGGCCCGGCTTTCTATGGGTGATGCCAGCATGAATGAGAGCGGATGAAAAAGTTTAAAAGTGGCTTCTTCAAGCTCATCGTTCTTACAAAGTACCGCCGTTTTTCCGGTGCTGCCGGTGATCATATGGGCATAGCGTACTTCTTCAATATCCTTATTGAAAGCCTGCGCAAGTGCCGAAACTACGCTTTTTGTTTCAAATCCGATACGAAGTGATCCCTGGCTCATGATGCGGATAAAATACTTGATCTCCAGGGGCGTCATTTTGGTCCATGCCTGGCGAAGAATCTGTTGTTTATCGGCGCGTGACGATGCCCGGTAAAGTTCATGGTAAATATTCTCAATCTCGGCAAGAAAAAGCTGTTCGGGATTCCGTTTTTTTCGGGCCGCTTCAATGTTGTGCATCAGCTTTTCGATGGCTTCTGATCCGCTGCCCAGAGCAGTTTTACAGGGTTTAAACACTTTTTCGTAATCGATTTCGCAGAATTGAGCGGCACAGGTAGAATAGGTGCGACTTCCGACGGAGGCTCGTTTGCCTGAGACAGAAGAAAAAGCTCCTTCAGCCAAAAATTGAGCGGCAAGCTTTAAATCTTCATCCGCATCAACAGATCGGAAATATTCGGCACATAATTTAATTTTTGTATTCGTGCTACGCGTTTCATTAATCTGCTGCGCAGTTTCTGCTAAATATTGAAACGAATTTTCCTTCATAGTTCACTATGGTCAATAGGATGCGTATAACAATGATTCGGCGAATTTACACAGTTTTTTTCCATATTAACCAGCGAAACCTGCTAAATCTGTGTTCCTTAGTCATCTTCTTCGATCTCCATATCTAAAAATCGCGACTTTATATTTCGTTCATCCAGATAATGACGCACCACATCTGCATTGGGCGTATGCGTAATATGTACCATCTGGGGATTTAGTTTTTCGCAAAGACGGATCAGTTCAAAAAAATCGAGGTGGTCTGAAAGGGGGATCAGCTTATGCACCGTCAGTTGTGTACGTGCTGCTTCCCGTGCCGCCCATCCCGAGCAGTAGGCAATACGTGTTTTACGAACATTTGAAGCCAGACCATTACTGACGGCAGATGTAGGTGCAATGATAATATTCCCCTCACACGTTTCCCGGTCGTATGCAGAGTAATTTCCGAGATCGATACCGGCCTCTTCGTAGACGTCGCACATTTTATATCCCGCGCCATGAATTTGGACGGGATGTTCCAGCGGCGCCAACAGATGCATTACTTCTTGTGCTTTCCCTAAGTTATATGCCAGAAAAATGGGCGTATATCCTTCGTCGAGAGATGATGAAGCAAATGAACGGATTTCCTGAGCCAGTTTGTGGTGGGAATCCCATTTATAGATCGGAAGACCAAAAGTTGCTTCAGTAATAAAATGATCGACCTGTTCGGGAATAGAAAAACCTTCAGAAGCCGGTGACGGCGGCGTGCGATAATCACCGGTATAGAGTACCGATCCCTCATCTGATTCAACCATAAACATAGCCGATCCCAAAATGTGTCCCGCCTGGTAAAGGGTTATATCAGCATTTTTTGTCTGAAGAGTTTCTCCAAAATCCAATGTGATGGCATCACCTTCGTAGCCACGTCGCCGCATCAGCTTATAGGTATTCTCGGTACAATAGACGCTACCCCCGCTGCTTCGCGGCATATGATCAGAATGGGCGTGCGATATAAAGGTATGCTGCGCATGAGTACCGCTATAGTCAAAGCCAATATTCAGTTCCGGAAGCAGAATACCGTGATATCCCGCCTTGGTTATATTCATCAGAATTGAGTTCGTTGTATTATAAAATAAGCAAGTAGAAAAATAGCCAGACCTACTGACACCATTATGGCACCGCTTCTGCGGATAATATCCGGCAAATTTCCTGCATTTACTTTTATCAGCGTGCGACTTTCTTCCCAGCGGACCAGCCGTATGCCTGCAATATAAATCAGCAATAAGCACCAAAGTGTAAATATAAGTTCGATCCAGGAGAATGGTATAAATGCCAGTACCAGTCCCGGTAAAGAAAACAGCAGAAAATATTTCAAAATTCGAACGAGTAAGATAGGAGGCTTCTCATCTTTTGCGGCTTCCGTGAAGAACGAAGCAACATTCTGTTTTTTTAGGATAAGTGCCAGTCCTCCTGCTATAGCTAAAAAGCCGATAACCAGGGAGTAAAGCAGAAACCAGTTTGTGGAAAATTGCTCAAAGTTCATGGCAGTTTATTCGTCCGGAAGCTTTTCCTCAGGAACAGGAATTTCCTCTTTGGGATTTATAATCGAGGCTACAACGGAAACTGTGAGAGTAATAGCGATAAACGCCAGTGCATAGGGAGTAGGAATGTGATAAAATTCCGAAATCAGCATTTTAACCCCCACGAAAACCAGAATAAGTGACAATCCATAATGCAGATAATGAAAAATGCGCATGATTCCCGCCACAGCAAAAAAGAGCGCTCGCAGCCCCAGGATCGCAAAAGCGTTTGAGCTGTAAATGATGAATTCATCTCTTGTGATAGCCAGAATAGCGGGGATCGAGTCGAGGGCAAAAACAAGATCGGTTGTTTCGATAACAACCAGGACAACGAAAAGCGGAGTGGCAATAAGTTTACCCATCCGCCGGATAAAAAACTTAGAGCTGTGATAGCTCTTGGTAATTGGCATAATCCTGCGAACCAGCTTTAGCATCGGATTTCTTTCGGGATGTACCTCTTTATCTTTTTCCATCGCCAGTTTTATCCCGGTAAAAACAAGGAAGCCGCCAAACACATAAATGATCCAGTGAAAGCGATCGAGCAGGGCAACGCCTGTGAAGATAAAGACAAGCCGCATGACAAGAGCACCGAAAATCCCCCAGAAAAGTACCTTGTGTTGATATTGATCCGGCACCTGGAAGTAGGAAAAGACTAACAGGAAGACGAAAATATTATCAACGCTCAATGATTTCTCGATCAAATAGCCGGTATAATAATCGAGAGCAATCTCTGATCCCATATAATAATAGACGCCAATCCCGAAAATAAGAGCAAGTGCAATCCAGACTCCTGTCCAGATAAGTGCTTCTTTGATGCTCACTTTTTCGTCTTCTCTGTGCAAAACAACCAGATCGACGATGAGCATGGTTATAATAAAGATGTTGAAAATAACCCAGAGGGTGACCGAATGTTCCAAGATACTACTGCTTTTCGGATTGAAAAAGAAACCTCAAAAGTATGGAAGGTTTCATAGAATTACTAAGAATTCTGTCCCTTAGTTTATTCTACAAGAAGACCTGCATCCTCCTTTTTTAACTCCTCAGGTATAACGGCAAATATTTCTTTTTTGAAGGCTTCTATGATGTTTTTCTTGAGGTATTCTCGTCCGTATACTACGCGGACTTTACGTCTGGGTACAGGATTATCAAAGTGGCGAAGATGCGCTTTTGCACAGCGCTCATTGATCTGGTTTTTAGCAAGATAGGGTAACAGTGTCATGCCGAAATTTTGTTCGACCAGTTGTTTCAGCGTTTCCAGGTTGCCGCTTTCAAATTCAATTTTGGGATCGTCGAGTTTATTCTTTCTGAATTTCTTGCACAGCTTTACGGTTTGATCGCGAAAGCAGTGTCCCTCGTTGAGCAGCCACAAATTTGAAATTTCCAGGTCATCGACGGTAAGTCGATCTTTTTTGGCCAAGGGATGATCTTCAGAAACGTATCCCAGGAATGGTTCGTAATAAAGGTCTTCTTCAAAAATATTACCCCGATCGGCGGGAGTTGCAATGACACCTATATCCAGATAATCCTGGTCAAGAAGATCAAGCAATTCATCAGTTACAACCTCTTCAAATATCAGCCGAACTTCCGGATATTTATTTCTGAAATTACGCAAGAACAGGGGAAGTAAATATGGAGCTATAGTAGGTATTATACCGATCCGGAAAGTACCCCGTAGTTCTTCATCTTTGAGAGAGGCCAGATCTTCGATATGCTTGGACTGCTTTAATATCTCTTTGGCTTCTTCAATAATTTTTTCTCCGATTTCGGTGGGAATAACCGGCGATTTTGAACGGTCAAAAATTGTTACACCAAGCTCGTCTTCCAGCTTATGGATTTGCATGCTCAAGGTGGGCTGTGTGACGTAAGATTTTTCTGCTGCAGTGGCAAAATGGCGGTAACGGTCGACGGCTACGATATATGAGAGTTGTGTGAGTGTCATGAGTTAATTCTGGGCTAATTACTGTAGGATTTAATCATTAGAATTATACAAACTTTATGGCTTTAATTCGTTTTTAGTTCGAGAATTCCTCTTAGATTAGTACATTAGCCCCTTGGAATTGATATACTAACTTATTGAGAGCTAAAGAGTTAACAAAAGAGCAATCCGAAATTTATGCAAAAGGCGCACGTTCTTATTGAAGGAAGAGTACAGGGAGTAGGATTTCGTCACTTTGCAAAGGTTAATGCCGAAGAAGTGGGTGTATATGGCTGGGTAAAAAATTTGCCTGACGGGCGTGTAGAGGCGGTTTTTGCCGGGCCGATTGATCATATCCGGGAGATGGTGAACCGCTGTGAAAAAGGACCGGGTCCCAGCCATGTCGATAATATCGATGTAACGGTAGAAGAAACAGACGAAGAATTTGAGGATTTTGAAGTTCGCTATCACTGATGCGATTATTCATTGCTATCCCAATGCCCGAGAAAGTCGGGAAAGAGCTAAGTAAATTGCAGCAACCCATAGAGGGCGTTCGGTGGGAGCAGAATGATAAATTCCATTTGACGCTCAAGTTCTTGGGGGATACCGAATCTCACAAGCTAGAGGAGTTGCAGGCAGCTCTTGATGCAATAAATACCTCAGTTTTTTCCATTACAATGGAAGGAGTTGGGTATTTCCCAAGAGGAGGTCCGCCACGCATACTTTGGTCGGGAATCAATAAAGATCATCCACTGCAAAATTTGCAACAGACGATCGAAGACCTTTGCACAGACTTGGGATTCGAACCCGAACCGCGTTCGTTTACGCCTCATGTGACTATTGGCCGGGTTAAAAACACACCCAAAAATGAAATTGCCTCATTCATAGAGCGGCATGAAGATTTTCGTATAGATGACATATCGGTAAATAGCATAGTGCTTTATGAAAGCAAGCTTCATCCGGATGGAGCCAGGCATATTCCCAGAAAAGAAGTAAGGCTGGGGACTAATAGTTAAACCAGTGCTTTCTTCGTATTATATTATTCTGATATAAACCGACTATCCCAATGCATTATGTGGAAGATAAAAATTGGGTTAGAATGCATTTTAATGCCTAAAGATTAATTCATCAGGCCCTGCAAAATCAAAGCTCACTTAAGTGAGCTTCTGAATATAGATCTTAACCCCACGGATTTATCCATGGGGAAAAAAAGAGGTGATTTTTTGCAACTGATTAGAAACATGATGTGGATTATTGGCAGCCTTGCCGTTGGATATGCAGCGATCTTGATTCTGGTCTATTTTATGCAGTCCAGTATGGTTTATCATCCTTTTAGTACCATTACCACTACTCCTGCAGATTTGGGTTATGAATTTGAGGATGTTTATTTCAAAACGGAAGATGGTTTTGAGCTCCACGGTTGGTTCGTGCCCAGTGATTCCACCAATTTGACAACCCTGTACTTACACGGTAATGCCGGGAATATTTCAGGTCGGACAAGAACTATTCAGTTTTTACATCAAATGGGGCTGAATGTATTCATTTTTGACTATCGGGGCTATGGCAAAAGCGAGGGTAATCCGACCGAGGAAGGGACCTATCGCGATGCAGAAGCGGCATGGGATTATCTGGTTTCTGACAGGGGAATTTCGGAATCACGAATAGTTATCATGGGACGATCCCTCGGCGGATCGGTAGCTGCATGGCTGGCGGCGCGCAGGAATCCCGCGGCATCAATAATTGAATCTACATTTACTACAGCGGCCGATCTGGGGGCTGATGTATATCCCTGGCTGCCGGTGCGGTGGTTGATTAGGTATGAATATAATACGCTGGAGAATATAAAAGAGATCGATTCGCCGTTATTTATGGCCCACAGCCATGAGGATGAAGTTGTGCCATATCACTATGGAGAAGAGCTTTTTGAGGCCGCAAATGAACCTAAGGTTTTTGTAGAACTGGACGGGCTTCATGGATCCGGTTTTTGGGAAACAGAAGTCAAATATCGAAATGCACTACAGTCGTTTTTGCAGAAATATACATCATATTAAAAATCTTAGATCCTGTATTACTGATGTTATGTTGATACAGAGAAAGAATATTCTCTGAGCAATTCTGCGGATTCCCCGCGAACCTCTGCGGTTATAAACATGATCATTAAATTTAAATAGCTACTAACTTTACTTCTTATGGATATTATTAGCAAAGAGATATCAGTAGATGCAGATGGTTTTTCAGATATCAAAAATATAACTGATCCAGTCACAAAGTTTGCTCGTGAGAGCAGTTTTTCGGAGGGTATAATTCATATTTTCCCCATAGGTTCAACAGCCTCTGTCTCGACGATTGAATTTGAGCCGGCGCTGGTGAAAGATATGCAGGATAAACTGGAAGAGTTCGCCCCACACGATCAAATAACGCGCCACGGAGAAACGTGGGGCGATGACAACGGTTTTTCACACATGCGAGCGACGATGATGGGGCCGGGCATTACCGTTCCGTTGCACCAGGGAGAACCGGTTCTGGGCACCTGGCAGCAGGTTGTGATTATTAATCACGACAATAAATCACGGACGCGGCGTATTTTCTTGCAGGTGATCGGTAAAAAAGAGTAAAAGCCAAATAGATTGCAACATTTAAAAATTAAGAAAATTATTTAGTCGATAGAGATCCTTGTAAAAACCCAATGTCATGCTGAACTTGTTTCAGCATCTGCCAGCAAATTTTTCTTTAGAAGCTTTTAGGATAATTTTTGCAACAGACCCTGAAATAAATTCAGGGTGACATTTGTGTATGCAACGCTTCCATTAGTTAAATCTGATATTTGAAGTAAACACAGAGTTTCACAGAGACAATAAGATCTCTGCGCGACTCCGTAAATTCCTCTGCGCCTCTGCGGTTTTATAAAAGAAACAGCTTAATTTTGTGGTACAGGAATCGTATAATTATTCAAACTCGTCATCCAAATCTCAATAACCTGAATGAACTTTTCACATCTCCACAATCACACGCAGTTTAGCATGCTCGACGGGGCAGCGGGCATCAGTCAGCTCATCAAGAAATCCAAAAAACACGGCATGCCCGGCATTGCCATTACGGATCACGGAAACATGTTTGGGGTGCCGGAGTTTGTAAATGAAGCCCATAAGCACGATGTAAAGCCGATTGTCGGATGTGAGTTTTATGTCACTCCCTCGGGAATGGATGATAAAAAGGATCGCACGCGCTATCACCAGGTGTTGCTGGCCAAGAACATGACGGGTTACAAAAATCTGTCAAAGCTTTGTTCACTGGGATACACCGAAGGGCTTTATTATAAACCTCGCATTGATAAGCCCACGCTGGCCGAGCATTCTGAAGGATTAATTGCTACTACCTGTTGTATCGCCAGTGAGATCAATCAAACGATAATCAACAAAAGTGAAAAAGAGGCCCGGGCAGTTTTTGAGTGGTACCTTAATGTTTTTGGGGACGATTATTATATCGAGCTGCAGCGGCATGGTCTCAATGATCAAGACAGGTGCAACGAAATCCTGGTGAAATGGTCGAAGGAATATAATGTGAAAATGGTGGCTACGAACGACTGCCACTACGTGAATGAGGAGGATTCAGAAGCACACGATATACTGCTCGCTCTGCAGACGAATGCGGATATTAATGATCCCAACCGGTTTCGTTTTACGGATGATGACGACAACCTGAACACGGACTTTTACCTGAAGACGCCCGAGGAGATGCAGGAGCTTTTTAGCGATCTTCCCTCGGCGATCGACAATACAAATGAGATTATAGAAAAGGTTGAGGACATCGACCTTAGTTCCGAGCTGTTGCTGCCGCACTACAGCATCCCCGACCGGTTTGACTCGATGGATGAGTATCTGCGCCATATGACCTATGAAGGGGCCAAGAAGCGCTATGGAGAAATAACGCAGGAGATCACCGAGCGCATTGAGCAGGAGCTTGCGATTATCAGCCGGATGGATTTTTCAGGATATTTCTTGATTACTCAGGATTTTACTACTGAGGCGCGCAAGCGTGATGTGTTTGTCGGGCCGGGACGTGGTTCCGCCGCAGGTTCGGTTGTGGCTTACTGTCTGGGGATTATCAATATTGACCCGATGCGGCACGACCTGCTCTTTGAGCGCTTTTTGAATCCCGAGCGTGTGAGCCCGCCTGATATAGATATCGACTTTGATGACAGCGGTCGCCAGGAAGTTATCGACTACGTTGTCGAAAAGTACGGCCGCGAAAAAGTAGCTCAGATCGTTACGTATGGCACAATGAAAGCCAAGACAGCGATCCGCGATGTGGGTCGTGTTCTGGGCGTGCCGCTGCAGGAAGTAAATCGTATAACCAAGTTATTCCCAGATCAGCCTGGACTCAACACCTTTGACAAAGTGCTGGATAAGTCGAAAAATCCCGAATCGGCCGATGATATTCAGGAACTTTTTGACCATCCCGATCCCCAGATCCAGAAAATGATGCGTTATGCCAAGACGCTGGAAGGGTCGGCGCGGCAAACCGGTATTCATGCTGCAGGCGTAATCATTGCTCCCGGAGAAATCAGCGAATACGTGCCGGTAGCGCTTTCGAAAGATAAAGAATTGATTACCCAGTACGATGGTCCGCACGCCGAAGAATGCGGACTGTTGAAGATGGATTTTCTTGGATTAAAGACTCTGTCGATCCTTAAAACGGCCATCGAATATGTGGAAGAAAATCACGGGGTGCATTATGAGCTCGATGAAATCCCGGAAGATGATGAGAAAACTTTTGAGTTATACCAGCAGGGGAATACGATAGGTACCTTCCAGTTTGAATCGGATGGCATGCGGAAATATCTCAAGCAGCTGAAGCCGACCGAGCTGGATGATCTTATTGCCATGAATGCGCTCTATCGTCCGGGCCCCATGCAGTTTATCCCGGAGTATATCGATCGCAAGCACGGGCGCTCTGAAGTTGAGTATCCCCATCCGGATCTGGAGGAGCTTCTGGAGCCGACGTACGGCATTATGATTTACCAGGAGCAGATTATGAAGGCGGCCCAGAAAATTGCCAACTACTCGCTGGGAGAAGCGGATCTGTTGCGCCGGGCGATGGGTAAGAAGAAGCAGAAAGTGATGGCCCAGCAGCGTGAGACATTTACAAAACGGGCCATTGACAATGGCGTGTCCGAGGAGAAGGCTGAAGAGCTTTTCGACATTATGGCTGAGTTTGCCAATTATGGATTCAATAAGTCGCACTCGGCGGCGTATTCGGTTGTTGCCTATCAGACCGCCTTTTTTAAAGCCAATTATCCGGCTGAATATATGGCGGCGGTACTGAGCCATAATATGGGCGATATCGATAAGGTTTCGAAATTTATTGAAGAGTGTAACCGAATGGGAATCGATGTTGACGCCCCGGATATCAACAACGGACAGGGCAAGTTTGTGGCCGTGGATGGGCGCATTCAGTATGGTATGGAAGCTATCAAGGGAGTTGGCTCAAACGTGGTACTGGAAATTGTGAAAGAGCGAAGGGAGAATGGCAAATTTGAGTCTATCTATGATTTTGCCCGCCGGGTCGACTCGAGTATCTGCAACAAAAGAACCTTGGAGAGCCTGTTCCAAGCAGGGGCGTTCGACAAGCTGAATGACAATCGGCATCAGCTGCTCAAGCATATGGATGTGATTATAAGCTATGGTTCTCGTGTACAGGAGCTGGAAAACTCCAATCAGTCTGATCTGTTCGGAGATGGTGGCGACAATGCTTCTGCTATTGATGAACCCCAATTCGAACATGTTGAGCCGTGGTCTAGTATTGAACGACTGAATAAAGAGCGCGAGCTTATCGGCTTTTATTTGAGCGGGCACCCGCTGGATAAATTTGCAGAGGATGTTCAGATGTTCTGCTCACATACCCTGGATCCGGAAAAGCTCGACAAACTTGAAGATCGTACCGATGTTCGCGTGGCAGGAATTATCACCGAAGTAAAACGTGTAACGGACAAAAAAGGACGTCCGTTTGCTTTCTTGCAGATGGAGGATCGCCACGGAAATATTGAGGTTATTGCTTTTAATGATGTCTATGACAGTAATCTGGGTATGATCCAGGTTGATACCCTTGTAGTTGTTGACGGTCACATTGATACACGGCGCGGACATCCTCAGATAATTGCCAATAATTTTGAACGAATTGCAAGCATGCGAGAGAAATACCAGGATCAGATTGAGCTAAAGATAGATATTGACACCAATTATGTAGAAGAAGGGGATCTGGAACAGATGGCATCGCTTTTTAAGAAGCACCAGGGACAAACGAATATTCGCTTTAATGTGTTAAGCAGTGAGGCTAAACGTCCCTTTGCAATGCATGTGCGTAAATTTGTTATAGATCCCAATGATGAACTGCTTGGAGGATTGAAATCACTGGTCGGAGAAGATGCTGTTAAGTTGACTCGCACTAATGGCAATGGCCGATAAGTTTTTGCAATCTGCTTTATAATAATAAATGATGTGATAATTGGTTTTTAATGTGCGATATTATTGCCGTCAAAGAAGGATCTTAACACTAATTAATGTAGTACATATAATATGAGTAAAGCTATAGAACTTACAGACGACTCATTTGAAGAAGAGGTATTAAATGCTGATTCAGACAAGCCTGTCCTTGTCGATTTTTGGGCTGAATGGTGTGGTCCATGCAAGATGGTTGGCCCTATTGTGGAAGAGCTTGCCGGAGAATTTGAAGGCAAAGCCAAAGTTGGAAAAGTTGATGTAGATTCGAATCCTGAAACATCTACGAAGTACGGCATTCGAAGTATTCCCTCACTGCTGATTTTCAAGGACGGTGAAGTGGTGGATCAGATTGTAGGTGCCGTTCCCAAATCTCAGCTGAAGAAGCAGCTGGAAGCACAGGTGACTAATTAGCACCTTATACCACTTATAAAGATATAAAAGGCGATAGAGTTATCTATCGCCTTTTATATTGCTAGGATTCGGCTATAAAGGAAAAAAGCATGAAATTGGTGCTTACTTTTGGGGTACCTTTTGGCTTGATCCGAAGTAGCTTAGGCTACGTAGGCTGTACTGACAAAAACCATCCCAATTGGGTTCCGCCCCAGATTCTTGACACCGGTGAATTTTGACTTTGATATGTCTACTTTCTCGACTTTACGGTTTTAACCACGGCCTAAGAATTGCGTGCTGAGGCCAAAAGATGCATCACGTCAAAAAGAGGTTGTGGTAGATCAGCTGGTGATGGAGACAGCAATTTGTGAGAAGCAAAAGAAAATGAAGCTAGTCATCTAAATGAAAAGTAATCACGACCTTCCTGCCACTATCAAAGAACTGCGTTTCATCGGCATATTCTCTAATTAAATAGATCCCGCGGCCACCTTCGTTAAGCAGATTTTCCTCTTTCAGTGGATCGGGAAGATCATCGGGATCAAACCCTTCTCCCTCATCTTCTACACTAATCTCTAAAATCTGTTCATCCCGATTTAGACTCGTCTGGATTTGCACCTGTTTATCAGGATTTTCTTTATTGCCGTGTATAATTGCATTATTGACGGCTTCACTGAGCGTCAGCATAATGCGACTAGAGTCTTCTTCACTAAAACCGGCCCAGTTCTGTAGCTTTTGGACAAATGGCTCAATCCTATTCATTTCCTCGAACTTTGAATTGAGCACTAATTTTTTTGTATCAGAAAAAGACATACACTAAAGCTTTAATAAGAAAGTGTCTACAGCAGAATGATGATCCTTGGCACTTTTAAGCGTAGAGTCCGCGCATTTTCAAGGTAGTGGCAACTTTGTTAATGCCAAAGATATAAGCAGCTTGTCGCAGAGTAACATCGTAATCGTTACGGACTTCAAACAGGTTGTCAAAAGCGCTGCGCATCATACGGTTTAATCGTCTGTTGACCCTTTCTTCGGTCCAGAAATACCCCTGACGGTCCTGAACCCACTCGAAGTAAGAGACGGTAACACCGCCGGCGTTTGCCAGAATATCGGGAACTACCATAATTCCCTTGTCTTCCAGAATAGAATCGGCATTAGCAGTTACCGGTCCATTTGCCCCTTCAGCAATTATTGTCGCATTTATATTACCAGCATTATGACGATTTATTTGATCTTCTTTTGCGGCAGGAATAAGTACATCGCAGTCTAGCTGCAACAGTTCTTCGTTGGTGATCTTTTCTGCCTCACTGTAGCCTTCAAGTGAATTATTATTTTTTCGGGCGTATTCTATAGCTTCGGGGATATTAATGCCATTTTCGTTGTAGTAGCCGCCGGAGATATCGCTTATTGCAATTATTTTTGCCCCTTGCTCGTACATCAGTTTTGCGCTTACGGAACCTACATTACCAAATCCCTGCACGGCTACAGAACATTTATTGGGAAGGATTCCCGCCTTATTTAGTGCAGCTAGTGTGACCGTTACCACACCGCGTCCGGTTGCTTCCTTGCGTCCGTGTGAGCCGCCCAGAATAATAGGTTTACCGGTTACAACTGCTGTTTCAGTCTTGTGAGCATTCATGCTGTACGTATCCATAACCCAGGCCATGATCTGTTCATTGGTATTCATATCTGGGGCGGGAATATCGCGGTCGGGACCGAAAACCTCGAGCATGTTAGCCGTGTAGCGGCGGGTAAGTCGTTCAAGCTCACTGTTCGAAAGTTGATTGGGATCGCATCGTACACCACCTTTGGCACCGCCAAATGGTACGTTTACAATTGCACATTTCCATGTCATCCATGCAGCCAGGGCATTAACTTCCTGCAGTGTCACATCCGGAGCGTATCTGATTCCACCTTTCGACGGACCAAGCAGATTGTTGTGAATAACACGATATCCTTCAAAGACTCTTATTTCACCGCTGTCCATAACGATAGGTATCGAAACCGTAATCTGCTTTACAGGACTGGCCAGGTATTGGAACAAACCTTCATCGAGTTCGAGGATTTCAGCTGCAAACCGAAACCGTTCCATCATAGATTCAAAGGGGGAGTCTTCGTCGAGCTTGGGACCGGGTTCTTTGTAGTAACCGGTTGTATACATGTTTTTATTGTAAGGCATAGATGATGATAAGAAATCAGATCTTTTATTGTTTCCTTTCTGGGATTGATATTACAATTAATATTTCAAAATCCCATTTTTTTGAATGCAAAAAGGTATGAAAAATTTGTCAGATGATATAGGAAAGATTTCCAGGCTATAATAATTATCTGAGGTTTTTATCGTTTCGTGTATACTTTTATTTTATACATCTTTAAAATCAATAAATAATATTACATCGAGTTCTTTTTTGATACCACAATATCCTGATTATCCCTGTCGGACAACTTTAAAGCCGCTTTTCGTGTTGCATTTGAATAAAATTTCATGTTGATTCTACACTAAAGTTTTCAAAATCTACTTTTGGCTTAGTGCCACACCATATGCATTAAATAAAATATTATGCTATGAAGGCGAATGTTCTTGTATTGAATAAAGATTATCAGCCTCTAAGTGTATGTTCCGTACATCGCTCTGTGAAGTTACTGTTTTTGGACAAAGCTGAATTGTTGCACGACTATCCTGAACGAAAAATCCGGACAGTATCAGAGGAGTACTCTTATCCTTCGGTTATTCGGTTAAGGCGGTATATCAATATTCCATACAACAAGATCGTTTTATCCCGCCACAATATTATGAAAAGGGATGCTAAAGAGTGCCAGTATTGTGGGGCGTCCCGAAATCTTACGATTGATCATGTATTGCCGAAAAGCCGGGGTGGCAGAGATACGTGGGAAAATCTGGTAACGGCATGTGACGATTGCAACGTTAAAAAAGGAAATCGCACACCTAAAGAGGCAGATATGCCGCTAAAGCGAAAACCATTCCGTCCAATCCATATCACCTTTCTGCAGTCTATCATGGGAGGCGTGCAGGAAGATTGGAAACCCTACCTATATATGTAGAATTTCAATCTTGAATAAGGAATGATGAGCTTCGAAAAAGATCAACATTCATAATTCCTTGTTCATCGATTCGTTATTCCCAAGTATTCTTCACAACAAATACATAAAAAAACCTTATCTTCGAAGGTTCAGTTGTATCCCCAAATTTATAAAACCATGAGTAACAAAGGACGAGTACTAGTAGCGATGAGCGGAGGTGTGGATTCTTCCGTAGCTGCTGTTATGCTCAAAGAACAAGGCTATGATGTCATCGGAATTACGATGAAAACGTGGGATTACTCTCGCGTAGGCGGTAAGTCAGATAAAGAAACCGGTTGTTGCACACTTGAATCTATGAACGATGCACGGCAGATTGCTGTCAAACATGGATTCAAGCATTTCATTGTTGATATTCGTGACGAGTTCGGCGACTGGGTGATCGACCGTTTCGTGGATGACTATATGAACGGACGTACCCCCAATCCTTGCGTGCTTTGTAATACTCATATCAAATGGGCGGCATTGCTGCGTCGGGCTGATAACTTGGGCTGTGATTTTATAGCAACAGGTCATTATGCAAATGTACGCGAAGAAAATGGTCGCTATGTTATTTCAAAGGGATTGGATCCCAAAAAAGATCAGTCATATGCCCTTTGGGGAGTAGAGCAAAAACATCTGGCGCGTACGAAGTTTCCGCTTGGTAATTATGAAAAAACTGAAATTCGAGATTTGGCTGAAGAGTTTGGTCTTACTAAAGTAGCCGACAAGCCGGATTCGTATGAGATCTGTTTTGTGCCTGACGATAACTATCGCCGATTTTTAAAAGATCGCGTTGACGGACTTGAAGAGCGCGTAAAAGGTGGCAAGTTTGTTGATCAGGACGGGAATATCGTCGGTGAGCATGAAGGGTACCCCTTCTACACCATAGGCCAGCGCCGAGGTTTAGATCTGGCACTCGGCAAACGAGTGTATGTGACCGACATCGATCCCGAAACCAATGTAATTACCATTGGCGAAAAGGAAGATCTCGTAAGTACGACTTGCCGGGCTAAAAATATCAATCTGAGCAAGTATGGCGAAGTACCGGGCGGTGAAATGGAGATCACCGGCAAGATTCGTTACAACGATGACGGCGTTATAGGGCAGTTGAAGCAGCTCGGCGATGATGAGATTGAGGTTAATTTCCCCACAGGTCGCGAAGCTATTACACCCGGACAGGCGGTAGTCTGCTACGAAGGAGACGATGTTGTAGGCGGCGGATGGATCCACAAGGTAAACGTGGATACCAACGTTCTGCAGGAAGCATAATTTAATATCGTATTACTCGTTACCAGAGCCTGTCTGTTTATTCAGGCAGGCTTAACTTTTTGTCTGAAACATTGTATTTACTAGCGATGTACAAAAGGTAGTATAAATTGAAAATGAATTAGACTCCCTCTTATGAAAAAAGCAACATATTTTCTTTCGGCCATTGTTGTGGTCGCTTGTTTCACACAGCCCGCCTCCGCACAATTTGAAGGTCAAATTACATACAACAGTTACGAGTATTCATCCGACGGAAATGAACAAAAGCAGGACGAGTTTACCATGTATGTAACGCCGAACCGGATCTTACTACAAGGTGAAAAGAAATATGACTTTATGGGGTCTATACAGACAGAAGGAGTGCTGGTACGCCTGGATTTTGAGGATTTTGTTTTTTTGACCGGAGAAGACAAAGCGCTCAAGATCTCTAAATCAGATATAACTTCATTAATGCAGATGTTTGAAAATGGCAATGGATCGACCAAACAAGTTGCTGATAAGGGAGAGGATATAGCATATGAACGCACGAGTGAAAAGGCGGTGATCCAGGGATATAATTCCGAAAAGTTTATATTCAGAGATGAAGATAAAGAAAATGAATACACCGAAGTTTGGATGACCAAGGATGTCGAAATGAATTGGGGTATGCTTGCGGAACCGTGGAGTGGGAGTGCTCAAAATATAGTCAGCAGTTTTCCGACTGATCTGGTTTTTAAGGAAAACTATTTCCCGGTGAAAGTGGATGTATTCCGTAATGATAAAATGATATCACGCCTGGAAGCAAATACGATTAACGAATCGCCTGTAGCAAAAGCAATGGTGCAGATACCGTCAGGTGTTCAGGTTCTTAGTTTTCAGGACTACCTTTTCCAGCAGATGAGTCAGAATTAGTATAAGGTAGAGAGTATTACAGCTGCTAAATAAATGCTGCTGTACCTTCTACTTTTTACTTTCTACCATCTTACTGGCTCACTCCACATTCCCCATCAGATACATATCGCCAGTGGGTTGTTGACTGCCGCCTTCCGGCTCCATAGTGACGGCAAAACCATTCACTGATTGTAAGATATCAGAGGTTAATTCAATCCGGTAAAAATTATTGGTTTCCTCGTTAACAGTGAAAACACCCGCATTTACAGGATCGTCTGGAGTAAGCGCCCACAGCTGATATACTCTCCCTTGAGAAAGTGCAGGCAGATTTGAAGCCTGAAGTACCATTTGTTGATTTTCGTTATTCCAAATAATCTTCCCGTAACCGTTGGGATTTGCTTCCATACCAGCTAGTTCAACAATGTCAATTTCAGGGTTACCTATGATGTTCAGTATCTGTTCTTTTTCGCGCAGATCGTTTTCGAGTTCTGTAATTTGACTTTCCTGTTGTTCAATTTGAGACTCCAGTTCGTTGACTTCGGAGTTTAGATTAAAGGAATAAAAAATGAGACTCAGCGTAATTATAAGCAGGGCAAATGAAGCAGCAATGGCAAAAGAAAACCAGTCGAAACCATCTTTTGGCTCTTCCGTTTCTTTGCTGATTTCGGATGCCGCGGAGGTATCTTGCTGCTCTAGTTCCTGGTCGCCAGAACGTATGTGGGATATCAGCTGCTCTTTTACAGCTGGGTCAGGCTCATTACCTTTGACGGTAAATGCCAGCTGATTAGCAGCCGAGTGCATACTTTGGTAGAGTGCACGTTCTTGTTCAGAGGCATCCTTGAGCATCTGCTCAAACTCCTGCCGTTCGGCATTATCGAGGGTATGCAACACATAACCCGCACAGAGCTGCTCGAATTTTTCGTTATACGAATTTTCACTAGCCATTGGATATATAATCTCCCATGATACGTTTTAAATTTTTTACTCCATTGCGCAAGCGGGTTTTAACGGTATCAATTGTGGTGTTTAGATGATCGGCAATTTCTGATTGGGTAAGACCTCTGTAGGATGCAATTTTTATAATTTCGCTCTGCTCTTCGGGAATTTCATGCAACGCCTTTTTAACTAGTTCGGTCCGGTCTGAAAAGATAGTTGTTCTCATCGGGTCATGAGTATCGTCTGCTGACAAAAGCGATACTGTATTCGTTGTTGCAGGTCTGATATTATTGATGGTATGATTGCGTGCCAAGGATACCATCCAAATAAAAACATTGCCACGCTCTTCGTTGAATGAGTCGGCGTTATTCCAGACAGTCACAAAAATATCCTCAAGCAATTTTTCAGCTTTCTCACGTTTCTTTACAATGGACATGATCATCCCAAATAACAGTCCGCTGTAAAGATCATACAACTCCAATAGTGCTTCTTCTTCACGAGCTTTAATGCGTCTCATCAACTCTATTTCATCATTAGAATCGCGGTGGGGCATATTTTCAAAGTCTGCAAACATAGCGAACGTAGTGAGATTAATATTCCTCTTACCCCAATACACCATTTAAATTGGTTTTCGAATCAAAAAAGGGACTTGTAGAAATCCTGAATTTCCATTAGGCTAAGTCCATCAAAAATATAATAAGAACTTTTAAACTATTTGAGTAGTGCCCTGGCTTTTTAGAATGACACTGTTGGTGTCTGTCTTGATGACACCAGCCGTACTTTATCTCTCATTTCGATTGTATTATATATTTCGGCAATTTGTTTCGCGTAAGAGATGGACAAAAACACTGCCCCCAATACTACTTTTTTCCTTTTATTTATTTCCGATTATCGGTCTTGTGGATTTCTATATCAGCGAAGATATCGAGGTACTTAAATATCCCAAACTGCTTACTTACTGGTTTTGGTTTGGATTGGTGTTCGTTTTTCAGTTGGTGACTTGGGTAATTTTGGCAGATGTTATCAAACTAATGACTCGTTTTTCCCCGTGGGATCAGAAGCGAATTGCCCAAATTCACGCACAGGCTGTTGTCCTTATTATTGTGCTGGTATTCTGCTTTACAGGGTTCAAAGTGTACAGTGATACAACCAAGATTGAAACAGAAAACATTATTCTTGAGGTTGATCGGTTGCCGTCAGAATTAGAAGGTTTCAAGATTGTTCACATTTCCGATATTCAGGGTGATGAGTATACCGGCCGCGAGCAAATAGCTCGGTATATTCAAAAAGTAAATGAGCAGAATGCTGATCTGATAATCTTTACCGGTGATTTAATATCATACGGTACCGATTTTATCGAAATGTCTGCCGAGGAGTTTGGAAAGATCCAGTCAAAGTACGGTACGTATGCTGTAGTTGGCGATCATGATTACTGGGCGGGCCTCGAACATATAGAGCCGGCGCTGAAGGAGCAGGGTATTCCGCTTCTGCAGGATGAAAATCACATCGTGGATATCGACACTTCTTTGCAAGCTGCAATTACTGGCGTCACCGAAGTTTACAGCAAAGACTCTGATCCCGAAGTCGTTGATTCACTTACCAGCAGTGCCAGGGGTGTATCGTTAAAAATATTTGCATCTCACCAGGTAAAGGATCATTTAATAACCAGTGCCCGAGATAATGGTTATAATATAATCCTTGCCGGACATACCCACGGGGGACAGGTGCGCGTGCCGTTTATGGGAATGAGCTTTTCGGCCTCTGAACGAGAAACAGAGTATGTCCAGGGGTTTTATGAGGAAGAAGGATTACCAATAAATGTCAATAATGGTCTGGGATTTACTCTTGCACCCATCCGCTATAATGCACCGCCCAATATTTCTGTGATTACATTGGAAGCTGAATAATCTGGTAATTTTTCAGGGGAAGCTTTCTCAATTCTATTGTTAAGAACCGCAGAGTTACGCGGAGGTAACCACAGAGGATAGGATAATTATATTTGCGAAAACATTGCCATCTCCTATTAATTTCTGTTAGTATAAAAATCAGTTGGATTAACTACAGAGTATAGTATCTCAGGATAACTTCAGCGGTCCTCTGATTCCTCTGCGGTTATGAGTTTTGAGGCAAATTATCCTGGTCATAGAAAAATCACTCAATCAGCTCCATCATTTTTTCAGGATCTGTTACAGGCAGTTCACAGCTATAATTCTGGCATACATAGGCTGTTGATTTTCCATTCTGCATGTCAAAATCCGACAGATAAGAAACCAGTTCTTTGATTTTATCATCTTCGGGATCATTCAGCAGGATGAGTGCACGAGGTAAGAACTGATCGTGAAGATTTTTCAGCATTAATCGTGTTACCGAATCATTGGGATTTCCTGCAATGATGATCTCTTGTGAATTACCACTCGTAAAATCAACGCTCTGTAGTGCGGCCCCAAACCCTGTGGGAGCGTTTGTTATCTCTTTGGAAAATAGCTGTTGCGCCTTTTCAGCCATCTGTTCCCATTCTGTGTTACCGGTTATGCGACCCAGCCGGAGCAAGTTCATCATCGCCACGGAATTACTCGAAGGCATAGCACCGTCATAGATCTCTTTTTTTCGTCCCAGCAGTTCTTCAGCCGATTCCGAAGTGAAGAAAAAGCCTGCATTTTCATCATCCCAAAAGTGATCAATAAACTGTTGGTTAAGAGAAATCGCCTTCTCTAGATACTCAGTCTTGAATGTGGTTTCATAAAGTTCAATCAGTCCCCAGATCAAAAACGAATAATCATCGGCGTGAGCGTCAATGGCTACGTCGCCGTTTCGGTAGCGGTGTTTGAGTATATTATCCTCAGTAATCATATGAGATGAAATGAATTGCCAACACAATTCGGCCTGTTTTATATAGTTTTCATCATCAAAAACACGTCCGGCTTTGGCAAGAGCTGCAATCGTCAATCCATTCCAGTCGGTGAGGATTTTATCGTCAAGCAGGGGATGCACGCGGCCCTGTCGGGCATTCAGCAACTTTTGACGAATCTCTTCAAGTGTTGACCGCAGTTGTTCCTCATCCATATCACGTTCACGGGCAAGCTCATCCATTGGTTTTTTTAGATGTGGGATGTTCTTACCGGTACGACGTCCCGTGGACTCATCTTCATAATTGCCTTCTTCAGTAAAGTTAAAAACCTCGATAGCCAGCTCCGCCTCCGCCATGGGCAATAGATCCCGGATTTCCGAAACGCTCCAAACATAAAATTTACCCTCTTCGCCTTCACTGTCAGCATCTTCGGCCGAGTAAAACCCGTTATTCTCATCCTGCATCTTGCGCAAGAGATAAGAGACTATTTCATCTGCTGTTTGTTTGAAGAGTTCATTCCCTGTCAGTTGCCAGCCTTCAGTGTAGGTCATCAGTAGCAATGCCTGATCGTATAGCATCTTTTCGAAATGGGGGACAAGCCACTCACGGTCAGTCGAATAGCGGTGAAATCCCCATCCGATATGATCAAAAATACCGCCCCTTCGCATCTGCGTGAGTGTTTTATCAACCATTTGAAGGGCATCTGAATCCTCATGGTTTTCAGCATAGCGAAGTAACAGCATCAGGTTATGCGGACTGGGGAATTTGGGGGATGACCCAAAGCCGCCATAGGTTTCATCAAATTTTTGTTTGTATTGAGAATAAGCTTTTTCCAGGTGAGTTTGGTTCAGCTGATCTCCGCCTTCAAACTGGTTTGACTTCTGAAAGGCATCAATTATTTCATCGGATGAGTTGTCAATTTTTTCTCGCTCATTTTCCCATATTTGTGAAATCCACGGAATGAGCTCCCGCATACCCGGCCGCCCCTGGCGCCCTGTTTTGGGAATATACGTGGCTGCATAGAATGGTTTTTTATCCGGAGTTAAAAAAACATTGAGCGGCCAGCCTCCGCTGCCGGTAAGCATTTGGCAGACCATCATATAGGTATTGTCAATATCGGGGCGCTCTTCGCGATCCACTTTAATATTGACAAAAGCCTCGTTCATGAGTCGAGCGATTTCATCATCTTCAAAAGACTCATGGGCCATAACATGACACCAGTGGCAGGTAGCATAGCCGATTGAAACCAGCACTGGTTTATCTTCACGGCGCGCTTTTTCAAAGGCTTCATCGCACCAAGGGTACCAATCTACGGGATTCTCTGCATGTTGTAACAAGTAAGGACTCGATTCATCAGCCAGCCGGTTTTGCTCAGAAGTAGTCATGACGTATCCTTGTTCTTGATATCTTTAGAAAAACGTTGACTATAATCAACGAGAAAACGATTATATTCCTTGTCCATAAGATCGCTGGAAATCATAAAATCAGCGGATGCTCTGTTATTGGCTATGGGAATGTTATAAAGCACGCCAATCCGCAGAAGGGCCTTGACATCGACATCGTGGGGCTGGGCTTGCAGCGGATCCCAGAAAAATATCATCATGTTAATTTTGTTTTCCGAAATGGCAGCTCCAATCTGGAGGTCACCGCCCAGAGGCCCACTGTTAAATGCCGTTACATCAAGACCAACTTGGTCGGCAATCATCGTGCCTGTTGTTCCCGTGCCAAAAAGTTTGTGTTTGGATAGTGACCCGGCATTGAATTCACACCAGTCGATGAGATCTGACTTGCGGTGATCATGGGCGATCAGTGCTATACGTTTTTGTCTTTTCATTACCTTGGAACCGTGTGCAATCGGTGGATCGGAATTTTTGTAGCTGCTCATTCTGGAATATAGTTTGATAATATTTTATGAATAGACAGAAATATCTGTCACTCAGTTAAGCTACGGTAAGAATGGATGGCTCTCAAATGATAATTTTAATAACTATATCGCCAGACGGAGAGGAGAGTTATCAATTTTAATACGCTTTATTGAGAATGACTCCTTGTCAAATCCTTTGAGTCGGGTACTGATGTTTTTGATGGTACTTTTTGTTTGATGCCCATTGAGAGCTTTATTGAGATTGTGATCAGCAAACGTTTGTTCAGAGATAATGACCTCATTCTCACTTGCAAAATCCACAAAACGTGAAGCAATATTAACGGTGGCGCCAAAATAGTCGATACGACTGTTAAGATTCGCAGCTACACAGCTTCCGTGATGAATACCGGCCTTAAGCTGTAGTTCATTTTTGAACTGATCATCTTCATCTAACATCTGCTGAGCGTGTAGATAAGCGCGGAAAGCCTGATCCGGCTCACAGAAAACAGCCATCACGGAATCACCGATCGTTTTAACGATCGCACCATCTTCGCAAGCCACAGCATGCTGCAAAATTTCAAAGTGATTGATAACCTGCCCGACAGCCTTGTCGTCCCCCTCTTCATTATACATGCCGGTTGAATCAAAGAGATCGGTAAACATAAATGTTAGATTGTCAACCGATATTTTCTCACCTTTTTTAAGCACTTCGTCTGAAAAAAGATCGCGAAATAGTTGCATAGATGTAGCCTCAGCTGCGCTAACAGACTGATTGCTCCAGGATTTTTTCTCGAGAGTAATCATCTGTGTGTGAGAACTACTGTTTTTAAGACTAAGATTCGGAGATTGCACTATGTGTGCTTCTTCTCCGCTCAGACCTTTTGAATGGAGTTCGATATGTACGGTTTCACTGCCTTCTTTACTGACATGTATCGTGGCCGATCCCTTGGATTTACTTGATCGCAAAATATATGTACCTACAGGTAGATTGATCTTGAGAAACCTGTCTTCGCCCGGACGCAGGTACTGTTGCACAAAAATATGTGATTTTGAGCCGGGGTCGCGCATGCTGTATCGGGCGCGGTCGATTTTACGCACAAGCGGATTTGGTGAAAAGGTAAGCCGGATTGTTTTGTTAAAATTTACTTTGAAATCCTGCTCACAATCATCACAATAGATGGGCTCGTGAATTTGGTTCAGGGTTTTTACCGAGTGCTGTAGGTTGCGACAATGAGGGCAGTGGAGATCCCAGTTAAAATTCAGCAGATCAGCCTGGGCGGCGTAAAGAAATACTTCCAATACATGTTTACGTGAAACTCCCCATTGGTCGGCTAATTCGTAAGGATGTATTCGTTTTAGCTTTAAGTCGTCAGCCCGACGAATATAGTCAACGATCTTTTCAAGGATATGACCATATACATCGCTGTTATAAAGCTTTTCCAGAATTTGTTGCAGGCGTTGTTGACCGCCACGCACCAGCTTTTTCTCTTTTGCTGACTGGTATAGCATTTCCCCTTTAAGGGCAGTTTGATCATAATTATAAATCGTATTTTTTAGCCGTTTTTTGACAAGCGTTTTTAATTTCAGTGTTGTCAGCAGTGATAAAATGCTAATTCTGGGTTTGGCCTGTAGCTCAACTTTTATTTGTGTACCATTCTTATTTGGTTGAAGATCGATCAGAATCCTTAAGTCCTTGTATGGTCCCGTTTGGTAATGTCTTTTTACCCCAAAGCGAAAGGGATATTCCCATTCATAAGGTTCTTCTTCCCAAACTTCGTATCGATTAATGCCGTTATAGGATAGCTGAATGAACCCCGGTTCAACATTATTGGAAAGATGTGCGGATTGAATACTCGGTTGCCGGATATCTTTAAATAACTGATTTGTATCAGTAATCAGCGGCCACAACTCTTCAGGCGTAGATTTAAGCTGCCACTGCCACAAAATATGTATTGGCTCTTGTTTGAACATTGATCCCTGATTCTCTTAAAAGTTGGCCGCTAATTCACTTCGGTAATTAAAAATGTATGTTTTATATTTAGCGTCCTTTACTAACAAGAGAATTGAAACCACTAATTGTTACAAATCTTTAATAATTATTTATGGCTGTTGAACGAACTCTTACCATCTTGAAACCAGATTGTGTGCGAAAAAAGCTCATTGGCGAAGTTACCCGGCGGATACAGGAAGCTGGCTTTCGTATCGTGGCGATGAAAATGACACGCCTGACAGAAGATACGGCCGGCGGATTTTATGCCGTGCATAAAGAGCGACCATTTTTCGATGATTTGGTTGAATTTATGTCCAGTGGTCCCTGCGTGCCTATGATTTTAGAAAAAGAAAATGCCATCGAAGATTTTCGTGAATTTATCGGGGCCACTGATCCCAACGAAGCCGAAAAAGGGACAATCAGAGCTGATTTTGCTGACAGCGTGGGTGAAAATATTATCCACGGCTCTGATTCTGTAGAAAACGGACGAAAAGAAGCGGCATTCTTTTTTAGCGAAGCCGAAGTCGTGGCAAATAAATCGTAAGCTTATTTAAGTCCTTATTGACCTACACCTATCCTCTCCCTAACATTAGGGGGAGAGGAGCTTCTTAATCGCTTCTTAACTGAAATATGACTTCTCTCCCTTTTGTCGGGCGAAATTAAAACATTACGCTGCAATTATAATAAAAAGCCAGCCTATGCGAAGTAATCTCCTTTTTCTTATCTGCAGTTTTATTTTCTTAGTTACGGGATGTGATTCATCGATGTTTCCACAAACAGAACGAACTGTAAAAGTAGGAGCTGAGGTGTTGCTTGATAACCATCTCGATGAATTGGAAGGCAAAAGAGTGGGATTGGTTATGAATCCTACAGCACGGGTAGGGAATTCGCATATGCTGGATACACTGATGGCTCGGGATGTAAATGTAACGGCTCTTTTTGCACCCGAGCACGGTTTCCGGGGTGATGTCGGGGCCGGCGAAAAAATCGAGGATGGAGTCGATCAGGCGACGGGATTGCCGGTATTCTCACTGTACGGCGAAACGAGGACTCCTACTCCCGAAATGCTGGAGGAAGTGGATCTGCTTCTTTTTGATATGCAGGATGTAGGCGCCCGTTTTTACACCTACAATGCTACAATGGGAAATATCATAGAAGCGGCGGCTCATGAAGATGTTGCTGTTTGGGTGCTGGATCGGCCGAACCCGGCCGGGGGAAATTACATCTCTGGCTGGATGCTGGAACCTCAGCACGAGTCGTTTGTAGGTGCTTATCCCATCCCTATGGCCCACGGTATGACACTCGGCGAACTGGCTAAAATGATGGTAGGAGAGCAGTGGATTGATAATGCTTCCGATGCGGATATTAAAGTAGTACCGATGGAAGGGTGGCAGCGGTCAATGCTGTGGCCCGATACTGGTCTGGAATGGATTCCGCCTTCGCCCAATCTACCTACTTTTGAGCATGCATTCGTTTATTTGGGGACCGTGCTTTTTGAGGGTGCAAATATTTCTGAGGGACGAGGTACTTCGGATCCTTTTTTAAAGATTGGTGCTCCGGGAACAAAGCTGACAACCTCTCATATAGCACCGCTCCGTCGAAAATTTGCGGGTGTTAACATCGAGCGGATTTCATTTATTCCTGAATCAATGCCCGGCAAAGCTCCAAATCCCAAGTTCGAGGGAGAGCGATGTCATGGAGTTGAAATACAGGTTACCGACTTCAGCAGGTTTGATCCCGTTAAACTGGGAGTTGAGCTGATGGCTGCAATGATGGATGCTACGCCGGATGCAGAGCTTAACGACTTTATTCAGCGATTGAGCGGAGTCGACAAAGCGGATTTCCTGGAGCAGTTGGATAATGAAGGTTACAAGAATAATTGGGATAAGACAGCTGAAGAGTTTGCAGAAGCTCGAGAACAGTATTTGTTGTATGAGTAGATGTTTTATTTAATCTTGTGTCAACCTGAATTTATTTTTAGGGTCTATTGCAAAATGAAATTAATAGCATAGAAAAGTCCTGTTGCTAAGCTGTGTAGCAACTTAATTAAGCAGAACTTATCTCATTCCAAACTCCTGCTTGGGAATGTAAATACCTATAGAAAACTTTTACCCGCGGATGAATCGTGGGCTAAGAATTTTACAATAAGCTCACTTAAAGTGAGCTTCGGTTTTTTGCTTCTTAGCCTGATGATTCATCTTCAGATTTGTGGAGAAAAGATAGAGGCTTGTGCCGTATCCCTGGATGAGGACAGGTTCCTCTCTCAAATTCACTTCGCACTCTTTTTGTACGGCAAGAAAGGTTGAAACCAGCACAAAAACTCTATCACGATTCAAGTTCATCTTTTTCTCTTTGGGTTAAATAAAGTCCATACTATTGATATAGGATGAAATAGAGCAAAATACCCCGCTATAATCATTAGTAGTCGCAGGAAAGTTTGTGAAAAATCAGAATTGGGGAGCCAAATCCAGAAGGGGAAAATTAAATTGGCAAATTCGTAGCTGGTACCTATAACTACACTAAACACCCAGAGTTTTAAAAAGGGGATGTAGGTCTTTCGAGATAAGAAGGCGATCAGTGGACCCGCGCGATTATTCAACATTAGCACACATTCACCGGTTGATACAATTACCAGCCCCCACGAAACCAACAATGCAATGCTTTGTTCCGGTGAAAATATTACGCCCAGTATTCCTGCATTGACTGCAAGCCCCAGAAAAATTAACCATAGTGCCGTTGATTTTTCGTAACTAACTGCTAAAGAATCAAATACCAGGGCGAAGGTTGCTGCTGCTATTCCATAGGAGAAAAAAGCATTTATTAATAACAGATAGATATCAAGGCTATGTGCTGCAACCGGAGAAGCGGAGGGGCCATCGGGCAAGTAAAAAAAGATGCCGAAAGCACCAAATAGGAGGTCCATCAAAATACCCAAAAGAAGGCCTGTCACAGCTACGATCATCCATTGTTTTTGATTAAGTGGATCTGAGTTGGGTAAACTGCGAACTATGCCCCAGATGAGTGCCTGTAAAAGAAGGATGTAAATCAGATTGATAGGCATATAATCTGCTTATGACAGACAGGATCTTATTCACTTTTGCGATTCCATTCGTAGCACAGCAACGCTGCACTTACTGAAGCATTAAGTGATTCTACATCGTTCTTCATCGGGATACGAAAAGTGTAGTCACAGTGCTCGAGTGTCTTTTGGCTGATGCCACTTTCCTCATTACCGACAACAAACGCTAATGGTCTATCTACCTCTAAATCCCAAAGCAGTTGATCGCCCCCCATATCAAGTCCGCCAATCCAGAATCCCTCATCCTTAAGTTTCATGATAGCCTGATTGAGGTTCCCGGCCCGCACGACCGGGATACGTCCTGCCGTACCAGCTGATGTTTTATATACTGTGGCATTGATCGGCGCCTGCCGGTGTTTGGGGACAAGTACAGCCGAAATGCCCGCAGCTGCTGCTGTGCGAAGTATGGCTCCTAAATTTCCCGGGTCAGTGATTTCATCAATCAACAGGACGGCTGGATAGGTTGATGTATCGATGGTATCAAGCCAGGTTTCCAGATCTTCATATGATATCTTGCTCATCTGAGCGACTACACCCTGATCGTTGACGTCTCCCACCAACTGGTGAAGTTTGGAGCCCGGTACATGTGAAATTGGTATTCGGTGCTGCGATGCTAAATCGAACAGATCAGTGAGTTGAGAATTGCGGACCGACTTTCTGACAAAAATTTTTTCAATCCGCTCTGCCTCGTTTCGCAGTGCTTCTTCTACTGGATTGCGGCCATAGATAAAATTATTTGTGTCGTTTTCAGTCATATCGGATTGATCAAGAATTTTTTTGCGTTATATTTTTATCAGGTCCAAGCAAAAAGGGGATTTATTATGTATCGAAATCAAAAGTCATCATCCTCAGAGTCATCAAATATACAAGATTCCTCACAGAAATCGGGGGTCGAAAGATTCATTAAACAGATGCACTCTATGAGGATTTTGCAACTGCTTGGTGCTATCAGCCAAATAGTAATGGGTCTGTGCATCTTGGTGGCATCTTTTTTGGGATTAATTCAGCCGATGTGGTTATCTGGATTTTTTATATTTCTGGGTAGTTTAGCAACTATCATTGGATCATATCTTGTGTATATTATACGCGCAAAATCCAGTAACTATAATTCTCTGAAACGCAACGCTGTAAGGCGGGTGATGAAAGCCAAAAATTAAAAATGACCGACTTTAGTGATCCGGATAAACAAGAAAAATTGCAATCTTATTTAACGGTTCATCTCAAAAAAGATGAACTCTCTCTTGCGGCTGACGAACAGATCGAAGCCCTCCATAAGAAGAAGCGCAATAAATGGATTCAGTTGGCAGTCAATTTAGCAGCTATCCTGTTTTTCGGGTATTCTTTTTACTTTGATATTACGCAGCTGAGCCAAACATTTTTCTTAATCATTTTTGCAGTTTTTCTGATTAATGTGGGATTAATTTTTTATCAGAAAAACCAGATAGATGAATTAGTGGAATATCTGAGATGGAAAGTTCAGCATGAGAGTTAGCCCGCTAACCTTGCAAAAGAGAGCTTCACACCCCACAATGTCATGCTAAACTTGTTTCAGCATCTGTAAGCAGTCGCTCTTTTGAAGCTCCAAATGGAAGTTTTGCACCAGACCTTGATCCGCCAGCCGGCGGACAGGTGACATCGCATTTGTAAAGCTCTCAAGTAACTTGTCTCTGGGTAATACTCAGTCAATAGTGCTGTGTTTACTTGTGTGCGTTGACCGGGGCATTGACTTGTAGCAACACACGAGCAAAATTTCGATGCTATACAACTGTGATTATTTGAACACTATAATTTTGAGAAAAGTGTGTTATAATATTTAAGATAGAATTTATAAATGAATACCACTGAAAAATGCGGGTTAGGCTTTTCTGCCTTATTTTAGCAGCTGCTTGTTGTTCAGTTACAAAAACTTTTGCTCAATCCAATATGGATCACAAATATCGTTTGCCCTCGCTGTATAATGATGACGGTGATGGATTTACTATCATTGCACACCGCGGGGCAAGTGCTTATTATCCGGAGAATACAATGGCTGCATTTAAGGCAGCTGTAGAAATGAATGCCGAAATGATTGAGCTGGATGTGCTGATAAGCAAAGACGGCATTCCGGTGGTTTTGCATGATGCACAATTAAAGGCGCGCACCGACGGCCGCGGTATGGTAAGCGATTATACCCTCAGGGAGCTTAAAAAGCTGGATGCCGGATCGTGGTTTGACGAACGCTTTTCTGATCAACAGATACCTACGCTCAATGAAGTGCTGGAATTTGCAACCGGTAAAATTGCGGTTAATATTGAGATTAAAACAGAAGCTGTCACCGATCAGCTGGAAGGAGGAGTGGTTGAGAAATCGCTGAAGCTGGTAAAAAAACATGATATGGAGGATTATGTGCTTTTTTCCAGTTTTAACTATCAGGCTATAAAACATGTTAAAAAGCTGGATCCTGAAATGCCGGCAGCTCTTCTTTATAACCGGTCGCAATCCAGAAGAAAACTGCCACATGAGTTGGTTGAAGAATATAATGCCGACGCATTCAATTGTAGTTACCGACAGTTGACGAGAAAACGACTGGCAAGTTTGAGGGATCATGATATCCCTAGTTTTATCTATACCATTGATCTGAAGCATCGAATGCGGAGGTTGATAGCAGCGGGCGTAAATGGAATTTTTACCAATAAGCCGGATTTGCTAAGAAATGTTGTAGAAGATTATCATCGTTAAAAAGAAGATGATTTTTGAGAAACTAATTTGCAGAGAAAGAAAAATTTCAAATCAGAAGTTTTTATAGAGCTTAAAAAAACTGGGTGTCATCCTGGACTATTTCAGGATCTATAGATGAGGGGGCAAAGCTTCCTTTTAATAAATTTGAACAAAATTAAAAATGACAGCAAATCCATTTGAATGGTGAGCTGAAACCTTCTATTTTTCATATTACCTCAACAAAAAAACCTCACATGTCCACTAAATATATCTTCGTAACGGGCGGAGTTACATCTTCTCTCGGAAAAGGAATCATTTGTGCATCGCTAGGGCGACTTCTTGTTGCCCGTGGTCTAAAAGTCACCGTCCAAAAATTGGATCCATACATCAATGTGGATCCCGGAACAATGAATCCCTATGAGCATGGAGAAGTGTATGTGACCGAAGACGGGGCAGAGACGGACCTTGATCTGGGACACTACGAACGCTTTTTGGATATTAAGACATCCCAGGAAAATAATGTGACGACCGGCCGTATTTATAATGATGTAATTTCTAAAGAACGGCGTGGTGAATATCTCGGGAAAACTGTTCAGGTGATTCCGCATATTACCGATGAGATTAAATCACACATATTGGCACTGGGTGAATCGGGTGATTATGATGTGGTAATCACCGAAATTGGAGGTACGGTTGGTGATATTGAGAGTTTGCCATACATCGAAGCAGTGCGGCAGCTGCGCTATGATGTTGGACGGGAAAATACACTTTCCATTCATCTGACGCTGGTGCCTTATCTTTCTGCAGCACGCGAACTCAAGACAAAGCCAACACAGCATTCTGTTAAAACTTTGTCTGAAAGTGGATTGCAGGCGGATATTATCGTGGCGCGGTCGGAGTATGAGCTGGACGAAACAATCCGCAAGAAAATAGCACAATTCTGTAATGTCGAAATTCAGGATGTGATCGCCTCGCTTGATGCAGACAGCATTTACCAGGTCCCGCTGCTGATGCAGGGTGAAGGATTGGACGAGCGGGTGATTACAAAATTAAAACTCGATACCAATGAGCCCGATCTTGAACAGTGGATCGATTTTGTTGAGGCTGTTCGTAATCCGTCGGTAGAAATAACGATTGCTCTGGTGGGCAAATATGTTGAGCATCACGATGCGTACAAGTCGATTGTGGAAGCATTCATACATGCAGGCGCAGTAAACGATTGCAAGGTTAATATACGCTGGATTCAGTCGGATGACTTGTCGAAAGATAATATAAAGAAGAAGCTGGATAATGTATCGGGCATTTTGGTAGCGCCGGGTTTTGGTGCGCGCGGCATCGATGGTAAATTGGCGGCAGCCAACTACGCCCGTAAAAATGATATTCCTTACTTTGGAATTTGTCTGGGGATGCAGTGTGCTGTTATAGAATTTGCCCGCAATGTTTGCGGATGGGAAGATGCCAACAGCTCGGAGTTTGATGAAGATACAGAGTATCCCATTATTGATTTGATGCCTGACCAAAAGGATATTGAGGATAAAGGCGGCACTATGCGCTTGGGACAATACGACTGTAAAGTCAAAAAAGATTCCAAGACATACGAAGCATATGGTGAAGAGCTTTTTAAAGAGCGCCACCGGCATCGTTATGAGGTAAATAATAATTTGCGGTATAAGCTTGTTGAAGAGGGTATGGAGCTTGTCGGGTTTAATCCCGAACGCGATCTGGTTGAAATTATCGAGCTGCCCGATCATCCATGGTTTGTAGGCGTGCAGTTTCATCCGGAATTATGCTCTACGGTGAAAAATCCCCAACCGCTTTTTGTGGATTTTGTGAAAGCCAGCCTCCGACATGCTAAAAATCACGATCTGAATATTCCCATCAAAAGAACAAAAGCAGTTGTAAACTAGGATAATGATATGGCCGATGGATCATCTTTTCGGGATAAGCTGCGCGTACGTGTATGCGGATTACTTATTAAAGATGATGCCATTTTGCTGGCCCAAATTCATTCACCGGTCGTCGATGATCTTGTGTGGACACCTCCCGGCGGCGGATTGCAATTCGGGGAACATCTGAAGGATTGTCTGAAACGGGAATTTGCCGAAGAAACCAATCTGCAGGTTGCCGTTCGGGATCTTGTACATATTAATGAACTCGTAGAGGATCCCTATCACGCGGTAGAGTTTTATTTTGAAGTCACTGGCATTACGGGAGAAGAACCCAAAAAAGGCAGAGATCCGGAACTTTCGTGGGACCAACAACTGCTGCATGATTTAAAGTGGGTTCCGCTTAATCAATTAGATAAGTTAGAGTTTGCTCCTGAAAGCCTGTTGCCCAAAATAGAAAATTGGGACCAGAGATCGACATTCAGCGTATTCTAATTTTATTACAGAATTGCGGGAATCTATATTTCATTCCGCTCATATAATCTATACATTTAGGTTCTAAATTATTAATAAACACGAGGTTATGAATAATTATTTTACAACTGTTCTGCTGGTGTTAATACTTGGTTTCATAGGATTTTCCTGTCAAGATAGTGATCAGTCTCAAAAAACAATTATTCAAAATGTAACTGGCTATACGTTTTATGATGGGGATCTGAAAAAGTTTTCGGCTATTGCTTTTGAAGGTGGTAAAGTTATTGATGTATATAATGATACCACATTCGAGGCAAGTGATGATGCCGAAGTGATTGATGCAGAAGGCAAGGTTATGCTGCCTGGATTGATCGACGCTCATGCTCATGTTATGGGACTTGGATTCCAGGAGATTAATGTAAATTTAGCTGGAAGTCAGTCGCTTGATGAAGCCCAGCAACGTGTAGAGCAATATGCCTCGGAGTATCCTGATTTAAATTGGGTACAAGGGCGCGGATGGAATCATACTCACTGGGAAATTGGTCGTTTCCCGACAGCCAGCGAGTTAGATGAAGTGGTTAGTGAGCGGCCAGTTTGGCTGAGCCGTGTTGATGGTCATGCCGGTTGGGCAAATACAAAAGCTATGGAGATGGCTGGCATTACGGCTGATACTGAGGATCCTGAAGGCGGAAAAATTATTCGTGATGAAAATGGTGAGCCTACAGGGGTGTTCGTGGATGGAGCTATGAGTCTTATCGAGTCTGAAATTGCTGATCCGAGTCCTGAAGAACAGCGTGTGGCATTTCAGCAGTCCCTGCAACAGATGCGCAGCCATGGATTGACAAGTGTACACGATGCGGGTGTTGGGCAAGATACCTGGAATCTTTATACAAATTTTGCCGATCAGGACAGTCTGACTACCCGCATATATGGAATGATAAGCGGTGCTGGAGAAACTTTTGATTCTCTTTCTGTAGATGGTCCCATAGAGTCTTATAAAGATGATTTGCTTGCGCTTCGTAGTGTCAAGCTTTATGCGGATGGAGCTTTAGGCAGCCGTGGTGCGGCCATGATTGAGCCTTACAGCGATGAACCCGGCAATCGAGGCTTGTTATTTAATGATCAGGATGAGATGAATCAGATGGTCCTCAAAACCATGTCATCAGGATTTCAGACCAATATCCATGCTATCGGGGATCGCGCTAATCGCCAGGCACTAAATGCTTTTGAAAATGCTAAAGATAGTTTGGGAGATCAGGGACTGCGAAATCGTATTGAGCATGCTCAAATAGTACATCCCGATGATATTTCCCGCTTTAAAGAACTGGATATTATTGCTTCAATGCAGCCTACACACGCCACCAGCGACATGAATATGGCTGAAGACCGGGTGGGTCCGGAACGGATTAAAGGTGGTTATGCCTGGCAGACATTTTTAGACCAGGGTACAGTAGTAGCTTCAGGTTCGGATTTTCCGGTAGAGGATGTAAATCCTTTTTATGGATTGTATTCCGCCGTAACGCGTCAGGACCATGAAGGGAATCCAGAAGGGGGCTGGTATCCTTCGGAAAGCATGTCCCGAGAGCAAGCCCTCAGATCTTTTACCATTGATGCAGCTTATGCCGCCCATCAAGAAGATGTTTTGGGCAGCCTTGAACCCGGAAAATGGGCCGATTTCATTCTTGTGGATCGCGATTTTTTTGAAGTTCCGGCCATTGAAATCTGGCAAACCAAGGTTCTCGAAACATGGTTGGCTGGTGAAAAGGTTTATGCAGCAGAATAGAAATAACAGATGATATTTTAATGAAAGTTCGCCTGGAACAGCTTAACCCTACAATTGGGGATATAAACGGGAATGTGGAGTTGATAACAGATGCTCTGACTAGTGCCGAGGCCGATGACATTGATTTGCTGGTGCTGGCGGAGCTTGTTGTTTGTGGCTATTCCCCGATGGATTTGCTGGAAAGACCAGCGTTTTTACAGGCTGTTTATGATGCAAATGTCGAAATAACGGAGCAAACCAATGAAACTGCTTTGCTTTTCGGCACGATAACTCCCAATTCCGGAGCGGGGCGCAAATGTTTTAACAGTGCACTTTTGGCCCAGCACGGTGAGATAATTGCGAAAGTCAATAAAACGCTGCTGCCGACCTATGATGTATATGATGAGCACCGCTATTTTGAACCAGGTGAATCTTTTTCATGCGTTGAATTTAAGGGTCGAAAGCTAGGTATCACTGTTTGCGAAGACATTTGGCATAACTTCGAACTTCCGTATTTGAGTTATGAGGTTAATCCGGTGGACGAGCTGGCGAATCAGGGAGCGGAAGCTATCTTTAATCTTTCGGCTTCGCCTTACTCCCGTAACAAACCAAGTGACAGGCTGCGCATGTTGCAACACCATTGTAAAAAACATGAGCTTCCTGTTTTTTATACCAATCAGGTGGGAGCCAATACGGAACTGGTATCTGACGGTGATTCGCTTGTTCTAAACAGTCGTGGGGAAGTTATTAATCGGGCTCCGCTTTTCGAGAGTTCATCTATTGATGTGGATTGGCAGAGGGGAGATGAAACATTCCCCCATACAGAAAAATCTCTGTCTGAGATCCCCAAAAAAACAGAACAGATGTTTCGTGCTTTGGTTTTGGGGTTGCGGGATTACCTGCGCAAAACAGGTGTTGCTGATGGTGTAGTGTTGGGATTAAGCGGTGGAATTGATTCAGCCCTGGCTGCAACAATTGCTGCCGAAGCCTTGGGGAGCGAAAATGTGGTCGGTATTACGATGCCTTCTGAGTTTTCGTCGGAAGGGAGCATCACTGATTCTGAAAAGTTAGCCGAAAATCTGGGAATTGAGCTTCATGAGTTGCCAATAAAAGAAGCTTATGAGCAGTTTAATAATATTTTGCAGCCGCTTTTTGAAGGAACGGATTTTGGAGTCGCCGAAGAAAATTTACAGCCGCGTATACGCGGCACATTACTGATGGCCTATTCTAACAAATTTGGCCATATGTTGCTGAATACGGGAAATAAATCGGAACTGGCGACGGGCTATGCTACTCTCTACGGGGATATGGCGGGAGGACTGGCAGTGATATCCGATCTGTATAAGACTGAGGTTTATGAGATGGCCCGCTGGCTGAATGAAGAATATTTTGAGGATGAAGTCATCCCTCGGGCAGTTATAGACAAGCCGCCGAGCGCCGAACTGCGTCCAAACCAGAAAGATGCTGATACATTACCAAATTATAATGTGCTTGATCCTATTCTAAAGGCTTATATTGAAGAACAGCTTTCGAATCAGGATATCATCGATCGGGGTTTTGATGCTTCTGTGGTACGTAAAATAACAGCCATGGTAGACAGAATGGAATATAAGCGATTTCAGGCTGCACCGGGCTTAAAAGTTAGTGCAAAGGCTTTTGGAACCGGTCGCCGCTGGCCATTGGTTCAAAAGTGGACTAAAAACAGGTAATATTAATATTTTTTAATAAATTGTTGCTTTTGTTGTAGTATATCTTTTACAATCGGGGTACAATAAATTCTGGAAATCCTAAATTTCAAAATTCTAACGGAAAAAACTCTATGCTTAATCAGGTACAGCTAATGCTAGTTCTCATCTTTATTGTTGGATTGGCTCCGGCATTTGCTCAACAACAGGATACCACAGAAATACAACTTGAAGAGGTAGAAATGCCGGCAAAACTCCTGCCTTATAATAATCCGATGGTGGCAGAAGATGAAGATTTTGTACCGGATGATTCAAGTCCACAGCAAGAACTGGATGATTTTCAGAAAGATATAATGCAGCGTATCGCCAATATTTATCGTACCCATGTTAATGCAATCGAGGCACAGGTTCAGGATGACCCTCTTAGTGCCGAACAGCATATTACCGATGCGTTAAATTCGCTGCAGGATTTGTTGGATACTTATCCCGAGGTTCAGTCTA
The DNA here is from genome assembly GCF_058386985.1 of Fodinibius sp. GM108. Classification (NCBI taxonomy): domain Bacteria; kingdom Pseudomonadati; phylum Balneolota; class Balneolia; order Balneolales; family Balneolaceae; genus Fodinibius; species Fodinibius sp. GM108. The sequence goes on from NZ_JBYEIR010000006.1 coordinate 67,708, forward strand.
ACAGACGTTTTAGTGAGCTCTACCGCTCGGTAATGACCGAGTATCGGGAGTTTTATGGTATCAGAGACTCATCTAAACAGGTGGAGGGAGAGATTTTTGCCATTCAGAAAGAGCTGTATTCCGGAGAAGATGACTGGATGAATGAAGGATATGTTTTGCCTGAAAACATTACCACAACCAAAACGGAGGTGCCGCTGGTACAAAATCGCCAGGTAAATCGGCACTTAATGTATTACACGCTCAAGCGTCCTGAAGTAATGGAGGAATGGCTGAAACGCTCAAAGCGCTATTTTCCGATGATGCGTAAAATATTTGAAGAAGAAGATGTGCCAACTGAGCTCATTCACTTGGCTATGGTAGAGAGCGGACTCAACCCACAAGCACGTAGCTGGGCTTCAGCCGTGGGAATGTGGCAGTTCATACGTGCTACCGGTTCGATGTATGGTCTGGAAGTAAATTGGTGGATTGATGAGCGGCGCGATCCCGAAAAAGCCACACGCGCCGCAGCTCGTCATTTGAAGGATTTATATAATATTTGGGGCGATTGGCATTTGGCGATAGCAAACTACAATATCAGTCCGAGAGGATTAAAACGTGCCATTCGTTCTGCTGGCGAAGAGGACTATTGGAAGGCACTTCCGTATTTACCGAGAGAAACACAGGGTTATGTTCCCGGTTTTATCGCTGCCACTATGATTGATATGAATCCCGAGAAATTTGGATTCAAAGAACATTATGAAAATGAAGAATATGGTTATGATGTTTTTGAAGTAGACCCCTTAATGCCGCTGGATGAATTGGCAAAAGCCGCTGGTATCAGCACTGAGAAGTTGAAGGAATATAATCCTGAACTTTTACGTTGGGCTACGCCTCCGTCAAATAAGTATCCGTTAAAGCTACCTGCTGGTACGAAAGAGCAATTTGCACAGAATTACAAAGATATACCCAAAGAAAAACGCAGTCAGAATGTAGCTATGCATACGGTGAGCCAGGGCGAAACATTGGGTTATATAGCCAGAAAATACGGGACATCGGTCAGAGCACTTCATGAGACCAATGAAAGTTTGTCGAGTACGATTTATCCGGGACAGAAAATAGTTGTTCCATTGGCTCCCGGCAGTAGTGAACAGATTGCTGTGAATAGGCCAACACATCAGCCGCGGGGTCAGACGTCGCGTAATCGATCTTCCAAAGCAAAAGCCCCCTCGAACAGTACAAAAATCACTTATAAGGTTAAGAATGGAGATACCATTGGTCACATTGCTGAATGGTATGATGTTCGATCCTGGCAAATTCGATCATGGAATAATTCCTCAAATACCATTCGTCCCGGAGAGTCGTTAACTATATATGTTCCGGAATCTAAATCTGAGTATTATAAACAAATCAATTCGATGTCGTTTAGTAAGAAGCAGCAAATTGAACGTGAACAGCGTTCTGGCAAAGATGTAACAGAGGCTTATTTGGCATCTGCTGATGATACAGGTAGTGGCAGTGCAACTGCTGGGACATCATCATATACTGTACAACCGAATGATACATTGATAAAAATTGCTCAGTCTTTTGGTATGTCCGTTGAACAGCTGAAGCAGCTTAATAACTTGAACGGTTCTCGGATCTATGTCGGACAGGAGCTGCGAGTAAAATAACAGACAGCAGAGAAGTTTATGAGTGCGATGAGGAAATGTATAATTGCCGGCTTGCTGGTGGTGACATCGCTGGCAGTGGCGGGTTTTGTCCGCAATCCGGATATCTATTTCCTCATCAAGAAGAACTTCACCATATTTAGTGAAGTGTATCGCGAAGTTTCCCTCCATTATGTGGATGAAGTGGATCCCGAAAAGTTGATGCGTAAAGGTATCAACGCCATGCTTGAGTCGCTTGATCCATATACGGTGATGATTGATGAAGCCGAGAAGCAAAATATGGAGATAATGACGCGGGGCAGTTATGGCGGTGTGGGATTGGATGTCGGATATAGAGGCGGAAAAATTGTAGTTATAGCACCTATTGAGGGGTATTCAGCCCATCAAAAGGGTATCCGTTCCGGAGATATTATCACAGGAGTTGATGGTGTTGAAGTTGACAATATGACACCTGAAGAGGTGCAAAATCTTACAACTGGTGAACCCGGAACACAGGTTACCCTCTCTATTGAGCGGTATGGCATTGATCATCCAATAAGTTTTGAGCTGGAGCGCCAGCACATTGAGGTAAATAATGTTGCTTATTCCGGATTTGTGGGAGATAACCAGGATGTGGGTTATATATTGCTGAATCGCTTTTCACAGAATGCAGCTGATGAAATACGGCAGGAGCTGGAGAATCTTCAATCACAAAAAGAGCTTACGGGGTTGATTCTTGATTTAAGAAATAATCCCGGAGGATTGCTTGATGAGGCCGTAGCTACCGTAGATAAATTTGTGCCACAGGGAAAAATGGTAGTGGAAACACGTGGACGTTTGAGCCAGCACAATAATATATTTAGAACTGAAGAAACCCCATTAGTTCCCGATCTACCACTTGTTGTTCTGCAAAATGGTGGCAGTGCCAGTGCTTCGGAAATTGTGGCCGGTGCTATGCAAGATATGGACCGGGGTGTTGTCATGGGAGAACAAAGTTTTGGGAAAGGCTTGGTGCAAGTCGTACGTTCACTTTCATATAACACAGCACTAAAGCTTACTGCTTCCAGATATTACATTCCCAGCGGGCGCAGTATTCAGTCTGTCAGCTATCTACATGATGAAGAGAATACAGCAATATCCAAGCCTGATTCTTTAAAGAAAGCTTTTGAAACAAGTAACGGACGTGTAGTTTATGATGGGGATGGTATTGCACCCGATGTTGAAGTGTCTGCTGAAAAACCATCTCTGCTTCAGACTTCATTGATGCAAAAGAATATGTTTTTTGAATATGCCAATTATTTTGCTGCCAATAATGATACATTGATCGAAAAAATGGGTTCTGAAAAGCTGTACAATGACTTTTTGTCTTTTGTTGAGGATCGGGATTTCAATTACGAAACGCCCTCAGAAAGATATTTGGCAAAAATTGATTCTTCATTCAAGAAAACAGATTTAGAGGCTAATAATCATATAGAAGCACTGGAACAAAATATTCAAGAATATAAGAAGCAGGCATTTTCAGAAGAACGAGATGAGCTTGAAAAGAAATTGTATCTGGAACTTATTGCTCGTTATAAAGGACAAAAAGGGCAGACAGAGGCATCACTACCTCATGATTCCTTTGTAAACGAGGCTGTCAGTCTGCTTTATGATTCTAATCGATATAATAATATTTTGTCCGCTTCGAATTAACCCATGGCTAAAGCAGATCTCCATATTCACACCACAGCTTCTGATGGACATTCTACGCCAACAGAAATTGTACAAAGTGCCCGCGAGCATAAATTAGATGTTATTTCAATCACCGATCACGATACTATTCGCGGATATCTGGAAGCACGAGAAGTTGCTGAAGAGTATGGTGTAAGAATTTTGCCAGGCGTCGAGATCACTGCCGACTTCAATGGACGTGAATGTCATTTGCTGGCTTATTGCTTTGATCCCCGAAACCAGAAGTTTAAGCAGATGATGGCCGAACATTATCATTCACGTATAGAGCGCGCGAAATGGATTATCAATGAGCTTTCTAAAGAAGGACTCGAGCTTACCGTTGAAGAAGTTAAAGCTGAGGCCAACGGTGGAATTTTAGCACGTCCGCACATCGCTTCGGTACTTATTGATAAGGGATATGTGGCTTCATTTAAGGAAGCTTTTATCAGATATTTGAGCGATGAATCACTGGGTGAAATCCATAATGAATATCATTCTCACAGAAAGGTAATAGAAACAGTCAAAGAAGCAGGAGGGGCGGTTGTAATTGCTCATCCAGGTAATATTTTTAGTGAGGATGAGCTTGAAGCCTTGGTTGATGATGGGGTAGATGGCATTGAGTTTATTCATCCCAGCCATGATTACAGCACACAAAAGTATATTGAAGAGTTTGCTAAAAAGCATAATTTATTGAAAACTGGTGGCAGCGATTTTCACGGCGGAAATAAGGAGTATAAAAAGTTTTTTGGAGTGGCAACGATTAATACCAAATTTGTAGATCGTCTTGAGCGCATGACCCAGAAGCGTAAAAAAATTGAAGCAAGTTTATGAGTCATACAATTATTGAGGGAAATAGTGAGGATACATCGTTTAAAATTGGAATTGTTGTTGCTAAGTGGAACTCTTTTATAACAGATGAGTTATTGAAGGGAGCTTTGCAGACTTTGCAAAATAAAGGATTTAAAGATGAACAAATTATCGTAGCTCGTTGCCCCGGAGCTTATGAAATTCCTTTTACAACGAATCGACTTTTGCCCAAGGTTGATGGTATTATAACGCTGGGAGCCATTATTCGTGGCGAAACTCCACATTTCCATTATGTTTGTGACGCCGCTAATCGTGGAGTTACGGATTTAAATTTGGTGGGAAATAAGCCGGTGGTGTTTGGCGTTTTAACTACAGATACTGTAGAGCAGGCCCGGGAACGTAGCGGCCTCAAAGGGGATAGAGGTAATAAAGGAGCAGAAGCCACGTTGGCCCTCTTGGAAATGCTTACACTGACAAGAGAAATTGATCAATTATAAGCTTATAAGTTTGATATAACGAGTATAATACTCTAATATTGATAGCTTAACAAAACACGGATACTAGCATTGAAACCAATTTCGCTGACAAATAACGCACAGGAAGATAGCGATAAGGAATCGCAGGCTATGCTGACAGAGCAAGGTCAGATTCCTGAACATATCGCTATTATTATGGATGGCAACGGCCGATGGGCCAAAAGTCGTGGTAATATTCGCTCTTACGGTCATAAAGCTGGTGTAGATTCGGTGAGAGATATAACCGAGGCTTGTGCTCAAATTGGTGTCAAATATCTTACATTATATGCTTTTTCAACAGAAAACTGGGGGCGCCCGAAAATGGAAGTAAACGCATTGATGCGTTTACTAGCCAGTTCGCTCCGAAAAGAGGCCGATAATCTTAATGAGAATAACATTAAGCTCGAAACGATCGGACAAATTGACCGTTTTCCTGAACGATGCCAGCGCGAATTACGCGAAGCCATAGAACTTACAGAAGATAATGATCGGTTGCATTTATGTCTGGCATTAAGCTATTCAGGACGTTGGGATATTACAGAAGCAGTTAAAAAGCTGGCCCACCAGGTAAAAGAGGGCGAAGTTGACCCGGAAGATATCGATGATGAACTGATCAGTGCTCATTTGTCAACGGCAGACATTCCCGATCCAGAGCTGATTATTCGTACCAGCGGTGAATATCGGATCAGTAACTTTTTACTGTGGCAGCTTGCATATTCTGAATTATATATTACCGAGACTTATTGGCCCGATTTTCGGCGGGATGAATTATATAAAGCTATCCAATCTTTTCAACAACGAGAACGGAGATTTGGAAAACTTTCTGAGAAAAATCAAAAGAATTCACCAAGTCTATACGTTCAAGAGCTGACATCCTAACCTTCATACAAATAACCTAAAGCTCATTTTGTTTCAAGGATTAACCCACGTGAAGAAATTATTTTTTGTTCTATTTGTATTTTGCTTTATAAGCAGTCCACTCTTAGCACAAGAAGTTACTTCAGATTCCACCTCTTCGATTGATATTCACAACCCGATGAATGCAATGCCTCAGCAATTTGAGGTATTGGGTGTTGAGGTGGAAGGACTTACCACTTCTCGAGAGGAGTTTGTCGTTGGAACAAGCGGTTTGCAGCCGGGTAGCGAAATTACTATTCCGGGTGAAGATCTTGGGCGTGCCATTAAGAGTTTACATCGAACCGGCTTGTTTTCGAATGTTGAAATTTTGGAGACCGGGCGGGAAGGTAATGGCATTTACTTAAAAATTGTTGTGCAGGAACAACCGCGGCTTGAAGAATATGAAATTAACGGAGTAAAAAGATCACAGCGGAGTGATCTGCGTGACAGAATCACGCTTATTAGAGGATATGCTGTTACGGAATCGTCCATAGCGCAGGCGATCAATACGATCGAGCGATACTATGAAGATGAAGGCTACTGGTTTACAGAGGTTGATGTTTCAAGAGCGTTAACCGATTCTGCACGTAATCGTGTCACCGTCAATTTTGATGTTGATCCCGGTGAACGCCTTGAGGTAAAAGAAATTACCTTCGACGGTAATGAACAGTTCAGCGACAAAGAACTGCGCAAAGCACTGGGAGAAATAAAGGAAGATCGCTGGTGGAAGTTTTTCTCTAAGAAATTGTTCAAAGAAGAAGATTTTGAGACGGCTAAAGATAATCTGCGGGATTTTTACGGCGAACACGGTTTTCTGGATTTCAGGATAATGAGTGATACCGTTTATACTTTTCCTTACACGCAGCGCCGTCTTCTTTTTCTAACTAATGATGCACAGGGCCTCAAAGTGAATTTAGAAGTATCTGAAGGGCCACAATACAAGGTGCGCGAAATTAACTGGGATGGTAATTCGGTTTATACAGACGATGAGCTGACTCAGACTCTTGGATTTGAGAAAGGTGAAGTTTTCAATCAGAAGAAATTTGAAACACGTCTACACCAAAATCAGTCTGGTCCTGATGTAACCAGCCTGTATCAAAATATTGGATACCTGTTTTTTAGAGCTGATCCCCAGATGGAAATGGTAGCAGAAGATTCGGTTGATCTCAATATCCGAATAACGGAGGATGAAATTGCCCATGTGAGAGAGGTTTCATTTGAAGGAAACACCAAAACACATGATGATGTTGTGCGTCGAACGCTGCGAACGGTTCCCGGTCAAAAGTATAACCGAGAGGCTATCATTCGCACAATACGTGAACTTGGTCAGTTGGGATATTTCCGTCCTGAGGCTATAACGCCGGATCTCTCTCCCAATCGTGAAGATAATACTGTTGACATTAATTATATCCTTGATGAGTCACAGAGTACAGACAATTTTGAGTTTTCCGGTGGGTTCGGAGGACAAGGTATCGGGCTTATTTTATCAGCCAAGCTCAATTTCAATAACTTTTCAATGCAACGTGCCATTCGGGGAGAAGGCTGGAATCCCATTCCTTCCGGTGACGGACAAAAACTGTCGCTTGGAGTACAGGTGACGGGAAGCGGTTATCAGAGCTATAGCTTGGGCTTTCAGGAGCCATGGCTGGGTGGTAAACCTTTATCCCTGGGTGTGAATACCAGTTATGACTTAATAAGCTATCGAGGCAGTTCACAGCGCAATGAGTTGCTTTCAAGTAGTGTGTCACTTGGACGTCGTCTGAATTGGCCCGACGACTATTTTACACACCGATCGGTGCTCTCATATCAATTGTATGATGTGGCTGGCGGAGCCTCATTTTTGGCAGAGGGTACCTCCAGCATTTTGAGTATCAAGCAGGTTTTGGAGCGTAACTCAACAGATAATCCTATTTCTCCTTCTACCGGTTCAAAGATAAGTTTATCAGGCGAACTTGCGCCTCCACTGCCAGGTTTTTCACAGTTTTATAAGTTGAAATCAAGTTACCAGAATCATACCACTGTTGCTGGAAAACTGGTTCTGACCAATACGGTAGAGTACGGCTATCTGGGATATCTCATAGAAGGACAGAGAAGTAATTTCCAGCGTTTTAAACTGGGCGGTACACAGTTACAGCAACGACAAAGTTTTCTGGATGATAATATTGATCTCCGCGGTTTCCCCGGTGGCCAAAATGGATCTATATCCCCGATTCAGGATGGTGAAGCGGTTGGTGGACGTTTATATACCAAATACTCACTTGAATTACGCTACCCCGCTATTACTGAAGAGCAGGCTCAGGTTTATCCGTACCTTTTTATGGATGCGGGTAATTCTTATTTAGAACCGTCAGAATTTGCTCCATTTGATGTAAAACGTGCCGTAGGTGTGGGAACCCGAATATATTTACCTATTCTTGGACTGGTTGATCTTAGTTATGGCTATCGTCTGGATGGTATTGATCTGCCGGGAGTACAAAATGATGTTCAACCCGGTGAATGGCAGTTCTTGTTTAATATTGGTGCACCATTTTAATGATAAAAGGGGCTTTACATAGCATGATCTTGTGCTGCTTGCTCACTGTGGCAAGTATGGATTTAAAGGCTCAGGATCAAAAGATTGGATATGTTGATACTGATTATATCCTGTCACAGATGTCGGAATATGAAGGCATTGAACAGCAGCTGAGTTCTATCAGCAAAGAATGGAAGAACGAGCTGGAAGAACTCGAGCAGGAAATAAATCAGCTGCAGGAAGATTATCAGTCGAAGGAGATTTTGTATACTGATGAGCAAAAAGCTAAGAAAAAGCAGGAAATTCAGGATAAAATAGAAGAACGTCAGCAATATCTGAATCAGAAATTTGGAGCTGAAGGAGAATATTTTCAGAAGCAGAAAGAGCTCCTTGAACCGATACAGCGTAAAGTTTTTGAAGCCGTAAATGTAGTGGCACAAAGGCAAAACTTTGATTTTGTTTTTGATCGGGCACAAGACTCAAATATGCTCTATGGCGGCGAAGAATGGAATTTGAACGAAGAGGTACTACAAGAGCTTGGAATTACGTTGAATGATACAAGCAATTAATTAAAATTGTTGTTATACTCACACGCCTGAAATCTTTGAATCTCAAAACAAGCAGAAATAATGTTTAGAAAGCTAGGAAGTATATTTTTCCTGTTCTTGTTTATTGCAAGCACAACTGCATTCGGCCAGGTTAATATCGGTTATATGAATGCACAGGAAGTTTTAAATCAGATGCCTGAACGCTCTGAAGTTGAACAGCAGCTTAACAGCTTTATTCAGGAAAAGCGACAAGAGCTGCAAGAGCGAACAGCATCGTTTCAGGATTCAGTGGCTACTTTCCAGCAAAATCAAGAAAATTTGACAGATGCTCAGGCTCGTCAACAAGAACAGCAGTTGGCACAGATGGAGGCATCATTGCAGGAGTTTCAGCAAGGATTACAACAACAAATACAGCAGCGAAGAGCTCAGTTATTACAACCATTATATGAGAAGATGGATGAGGCCATTGCTGCTGTAGCAGAAGAAAGGAATCTGGATTTTGTCATAAATGAAGCTACCAACACTGGTGAGAATGTTATCTATTATTCGGAAAGTCAGCAGCTGAATATTACAGACGAAGTTTTAGAACACATTAACGGAACATCTGCTCAGAATTAATTAACAAAAATAACGGGACTATGATTAAACGAATACTATCAGTAACTCTTCTTTGCTTATTTGTTGTCGGTTTTACCGGCCTTTCAACAATACAGGCACAACAAACTCAAAATCTTGAAATTGGCTATGTAGATCCCCAGTCTATTCTTAATAAGATGCCTGAAATGAAAGCAGTTCAACAAAAGCTGCAGAACTTTATTGAACGTAAACGAGAAGAGTTCGCTCAAAAGCAACAGGAATTTCAGCAACAGGTATCGGAATATCAGCAAAAGGAGTCGGTTATTTCTGAGTCAGCTAAGAAAAAAGAAGAAGAACGGCTTGGTAAGCTGAATGCTGAGTTGCAACAATTTCAGTCTCAAATTCAGCAAGAAATTCAGCAGCGTCAACAAGAATTGGTAAGTCCGTTACTGGATCAAATCGACTCTGCAGTGAGCACTGTAGCCCAAGAAAGAGGGCTTACTTATGTGATTAATACAACAACGAGTCAAGGCGATGCTATTATTCTCTATACTTCTGATGAGGCTGAACAGAAGTACAACATTACCGATCAGGTAATGAGAGAACTGGGTATATAAAGCCACTTCCAGGACTTGTAGAAACTAAAAGGGCAGCTCATACCGGCTGCCCTTTTTCATTTAGTCGACTCGTCGTTTACGGTTCCGTATATAATCCTCAAAAATATAGCCGCCCAGGTTATCAAGAGACGCAAAATAAGCTCGCCCTTTATTGGTTTCTGTCAGTTCGCGAACGAAATCTTGCAAATAGGTATCCTGTGCAATCATAAAGGTCGTGATATCTATATTATCGCGACGGCATTTTACGGCCTCATTAAGTACTCTGTTGACAATCTTACGATCGAGCCCAAAGCTGTTTTTATACATCTTGCCATTTTCGATGATACACGATGGTTTGCCATCAGTAATCATAAAAATTTGTTTGTTGGCAAATTTTCGACGATGCAGTATGTGTCTTGCTACCTGCAGAGCCTGTTGTGTATTTGTATGATAGGGTCCTACTTCAAGATAGGGTAAATCTTCGATATCTATTTTCCAGGCTTCATTTCCGAAAGCAACTATATCCAGTGAGTCTTTTGCATAATTGTTTAGGATGAGTTCGGAAAGAGCCATTGCTACTTTCTTGGCGGGAGTGATGCGATCTTCGCCATAAAGAATCATAGAGTGGCTCAAATCGATCAGCAGAACGGTTGCCATCGAGGTGTAGTGGTCTGTATCGTGTACGCGGATGTCATCCTCTTTAAGGCCCATCTGATCGATATTACTGTGTTTCAGCATGTTCATCATAGTGCCTACACTGTCGATATTGGCGATATCATCACCCTGTTGCCACCGACGGGTTTCAGGCTGACGTTCGAGCCCTTTGCCGGTGTAGACGGTCTGATGTCTGCCGTCTGCCCCTTTGTCAAGACTTCGGAATATTTCCTCTAGTGAACGTTTGCGCAGGCTGCGTTCTGCCTTGCGGGTAATGACATAAATTTGCTGCTCATCGTCTTTTTCGATGTAGCCCCGCTCTTTTAACTCATCTATAAAATCACCTATACCGTAATCATCAAATTCTTCAGTTAGGCCGTATTCATTGTCTAGCTCATTAAGCCACTTGAGAGCTTGGGAAACATCACCGCTGGCAATGGTCAGCAATTCTTGAAATGTGTCCCAAAGCGAGTCAAAGGGGGATTTCCCTTTGTTTCTGGCAAATCGTTCGTCCCATTTTTGGTACTTGAAATGCATACGAAAAAGATTGACTTTAGCAGGTGTATTATTAACGCAATGAAGATTCTTTTAATTCATAGTAATGAATAATTCCAGCAATTTAAACGGGGACCCTGTCGATCGAATTGCTTTTGAGCGGCGGCTTTGGGATGAAGATTATGAACGCGTTATGGGGCTCGATGAAGTTGGCAGAGGATGCTTATCTGGTCCGGTAGTTGCTGCAGGAGTAATATTCAAACCCGGTACATTCATCGATGCGATCAGAGACAGCAAAACATTAGAGCTGGCAGAACGAAAAGAACTGACGCAGGAGATAAAAGAAAAAGCCGAATTTTGGACGATCCAGTGGTGTAGCCCGGAAGAAATTGATGAGCTAAATATCTTGCATGCGTCCATTAAAGCGATGACAAAATGCACAGAAGCAAAAGGTGCTAATCCCGATTATTTATTGGTGGATGGTAATCGCTTTAGCGCGGGTTTGTGCCCCCATAAATGTTTGGTAGGTGGCGATGATCGCTCAATGAGTATTGCTGCGGCTTCGATTATCGCAAAGGTCTACAGAGATGAATGGATGATTGATTTACATGAAGAGTATCCCCATTACGGCTGGGATACGAATGTAGGTTACCCCACACCTCAGCACTTTGAGGGACTGGAAGAACATGGGGCTACTAAATGGCATCGGCAGAGCTTCAGTTTACGAACCGAAAGTTTTATTGATGAATAATAGTTGATCGGTTTCTGGAGTAGATTTTTTCCTTTCTTTAACTTATCGATAGATACTGAGTTGTCGTTTATAGAAGTCGAGATTTAAACAGATACCGAGCATTAAGGTATTTGTTATAAGGGCAGATCCTCCATAACTAATAAATGGCAGCGGTAAGCCTATTACGGGTAACAGACCCGAAGCAGATCCTACGTTGATGAAGAAGTGGGTCAGGAATACCGTCATGACACCCACAATCACAAGTTGTGCAAAAGGGTGTTTGTGAGTTGCGGCAGCCTGTAGCAGCCGTAATAGTAGTGCCAGCATTAACAGAGTTACAAAAGCAGCTCCAATAAATCCGAACTCTTCGCCAATCACACAGAAAATGAAGTCGGTCCACTGCTCGGGTAAAAACCGTAGCTGAGTTTGGGTACCCTCCATAAATCCTTTGCCGTATAGGCCGCCGGAGCCGATAGCTGTTTTTGCCTGTATGACATTCCAGCCTGCTCCCTGTGGATCAAACGAGGGGTTGGTAAATGCTTCGATGCGATTGCGCTGGTGCGGTTGCAGTACTTGAAAGAGGGCAACTTGAACAGTTATGACAATTAAAACGCCTGTGGCAAATGAGGTGAAAGTAAGCCAGGTCCTGTGCTGCAACGCAAAAATAATGAGCGTAATTATAACCGCTGCAATAAGCCCCCAATACCAACTTATGATACTCATATATCCGATGATGGCCGGAGAAATTATGAACAACGAGATTCCGTAGGGAAGACCCGACCAAAAAAGTACGACAGGTATTAGTGCTATAAAAATAATAGCAGTACCTGTATCATTTTGAAGAAGAACCAGTATTGCGGGAAATAAAATGAGTAGGACTGTTATCAGAGCCGATTTTAAATTTTCGGCTGAGATATTTCGACGGCTCGTTAAATAATTAGCAACGGCCAGTATGGTAGCAATCTTCATCAATTCGCTGACCTGCAAATTGAAAGGGCCAATTACAAGCCAGCTTTTGGATCCACTAACTTCCTTACCAACGAACAGAGTAAGGATCATTAGTAAGATACCAATGCCGTAAAACACATATGACCCTTCCTGAAAGGTGCGGGGATTGATGAACTGCAAGCCAACTAAAATCAGTATGGCAATGCCAAAGGCGATCAGTTGTTTATAAAAGTTAATTTGCACATAGCTGGGCAAAAATTCAGCGACGGGACCTTGTGTGGCACTGTAAATTGCCACCAGGCCCACTATAATCAAGCTTGCCCATAAAAGAACTAGCGACCAGCTAAGTTTCCGCAGATTGATCATTCGATTCTTCCTCTTCAGTATTTTCTGCTCGGGGTTTAAAATTTTTCACGTAGTCGTAAACATAGGACCGGTTAATTTCGCCGGTTAAATACTTTTCAATTAAAAGTGATGCTATTGGTGCCGCTGAAATAGAGCCATAGCCTGCGTTTTCAACCAGCACTGCAATGGCAATTTCGGGATCATCCACCGGAGCAAAGCTAATAAACCAGCCATGATCCTGGCCGTGTGGGTTTTGAGCAGTTCCTGTTTTTCCGGCTACTTTAATGCTGTCAAGATCTGCGTAATATCGACCGCTGCCGTTGGTAACAACACGCCGCATGCCCTTTTTCACAGCTGTAAGGTTAGCAGGATCAATCCAGGAAATTTTTTCTTTTCCAGGATTCGTAAACATAACTGATCCGTCACTTTCCTCAATAGATCGAACTAAGTGTGGCTGAATGTGATATCCACCGTTTGCAATTTGTGCAGCTACAAGAGCCATTTGCAAGGGGGTAGCTCCTAAAAATCCTTGGCCTACGCCCAGACTAAGCTGATCCCCGACACCCCAATTCCCTTCGCCAAGTACTCTATTTAAATAGGTGCTGTCTGGAAGTGTACCTATATGTTCATTCGGTATGTCGATATTATTTCTTTGTCCCAGTCCGAAGGAGGATGCCAGTTCATGCCAGCGATTGATGCCCTCTTTTTTTACAATTTCGTCCATCAGCCAAAAGAAAAAAGTATTACTCGATTCCTGTATAGCTTTCCCGAGATTATATTTTCCCGGATCTGCAAGATCGTTATATCGCCGTCCGCGAGAATAATATCCGGGATTGTCAATAGTAGTTTTCGGCGTAATGATCCCAAACTCTAATCCCATTAAACCCATAAGAGGTTTGAATGTTGAACCGGGAGGTTGGCTGCTTGAAAGGGCACGGTTGTAAAGAGGATTAGTGGTATCAGCATTTAAAGAAAGCCAATAATCGCTGTCAATACGCCCCGAAAGTTTGCGGATATCGTGCTGGGGTGAACTTACCAAGCTAAGTACGGAACCATCATCGGGATTCAAAGCCACAACGGCCCCTCTTTTACCTTCCATAAGATCTTCGGCCAGAATCTGCAGATCAGTATCTATTGTTGTATAAAGATCAGCTCCCTTTTGTGGAGCTTCGTCAATACTTCCATCCTGATATGATCCCAGACTTTGGCCCATAGCATTTACCTTGATGTACTTCATACCTTTTGTGCCTCGCAGATGCTCTTCGTAGGCCATTTCCAAGCCGCTTTTGCCCACCTTATCACCTAAATGATAATTCTTGGTTTTAAGGTATTCTTCTTTTGATACTTCTCGCAGGTATCCGAGCATATGCGACGCCTTGAGACTGTCAATGGGATAATGCCGCTTACTTTCGATCTGATGACCAATACCAGGCAGTTTCCAGATATTCTCCTGAATTACAGAGAATGTTTTAAATTCAACTTCAGTAAAAAGTCGTGATGCACGATAGTAAGAATAGTCACGAGCTTCCTGAATTCGTTTTTCCACTGTTTCAACAGGCACACCCATTAAATCGGCCAACAAGGGGGTATTTTCGGGATTATAATTAGCTGGTGTGATGGTAATTGAATAAATGGGCTCATTATCTACCAGCAGGCGTCCATTACGATCGTATATTAATCCACGGGCTGGTGTAACTACTTCTTGGCGAAGTGAATTTTCGCGGCTAAGGGGACGATATGTATCAAAATCAAGAATTTGCAACTGAAACAGGCGACCCAGAATAACCAAGCCGAGTACGATAATACAGACTTGTAAAACACGGACGGAAATCTGCGTTCGTTGTTTTTTTCGATATTCCATAACTACTTATTATCTGGTTCTGAACAGTTGAATAAAGCTTGCAACAACTGCGGTGTACAGGCTGCTTCCCAGCAATTGACGCCAAAAGAACATTTCTCCCGAATAATTTTCGATTAACGCATTAAGTCCCAGAAAGATGAGATTATGCAACAGACTGGCAATGGCTATAATCAAGAATACCTGTCCTACTAATAACCTTTTTTTGGCACCCTGAGGGATAAAGTTGTATCCTATAAAAACTAATAACGTTTTTGTGAACATGTGTAGTCCCCATAGATCCAATAAAGCGTCTTGTAAAAATCCTAGTCCGGCGGCCATAAATAATGCTGCTGTTCGGTTTTTGCGGGCCATGTACCAAACCAGAAAAATGAGTATTAGGTCAGGCTGAACCTGATAAATTTTAAGATGCCGAAAAAGCATCACCTGCATTAGCAGAAATACAAGGCCGATCCCTACATTTTTTAACCGTTCCGGATTCATTCTAAAATATTCTGGTACTGTTCGTTAAGTCTTTGGATCGTTGTATCGGGTTCGAACTTGGTGATAAATCCTTCTGCGATTTCAAATAAGTTTACAAATGGTCGTATAAAAATTATTTGTGTTTCTTTGCCTACCTGCGGTTCTGTTCGAACGACTTCTCCAATAGGAATATCGGGTGGATACTGATTGCTTAATCCCGATGTTACCACTACTTCGCCGCTGTCCACCTGAATGGTTTGTGGAACATAATTGAGCTGTAACTCTTCAATTGATTTTCCATCCCAGGAAACAATGCCATACGCATTTGATTGTTGAAGTTTGGCACTTACTCTGAACATCGAATTCAAAAAGGGCATAACTTGTGAATATCCCTGAGCAGTGAGTATAACTTTGCCAACCAGGCCGTCTGATGAAACCATTGGCATTCCTTTTTTAATATCTTGTTCAGAGCCTGCATCAACAGTCAGTGAGTTCGTTACTTGATTAAGCTCTTTTCCAACAATTTGAACCGGATACAGCGTTAAATCGCTTTCGGCACTGAACTGAAGCATTTCACGCAGTCGCTCGTTACGTTGTTCCGCAGATCGCAAGCGGCTGAGTTCATCGAGCAACAACACATTTTGCTTTCGCAGATAGGTGTTTGTTTTTAAAGCCTGTCGATATACCCTAACGTTAGAAAGCGGTTCTTCGAGATAACTAAAAAGAGTAATAGAAGCTTTCCGCAGATTATCTAAGCCGCCTTGGTACCTTCCGATCATCAGCGCGATGGCAATAGTCAGAAGCAGAGCTGTAATAATATGATCCTTTGCATCCGCTATTCTGGGAAGTCTGAACCGCATTCACTTTATTCTCCTTTATGAAATGACTGTTCTGTAGTATTCAAGATCCTCAAGGATGGCTCCTGTACCCCGTACTACAGCCGTCAATGGATCTTCGGCGATATGAACCGGGAGGTCAGTTGTTTCCATAATAAGTTTATCAAGATTCTTGAGCTTGGCTCCACCACCGGTTAGCATAATTCCACGATCCAAAATATCGGCCGAGAGTTCGGGCGGTGTCTGTTCCAGCGACTTGGTAATAGATTCTACAATTGTATTGACTGACTCCGAAATCGCTTCACGAACATCCTTAGATGACACATGGCGTATGCGTGGGACACCGTTCACCAAATCCCGACCCTTCGTTTCCATATCAAGTTCTTCATTAAGTGGAGCAGCCGAACCAATTTCACACTTAATATTTTCTGCTGTTCGCTCTCCAATCAGCAGATTATGATTTCGTCTAAAATAGTTAATAATATCTTCATTAAGCTCATCACCGCCTAACCGCACCGATTGGGCATATACTATTCCTGAAAGAGCAATGACAGCAATTTCAGTAGTTCCACCGCCTACATCCACAATCATATTACCGATCGGCTCGTGCACATTCAAACCAATACCAATTGCGGCTGCCATCGGCTCATCAACAAGATGTACTTCCTTGGCACCGGCATGTTCGGCACTGTCGCGGACAGCCCGCCGCTCGACTTCGGTAATGCCACTAGGTACGCAAACGACCATTTGTCTGGTGCTGGAATACCACTTCATTTTAACCTTGTCGATCATTCCGCGGATCATTTGTTCGGCTACTTCAAAATCGGCAATAACTCCATCTCGAAGTGGTCGAACAGTACGAATATTTTTATGTGTTTTTTCATGCATCAGACGGGCTTCATGACCGCTGGCGACTGGCTCGTTCTGCATGTTTAAAGCCACAATAGAAGGTTCATTGAGAACAATTCCTTCACCGCGGGAGTAGATGAGCGTATTTGCCGTCCCAAGATCAATTGCAATGTCGGTGTATAACCAATCGAACCAGCTTTGTTTTTTCTGCTTCCTTTTCTCTTTAGGTGTGTTTCTATCCATGATTGTTTTCTGTAGATGAGCTGAGAGTAATCAATTCAATCTCAAAATAATAAGGGTGAAAATACAATTTTGTAGATCTATTTGCGAATTAATGGTGATTAAAAGTAAAAAACAAATTAGCAGCGATATTTAGTGGCGGAAATGCCGATTCCCGGTAAATGCCATAGCTAAATCCAGGTTATCAGCTGCTTCAATAACCTCATCATCCCGAATGCTGCCGCCAGGTTGAATAACACAGCGAGCACCTGCCTCGGCAGCTGCTTCTATACCATCGGCAAAAGGGAAAAAAGCGTCTGAAGCGATAGCTGTATCTTCAAGTGATAGGCCTTCTTGCTGTGCTTTTGCAATGGCAATTTCCGAAGCTTCTACACGGCTGGTTTGTCCCGTCCCGATCCCGATAGTTTGCTCATTTTTAGCATACACTATAGCGTTTGATTTTACGTGTTTCACAACTTTCCAGGCAAACAGTAAGTTTTCAATTTCCTGTTCTGTAGGCTTACGTTTTGTGACGGTTTTCAGATCCGCTTTTGTAGTAGTCAGAGAGTCAGTATCCTGGCTAAGGGCACCGCCGAATATCGATTTGAAATTTTTTGTATCCTCTACATTGAGGAACTGTTTCATGCGGATAAGCCGCCTTTTCTTTTTCTGCTTCAGCAGCTTGAGGGCGCTATCGCTGTATGATGGCGCAATAATAATTTCTGTGAAAATCTCGTCAATTTTTTGGGCGGTGTCAAGATCCAGCTCTTTATTAACAACCACTATGCCGCCGAAAGGAGACATTGTATCTGTTTGGAAAGCTTTATCCCAGGCTGCAGAGAGCTGTTTATTCGAGGCTACGCCGCAGGGTACCGTATGTTTAAAAATGGCACAAGTTGGTTTCGAATTTTTGAAATCAGTAATCAAACGCAGGGCAGCATCCACATCCATAAAATTGTTGTAGCTTAGCTGCTTGCCATGGAAACAATCAATATATGTTGATTGATCACCATAAACTGCTGCTTTTTGATGCGGATTTTCTCCATAGCGCAGTGTCTGTGACTTTGGCAGTGAGATGTTAAGCTGTTCCGGCAGTTCTTTGGTTTTATTATCCAACTCATTAAAATAGTTGGCAATGGCGGCGTCATAATTTGCAGTATGATTAAAGGCGCTTTTTGCCCACTGTCGTCGTTTTTCAAATGATATGCTGCCATTTTCTTTAAGCTCATCGATTAATTCGCTGTACTGATCTGGTGATGTTAATACACAAACATGAGCAAAATTTTTAGCTGCAGCCCGGATCATGGTAGGTCCGCCGATATCAATATTTTCGGTAGCAATTGCCGGTGTACAATCGGGTTGTGCCACTGTTTTTTTAAAGGGATATAAATTACCTATTACAAGCTCTATAGGCTTGATATCCAATTGTTTCATTTCATCCAGATCCGGCTGATAGCTTGTTCTTCCCAATATTCCGCCGTGTATAATGGGATGAAGCGTTTTTACCCGCCCGTCGAGACACTCTTGAAATCCGGTTATCTCACTAACATCAGTTACAGGAATATCGGCTTCGCGAATTTTTTTTGCCGTCCCACCGGTTGATATGATTTCGATACCTGTGGTATGCAGTTGTTTTGCCAAATCAACAATTCCCGTTTTGTCGGAAACAGAAATCAGGGCTCTGTTAATAGTGAGGGCGTTTTGAGGGAGTTCGGAAAGTGGTTGTAGTGACACGTTATTTGTTAGATTTATTTAGTTGATCAGCTAACTTTGCGATTACCTTTGGAAAAAGCTTGTGCTCTTCTTTAAGAATTCGTTTGGCCAGCGTAGTGGCATCATCAGAATACTTGATTGGAACTCTGGTTTGATCAAGAATGGGCCCGGCATCATATTCTTCCGTTACCAGGTGCACGGTACAGCCGGATTCAACCTCTTCATTTTCAAGCACGGCCTGATGCACATTCATCCCATAAAAACCTTTGCCGCCATATTTGGGCAACAGGGAGGGGTGGATATTAACAATTCGATCTTCATAGTTGCCGATAACTTCTGTCGGAATTTTAATCATATATCCGGCCAGTGCAATCAGATCGGTCTCCCATCTCTTCAATTGATCCAGAAGTGCTTCTGTGTACTCCTGTCTGTCCGAGAAATCTGAAGGGGTTAGAACCACATGCTCAATGTCGTGATTTTGAGCACGTTCAATGGCCTTTATTTCGGATTTGTTGGTGATGAGTCCGCGGATTTGGCCGTTGATTTGGCCATTTTCGGCGGCATCAATAATAGATTGAAAGTTCGTACCTGATCCGGAAGCAAAAACAACAATATTAACCAAAGTGAAGAGCAGATAATTTTCAGCTTGTTCGCCGCAAAGATAATCAAAAAAGTGGACAGATTAAGCTCCAATTTTTCTTGGTGGGAAAATATGACTTATGCCGAGTCGGTAGATTCGGATCGGAATACATAGTAATTGTTAAGGCTCCAGCTTATCTGATTGAATGTGATCTTTATAATTGTGGCAATAGGGATAGCTACAAGCATACCCAGGATTCCCGCTGTTTCGGCTCCAATCATAATAATAAACAGGATGGCCACCGGATGCATGTCGGCAGATTTTGAAAAGATGAGCGGTTGCAGTACAACATTATCGAGCATTTGAACGAAAAGAATGGCCAACACACAAGGCAGAACCAGTGAAAAATTACCCACTTCAATAATAGAAACGATTATTGATAACACATAGCCGATAATAGGGCCGAAGTAAGGAATAGTATTCGCAATACCAACAGCTATACCTACCGAAAGTGCGTTATTAAGACCGACGATAGAAAGGGCAACATATGAAGCAAAGGCAACGATAAAACTTTGCAGCATTACGGCCCGGAAGTAAAGACCCAATCGGCTTTCAATCTTGTCAATGAGGCTGAGCGTAGTTTCAAAATATTTGTTGGGTACAATTTGCAGAAGATCGCGGCGAATTTTGGTACCATCTTTTAAAAAGAAGAATGTAGCAAATGGGATAATAATTGCTGCTGAAAAGATGTTCGTAAAAATGCCGATAATATTACTTACTGCTGTTGGTATTTCTCCAACATCAAATAACTCCTGGAGGACGTCAATCAGATTATCGCTAAGAAATCCTTCAGGCAAGAATCCGAATTTCTGTGTAATTCTGTATTCGATTTGGCGGGTTATGTTTTCAATATTCTGGACATTCAATTGCCCTGCCAGTTCAACCATTTGATTTGCAACTATAGGAATGACATTGGTTGAAATCCAAACAAGAATAAGCACCAGTGCACTTAAGGTGAGAACAATAGAAAAGGTACGGTTTAGCCCCGCTGCCTGCATTCGATTTACCAGCGGATCGAGAATATAGCTGAATATCATCGCTATAATAGCATAACCCAAAAGCGTGCTGTAGTTGTACATCAGGAGGCCTACGACTGATATACCAGCCAGAACCAATAATGCTTTTACTACACGTTCAAGAGTAATATTCTTCATTGCTCTATGACTTTCATTAGCTCATCCAGATGATCATATATATCTGAAGCTCGATATCCTTTTCGTGCTAAATGATTCAGCACTTTCTTCTTGCGTTTATAAGGATCTTCTTCTCTCAAAAAGCGCCTTTTCCTTTTTAAAACCAAATTAAAAAATGTCTCTTCAAGATCTATCTCTTCAAAGGCTTTTTTGATGCTTTGTTCAGCAACAGGTTTACAAATGCCTTTTTTTAGCAAATGTGCTTTTATTTTGGCCGGTCCCCATTTACTGTATTTACCTTTATCGGATGCAAATTTTTCTGCGAACTTGGTATTGTCCAGATACCCTTTTTCCTCTAATTCATCCAATACACTATTTATAACATCTTTGGGATAATCTTTGCGCACTGCTTTATTGAATAACTCCCTGCGCGCATGATCACGTCTCCCCAGGCGCTTCATCAAGTAGGATTTTATTTTGAATCGCCCTTCCTTGCGTTGCAGTTTTCGAAAAAAGGCAGGGGTTATTTCAACGCCTTTTCTCAGGTTATATTCAAGGAGCGTCTGCTCAGCGACACCGAGCAGAAATTCACCATCAACAAAAATGGAATATCGCTCCTTGTTATTTTTTTGAACCTGGATTGAAGAAATTGCCCCGGGCAGTAGTTCGGCCGCATCATCATCCATAGTTAATCGTCACTGTCAGAATCGTCGTCGGATTTGTCTTGTCCGTTTTCTTCTGCTTTTTCGCTTTCTTCAGGGGGATTCATCTGCTCCCGTACCTGTTTTTCAATCTTTTCGGTCAGTTCAGGATCCGATTCGAGAAATTCGATAGCATTATCCGTACCCTGTCCGATAGGTTCTCCATCGTATCGGTACCAGCTACCGCGCTTTTCGATGATATCAAATTCTACGGCCATATCGAGAATTTCAGCCATGCGAGAAATCCCTTTGCCATAAATAATATTAAATTCTACCTCCTTAAAGGGGGGAGCTACTTTGTTTTTGACAACTTTAACTTTTGTGCGATTTCCGACAACATCATCCCCCTGTTTAAGCGATCCGATGCGTCGAATATCCATACGTACTGATGAGTAAAACTTGAGTGCACGTCCGCCGGAAGTTGTTTCGGGATTACCGAACATGACTCCAATCTTCTCACGGATCTGATTAATAAAGATTACAGAGGTTCGGGTTTTGTTGATAATCCCGGTGATTTTACGCATGGCCTGTGACATCAGACGCGCCTGCAGTCCCATGTGCGAATCGCCCATTTCTCCTTCGAGTTCGGCGCGGGGTACAAGAGCGGCTACCGAATCCACAACGATAACATCAAGGGCCGCGGAGCGAATGAGCGTTTCGGTAATTTCGAGTGCCTGCTCACCGCTGTCTGGTTGCGAGACGAGCAGTTCATCGGTGTTGATACCCAGGTTTTTGGCATATCGGGGATCAAAAGCATGCTCGGCATCAACAAAGGCGGCATAGCCTCCTGCTTTTTGAGCCTCGGCAATAACGTGCAGAGCCAGTGTTGTTTTACCGCTGGCTTCGGGTCCGTAAATTTCAGTCACACGCCCGCGGGGCACGCCCCCCACACCCAGAGCATAATCTACCATAATAGAACCGGTGGAGATGCTGGGGACATTTTGTTTAGCTTCGTCGCCCAGCCGCATAATGGTGCCTTTTCCGTGCTGTTTTTCAATTTGGCCGATGGCCATTTCCAGTGCCTTTTCGCGATCTTGGTTGTCAGACATAAGTTGAGATATAATTAGTTTTTTGAGCTTTACCCGCTAATATATTAAATAAAACTGACAACATAGTGTCAGCTGATACTAAATTCCAAGTATCCAGAATTCAAATAACAAAGAATCTTAAATCTAAGCTATTACTTTGAATTGATTAAAATTGAAGAGAATATCTTAAGGAGTTCCGTAGATTCTTGAATTAGTTCCTCTCGTATAGTTTCAGATTCTTTCCTTTTTTTAGTATCAATCAACTTTAACCAATAGCGAGATTCTTTAACTTCTTTTCTGGATATTTTAATTCTGAATTTGAAATCTTTTTTGCTAACGGCTTCGTTGGCCTCTATATAATTTGCACCTACTGATCCCGAAGCTTTAACCAATTGTTTCGCGTCTTCAATGTTGCCAATGTCTTTAGGTAGTTCTCTGACAAATTTTCTTATCGCTTTGGCAAATTGTAACGTTCGTTCCTCAAGATCATATTTGACAGCTTTAGGCATTGTTTTATCTGTTTGTGAATTGATAAATGAAATTTGATCATTCCACACAAAGCCACACAAAGAATACACGAAGTTTCGCAAAGTGTTTAATAGTAAGACCGGTAGAAAGGTGATTCCTTACAATATTTAAAGCTATTCAATTGATAAGTCGCTTGATTCCATCTTTCAATAAAGTAACATGGAAATCTATAAGCAGCCCCAGTTTAAAGTCTCCCAGTCTTAAATAAGTCAACAATTGGGCGGTATGCACATCAGTTAATGTTTCAACTGTTTTAATTTCAATGACAACTCTTTCTTCAACAACTAAATCTATTCTATAACCATGTTCTAGATGAATTTCTTTATAGATAATTGGTAATTGGCAAGGGGACTTGTTCTCTAACTGAAAGTCCGCGGTGACTTATTTCATAGGATAAACATTTTTTGATATGCGGATTCCAAAAGTCCGGGCCCGAGTTTTTGGTGTACTTCAATAGAAGCACCAATAATATTTTCTGTCAGTTTATTTAATTGCATTATTTTCTCTGAGCAACTCTGTGACTACTCGGTGAATCTCTGTGAAATATTACACTGAGTTCCACAGAGAAGGCACGGAGTTTCACCGAGTTTGTTAGTAAGATCCTTTAAAAGAGCAATCCTTACAAAATCAGGGGTTGAGTTGTTCGACTATGTCACCAAGCCTGTTGATGGCTTGTTCGATTTGCGAAGAGCTTATATAGGGAGCCGGGCCGAATCGAAGCACATCGCCGCGGGCATCAGTGAAGACGCCCTTATCCATTAACTGAGCACAAATTGTTCGCGCGAACGGAGATCGCAATGCCAGAAAACCGCCGTTCTCTTCAAGAGGCCGATCATGTCGCAGAGTGATAATCTCCGGATCAAAATCCTTCTCTAAGAACAGTTCTTTTAGCAACTCAACCTGACTTAAGTACTGCCGGCGCAAAACTGGGGGTGTCAACTCTTGTTCCCGGAAGAATGCTACAACTTTAGCCGCCCTAAATTGTGATGCCGGATCATACGTGCCCGAAGCAAAACGCTGATTTCCATCATCAAATTGTACAGCACTGTCATCCCGTGCTTCATCAAGCGAGCTAAATGAGGCAAACCAGCCGGTGATAGCAGGACGCAAGGCACAGTCCTCTGGGAAGCGCAAAAAGCAATTGCCTTCCCCCCACTGTAGATACTTGTAGCCGCCTATCAGAAAAAAACAGTCCTCTAGGTTCTGCTCTTGAATCGAAAGAGGTACAACATTAGTGCCGTGATAATCATCAATTAATAGTGGTATACCATGATTACGAGCTAGTTGTGCAATTTCGGATATATGCTGATTTACTATTCCGGTTTCGAAATAGATTCGGGAAAGCATGATCGCCGAAGTTCGATCGTCGACCTGCTGCTTAATTTGCTCGGTGATATCGTTCGAATGTCCATCCACTGTTGCAATTTTGAGCCCTTCTTCTCCTAATCGTTGCAGTTGTCGGTGCATCGAGTGGAATTCACTGCCAGTGGTAATTACTTTCGGTTTTTCTTTGAGATCAAAACTAGAAAGCCATGAAACCAACAGTTGATGAGTATTCTGTCCCAGGCAGTATAAACCATCAGGGTCATCATAGTAATCCCGGAGATAGCCACGTAACATTTCAGCCTTTTCAAAAGCCGGCTCCCATTTATTGTCCACTTCGGAAGCCGCTGAGGTGAATGACTCTTTCAATCCCTCAAGAGCAACATCAGGCCAGGCTTGATGGGAATGACCAGTAAAAAGCAGTCTATTTTGCACATCAAAATAAGAATAGTGTGGCGCCAGTCTGTTAGCTAGTTGATCAATATTATTCATTACATTGATTTTGTCTGTGAATCTCTGTTTGCTATGAGCATAGCTGATATGCTAAGTTTCATGAAGGAAGCAGGTATTTAAATTTCCGATCGAATTTCCCACAGATCGGGAAAAATTCGCTGGTGTAAGGTTCCGCGCAGATAATCAACACCACTAGATCCCCCTGTTCCCATTTTATTGCCAATTGTGCGTTCCACCATTTTTACATGTCGATATCGCCATTCCTGCATTCCTTCATCAAAATCCACAAACAGCTCGCAGAGCATCGCCGTTTCGGGATCATTCTGCATTACATCGAGCAAGACATCCTGGTTATGTTGTGAAGGCTCGTAAAGCAATCCGTTTTCGTTTACTCGTTCAGGCATTTGGATTTCGTATCCTTTTTTCTGCAAAAACGAACAAAAAGATTCCCACAGGGTAGGCTCCTCCATACGCTGTTTCATTCGGTTTACATACTGCGGCTGATCTTCGTGAACTCTCAGGATATGTGTTGATCGGAGTCCGCACACGATCTCCAATTCCCGGAATTGCACCGATTGAAAACCGCTGGCTTCATCCAGAAAACCGCGGAAGCTGTCGAACTCCAGCGGGGTCATTGTTTCCAGGATATCAATTTGGGCAACCATCGTCTTCAAGATTGTCAAAATTCGTTTCATCGTTTTTACGGCCGCCCAGGTTTTTCCCGCTTCAAGATCAGGACGTAGTTTTTCTAACTCGTGCAGAATTTGCTTGAACCAGAGCTCATAGGTTTGATGTATAATGATAAAAAGCATCTCATCATGCTCCTCAGGCTCCGAACGGAGTTTTTGTAGTTCGAGAAGCTCATCAATTTTCAGATAATTGCTATAGGTAAGTTTCATCCGCTGTGAGTATTTTTATACATTATTATACTGTCTATTATAGATAGAATTTCGGATAGTCTCTATGAGAGATCTTTCCTTCACGTTTCAATATAAATTACTTAGATTGGGCGGCTAATTAATAATAAGTAGGATATTATGAGTATTTTAATTGCTGATAGCGGTGCTACTAAAACTGAATGGTGTTTGACTGATGGCACCGATAGTCGAACGATGTACACCGAGGGTCTGAACCCCTATTATCATACCACAGAAAGTATTAAAGAAGTTATAGAACATAATTTACTGCCAGAGCTCGATTCAACTGTAAAAGAGCTCTTTTTTTATGGAGCTGGTTGTGACAGTGAAGAAAAAGAAAGCATTGTAAGAGAAGCACTGGATTATACTTTTCCGGATACATCAATCCAAATTTATCATGATCTACTGGGGGCCGCCCGCGCTTGTTTCCATAATGAGCCCGGAATAGCTTGTATCCTTGGTACAGGATCGAACTCTTGTCTTTATGATGGGGAAAAAATTCTCGAGCACATACCTTCACTGGCGTTTATTTTGGGGGATGAGGGAAGTGCCGGATATTTTGGCAAAAAGCTGATTAACAAATACTTCCGCTACGAAATACCTGATGATCTCAAAGAAGATCTTGAGAAAAATTATAACATGTCGCTTGATCATATTAATAAGGGATTGTATGACGGATCTCAAAAAAGCAGATTTATAGCTTCTTATGGTGCTTTTTTGGGTGAGCATGCCGATCATCCCTTTATTAAAGAGATGTTGTACGAAGGATTTGAAAATTTCATTTCTCGCATTGTCTTGAAATACACCAATGCTACTGATCATGAAGTGCGTTTTATTGGTTCAGTGGCATATGCACACCAAGAAATGATTAAGGAGATATTGAGGAAACATGATCTGAGACCTGGTTTATTTGTTAAAGATCCCATGGCACGTCTCGAAGAATTTCACACATTAGAAGTAGCGTAGTACTTTGATAGATACCCATTGCCACATTTACTCCGACCAGTTCAATGATGATCGAGATCAAGTGCTGAACAGGGCCGCCGAGGCTGGAGTAACACATATCTTTATGCCCGCTATAAACTTTGGTTCGCTGCCGAAGATGGATGCCATTCATCATCCCAAGATACAACTTCACAAAATGGCGGGAATCCATCCTACCGACATAAATAAAGGAACTTATATAACAGAGAAGGAACTGTTTGACGTTTGTCAGCACGATGATATTGTTGCTGTGGGTGAAACTGGTTTGGACTATTATTGGAGTGATGATTACAAAGCCGGTCAGAAAGAAAGTTTGCATGTCCATTGTGAAGTAGCCAAAGAAGTCGAAAAGCCGGTTATTCTTCACAACCGGGATAGTACCAAAGACCTGCTTGGTATTATTGAAGAAGAACAGGATGGTAGTCTGCAGGGGATTTGGCATTCATTTACAGGTACGGCGGACGAGGGTAAGCGGGCGATAGATTTGGGGCTCAAACTGGGAATAGGAGGCATTTTTACTTTTAAAAATGCCGGTGTTGATGAATCTGTAGCCCAGTTACCGCTCGATCAAATGATGCTCGAAACTGATGCTCCTTATTTGGCACCTGATCCGAAAAGAGGCAAACGCAATGAGCCTGCCTTTGTGAAATATACTGCTGAACGATTGGCCGAAGTGATGAATATGCCGCTCGAAGAAATTATCGCAGTTACCGACAGAAATGCACTTAATTTATTCGGAATCGCCGGCTGACAATAACTGCCTCAGATTTATCTATTCGATTAACTGGCTCATTGTTGCTAGTATTGACCGCAGAGTTGTAAAGAGGATACCGCCGAGAGTGCAGAGGACACATACCCTCAGTGAACCTCTGCGATTGACTCTGATTTCTCTGTGGTACAAATCACAGTTAATCTTTTTTTGAAAAACCTAAATCCTGCAAAATCGGAAACTTTTTGAAGTAGTTGTTTGGCAAGTAGGTTTGGGCAAACTCCTGGCGTAGCGGAAATTCTGCACGTAATTTGTTGAATCGCATATCCCTTTCTTCAGGATAATCACAAATAATATTTTCCAGTTCATTCTCATATCTTTTTATTGGATGGAGCTCCGTCAATACTGATGAAAGTGAATTGAATTCTGCGATATCTTTTTTAACGATTCTAGCACTTTCTTTCTTTCTGTTTTCCGGCGGATCCAATTTAAAGTGATGCAGCAAAGCATCGGCAACAATTTTTGAGGCATTGGATTTGGCCTGTTGGGAATATCCGGCAATATGCGGTGTCTTTATAAAAGTCTGCCGGGCGGTCGATAAATGAAAGTGTGGCTCATCTTCCCAGGTATCTATAATGATATCCCCAACTGTATCATTACTTTTTGCTTTCAATAGTGCTTTTTCATCGATAACACCGCCACGCGATGTGTTCAGAATCAGCTTAAATTGGTGATTCGAAAGTTTTTGTTTGTCGAGCCAGTGATGGGTAGGATATTTTCCGTCCCGGGTCAATGGGGTGTGAAAAGAAAGGATATGGCACTGTAGAACTTCATCGAGTGAGCATGAGCTGAATTTTTCATCACGATATTCTCTTGGTGGATCATATACCCTATAGGGAATATCTAGTTTTTTGAGAAGATGGATCACCTGCCTGCCCACATGTCCTGCACCAATAACGCCGACAGAGAGTTCGGACAGGTTAACCTTTCGTTTTTCAGACCAGAGTAATAGAGCAGTTGCCACGTATTCTGCCACTGATCGGGCATTACATCCCGCCGCATCCGAAAATGTTATATTTTTCTCTTTAAGGTAATGAATGTCTACATGGTCACTACCCGCAGAAGCCGTACCCACAAAAGAAAGCGATGTAGGAATATTGGGTACAGTTCTTTTGTTGATAGGATTCACTGTGCGAATAAGAAGTGCATTTACCTCCTCAAGGTCAGGCAATCCGTTGGCTGGATTATAGAGGGTAAGGTTAATTTCCGGGGATAAATAAGTGCTTATATTATATAAGTACTTATCTGCTAAGACATTGATCATCAGAAACTTTGGGGCTGTCAATTTTTGAAGAAAAACACGTTATTTTAGAATAAACTTAAGTTAGATCATTTTTTATATGGCTTCAAAATCATTTAATCCTGTTTCACTAATCCGCAAAAAGAGAGATGCAGAGATATTGACGCGCGATGAAATTTCTTTTTTAATAGATCAATATGCCCAGGATCAGCTGTCCGATTATCAGATGAGTGCTTTTTTGATGGCGGCCTTTTTAAATGGCTTGAATGATGATGAATGTGCGGCATTGACTAAAGCTATGCTGCATTCCGGAAAGATACTTGATCTGAGCGATATTCCAGGCAAAAAAGTAGATAAACATTCAACGGGAGGTGTGGGGGATAAGCTCTCTCTCATTTTGGCGCCGATTGTTGCCAGTTATGATATACCGGTACCCATGATATCGGGGCGGGGACTGGGACACACCGGCGGTACGCTGGATAAAATGGAATCTATCCCGGGGTTTTCTGTGGATATTTCTCTGGATCGTTACCGGCAGATTCTATCCGAATGCAAAATGGTGATGGCCGGACAAACCGATGATATCGCACCGGCCGACAAGCGTCTGTATGCTCTGCGCGATGTTACGGCAACTGTTGAGTCGATTCCACTGATTGCCGGCAGCATCATGAGCAAGAAACTTGCCGAAGGTATTGATGCCTTGGTGCTGGATGTTAAATTCGGTTCGGGTGCTTTTATGAAAACGCAAGAAGATGCACTAAAGTTAGCTGAGACTCTGGTCGCAATTGGTGAAGATTTTGGAAAGCAAACGGTTGCTTATCTTACTAATATGAACCAGCCGTTAGGATATAAGGTTGGTAATTGGCTGGAAGTAGAGG
The DNA here is from genome assembly GCF_058386985.1 of Fodinibius sp. GM108. Lineage (NCBI taxonomy): Bacteria > Pseudomonadati > Balneolota > Balneolia > Balneolales > Balneolaceae > Fodinibius > Fodinibius sp. GM108. The sequence continues at coordinate 97,197 of NZ_JBYEIR010000006.1, forward strand.
AATCGATGGAGGCGCTTCAATGTAATGGGCCTGATGATGTGATGGAAGTCACTCATATGCTGGCTGGAACGATGATTATGTTGGGGGACAAGGCTACTACTGTTGAAGAGGGAATTCAGAAAAGTAAAGAGGCGGTTGCCAACGGACAGGCTTTTGAAAAATGGTTGCAACTTACAGAACTTCAGGGAGGTGACACAAGCGTACTGAGAAATTTTGATGGCTATCCTGAGGCTGCACACAAGTTTTCTTTTGAAGCTCCTGCATCGGGTTATATCACCGGAATAAACGCTTATAATATTGGTATGTCCTCATTAGAACTAGGGGCTGGAAGGAAGACGAAAGAGGATGGAATTGATCCGGCCGCGGGTATTGAGTTGCATCATAAAGTTGGTGCAAAGGTAGAAAAAGGCGACACACTTGCAACTGGTTATACCAACGATCGCAATTCAGTGGAGGCTTCGAAGGAGTATTTAGAGAAGGCATTTACTGTTGATGCAGAAAAGCCAAAAGCTTCGTCTATGATTACTCATCGTGTTGACTGTGATGGAATCCATTCCATTCAAGATTAATGTATTTTTTAATGTTCCTTGACAATTATCAAGGTGAAAGTTATGGCAATAAACCAAGAAAATTCGCAACAAAATCTTTCATTTACGTAATAAGGATTTAATAATTATTAGCTCTTAAGAATGTTAAGCAATAGCAAAAGCTTGATAACAACAGTTGGCTTTTATCTTATAGAAATGAATTAAGAAAGTAGTTCTGTTTGTTTAATAAGTTGTATTAGCTAACAAGGCGGTCTTAAATTTGATATAACATTTCGATATTCTTTACGTAAGTTTAAAATGATGTATATTACAATATGAAGTGTCAGAGATAATCGATTAGGGCAAGGGTAAGACCAATAAAAAATAAATAATACTATGTTTAAACGATTTGTTCGCGCAATAAAGTCGCTATTTGGTGGATTTGTCAGTTCTATGGAAGACCCGAAGCTTATTCTGGAACAGAATATCCGGGATCTTAACGATCAGATACCACAGATGAATGAGAATATTGCCACGGTTAAGGCAAACATGATCATGCTTCAGAAAGAGGTTAAGAAATATGAAAAGCGGATTGAAGACCTTACGGCGAAAATCAAGTCAGCGATTAATGCCGACCGTGATGATATCGCCGAAGGATATGCCATGCAGCTTGAAAATGCGAAGGAGAATCTTGCATCGGCAAAAGATCAGCTTAAATATGCTGAGCAGGCGTATGAGAAAGCATTGAAGGTAAAGAAAGCATTTGTCCGTGAGAAGGATCGCAAGATCCAGGAAGCAAAAGAAGCATTGCGTGCCAGCGAACGGGCCGAATGGCAGGGTCGTGTAGCCGATGCGCTTGAGCAGTTTGAAACGGGTGGGCTTGATCAAACACATGATGAAATGGTTAATCGCCTGAACGAACAAACGGCCAAAAACGAAGCCCGTATGGAGCTGGCGCTGGACAGTGTGGATACCGAAACGATGGAAATTGAGGCTAATGCTGAGAAACTAAGAGCCCAGGAGCTGGTAAAACAGTTTAAGAGTGATATGGGCAAAGAAGAGGCTCCCGAAAAAGAGAAAAGTGTGGGTTCTTCTGAGGGTAAAGAAATTGAAGTTGAGGAAGAATCTCCTGAAAAAGATAAAGAACAAAGCAAGACGATCGGTAATAAAGAACGATCGAAATCATAAAGCCTAAATATCATGTCTGAGGATAGTCGTAGCGAGCGCGAGCGGTTGAAGGAGGAGTATAAAGAGCATTATCGCAAGATTCGGCAGACCAAAGAGCGTTATTCGAGGGCTAAGAGAACTCAGAACATTACCGAAGCCCTCAAGAATATGGATAAGAGTCAGCTGCTCGATTCGTTCGATGATTTTTTGCATTCCGTAAAACACAAGCTGGCTTCGGTAGAAGCCCGGCTGGATGTAGCGATGGAAAGTTTAGCGGATGAGAATGTTTCAGGAGTTGAAGAGCAGGAGCTTGATGAAGAGATGACAAAAGAAAAAGCCAAAAACACCTTGCGGCAGGTGAAGCTGGAAATGGGGCTTTTATATAAGGAAATCGAAGACCAGGCCGACTCTCTTGAAGTCAACAAAACCATTGGCAGCGGAGGTGGTCCGGACAGCCGGAACTCAGAAACAGACACCGAATCCCGTGAAAAGGAGTAGTATTATGAGTGAAGAAGAATCCATTAATTTTACCAAGGAAGCATTTTTGCATCCGCTGAATTTAGGAGTACTGCTGGTGGCAACTGTTTCAGCATTTGCAATGAGCGGAATGGGGCTGGTTTCGAATGTAATTCTAACTATTACGTTTGGTGTTGAACTTATGTACTTGGGGATTGTCCCGCGCCTGCCCCGCTTCCGGAAAAATATAAAGCTGCGGAAAATTCGTGAACGAAATCCGGCAGCTGAAGAAAAGTCAACTTTTCAGGAATTGGATCAAAAAAGCCAAAAACGCTTTTTGGTGCTTAAGCATCTGGCAAAACTCATCAAAGAAAATTTTGATAAGCTTCCTTATAGTTCACAGGGGCTGCTCGAAAATATCCGGAATAAAATCGAAGAGCTTATCTCTAATTATCTGACGCTGCTGGATCTGCACAAGCGATATCAGCTGTATATGAATACATCGGTTGAAGAACGTCTTAAGAAAGAGGTGCGGGAAGAGGAGCATAAAATTAAAAATATGGAATCGGATCGTTTAAAGCGGACGAAGGCACGCCGATTGGGGATTCTGAAGAAACGGCTGAAGAAATTTGAGATTGCAAAAGAGAAATATCTAATCTGCGAAACTCATCTCGAGACGATTGAAGATGCCATCCGCTACATTTATGAGCAATCGATGACGATGAGTAATCCCGAAGAGATCGGTTTTCAGCTGGATAATCTGCTTGAAGAAGTTGAAGAGACCTCACAGATTATTGATGAGCTCGACCGAGATATCTTACCTTTGCACTCTGACCTTGACGATCTTGATTTAGATTCCGACTTTCTTGAAATCGATGAAGAGCAGGAATCAGAATCTGAATCAAAAATTGATACTTCGAACCGCGTTAAAGAATAACATTATTTATGAGCCAATCCTATAACACTATTATCGTTGAAACCGATAATAATGGCATTGCTACAGTTACTATTAATCGCCCCGATAAACTTAATGCGTTAAATGATGAGGTGCTTAACGAGCTTGCCAGTACCTTCAAGGATATTCAGATTGATGAAGAGGTGAAAGCTGTTGTTGTTACGGGCGCTGGTGAAAAAGCTTTTGTTGCGGGGGCTGATATCAAGGAATTAAGTTCGCTCGGTAAACGGTCGGGTCGTATGGCATCGCAGAAGGGACAGCAAATTTTTCAGCTGATTGAAGATACCCGCAAGCCCGTAGTTGCTGCTGTCAACGGTTATGCTCTTGGTGGCGGTGCCGAACTGGCTATGGCATGCCACCTGCGTATCGCGGGAGAAAATGCTGTCTTTGGTCTGCCAGAAGTAGGGTTGGGACTTATCCCTGGATACGGAGGTACACAACGGCTTTCGCAGTTGGTCGGTCGCGCCAGGGCGCTGGAAATGATATTGACCGGCAAACAGATTAAAGCTGATGAAGCACGTGAAATAGGATTGGTGAATGATATAACGAATGAAGATCCCAAAGAAGCAGCTGTATCGCTAATTGAAAAAATGCTAAAGAATGGTCCTCTGGCTATACGTAGTGCTATAAAAGCTGTTTTCCATTCCGATACCCATTCAGGTTACCAGGTTGAAGCGGATCTTTTTGGACAACTTTGTGAAACGGAAGATTTCGAAGAGGGAGCATCAGCATTCCTGGAAAAACGAAAACCTGACTTCAAAGGCAAGTAATGGATATAAGGAAATAAGGATATAGGTATGGATTCTGATATCATCAAAAATTCAGGTGAAGTGTTTGTTGCAGAGAACTCGGAATCCTATAACAAGGATAGGGATTTTACCTCACTAAATGCTTGGAAGCGGGCCAGAAGAGTTAAGCTTTTCTTCTATAAAAAAGTGTTACCTACACTTCCCAAAGAAGAAAAGTACAAGCTTGGAGGACAAATCAGAGACGCATCAGTAAGTGCTACAGCAAACATTGCTGAAGGTTATGGACGGTTTCATTATCAGGAAGGAATACAGTTTTACAGAATCTCTCGCGCCTCGGTTTATGAGCTAAAGGATCATCTGATTACCTGTCTCGATTTAAATTTTATTGATAGAACATTGTTCGATGAAGGTATTACGTTAATTGAAGAGGCTAAGAAAATCATAAATGGCTATATAAGCTACGTAAAAAAGAGAAAGGAAAAATCTAGCTAGTTACATCCTTATACCGTATACCCTTATACCCCGATATTCTAAATGACCGAATTACTACTCATAATCTTAACCATCATTCTCAGCGGCTTTTTTTCGGGATCGGAGATCGCCTTTGTCAGTGCCAACCGCTTAAAGCTGGAGATTGAGTCGCGAAAAAACTCTTTGGCAGGTCGCAACGTTAACTATTTTGTTCAGAATCCACAGACATTTCTCACAACAACGCTGGTCGGCAACAATATAATAAATGTAATTTACGCCACGCTGATGACGATATTTTTGGTGGGACCGATTACCGAAATTTATAGCCAGTGGGTAGGGACAATTCCATCAAACGCTACCGTATTGGTTATTCAAACAATAATTGCCTCTGTTATTATCATGCTCTTCGGCGAAATATTGCCTAAAGCATTATTTCGGATCCACGCCGATTGGTGGATAAAAGTTGTGGCCGTACCACAAAAAATATTCAACTGGATATTTCGTCCGTTGATCTATATAGCCGACAAGGCATCGGATTTTATAATCGGACTGATTAATCCAGAAATAGACCGGTCGGGAAGAGTATTCCGCCGCCAGGATGTTGAGCTTATCTTTAGTGAATTGCGTGATACCGGGGGCGAAGATCTCGATAAAGAGGATTCAGAAATTTTGCATAACGTGCTTGAGCTATCGAATAAGCGCGTAAAAGAATCGATGATTCCGCGTACGGATATTGTTGCCGTAGAAAAAAATACAAGCATAGAAGAAACGCTGAAGCTTTTTATTTCCTCGGGATTTTCTAAACTACCTGTTTACCAGGAAAGTATAGATGATATTATCGGGGTGATTTTCGCTTACGATCTGTTTAGCAATCCTAAAAATTTGACTGAGATAATTCGTCCCATAAAGTTGGTGCCGGTATCACAGAAATCAAAAGATCTGCTTTCGGAATTCAGGAGCTCGAATATTTCGGTAGCTGTGGTTATAGACGAATATGGCGGAACAGCCGGAATGGTGACGATCGAAGATCTGCTTGAAGAAGTAGTGGGTGATATTCAGGATGAATATGATACCGAAGAACATTTTGTTAAAAAGCTGTCTGGCAATACTTACATCTTGAGTGGAGGCGTTGAGATTGAGGATTTGATTGCTGAGCACCCCGAAATTGGACTTCCGGAAGAATCAAACGAATATGAAACTGTGGCCGGTTATATTATTAATACGCTTGGCCGGATTCCCAAAGTGAATGAAGAGCTACTGATTGACGGTCATAAATTTATCATTAGCAAAGCCACACCCAGCCGCATCGAAACGGTTAAGTTGGTTGTTATGGAACCGTAAGCAAGTTGGCAGGAGACAGCAGGCGGGTGTGGAGAAAGCAGTGAATAGGAGGGTTTTTTAGCAATGAAATGTAGAAATAGTTTAAATTTTCGGAAATGAAATTTGACATCAATTCCAAAAACCAGCAACCTCTGACAACTGACAACTGACAACTGACAACTGACAACTGACAACTGACAACTGACAACTGACAACTGACAACTGACAACCTGTATGTTCGATCATTATCCCAAATGGGCTCAAGAATTTGCCCAAAAATATCTTAGCCGTACAATAAACCAGTTTATATTGCATGGCAATGTACATGATTTGGTGCCGCTGGAGCGCAAAGAAGGTACGGATTTCGTCCGGCTGAAATCCTTTTTATCTGAGGAGTTTTTTGGGGCCCGGGATTTTGTGATCTTCTATGATCGTTCATCGGGTATTTACTTTCGGGATCAGCAGAGTCAGAAAGATTTTAATCGTGCCCTTTCCGGACGCGACTCGCTGATGGGCACCGACTATGCCAATAATCTGCCCAAGGATCCGGTTCGCGTATTCTCACTTCTTGAGCAGTATTTCCGTGTTCGAATTGATAACAAAAAAAGCATTGCCCTGATTATCGATTACGCGGATACCATAGTGCCAATGAGTGAGGGCGGTACGACCGGATCAGAAGATCGTAACTCACTTGTTTATCTCTCTCGCTGGGCGCACGATCCCATGTTTTTAGCTGCGGACTTTACAACGGTGCTTATCTCTGAAAATATGGCTGATCTGAATAAAACACTGGTTCAGAATCCATATACCAATGATATAAAAATTGATATTCCGGATGAGAAACAGCGGCGGGCATTTATTAACTATGAGCTATCGAGTAATGACTTTGGAGAGGTGTCTGAGGTAAGTGAAAAGGTAGTAGCCCAGCAGACGGCGGGACTTAATTTCATAAATCTGCGAAGTATTATTTCTAATGCCAGGGAAAATCGGCAAAAGATAACGCATGACCGGCTGGCTGACGTAAAAAAAGAACTTATTGAGGCCGAGGCGTATGGATTGCTGGAATTTGTGGAAACCGACTATACGCTCGATAATGTAGCCGGGCACACAAAGGTGAAGAAGCATCTTCGTCAGGCAGTGAAAGCATTGAAAAATGGAAATCAGGATGTAATGCCAATGGGATATCTGGTTTGTGGACCAGTGGGTACGGGAAAAACTTTTATGGTGACCTGTTTCTCAAGCGAGGTAGGTATTCCTATGGTTAAACTCAAAAATTTCCGTAGTCAGTGGCAAGGTGTGACGGAAGGTAACCTGGAAAAGATTCTGGGACTGCTCAAAGCTATGGCTCCAGTTACTGTGATGATCGATGAAGCCGATGCTTATCTTGGTGACCGTGATGCCAGCGGCGACAGTGGTGTATCCAGTCGTGTCTTTTCGCAAATTTCCACATTCATGAGTGATACCCGTAATCGTGGTGAGATTATCTGGTTTTTGATGACGGCACGTCCAGATCTGATGCCTGTTGATCTCAAGCGACAGGGGAGGGCCGAAGAGCACCTGGCACTATTTCCGCCGCACACCAAAGAGGAGCGGATCGAGCTTTTTGAAGTAATGAAAAAGAAAACGGGATTGCAGCTTACGGAAGATTATATCCCACAAGTTATTAAACAGGGACTAAAATCTTTCTCCGGAGCCGATATGGAAGCGGCGCTGACGCGAGCCAAGTTTCGTGCCGCTGCCCAAGATTTGGAAAAAGTTACACCAGAAGTGTTGGATGCCGCTCTTAATGACTTCCTCCCGCCCACCTATCCGGAAGAAGTCGAACTGCAAACGCTCAGTGCCGTTATTGAATGCACATCTAAAGAGCTTCTGCCCGAGCGGTATCAAGAGATGGACCGCGGAGAAATCCTCCAAAAAATTGAAGAGCTGAAATATCGGATCGGCTAGCTCTCCGCACAGTGAAGTAGCTGAAACTCTGTCCTATCATTTTCCTATTCTCCCTGGACTTTCTATAACCCGTTGAATTGTATATACTTACGGACTTTATATTTTCAACCAAAAATTTCAACCATATGGTTGAATCAAATAGTTGAATGACTTAAACTACTATTGAAATCAAAAACATACTGCTTATGACAGACAAAGAACTGGATACCGAAGAACAAATTTTTGAAGCGGCATGTCGTGTTTTTCAGCGGAAGGGATATGCCGGGGCACGCATGCAGGAAATTGCTAATGAGGCGGAAATCAACAAGTCAATGCTGCACTATTATTACCGAAGCAAGGACAAGCTTTTTCAGGAGGTTTTTCAGCGTGAGATAAAGCGTTTATTTCCAGTTATTTTTGGTGTTTTAAATTCGGAAGATAGTCTTACTGAGAAGATTGATCAGCTGATTGATACGTATTATGCCTTTTTACAGGACAATCCGCATTTGGTCCAGTTTGTATTACACGAGATGCATCAGCATCCTGACCGTTTTAAAGATTTTATCGAAAAGGAAAACATCCACCCTCCCAAAAGTTTTCTCATACAGATCCAGAACGAGATAGAGCAGGGGAATATGGATCCGGTTAAACCGGAACAGCTCATGATTAGCATTATCGGGCTAATACTCTTCCCTTTTATTGGAAGAACAATGATAGAAACCATATTTGGGATGGATGAATCCGACTATGTGGAATTTATCAGAGAGCGGAAAGCATTTCTGTCTGACTTTATTTTGAACGCCATTAACTACAAAAGATAATGAAGATACTAATCGTCATCTTTTTAGCGATGGGCAGTTTTCAACAGTCGGCACCGGCTGATTCTATCAGTTTGCAATATTGTTATGAGCAAGCTAAAGAGAACTATCCCATTGCAAAAAACATAGAGCTACAGGAAAAGATTACAGATTTGAATGTTAACATTGCCCAAACGGGATATTATCCGCAAGTAAATGTAGGTGGGCAGGCAAGTTATCAATCGGAAGTGACCAACATTTCATTACCAGGTGGCGCGGGCCCCGCGGCTGTGAGCAAGGATCAATACGAAGCTTCGGTAAGTGTTACGCAGAAGATTTTCAATGGAGGGGCCATAGGTATCCGCAAAAAGTTAGAGGAAGCAAAAGGTGAACAAGAAGTGCATTCCACGGAGGTTGAATTGCATCAGATTCGATCGCAGGTGGATCAGGTGTATTTCGGAATACTATTGTCGCAACAGCAGAGCAGGGTCAATAGCTTGCTTATCGAAGAACTGCAGGAGCGGTTGGAATCTGTCCGTTCCCAGGTAAAAAATGGCGTGCTGTTATCAAGCCAACAATACATTTTGGAAGCTGAACTTATTAAAGCACGTCAGGACTCAGCTCGTATTCAATCCAACATCAGGGGGAATTACCAGGTTTTGAGTGAGCTTATCGGTGAAAAGGTGGAAATTACAACCAGCTTGAAACTACCTGAATTAGAGGTTGATTATCAATCTCTGCAACCCACTCGTACTGAATATGATCTTTTTAATAGTACTCAGAAGATGCTGGAGCAGCAGCAGGAGCTGGCCCGGACAAAAAAAGTACCCAGCATTTCAGCTTTTGGTTCTGCAAACTATGGAAGGCCAGGACTCAATTTCTTGAATGATGATTTTCACGACTATTACATGGTAGGATTAAAGTTGCGCTGGAACCTGTTTGATTTCCTCAACACGAGTCGTGAGATGCAGATTTTACAATTAGAGCAGCGTAAAGTTACTCAGAACCAACAGGCTTTTACAAAACAACTATATGCTTCTCTGGATCGAATTAGTGAGCGGATTTTATCCATCCGAGAGAATATAGAGCGTGACAAGAAGATCGTAGAACTCCGAAATCAGGTAGTGAAAGAAAGTGCAAGTCAGCTCGAAAATGGTGTTATAACCGCAACCGAGTATGTCACAGAATTGACGCAAGCAAACAAGGCAAAGCTGTCTCTTTTTATAAACCGAGTGGAACTTGCAGAGGCACAAATTGAATACCTGACTACGCTCGGTATTCCTATTCAGGGAATAACAAAAAATTAGATAACCCACACATAATCCCTACTACCCGGCAGGGTGGAATATTTCCTGTCGGGTAATTTAAAATAAAGATGAAAAACGTTATGTATCTGATTAGCTCGAGAAAAAATTTTACCGACGGGAAGAGATTCAGTGAGAAAGATCGAGTTCGATACATTGGAGGGCCGAACAGGCAGGTTAGGCTCTCAAGGGATATGCTTCTGTCAAAAGTCGCCTCACAAAACGTCTTGCTGATTATCCATGGTTTCAATAATCCATTTTGCTATGTAGTGCAGGAGTACCTCCGACTTAAAACTCGGTGGTCGCGTCTCCTGGAAAACAAGTACGATTATATCCTGGGATACACTTGGCCAGCTGGAAATTCCGAATTGGATTACTTTCATGCCAAGAAAAATACTGATAAAGCCGCGCAAAGCATGCGGAATTGGCTAATATCACTTACAGAAGCCAACTGCACCATTGATATTATGGGGCATAGTTTGGCTGCGGTGGTGGGGTTTAAAACTCTCAGGAAAGAAGCACCAATTAAAATTAGGAATATTTTTTCCTTTGGTGCCGCGATTTCGAAAGACATCCTTTTAAAGAAAGAAATTCCACCTCAGCTACTAGAAAAGGTACAGAGTCTATATGCTTTTTATAATCGCAATGATGGCATATTAAAATATTGGTTTCGTTTTATTGAATGGGAGCAGGCGCTTGGATATGCAGGTTTATCAGACTTTGAAGGCGCTTTGGAATCGTATGGCAAAGTTCATGTCATTGATTGCAGTGATGTAATCCATAACCACGCCGACTATACCCGCTCACTGTTTGTGAGCAGGTTTCTAGTTGAGGTATTAGAAGGCAAAGAAATCAACCAGATTACAAGTCTCAGGGGGTACGAGAATTCCGAGCCAGAAAAGCAGAGAATTTTAACAAGTGTGGTAAGAGGAAATTAACATGAAAACGCTGCTAACGAAATCTGTTTCAACAATGAAAGATTGGACACAAACTATAAATAATTCCCCAAACCGGGTGCGTCTATTCAAGAAACTACCTTTGAAATTAATGGCATTCTCCTTGTTAGGAATGGTCATTTCCGGATGTAACAATAATGATAAGTCCGATGCCTATGGGCAGTTTGAAGCAACGGAGACAACTATCTCAACAGAAGTGGGAGGGAAGCTCTTGAGCTTTAAAGTTGAAAAAGGATCTGATTTAAGAGCAGATCAGCAAGTTGGATTAGTGGATACGTCAAAACTTGTACTACAGAGAAATGAACTGGAGGCCCGGCTGGAATCTATTGAGGCCAGGATTGAAAATATTAATGCACAGGTGGAGGTGCAGAAAAGTGAGTTGGAAACGGCGCAAAATGATCTCAATCGAATTCAGGCACTTCACAAGGATGGTGCAGCTACAAAAAAACAGCTGGATGATGCGCAGGCCCGTGTTCGCACCATCCACAAACAGATTGATGCGTTGCAAACACAGAAGCAGTCGGTTCGGGCAGAAATAAATGCGACACAAGCACAGATAGCCCAGATCGAAGATCAGATTGAGGATGCCAGAATTATTAATCCCATTAATGGTACGGTGCTTACTACTTTTGTTGAGCCATACGAGCTGGTTCAAAAAGGACAACCGCTATATCAAATCGCCAATCTGGATACGCTGGAATTGCGGATTTATATTAGCGGGGCACAACTTCCGTCCGTAAAATTGGGACAGACGGTGGAAGTGCTAGTGGACAAAAATGCGGAAGAAAATCAGTCAATGACCGGGCGAATTAGCTGGATAGCGTCGGATGCTGAGTTTACACCCAGAATGATACAGACAAAAGAAGAACGAGTCACCCAGGTATATGCTGTCAAAGTTAAAGTTCCGAACCCTAATGGAATTCTAAAAATTGGAATGCCCGGAGAAGTTAATTTTTAATTTCTCTTAGCCGCAGATCATCACCAGGGATTTTTAAAAACTGTTTAAAGAAGCGGTTTATACATGTCATGCTGTCCGCCGGCTGGCGGATCAGCATCTACTGCAACAGATCCTGAAACAAGTTCAGGATGACACAATTTTTATTATGAAGCCAATTAAAGTCCAACATATCAAAAAATCCTACGGCAAGACTGAAGCCGTGAAAGGAATCTCTTTTGAAGTAAATAATGGGGAGCTGTTTGGTTTGATCGGGCCCGATGGCGCCGGGAAAACTACGATTTTCCGTATTTTGACAACATTGTTAAAACCCGATTCCGGCCAGGCAACTGTTCTGGGATTGGACGCTGTCGATGATTACAAGCAGATTCGCCCTCAAGTTGGATATATGCCCGGTCGTTTTTCATTGTACCAGGATCTGTCGGTTGAAGAGAATTTGTCATTTTTTGCATCGGTTTTCGGTACCGCGATCGAAACAAATTATGAGCTAATTAAGCCTATATACAGTCAGCTGGAGCCATTCAAAGATCGTTTGGCGGGTGCATTGTCCGGAGGAATGAAGCAGAAACTTGCGTTGAGCTGTGCCCTTATCCACAAGCCTGAGGTACTGTTTTTAGATGAGCCAACAACTGGTGTGGATGCCGTATCCAGGAAAGAATTCTGGCAGATGCTTCACCGGCTTAAAGATGAAGGAATTACAATTTTGGTTTCCACTCCTTATATGGATGAAGCTGAGCAGTGCGATCGCATAGCATTGATGCAGGAAGGGAAAATTTTATCCATCGATACCCCGGCCAGAATAACTCATCAGTTTGATGAAAAGCTGTGGGCGATTAAAGCCCCGGAAAAATATAAGCTGATCCAGGTACTTCGAGAATATGAATTTGCTGATTCGGTACAGCCCTTTGGCGAATTCGTGCATTATACAGATCAACGATCAGATGTGAGCCCGGCAGAACTAACGTCGTATTTGGCAATACATGGGATCGAAAATCCTGAGGTAAGGGAGATTACCCCTGAAATTGAAGATATGTTTATTCGTTTGATGGAAAAGGAAAAGTAATATGCCACAGATTTACACAGATAAACACCCGATAAATTTTCATCTGTAAGGATCTGTGGCCTGAATTAGAATTAGAAGACTATGGCTGAAGTAGCATTAAAAGCAAATAATCTGACACGAAAATTCGGTGACTTTACCGCCGTCGATCATATTTCGTTTGAGGTTGCACAGGGAGAAATTTTCGGATTTCTCGGAGCCAACGGCGCGGGTAAAACCACCGCGATGCGAATGCTGACAGGATTGCTGGTCCCGACCGAAGGTGAGGCAAAAGTTGCGGGGTATGATGTCTATTCCCAGGCTGAACAGATTAAAAGAAAGATCGGGTATATGAGTCAGAAGTTTTCGCTCTATGAGGATCTGACGGTGCGTGAAAATATTCGTCTCTACGGCGGGATTTATGGTCTTTCGAGTCAGGAAATTAAACAGAAATCCGGGGAGCTTGTTACAATGCTCAATATGAAAGAGCTTCAAAACAAAAAAATTGGCTCGCTGCCGCTTGGATGGAAGCAGAAGCTGGCTTTCTCTGTGGCGCTTCTTCATAATCCCAAAATTATTTTCTTGGATGAACCAACGGGCGGCGTTGATCCCATAACACGTCGGCAGTTCTGGGAACAGATCTACAAAGTAGCTGATGATGGCACGACCGTCTTTGTGACGACACACTATATGGATGAAGCCGAATATTGCGATCGTGTTTCCATTATGGTCGACGGTAGGATTGATGCGTTGGATACGCCGGCTGGACTGAAAAAGAAATTTAATGCTGATGATATCGAAGAGGTATTTATTGAACTGGCAAGAGGTGCAAAACGCAGTGATTAATCAACCACTAAGACACTTATATCATTAAGAAAATAACTAAGTGTCCTTAGTGCCAAAGTGGTAAAAATAATGCAATCATTCATAGGTTTTGTCATAAAAGAATTCAAGCAGATCTACCGTGATAAACGGACGCTGCTTGTGCTGTTCGGGATGCCGATTATCCAGATGCTGCTGTTTGGATTTGCTATTCGCAATGAAGTGCAAAATGCAGAAGTAATGGTTCTGGATGCCTCACATGACCAGGTGACACGGCAGATTATAAGCAAGATTGACGCCTCAAAATATTTTACGGTTGAGGGACAGATTCAGCGTTATGAAGATATTGAAACTCTTTTTCAGCAGGGAGAAGTTGACGAAGTACTGGTTTTTGAATCTGATTTTGCCCGCAAACTGCAGCGGGGAGAGGGGCCCACTGTAAATATTATTACCGATGCCTCCAATCCAAATCTGGCACAGCTCATCCAGCAGTACTCCGAATCGATTATTGTGGATTACCAGCAAAGTTCAGGGGAGAGACCGGAGATCGAAAGAGGTGGCATTACCATGAGTGCAAATATGCTTTTCAATCCCGAGCTCGAAAGTGTAAACTTGTTTGTGCCCGGACTCATCGCCGTCATTTTGATGCTCATTTCTGCACTAATGACCTCTATCTCCATCACCCGTGAAAAAGAGATGGGCAATATGGAAATTTTACTCGTTTCGCCACTTCGTCCGGGTCAGATCATCATAGGAAAAGTACTGCCCTATTTAGTACTATCTTTCATAAACGTATTAACCATTTTGGCGCTGGCCCGCTGGGTATTTGATGTTCCTTTTAGGGGATCATACAGCCTTTTCCTGGCTGAATCTCTGCTATTTATTTTTACTGCCTTGGCGTTGGGTGTATTTATTTCTGCGAAAGCTAACGATCAGCAGACGGCAATGATGGCATCACTGGCAGGTTTGCTGCTGCCGACGGTTTTGCTCTCGGGATTTATTTTCCCGATTTCGAGCATGCCGATGATTTTGCAGTGGATTAGCAATCTTATTCCCGCGCGCTGGTTCCTGGTGATTGTCCGGAGTATCATGCTTAAAGATTCTAGCTTGCTGTTCCTGTGGAAGGAAACGCTGATTCTGCTCGTGATGACGTTAGGATTCATCGCACTTAGCATCAAGAATTTTAAAGTGAGATTGGAGTAAAATTGTTGATTTATGAATTAATGAATGATGTTGATTCAGTAATTCAACAATTCAATAAATTAAATATCAATAACTTCAAAATGAGAATAATAAAGTTTTTACTTCAAAAAGAATTCCTCCAGATTTTCCGCAACAAGGGAATGCTACCCATTATCTTCTTAATGCCTGTTGTGCAGCTGGTTGTTCTCTCTTTTGCCGCTACCTATGAGCTCCGTGAAGTTCAGTTCCACCTTGTGGATTTTGATCAGTCAGAAGCTTCTCGACAACTGGTGCAGAAATTCCAGGCATCAGGATACTTCACCCTGCAAGATCGTTCCTTTGATACTGATGACGGAATTGAAAAGATGCGGAGCAATGATGTGCGAATGAGCTTAGTCATTCCTAGAAATTTCCAGCGTGACCTCTCGGCCGGAAAGCCCACTAGTGTACAGATGAATATTGATGCCGTAGATGGTGCTACTGCCGGGCTCATCCAGGGATATGGACGCTCCATTATTCAGGACTTTAACTCCGATATCCAACCAATAGTAGAAAATATTCAGCTCTCTAATCGGCAAGAGATCGATATCATTACCGCCAGCTGGTACAATCCAAACCTGGATTATATCAACTATATGGTGCCGGGTATCCTGGTCGTGCTGGTGTCGATGATCGGCATGTTTTTGTCGGGAATGAATATTGTTCGTGAACGGGAGATCGGTACGATCGAACAGCTCAATGTAACACCAATAAAGCGTTACCAGTTTATCACCGGTAAGTTATTACCGTTTTGGATTATTGCTTTGTTTGAACTGGCTGTGGGACTAGTCATCGCCCGGTATGGATTTGGAATTCCTTTCGTGGGGAGTGTGTGGCTGCTTTTTGGTATCGCAGGAATATTTATGCTTGTAGTACAGGGAATCGGACTGTTTATATCTACAGTCACGAACACTCAGCAACAAGCGATGTTTATTGCATGGTTTTTAATGGTGGTGTTTATCCTTATGGGCGGATTGTTTACTCCCATAGAAAGCATGCCGAATTGGGCTCGCGAATTAACGTTGTTAAATCCCATAGCTCATTTTATTGATATTATGCGGATGGTGTTGCTGAAAGGAGCGGGGTGGGCCGAAGTACAGCATCTGGCGGGAATACTCGGACTGATGGCGGCAATTATTCTACCCGCAGCCATTTTCCGTTATCGTAAATCAACGGCATAGAACCGCAGAACAAGCAAATTCGAACCGCAGAATGTTGAGTTGGAGTCCCTTTTTTATATTATCAGCGGTAATCTGTTCAACCAGTGTTCTCCGCGTTCTATCATTCATAATTCCTTGTTCAAAATTATTCGGTTCCCAAAGTTTTGCTTTCATTAAAGGATATATTCTGATATTCTATCAGCTTTACTGAGTTTAATAGCAGCAGCAAGAATATGGCAGATAGATTAGAAGAAATACGAAAATTACTGGATCAAACGGATAAGAAGATTATTGATGCACTGGCAAAGCGGCAGGAATTGGTGCGTGAAGTATCAGAGTTTAAAATCAATGACAAAAAACATATCCGTGATAGGAATCGAGAAGAAGAACTTTTGGCAAAAATTAACAAGCTAGCTCGTGAAGCTGGGCTTGATCGTTATTTCGCCGAACAGTTGTTTAAAGATATCATTCATCATTCTGTACGTTTTCAGACTCATTCGCTGGTCGATCACCAGAATGCTCGTAAGGATGCTGATACTGTGAGCGTAGCTTATCAGGGAACGGATGGTGCATTTAGTCATCAGGCAGCTATTCGTCATTTTGAAGAGCGATACGACGAAGTCCACTGCTTCGGCTATGATACCTTTCGCCAAGCTGCAGAAGCGGTAGAAAATCAAGAAGTGGATTATGCTATCCTGCCGATAGAAAATACCACTGCCGGATCTATTAATGAGACTTATGACATTCTGGGAGATGATCAACTTCATATAGTAGGCGAGGAAGCCATTCGGGTAATTCATTGCTTACTGACACTTGAGAAAGTATCACCGGTCCGTATTCGACGTATTATTTCGCATCCACAGGCTATTGCCCAGTGCAGTAACTTTTTGGCCAATCTGCATGACTGCAAAGTAGAGTCATATATCGATACGGCGATGTCGGCAAAAAAAGTGCTTGAAGACGGTGATCTCTCACAAGCAGCTATTGCTGGAAGTTATGCGGCTGATATTTATGGGCTTGAAATTCTAGAACGAGATTTGGCTAACCAACCGGAGAATTTCACTCGTTTTGTTGTAGTAGCTCGAAAGCCTGTTGAAGTGGATACGCAGATTCCTTGCAAAACCTCATTACTGATGGTAACAACGCATGAACAGGGAGCTCTTGTTGGTTGCCTTAATATTATTGCCGATCACGGGATTGATATGACAAAACTTGAATCGCGTCCCAAGCCCAATGAGCCCTGGAAATATCAGTTTTATCTGGATATTGAGGGGAATATTGCCAATCCTGATACGCGTGTTGCCCTTGAAGAACTGGAACGCAAAGCCAGTTCACTGAAAGTGCTCGGTTGCTACCCGGCACAGGTAGGCAATGGCGATGAATAAGTTGAGAAGTTGATTTGTGGTCACAGATATTCACAGGTCAAAAACGGATTTAATCTCTGTTTATATCTCTGCAAATCTGTGGCTAAATATTTATCCGCGTATATCTGCGGCTCGAACTAAAAATGAATCTCACCGGCAGAACCGCTGCCATTTCCCCTGTGCCAATTTTGATAGTAGCGAATAAGATTAGAAACAGAATATATGAGCAGAAATGTGGCTATCAGGTATGCTACGGAATCTGGGTTGGCGACAATGAGTATGGCAATGATTAGAGTGATCATTCCCAGTAATACAAATTGGAAGCCGAACAAAAATATCAGTCCGAAAACGCCAAGGAATGCGGCAAAAGTGATGGGGATTAACTCCGGAAATATAAAAATGATAGTTCCTGCAACAATCGGCACTGCGGCTAAGGTGGCCGGTATCCGAAAAGTGATAAACAATAGTCCCAGTGCAATAAGATACCCACCCGCAATTAAATACAGAAAATTGGGATAGATTACTGTTAAAATCCCCGTTGCCAGTGCAAGAAGTGCATTCCAGATCTGTCGCTGACGTGTTTTGTATTGAACCTGAATCCGATATTGTTCAAGCATAAGCTGGTAGTTTAATCAGACTGTCATTACTTCATTATACAATTTTATTTCTTGTCTCGCAGATGTTGGATGCCAACCAGATTATCACAGATGATCAAAGATATATTAATGTTCTGTTGTGGAAAGCACTTCACATGTCATCTGTCCAGAAAGCTTTCGGATCAGCATCTGTAGATATCTGTGTTATTAGAAGCTCTATTTTGATTTCTTGCATCAGATCCTGATCCGCCAGTCGTCGGACAGGATGACACAAAATTAAACTTCATTATCGGAATTAACTGACAATGAATTTACGTAGGCCGGGCGGCTTGCCCGGCTGGTCGGACAGCCTGTTCGACCTACACATTTCGGTTTTGTTAGAGGAATTATTTTTCCATTCCGATTTATCTCATTCTCAAGCTTCAGCTTGGGAATGTCTGGCGTTCCGCACCGGAGGTACGGACAAGATTGGTTCTATACACATGCTGCCTAAAATGTAGAATTCGTATGTCATCTCAATTAATCTCTGCTTCTCCATCTTTCCATTCTAGTAAAGCCTCTTTTTCAGTCTCAAAATCATCACTCGATTGAATCCATTTATTACCCTGCCAGACGCGTGAATATCCCTGTTCCAGAGGTGCATTGGGATTTTTTAGCTCCAGCCGGTGTCGTAGCGCATTCAATTTTTCGCGGTTTTGCATGAACTGTACTTCGCGTTTGTGTTGCAGCCGGTCAGTGAGGTAGTTCACCTTTTCATGGAGATTGTTCACTTTCTGTTTTACCGCCATCAGGGCATGAGATTCTACAAGTTTTTTGATGGCTTCTTTGTGATCAGAGACTCGTCTATCCATAATATCATGCAGCCGGGTTGAGAGATCATCGGTAAACATGCGGACTTCATTGATATCAGGAGTGGCCAAAGTAGCAGCTTGCGTTGGTGTTGCAGCCCGGGCATCGGCCACAAAATCGCAAATGCTAAAATCCACTTCATGTCCTACTGCGCTTATAGTAGGAACTTTGCAGTTGAAGAGCGCACGGGCTACGGCTTCTTCGTTAAAAGGCCAGAGGTCCTCGAGTGATCCGCCGCCGCGACCAATGATCAATAAGTCTACATTCTGTTTTTGAGAGAACCAGTTTATTGCTTTTACCAGCTCCGGCGCGGCATTGACTCCCTGCACGCTTGCGTGATGCAATAACACGTCTGCCATAGGCCAACGGCGTTCCAGCGTATCTGTAATATCATGAAAAGCGGCGCCCGTTGCTGAGGTAATCACACCTATTCTGAATGGAAATTTGGGCAGGGGCTTTTTGTGGATATCATCAAATAATCCTTCTTTTTTCAGTTTCTTTTTTAGTTTTTCGAACGCCTCCTGCAGCGCTCCTTTTCCGGCCTGTTCCACCGATCGTACAATCAGCTGGTATTTGCCGTGTGGGGGATAAACCTGGATATCGCCACCTGCGATAATATGCTGCCCGTCAACCAGTTCAACGTTGAGCCTGCGGGCAGTACTGCTCCAGATAACACACGAAAGCTGTGCATCTTCATCCTTAAGCGTAAAATAGGTATGTCCGTTCCGGCTGGTGGAGGCATTACTGATTTCACCCTCCACTTTGATATCCAGAAAGTTGCCTTCTAAAATGACTTTTATCTCCTGCGTCAGCTCGGAGACAGTGAGTGTTTGCGGAGTAAAAAGGTCTGCTTGTGACATGCACAGTGTATCAGTTAATAGTGATCAGTTATCAGTTTTTGGGTACGGTTGTTAAGTCCCTGTACCTTATTTAAAGAGTATTAAGAGGCAATCTGTTAAATCAGTGAAATCAACTTCATCAGCTCTATGCTTTTTGTATATTAGCATCAAAAATAACGGAAAGTTTTTATGAGTTACACTCCAAATTTACTTTTGAAAAATGTACGTCCTGTCGGGACTGATTTTGACGGATCTGAAACGGTTGATATCCGAATTAAGGATGGAATAATTTCAGAAATTGGCAATGAATTAGATCCCAAAGAGGAAGATGAAGAAGTACATGACGGGGACGGTGTTTATGTTTCGGCCGGATGGATTGATATGCATGTCCACCTGCGTGAACCGGGATATGAACACAAAGAGACGATCAAAACCGGGTGTAGTGCTGCAGCGTTTGGAGGA
The DNA here is from genome assembly GCF_058386985.1 of Fodinibius sp. GM108. Classification (NCBI taxonomy): domain Bacteria; kingdom Pseudomonadati; phylum Balneolota; class Balneolia; order Balneolales; family Balneolaceae; genus Fodinibius; species Fodinibius sp. GM108. The sequence goes on from NZ_JBYEIR010000006.1 coordinate 117,132, forward strand.
TTTACCGAAGTAGCTTGTATGCCCAATACGAATCCGCCGATTCATACGCGCGATGTGGTAGAGTTCATCAAAAAAGAAGCTGCGGATTTACCGGTTGAGGTGCATCCCATTGGTTGTGTCTCCAAAGAGCGGGAGGGTGATTCAATTGCTGAGATGGCAGATATGAAAGAGGGTGGAGCAGTGGCTTTCAGCGATGATGGTGATCCGGTGTTTAATTCGCAGCTGATGCGAGTGGCGCTGGAGTATTCTTCGATGCTGAATATGCCGATCATCAACCACGAAGAAGATCTGAAGCTTTCGCGTCCGGGACACATGAACGAGGGCAAGGTTTCGGCGCGACTCGGCATCGATGGGACACCCGGCATTGCCGAAGAGACGATGATTGCCCGCGATATTTTGCTGGCTGAATATACCGGCGGACATATTCACGTGGCACATATCAGTACCGCCAAAGCGGTAGATCTGGTGCGAGAAGCCAAGGCCAGGGGAATCAATATTACCACGGAAGTTTGTCCGCATCATTTTGATCTGACGGATGAGGAAATTGAGCGCCGCAATTTTGATACAAATGTGAAAATGCATCCACCGCTTCGTACACAAGAAGATGTCGATGCAATGATTGAAGGACTGGCCGACGGTACGATAGATGTAATTTGCACAGATCATGCTCCTCACGCCATTCAGGAAAAAGAGGTAGAGTTTGTTTATGCTCCCAATGGTATTATTGGATTAGAAACAGCCTGGAGCGTGAGCGTGCGGCGATTGCTCGATTCCGGAGTATTATCTCTGCGCGAGCTGATTGAGAAATTCGTTGAAAGACCGCGTGAAATCCTCAATCTAGAAGTTCCTGAAATTGAAGAAGGTGTGAATGCAAACTTGACGCTATTCAATACTGATGAAGAGTGGACCTATACTGAAGAGGTGGTGCATTCCAAATCGACGAACTCTCCTTATCTCGGTGATACCATGCTGGGACGAGCGGAGGCCATTTATAACAAGAATCACTTCGTGATAAATAATATATAGAATGAAACTGCCGGCTGATCGTTATTGAGTTCTAAAATCTCAACGACATGATAACCTCTTTGCATCATTACTTAACTAGTACTCTTTTACTGTTTTTGTTCCTTGGCGCTGTTGCTAACGCTCAGCAGATTCCTGATGCCGAGTTTGGCAGTGTTCCCGATTCTTTATTCGAGATGCAATCTCCAAGTGGCGAGGAGTTTTCACACCAGATAGTAAATAAAGAGCTTGATATTTCTTTTCGGGAAACAGAGGGATCGATTATTGCTGTTCTGCAGTATCATGTACGCCGGAAAGTTTTTGATGCAGAAGATCCAGAAGCTTCCATCATTACTATCCCGTACTATTTTGAAAATAATATGGAACAGATTATGTCTATTGAGGGATACACCCATCTACCCTCAGGAAAACAGATTCCGTTGCAAGAGCAGGACATTCGCACTATCAATATAAATCCACGATATAATGTAAAAGAGTTTGGGATGCCGGCAGTAGAAGAAGGAGCCGTAGTGGAATACCGCTATGAGATTCAGCGCCGGTATATCGAGGAGCTGCCCGATTTTTTTCTGTCCCACCAGGTACCAACATCGAATGCGAAAGTGACGATTACGTATCCTAAATATTTGCGGTACCAGGCACATATTGAAAATTATGACGGCCAACTTCAGAATGATATTGTCTACACTGATACCAGCTCGGTCCCTAAAGTTTTTACTGTGCCTCAGCCGCCGCCGGTGGTAACAGAACGATGGATCGCCCGTGATGTCCCGGCAGTTACTGAGGAAGCATTTATTTCGTCGCTGGATGATTATCGGGGCAAAATACAGTTTATGCTCAGTGAATTTGGTAATCCGCGTCAGCAGTTGGAGAACAGCTGGGAGGTTGTGGTAGCTCGCATGCGTGAAAAGACAAATCCGTGGGAGCAAATCAGTCAAAATAAAATGGCCGAGGCGAAAGGAGATTCTATCGCCCGTTCATTGAATGAGCATACCAAAGAGGTTATTCAGGATAGCATATTTCATTATTTGAATCGCCGGGTTAATTTTTCGGGATCACATACTCCCTATAGCAGTATGCGAGGTGAAGCGGTAATTGGCGGGCAGTCAGCAGATCAGGCAGCTATAAACCAAACGCTGATTGCTATGCTTCGTGGAGCGGGAATCGAGGCCGATCCGGTGGTTACATCAACGCGCGAGGCGGGGAAAATTAATATGGATTTCCCATCCTTTTATCAATTTAACGGGCAGCTGGTACGATCTGAGATTGCGGGCCAATATTATTTTATGGATGCAAGCTTTCCTCATAGCTATCCGGGTTTAGTCCCCTCTGATACGTATGGCAGTCGAGGAATTGTATTCGAACAAAATGACTACAAATGGATCAATATTGAACCTGCAGAAAGTAAATTTGAGCTCCAGGTAATTATTGATGCCCAACTTGATCCTGATGGTACGCTGAAGGGTAAAGTTGATGCCACACATCGGGGATATCCGGCCCAGCTTGTACGTCGTCAGAAAGCTGACGGGAGTGGCAATGCAGAAATTTTACAGCAAACGCTTTTTGACGGTTATCCTCAAGTAATATTAAATGATGTTAGCATTGATAATATTGATAAAATCGGAGAGCCTATTGAAATTTCAGGTCACTTTGAAATTCCAAACTATGCAACCAGTTTTACCGACGGACTCAAATTCAGACCGATGATCGTTGGGTATCGTTCAGAAAATCCTTTCGATGAAGCCACCAGAAAGTTCCCAATCACATTAGATTCGCCCGAAAAACTAGATGTTTCCTATTCTATAACATTGCCGTCGGGATATTCGGTGGATGAAGGGCGACAGAATGAATCACTGAATTTTGTGGGTGCCGAATTCAGGGAACAATACGATATGAATCAAGGCAGATTAGATTATGGATATGAGATCGATATTTCGCAGAAAGAATTTTCTGCCGACTATTTTCCACAGCTTTATGAGCTATATAAGCACTGGACCGAGTTAAGTAATACAGCCTGGTTGATAGAGGACTGATTTTCTGGTTTTATTCGTCGGATGAGTAGTCGGACACTGTCTTGGTGCGGAGTGACGACGGAGTTGTTTAAAGCCTGAAGATGAATCATCAGGCTTAGAAGCAAAAAAAACAAAGCTCACTTCAAGTGAGCTTTTTTGATAAAATTCTTAGGCCACGGATTCATCCGTGGGTAAAAAGTTTTAGAAATCACACAGGTTAGCTTTTTATTATATTGGGTGTTAAAAAAAGAGCATCTGATAAATTATAGAACAATCAATGATACTAGCACTTGAAACAGCGACAAAAGTCTGCGCCGTGGCGTTTTGTGATGACCGTGGATCTGTTTTTGAAAAACGGATCGAAAAGCGCGGGTCACATTCCGAGCAGCTTTTTTTGTTCATTGAAGAGCTGCAAGACGAGCATAATTTTGCAGTTCCCGATTTAAATGCTGTGCTGGTAAGTGAGGGTCCGGGTTCATATACCGGATTACGGATCAGCGCCAGTGCTGTCAAAGGATTATTGTTTCAGACAAAAGTGCTACTATATGGGGTAAATACACTAGCTTCGTTTGCTATAAATGCAGTGGATGCAGATACTTCGTCAAAAACTATTCATAGTATTATTGATGCACGACGCGTTCATGTTTATCACCAAAAATTTAAGTATGATGGCGGACAACTATATTCTAATGACGAAGTAGAAGTTATCCCTATTAGAGCATTTGAAAAGATGGTTCGCAGCGGAGATGCTATAGTCGGAACAGGCATACAACGAATTGATAAAAATGTGTGCCAGAAAGCTAAAACTTTTGGGGCGGATAAAATTTCGGCAAGCTCATTGATCAAATTATATAACTCAGGAGCTGATCAGTTTTACCATCAAACGGACGCTGAATTATTTGATCCGAAATACTATACATCCAATCAGGTTTAATTATTTATTATTTCTGATTTATATGTTTGTTGACAGTTGATTTCTTTATTACACATTTTTTATTCCTGTAATTAAATAACTTGCAGAACCTAATTACATCCGAATAAAAATATTTTAGCTTCGAGCCAGAATCATTATTTTTGGGTTCCTTTTAAAAGAAATTTAATTCCTTATGGCTTGGTTTAAGAGAAAAGACAAAAACATTCAAACCAATCAGCGGAAAGAGATGCCCGAGGGCGTATGGGTGAAAGTTCCCAAGACTGGAGAAACGGTGCATCGGCGCGAGCTCGAAGACAATTTGTGGGTCGATCCGCTGAGTGGGTATCATTTTCGTATTGGCAGTAATGAGTATTTCTCTTTTCTGTTTGATGACGGAGAATTTGAGGAGATTGGTCAGGATATTGTTCCTACAGATCCGCTGGAATTTGAGGACCGTAAAAAATACTCCGATCGTTTAAAAGAATATCAGGAAAAAACAGGTCACAGTGATGCCGTACGTGTGGGAGTTGGCAAGATGAACGAGCTTGATGTGGTAATAACCTGTATGGATTTTGATTTTATCGGCGGAAGTATGGGATCGGTTGTAGGCGAACGTATCGGCCGGGCCATTGATCATGCACGCGAAAATGAATTCCCGCTGATTATTATTTCTCAATCTGGTGGAGCACGGATGATGGAAAGTGTGCTAAGCTTGATGCAGATGGCCAAGACATCAGCAAAACTGGCACAGCTTGAAGAGGCCGGTGTACCGTATATATCGCTGATGACCAACCCCACTACAGGAGGTGTAACGGCCAGTTTTGCCATGCTCGGCGACTTTAACATCGCTGAACCTGAAGCTCTTATCGGTTTTGCAGGTCCGCGTGTTATTCGTCAAACAATCGGACGTGATCTTCCGGAGGGTTTTCAGCGGTCGGAATATTTACTTGAGCATGGCTTCCTGGATTTTATCACGCCACGGCCACAGATCAAAGATAAACTTACAAAGCTCATAAAAATTCTACAGCATAAATTTGAGGAGTAAAAGTTACCCAGTTGGTCTGATAGGCCCGATAACGGCTCTTATCCTTTACCCACCGCGGTAGATATTTTAATACATTTCAACGGTAGTGAACATGCCAATGAGAAAAATTTTGTTCCTGATTTTATTTGTTGGCTGGATTACTCAACCTCTCTCGGCCCAGCAGGCTAAATCCATCTCTTTCGATCATATTTTTGATGAGAGTTTTACGCCGAATGGAATCCAGAATATAAATTGGATGAAAGATGGCCGTTATTATACTACGCTGGAACGAACTTCCCGAAATATAGAGCTGCGAAAATATGATGTTGTTACCGGTGAATATGATATAGTAGTTTCCTCAACCGATCTGGTCCTGAAAAATCGCCATAAGCCAATCCTGATTCAGGGATACCAGTTTTCTGCGGATGAGCAAAAAATTTTGCTGAAAAGTGATGTAGAGCCAATCTGGCGCCGCAGTACGCGGGAAAATTATTTCATCTACGATATCGAAACCGGAAAGCTAAAACGATTGACTGAATCGGATCAAAAGCAGCAATACGCCAAACTTTCTCCGACCGGTGATAAAGCAGCCTTTGTGCAGGAGAATGATATCTATTGGGTGGATTTGGAGACAGGAGAAGAAAAAGCAATAACTACGGATGGAGAATTCAATAAGATAATTAATGGAGCAGCCGATTGGGTTTATGAAGAGGAGTTTGGCATCGCCAAAGCCTGGTATTGGTCTCCGGACGGAGAAAAAATAGCCTTCTACCGCTTCGATGAGTCGAGGGTTAAAGAATTTGTGATGACCGAATGGGGGGATCTGTATCCGGGACTAACACGTTTTAAATATCCAAAAGCCGGTGAAGAGAATTCGATCGTTAAAATTGGGGTTTACGATCTGACAGAAGAAGAAACGACATGGATGGATATCGATTCTGAAAACGATCAATACATCCCACGTATTAACTGGACAAAAGATCCCAATACGCTGGCTATCCGCCGCATGAATCGCCTGCAGAATAAACAGGATTTGATGTTGGCCGATGTGAACACAGGAGATACAAAAATCATCAAAACGGAGACCAACAATGCCTGGGTTGACGTAAATGATAATTTGAGATTTTTGAATGACGGTGAACATTTTATCTACACCAGCGAAGAATCAGGGTATAATCATATCTATTTATATAAAATGAATGGCGAACTGGTCCGCCAGATAACAGAAGGTGACTGGGAGGTTACCAATTTTGTGGGATGTGATGAGGATTCCGGCAAGATTTACTATGTGAGTACCGAAGAATCTCCTCTTCAGCGCCATCTGTACAGTATCAATCTTGACGGTACGGGAAAGAAAAAGATCAGCGACGGTGAGGGATGGAACAAGATCAATATGAGTCGCGATTACAAATTTTATATCGAAACCTTTTCTAATCCGGATACCGTACCCCAGTTTACCCTGTATACAGACGATGGCGAAAAGGTACGTACGCTTGAAGATAACACTGTTCTCGAAGATACACTGTCGCAGTACCAGATGCCCGAAAAAGAGTATATTAAAGTTCCGTTGCGGCAGGCCACGCTCAACGCTTATATTTTGAAGCCTCACGATTTTGATCCGAAAAAGAAATATCCGGTTTTATTTTATGCTTATGGCGGACCCGGCAGCCAAACGGTGACTAAATCTTTTTCATCGGGCCAACGTGCGATGTGGCACCGCTACCTAACCAAACAAGGTTATATTGTAGTTAGTGTTGATAACAGGGGAACAGGAGGCCGTGGCCGGGATTTTGAAAAGCAGCTTTACCGTAAGCTGGGACAATACGAGGTACAGGATCAGATTGATGCCGCCCAATATTTGATAGAAAACTATGATTATATCGATGAGGAACGGTTGGGAATTTGGGGCTGGAGCTACGGCGGATTTCTATCAACACTCGTGCTGGCGAAAGGTAGCGATTTGTTTAATACTGCTATTGCTGTGGCACCTGTTACAAACTGGAAGTTTTATGACACCATTTATACCGAACGTTTTATGCAGACACCAAAAATGAACAGCATGGGATATAAAAAAGGGGCTCCTATGAACTATGCTGATCAGATTGAGGGAAATTATCTGCTGGTTCACGGAACCAGTGATGACAACGTTCATTTCCAAAATACTGTTCAGTTTGTAGATAAGCTTATTGAAGCTGGAGTACAGTTTGAAACGATGTTTTATCCCAACAGGACGCATGGAATATACGGCGGAAATACCCGTAAACATCTGTTTAAGAAGTTGAATAATTTTATTCTGGAAAATCTATAGATATGGGCCGAGTACATTTTGCTGATTATGCTAAAGTTTATGTGACCGGTGGATCCGGGGGACCCGGAGCTGTTCACTTTCGACGAGAGAAGTATGTACCCAAAGGTGGCCCTGATGGTGGTGACGGCGGCGATGGAGGCGATGTCGTTTTAAAAGGTAACGAACAGTTGAATACGCTTCTCGATCTCCGTTATCGAAAATATGTAAACGCCGAAGATGGACAGCGAGGAGAGTCTAGCAAGCGGAAGGGTAAAGATGGTAAAAATGAAATACTAGAAGCTCCACTGGGCTGTGTTATTTATGATGCCGACACGAAAGAGCGTCTTGGCGAACTTACTGAGCATGATCAGGAGATTGTTGTGGCCGAAGGCGGCAAAGGAGGTCTGGGAAACTGGCATTTTCGAAGCTCAACCAATCAAACGCCGCGTCATGCACAGGATGGGGAAGAAGGCGAAGAGCGGGCTATCGAAATTGAACTTAAACTGATTGCCGATGTAGGTTTAGTGGGATTTCCGAATGCGGGTAAAAGCACACTGCTTTCGGCGATGTCGGGTGCCAAACCAAAAATTGATTCCTATCCATTTACAACGCTTCAGCCCAACCTGGGGGTCATAACGATGGCCGATTACCGTACCTTTGTGATGGCCGATATACCCGGTATTATTGAGGAAGCTCACGACGGACGTGGCCTGGGATTGCAGTTTCTGCGACATATTGAGAGGAATAATTTGCTGCTTTTTATGGTGAGTTCGCAACAGGATGTGGAATACGAGTACAATGCGCTTTTAGATGAGTTAAAAGCCTATCGTTCAGACCTGCTTGATAAGCCGCGCATCCTTGCTATTACTAAAATGGATCTTCAGGAAAACTATGAATTGGATCAGGAAATTGATATTGATATACCGGTAGTTGAAATTTCCGCTGCAACGGGCTACCATATAGATGAACTTAAAGAACTCATCTGGAACCAATTGCAAGACATTGAATCATCAAGAGAAGACAAAGAATCCACCGGTTAGAGAATTTATTGCCTTACATCTTATCGATAATTTGGGTGCGCAACGTATTCGGATGTTACTACAGGGCGTTGACCATCCACAGCTGATCTTTCGCCTGGAACGTCACGAACTGGAGCAAATCCATGGTATTGGTCCTAAGACGGCCGATGATATAGTCACCTTCAACGAATGGGATGAGGTGGATCGGATTCTGGAGAAAACGGATCGCATCGGTGCACAGATTATGACCTACTGGGATGACGATTATCCCACTTTGCTGCGCGAAATTTATGATCCGCCTATCATGCTCTGGATTAAAGGAGATCGCAGCGTATTGGATACCCACAGCATATCTATTGTCGGCACGCGAAAAGCAGGTAAATATGGTCGCAAAATGGCGGATAAATTTGCCCGGACTTTGGTAGAGCAGGGGCTGACAATCGTCAGTGGATTGGCATTTGGGATCGACGGAGTTGCCCACAGGGCGACAGTTGATGCAGGAGGTAAAACAGTGGCTGTATTGGGATCGGGTATCGACTGGATTTATCCTGAAGATCATATTGGGCTGGCCGGAAAAATTGCTGAGACGGGCGGAGCTGTAATTTCGGAGTTTCCACTTGGTGCAAAACCCGATATGGGAAACTTTCCCGTCCGTAACCGTATTGTCAGTGGAATGAGTTATGGTACGCTGGTTGTGGAATCAGGAATTGACGGCGGTAGTATGATTACTGCAAAATCGGCTCTTGACCAAAACAGGGAGGTATTTGTTATTCCCCATGCTTTGGGGCATCCTAATTCGGTAGGTTGTAACACTCTGATTAAACGTGCTATGGGGAAGCTGGTTCAGAATGTTGAGGATATTATGGAAGAGATAAAAGTTCATTATGATCCCGAGCATGATCAGGCGAAGCCGGAAAAAGCATTTACAGAAAAAATTTGGAAAACAGTAGAGCTGGATGAATTTTCTTCTCAAATTTGTCAGGTGCTCGAATCACGTCCTCTGCATATTGACACTCTTGCCGAAGAGCTGGAAGTCGAATCTCACAAGTTGCTGCCCAAACTGCTTGAATTAGAGATGAAAGGATGTATAACACAGAAAGCAGGAAAGAATTTTGAGCTTTGTTAAGTAAAAATTCTCAGGGAGGTGTCATCCTGAATTTATTTCAGGATCTATAGGTGAAAATCGATTAAAGGCTTTTTAAGCAAAACTTAGCATCAGATCACCCTGAATCGATTTTAAGACAGGATTCAGCACGACATGGATGGTCTTTCGAATTTCCTCCTTAAAAAATGTAGCTCTTTTTTCGTAATTAATATCTCCAAAATTTTATTACACAAATTTAATGCCAAAAATCAGAATTGGGGATTTATATTAGTTGATAGAAAAGGTATCTTGGAGACAAGAAGTTTTAAGAACAAATAAAAGAGGCTGAAGTAATGCTCAAAACCGGCCAACAGATGAATCAGAAGCAGTCGCAACAACAGCGACTGTCACCGCAGCAGATACAGTATATTAAGCTTCTGCAGCTTCCTACTATAGCGTTAGAACAACGTGTTAAAGAAGAGCTGGAAGTTAACCCTGTGTTGGAAGAAGCAGAGAATGATTCACTGGATGAAATGGAAAGCCAGGAGTGGGAAACGGAGACTGAAAATAATGAAGAGCTTGATCCGGTAGATCAGAATGATGAGATCGATTGGGATGAGTATATGCATGACGATGACGAAAGCTATAGCGGTAGTGGAAGTTATAGTGGAGGCGGTGGCGGTGATGAGAGCTGGCGCGACTTGCCGAATCCGTATCATGAAACGCTGCTTGAAGAACTGGAGCACCAGGTAAGCCTGTTGAATCTAAGTGAGGAACAAAAATTAATTGCCAATCAGATTTTAGGTTCATTGGATCATGATGGATACTTTCGACGCGAGATCGAAGCGGTTGTCGACAATATTGCTTTTAATGAAGGTACACTTACTTCAAAAGAAGAGGTTGAGAAAGTAAGAAAGCAGATCCAACGATTAGATCCCATAGGTATAGCATCTCGTGATTTGCGTGATTGTCTGCTGGTTCAGCTTGAGATGATGGAGAATGATTCGGAAGCTCGTCAAATAGCCATTCAAATGCTGCGCGACCACTGGGATCTGTTTGAGAAGAAGCATTTTAAAAAGCTCAAGAAGAAGCTGGATATAGGTAGTGAAAAGTTAAAAGCAGCTTTTGAATGTATTAAAGGATTGGATCCGAAACCGGGCGGCGTGGGAAATGCCGTTGATGATACACAAAATTATATTGAACCGGATTTTGAGGTTTATTATCAGCCTTCTGAAAAGAAAAATGACGATGACGAAGACGCCGGTGATTTTGTAATAACACTAAATAACGGCAATGTTCCTCCACTGCGCATTTCTCCCCGCTACAAAGAGATGTGGGATGATCTCAAGAAGAAAAAAAAGAAGACCAAGCAGACAAAAGAGACGAAGAACTTTATTAAGAATAAAATAGAGTCGGCCCAATGGTTTATTGATTCAATTCGCCAGCGCCAGAATACGTTGATGAATACCATGAAAACGATCGTGGCGCTGCAGGAAGATTTCTTCAAGCATGGTGAAGGATTAAAGCCGATGATTCTGAAAGATATCGCCGAGCGCGTAAACCTTGATATTTCAACTATTTCTCGTGTGGTAAATGGTAAATATGTTCAGACACATTTTGGTGTATTTGAATTGAAATATTTTTTCAGTGAGGGAATCGAAACGGAGAACGGTGAAGAAGTGTCGAGCCGGGAAGTGAAGAATGCCGTTCGGGAGATTGTAAATAATGAGGATAAAGATAGCCCTCTGAGCGATCAGTCCATTGCTGAAAAGCTGAAAAAGCAGGGATACAAGGTGGCCCGCCGTACGGTTAGCAAATATCGTAAAATGCTTAATATTCCGGTAGCACGCCTTCGCAAGCAGATCACTTAAGATTTAGCGACAGAAAAATAACTTCCATCCATTCTTCAGTACTGACGATCCAAACCATTGCTCCCACCCACAATGTCAGATAAAGGAAACTTGTTTTTGCCTGATGCAGTATTTTGGATCGTGCAAACCGGGCTGTATCTATCGATGCAAAAAGAAAGCTTAATATAAATACAACCAAAGCTATAAGAGTAAAGGCAGTAACGGTATTAGGATCTGCACCTGCCGAGAAAAGAGTGATTACTATTGTGCCCAATATTATATTTACTTGCTGTGGCCAGGCGTATATTGTTGCGATTTGGGTGAATGAGCTGATTCTCTTGTGACTTAGATAAAGCCATAGAATGCTCAAAAAAGAAGTCAGTAAAATTAGTAGTAAGCTCCAGATAAATATGGAGAAAAGGCCGGAATCAAAAGTACTGAACCAAGAAAAGTGATAGGTAAGTGCTTCTTCGCCCAGGGGTGTTAAAAGGCCAAAAAGAGTCGCATAAATGCAAGCAGCCAATAAGAAGCTATTTTGCAGAATAATAAGCAGTGCCGGTAATGAAGATCGAATGTATCGCTGAAAAATATCTTCTATAAAAAATTTATGGGCGGTAAAATAACGGAACAAAGATTTGCGATACAGAGGACTGGAATTAAAATGCAGGGCAAGTGTTCCCCATACAGCAAGTAATAATAATATAGGCAGAACTGAAACTTGTGAAGTGGGTAACGATTCTTCCGGAAGGGGGAAAACCACCTCTGATTTTGAAGATATAGACTGTAGCGTTTTTGAGAATTGTGGATGGTTATCCAAAGTAGAGTTGAGCCATTGTTGTTTTAAAATGATGGGCTTGTCAGAGGCAGACCTGGTGAGATTCAGGAATTTTTTGAACGGCGTTAAATATTCCTGCAAATTTTGAGAGGGAGAAAAAAGATATCCGCCAACAGCCGAATGCCGGGGAATAGAAAGTGTATCTATATTTGCGGATGAAATGAACACATCCCAAAACATGTAATCAACAGATAGTGTATCAAGATCGGCAGTTTGTCGATGGGTAAAATATAAGTTAATCTGCCGTTGTTCTTTAATCTGTTCAGCAATAATCTGCAGGCCTTGACAAAAAGACGGATCATGAATAGCTCCATATTCAAAGAGATTTATAGCCCGAACAGATTGTTGAGACAGGTAAGCCGATGTCTTGCTTTCTATTGTCTCAATCAGGGCTGAATCCGGATCTGAAAAGAGGGAGGCAGTTGGAAATTGAATATCCAAACTGCCATATACCTCTAATCCCAAACTGTCTGTTTCTTCCCAGATATTCGGCGAAAGCGGTGATTTAACTTCAAGTATCGAAACACCAAGTTGGTTATATCGCTGAAGCTGTTCGATTGCCGTCTTCTGGCTTTCGGGTTCCTCCCATTGTACTCCCACGCTGCGCTGTGCGTAAGCCGAAAAATGGGACCCTGAAAGTATGATTAACACAAGTAATAGAAGGCGGGACCGAATTTTTGTCAATGTTTGTAGGTCTGATATTTATTTCGGGTCAATTGTCTTCTCAATCGGCAGTTCTGTTGTTTCTTTAAAACTGCTTAGTACAACATTAGATCGGCTTTTGCTTACGCCGTCCCATGATTGAATTCGAGAGAGAAGTTTTTCAAATGATGCAGTATTTTCAGTTCTTATCTTCAGGATATGAGAGCCATCACCGGTGATGGAATGACATTCCAGTATTTCTGGTTCCTCAACTGCTTTCTCTACAAACTTTGGGTAGTTATCAGAACTGTCTACTTCAACAAATACAAATGCCGTTATATCAAACTTGAACCGTTTTCCATCCAGAATGGCACGGTATTCTGTTATCAATTCTTTTTCTTCGAGTTTACGCATACGTTCTGAGACGGAAGGCACAGAAAGGTGCACGATTTCAGCCAGCTTATTCCGTTGAGAGCGGCCGTCTTTTTGCAAGTGTTTTAATATTTGAATATCAATCTCATCTAAACCTTGAGCCATAATTAGGGGAATTTTCCTTAATTTTCTATTTTTTTTGGAAAATAACCTAAATTACTTAGGAGATCAAACAGTTTTAAAGATAAATCGACCAAAATTTTAAAGAATAAGAGAATAGCTATTAATTAGTATATTACCCGTTCAGCGGTTAAATAACCTTCCAATCTCATCCCAAGCACCAGCTCGGGAATGTAGCAAATTATTCCGAAGCAGGAGCTTTGGAACGAGGAGCAAGTGGCTCTTGCTCACGAGAGGCTATAGTTTTATATACTATCTTGTCCCGATGCTCCGCGTCGGGACAAGAAGTATACGCTCTGTGTATGGCAGGATGCGGAGGCGCCCATATTCTTAGCCACAGAGCGTAAAGGAGAGTGAGTTATTAGCCGCCAATTACTAGCTTTGCTGGCAGTTGAATACTGACAGCTTACGGTTTCTCCATTATCTATATCCTTTCCTTACAAATCCCCAAGTTTTATTATCTTTAGCCCAAATGAATCTGAATCGTTAAAAATAATTTCAATGTTAGACGTCGCTTTTATTCGTGAAAATCCCGAAAAAGTAAAAGAAGCAATGAAGAATAAGGGAGTAGATGCTCCCGAAATTGTAGATGAAGTATTGAGTGTTGACGAACGGTGGCGTTCACTGGTGGAAGAAACCGATAATCTACGAAACGAAAGTAATACGAAGGCCAAAAAAATTGGGCAGTTGATGGGGCAGGGCAAAGAAGAAGAGGCCCAGGAAATCATCCAATACACCAGTAAGTTGAAAGAAGATATTCAGGAGAAAGAAGATGAGCTTAAAGGACTAAAACAAGCTCGTGAAGATCTGTTGTTGCAAATTCCCAATGTGCCTCATGAGTCGGTGCCGGTTGGACAGACGGAAGATGATAACGAGGTTTTTAAAACGTGGGGAACACCTGATGAGGAAGAATGGCGAAAACCTCACTGGGAGCTTGTCGAAGAGAAAGGATATATTGATTTTGAGCGGGGAGCCAAAGTAACCGGTGCTGGATTTCCTTTCTATGTGGGGCCGCTGGCGCGGTTGCAGCGTGCTCTGATCAATTATTTTATCAATAAAGCCACAGAGCAGGGATATACCGAACTGCAGGTACCTTATTTTGTGAATGAAGATTCTGCTCGCGGCACGGGACAGATCCCCGATAAAGAAGATATGATGTACGAGATACCGCGCGATGATTTTTTTACGATTCCCACCGCTGAAGTACCGGTAACAAATTTCCATCGTGAGGAGATCATAAAAAATGAAGATCTCCCCCTTTATTATGTTGCCTATACCCCATGTTGGCGCCGCGAAGCGGGATCGTACGGAAAAGATGTACGGGGGCTGAATCGCCTTCACCAGTTTGACAAAGTGGAGCTGGTAAAAATGGTACATCCCGATACGGCTTATGATGAGCTGGAAAGCTTACGCGAATATGCTGAATCTCTGCTTGAAGAGCTCAATATTCCCTACCGTACATTGTTGATGTGCACCGGAGATATGGGTTTTACACAGACAAAAAAATACGATCTGGAAGTTTGGAGTCCGGGCCAGAAGCGTTGGTTAGAGGTAAGTTCTTGCTCTAATTTTGGCAGTTTCCAGGCGCGGCGGATGATGTTGCGGCATCGCAGAGAAAATGGAGATACAGAAATATTGCATACATTAAATGGCTCTGGACTGGCGCTTCCGCGGGTGGTAGCGGCTATCCTGGAAATTTATCAGCAAAAGGATGGTAGCATCAAAGTGCCTGACGTTTTGCAGCCATATATGAATACGAATGTGATCAACTGATTTTAAAGACAAGCTATACTCAACAAATATGACAGAAGTTCAAAATATTTGGGGTGAATGGGAACTCGAGCTCGGAAAAATTGAATCGATTTCTATCGGGGACCTTCGACTGTGGATCTTATTAAAAGATGCCGACATTTGGATTGGCCATCAGTATGAGGATTCTAACAAGAAAAATATTTCTGATCCTCCGGATGATCTGGAGTGGAGTAGATGGGCTATAAAGAGTGAGATTCGCAAAATAAAACTGCAGCCTGTATTTCCGGATAAGCCTTTGGTTGTGAAATCAGAGTATCCGTTGAAGATCAGTCCCGGTACCAAGATCGATATTTTTGCTCGAATACCAATATGGGTCTGTATCCGGATTCCGGCCATTAATTATCAACTGTTAGAAATACCGACAGTTAAGCTTTCGCGCACCTGGTTTGGTGACTTTATCGAAGGAGAGCTTTGCTATCATGCTACTACGAAAGCCCGCAGAAGTTTATCACAGGTTGATCCCAAGCCGTACCTGGTAAACTGTCCCATTTCTGTTTCTAATAAATCAGAAGATGACCTTAATTTTGAGAACTTTTGCTATCGAGTGGAGCGGTTGAAAATGTTCGAGCAAGAGAACGAATTATGGGCCGACGAAACCGAGATCATCTATCACGGCGAAAGTTTAAACAGCGATGTAATCATGAGCGGGAAACTCCCTGATGGTATCAGTAGGGATAAGCTGATTACCGAACCGCGAAAAAAGATACAGAAAAGCTTGGCTACCCGTACTTTTAAGCGCTTTTTCTGAAATCCAAAAAATTTAGACAACACCTACTACTTATATTATGGAATATATCCAGCAAGTTTGGTTTGATATAACCGATTACGTCTCCCAAGATACGTTTCACCTGATGATTAAAGTACTTCTAATCATCGTTATCACTTTACCGCTGTTGTTTGTTCTCAGGGGATGGGCCCGCTCATTTTTTTCTAAAAAATATGCTCCCCATTATGGTATGCTGGCCGGTAAAATCGTGTTTTACACCGGCTTAGTGTTGATGATTATCAGCATAATGGGACAGCTGGGAATCAGCCTGGCTCCACTGCTTGCAGGAGCTGGTATTGTCGGTGTTGCACTTGGCTTTGCTTCACAAACCAGCGTATCAAATATAATAAGCGGGTTATTTTTGATTGCAGAACAGCCATTCAAGGTGGATGATATCATCAATGTGGGAGGCACCATCGGCATCGTGATGTCTATTGATGTGCTTTCTGTGAAACTTCGCACATTTGATAATATGTTTGTACGCATTCCCAACGAAACGATCATTAAAACTGAAGTCATTAATCTGACCCGGTTCCCAATCCGGCGATTCAATGCAAAAGTTTCCGTAGCCTATAAAGAAAATATAAATCAGGTCCGGGAGATTTTGCTGGATGTGGCCGAGAAGAATCAGTATTCGCTAAGCGAACCCGAGCCGCAAATTATTTTTGAGGCGTTTGGCACTTCTTCCATTGATCTGGATTTCAGGATATGGGCACCTGTCGATGAATGGATCCACCTCAAAAATTCAATACAAGAGGAGATCAAGAAACGATTTGACGAAGAAGGTATTGAAATTCCATTTCCACATGTCTCATTTTATACTGGATCAGAATCTAAGCCTTTGCAGGTTGAGATGGTTGATAAAGCATCGAAATTACAGCAGGATGGCAGTTAGTAGTATGTTGTATTATTCTTTCCATTGGTGATGGCTTTATATATGAAATAAATTCCTAATGCCGAAAGGATTATGATTACAAGGGCGCCCCAGAAGACATAGGCAAGATAGGGAATGAAAATTATGCAGAGGACACTGATGATAAACCGTACCGGATTGGAGTAAAAACTATAAGCATTTAATCCGGCTGCAAGCAGGCGGAGGATTCGATTTAGCATGGAAATTACATTTCTTGGGATTCATCAACAGCTTACGTTCGATCAGGATAATTGATTCAAAAATAACCGATGAATTCTCCTAACCATAACAGGGCAGCATGAGGCTATTCCATAAACCGATGGTGGAAATTAGCCCTGACTGAGAAAATACGTTATTACACAAAGTTTCACAGAGAAGCTCAAAGAACCACAGAGAAAAACCTCTTTGTGAACCTCTGTGAATGCTCTGTGAAACTCTGTGGTACAGGTTTGTAGATTATCCTTTCCATTCATCCTAGTTCCTATGGAAGAGGATTCGGTTTTATTATTTCAGGAAAGTCTACAGGATATGATTCCTCCGACACTCATTTGAGAAAACCCACCTCTGATTATTTGAGAATTAGCTGCTAAGAAGCTACGGCGAACATTTCCTGATCCTTAAAGTTGAGCAAGAGTTCAAGAATAGGTTTCATCTCTTTTTCTTTCATGATATCCGCTCGCAGTTGACGGCTATTACGAACTCCTTTCAGATATTGTCCGTAATGTTTTTTCATAATGATTACGCCATACCGTTCACCGTGATGGTCGACCGAACGGCGAAGCTGTTCAGCGCACAGCTCAAGACGTTCTTCAACAGAGGGTTCAGGCAACAATTCACCCGTTTCCAGGTAATGCCGAGATCGTTCAAATATCCAGGGATTACCGATAGCACCGCGGCCGATCATTACACCATCAACTCCCGTTTCCTCAAACATCCGTTTTACTTCCTGTGGAGACGTTACATCACCATTTCCAATGATCGGAATTTCGAGACCTGGAGTTTCTTTAACATGCTTTAGATACTCCCACCGGGCATCACCCTTGTATTTTTGACAACGTGTACGGGCGTGGATGGCAAGAGCTTTGATGCCTACCGACTGGAGTCGTAGAGCTACTTCTCGAATTTTGATTGTCCGGTCATCCCAGCCCAGGCGGGTTTTAGCTGTAACCGGAATGTTGTCAACTGCATCCACAACACTAGCCGCCATTTCTTCCATCATGTCAAGATCACGCAGGCATCCGGCTCCGGCACCCTTTTTAGCAATTTTATATACAGGACACCCGAAATTAATATCTATAACATCAGGATTCTGACTTTCGGCAAACTTAGCGGCATCTTCCATTGCTTCTTCTCGTGCACCAAAAATTTGTACACCGAACGGACGTTCATCTTCGGTGAAATCCATTTTATGAATGGCTTGATCATTATCTCGAACAATAGCCTCCGAGCTGATGAATTCTGTGTATACAATACTCGCTCCCCGCCGCCTGCAAATAGTACGGAACGGAGAATCCGTGACATCTTCCATTGGAGCAAGAAGAATGGGGTTGTCGCCCAGATCAAGACTACCTATTTTCATAACAAACTTTTGAATGTATCCTTATTTAGCCGATAAAGATATAGATTTTTTTAATGAAGATCGATGGAAGGTATTATTTAATGTTATATGGTTTTGCCTGTCACAGATGACTAGTCATTTCATTATGAATCACTTATATTATTGGTCTCTAAATAAATAACATTACTAAAAAATAACGGGAGCTAAGCCATGGCTTTAGCAACAAAGAGTATTGAAGAACTACTTGGGGATGAGGCTGAAGATTTACTAACACATAAGTGTGAGACCATACCCAAAGAAAAATTATATATTCCGAGTGAAAATTATGTTGATGATATTTTAGTTGATTCTGATCGCAGCCCGCGTGTATTGCGAAATATGGAGACATTGTTGGGACATGGTCGACTCGGAGGAACTGGATATGTATCGATACTACCTGTTGATCAAGGTGTTGAACATTCCGGTGGTGCTTCTTTTGCGCCCAATCCTGATTACTTTGACCCTGAAAAAATTGTAAGGCTTGCCATCGAAGGCGGATGCAACGGAGTTGCTTCTACTTTTGGTGTATTGGGATCGGTTGCCCAGAAATATGCTCACAAAATTCCGTTTATCGTTAAGATTAATCATAACGAGCTGATGACTTATCCCAATGAGTATAATCAAATTATGTTTGGCTCTGTTGAGCGCGCGTTTGATATGGGAGCTGTGGCTGTTGGTGCCACGATTTACTTTGGATCCAAAGAGTCCAGCCGGCAAATACAGGAAGTATCGAAAGCATTTGAGCGTGCTCATGAACTGGGTATGGTTACGATTTTATGGTGCTATACACGCAATTCTGCTTTTAAAGTTAATGGTACTGATTATCATTCCGCTGCTGATTTAACTGGCCAGGCAAATCATCTTGGAGCAACCATTCAGGCCGATATCATTAAACAGAAACAGCCTACCCTCAACGGCGGTTATAAAGCTTTGAATATGGGTGATTCGTCATACGGTAAGCTCGACGAAGATATCTATGATAAACTCAGTAGTGAACATCCAATCGATTTAACTCGCTATCAGGTAGCAAATAACTATATGGGACGTGCCGGGCTCATCAACTCAGGCGGTGCATCCGGTAAAAACGATTTTGCCCAGGCAGTTCGCACAGCTGTAATTAACAAGCGTGCCGGTGGCATGGGACTTATTACCGGGCGAAAGGCATTTCAGCGACCTATGGACGAGGGAGTCCGGATACTAAACTTGATTCAGGATGTGTACCTGGATGATGATATAACCGTGGCATAAATTTACAACTTTCTATTACGGGGCCTTATGGTGATTTCCATAAGGCCTTTTTTATAGTCTCGGTTTGTTTTATTTGTGGATCAGATGTTCCCGATTTTCTCCTGTGTTTTTGTATTATATTAAATCCGCACTTATAAATTTAGACTTAGCTGTAGTTGACCACCAAGGAAGAGCACATACAAGATGATCCGAAAAGGTATTTTTCAAAAAAATATCTTGTCATATCGATCAGTTTAAGTGTCGCCACAATGGCGTTTCTGATTTATCTAACCTATACGCCAGGGGTTTTGGAGCACCTAAAGCCAAAACGATTGCCGGGACTTATTCTCGCTGTTGTGGTTTCATTTCTTCGACTTGGATTTTCGGCTGCAAAAATCAGGTATCTATCTGAAAAAGCGTTGGACTGGATGGCTTCTTTCCGGGTGATGCTCAGCTGGGATTTTACTTCTTCTATTACACCATCTGTGGTTGGCGGGGCGCCCATGGCTACCTATGCAATGACAAAAGAGGGTTTCAACTTCGGCCAGTCCACTGCTATTATCCTTTACAGCCTGTTACTCGACCAGCTTTGGTTTGCCCTCGCGGTTCCGCTTTTAGTAGTATCGGGACTTTTTTTCGAGGTAGTTCCCAATAACACGGGTATGGTGGGGCACGCTTCGATGGCATTACTATATATAGGCTTGTTAAGTTATGCTGGATTGATGGCTTACGGAGTGCTCAAAAATCCAAATGCCATAAAGAGAGTTGTCAATTTTGTATTTCGACTGCCTTTTTTGAAACGGTGGAGAGCCAAGGTCAGGGAAGAGGCCGATAATCTTGTAGAATATTCGCATGAACTTAGAAAAAAGCCCAAGAGCTTTTTGTTCAAAGCTTTTTTTCTATCCACGATGTCTTGGCTTTGTCGTGTAGCATTACCTACTATAGTAGTCTTAAGTCTACTGCCGGCGGATGTAATTCTATCGATATTGCGAAGTTTGGCAATGAATCTCGCATTTTTAATTATGCCTACGCCGGGCGGAAGTGGTGGAGTAGAGGGCTTGTTTGCTATTTTCCAGGGACCGCTCATTGACCGTAAAGCATTTATCGGACTGGCCGTATTTGCATGGCGGATAATCAGTTACTATATCACTGTGGGACTGGGTATGATGGCTACTACCTGGTATGTAAATCGATCCGTAGTTGATACTTTTGATGATTCATCGGAAGAGCCAGTTGAAAGTGATCTCTCATCTAAGTCAGTATAATGCCTAAAGATCGAATGAAATATGTGTGCGGAGAGTGCGGACATTCTTCGACTAAATGGCTGGGAAACTGTCCCAATTGCGGTAGCTGGCATACCTTTAAAGAGTTTAAGGTTGAGCGCAAGACGAAATCAGAAAAGGAGCACAAGGGGAAAGTTGAGGGATTAAAAGAATCCGAAGATCCGCAAAAGCTGGATGAGATTGAAGCAGAAGCTGAGGAGCGGTTTTTCAGTAATATTCAAGAGCTTGATCGTGTGCTTGGCGGTGGATTTATGCCTGGTTCCTTTGTCCTAATTGGCGGTGAGCCCGGTATCGGTAAAAGCACGCTTACACTTCAAATTGGGGAAGCACGTCCTGATCTGGATATTTTGTACTGTGCAGGAGAAGAATCGGCAGCCCAAATAAAGCAGCGGGCTAAGCGTCTTGGTGTTAGTTCGAACAATTTCTACATATTTACCGAGACGGATATCAATAAAGTTTTAAAACAAGCACAAAAGTTGAATCCTGACTTACTGATTGTTGATTCAATACAAACCGTTTATCGCACTGAGCTTACAAGCATGGCCGGTAGTATTCAACAGGTGAAAGAGTGTGCAGCACTTTTACAGCAGCTGGCTAAAAAACAGGATATAACAACGCTTGTGATCGGTCATGTTACGAAAGAGGGAGATATTGCAGGTCCGCGTGTGCTCGAACATATGGTAGATACGGTCCTGCAGTTTGAGGGGGATAGCAATTACAACTACCGGATGCTTCGCAGTATCAAAAATCGCTTTGGTCCGGCCCAGGAAGTTGGTGTGTTCGAGATGAAAGAATCAGGACTGATTGATGTGCTGAATCCGTCACAGCTGTTTCTCTCAGAATATAATGAGAAGATTAGTGGGAATGCGGTAATTTGTTCCGTAGAAGGATCACGACCGCTATTGGTTGAGGTGCAGGCGCTCGTAACACCAAGTAACTACGGAACTCCGCAGCGGACGGCTAACGGCTTTGACTATCGGCGCCTGTCTCTGTTGTTGGCTGTTTTAGAGAAGAGGGGCGGCTATCAATTTTCGGGGCAGGATGTATATCTGAATATAGCGGGTGGATTAAAAATAAACGATCCCGCTGCTGACTTGGGGGTTACCTCGGCACTAGTATCCAGCTTGATTGATAAGCCAATCTCTAATAAAATGGCATTTCTCGGTGAAGTGGGGCTGGGAGGCGAAGTGCGCACTGTAAACAAAATTGAGCAGCGGCTCGGCGAAATCCGTAAACTCGGCTTTGAGCATGCTATAATCCCGAAAGCCAATAAAGTAACATCAAGTGATGAATTAACTGTCACAGATGTAACAAATATATCAGCTTCGATAAAAAAAGCCCTTCAGGATTAACTGAAGAGCTTATATACAAGAATAAAAAAACTCTTAATACCGGTTGCGATCACGTCGGCGTTGTTCACGAATACTTTTCTTCAGAGCCTCTCGTCGTTCTTTCGAGGGCTTTGTATACTGCTGATTTTCTTTATACTCATTCAGAATGCGTGAACGAGTTACCAATTTCTTGAACCGGTTGATCGCCCGGTCAATGCTTTCGTTATCTTTTACTTCTACTCCAACCATATATTAAATTACCTTTTTATTTCAATTCTCGGACGCCAAATATAAACATCTTTTTGGAAATGTGCATAATTATAACACAGAAAATATCAAGATCATTTCAGTAACACAGGTTTTCTCTGTCATATGATTAAATCATCCCGAGTGGTCTTTCGAGGGAGCTCAAACGATTAAAGAGCTGCGGGCAAAGCCTGAAGGGAACGACAGTTATTACATTTGAGATTCTTCTTTATGTGCCTTACTCGCTCATTAGAATGACAAAAAGGTGGCAGGAACCAGGCTTTATCCATGACCTTTAATTTGCTAAGAACTCTTTGTTTAGAATAAACTTATCTGGGATTTCATCTTGGTGGACGCCCAGTCCAAACAAGGCATAATCATATTTTGCAGGGTCTTCAAGGTCCAGTAGCTGTAACGATTCCGTTAACTCCTGGACTGCCCACCAATCATTATAAGTGCGGGTAAGTAATCCGAGTACTCTGGCCTGACGAGCAACGTGAACATCCAGTGGAACCATCAGTTCAGATGCTGGCATAAAGTTCATCAATCCCAAATCAACCGGACTGTCTTCGCGGATGGCCCACCGAAGATATAAATAAAGCCGCTTGCAAGAACTTTTTTTGGCAGCATTGGAGACATGCTTTCGGGTGCGCTGTGGAGCCTCCGGGTGCTGGGCGAAGAACTGTTCATGGAATACAGCCATTAGAGGTCGATTATTAGCATTGGCCTGCTTATAGCAAACCTCCCAAAAATCTTCAAAAGAGCCGTATTTTAATAAAATCGACTGTAATATCTTGGTCAGCCACTTCATATCCACCGGTTTAAACGTACGGTGTTTGAACCCCTCAAACCGGCGGGCATCGCGATCGGAAAAATTGGCAATAAAATCAGCGGGACGATTATCCATTCGATCCAGAAAGTCACGCACTTTTCGGATCACAACATCACGTCGTCCCCACGCCATAGTAGCAGCAAAAAAACCAGCTAACAGTTGATCTTCTTTTTCCTGGAAGGCATGCATAAAGAGCACCGGATCAGAGTTGATATAACCAGGTTCTTCAATTTTCTCCACCCAGCGGTCGAGAAAAGGTTTAAGTTCTCTGACCTGTTCAGGAGATCGTTTTTTAAGTTCTGCAGTAGGCATTACGTATGGCTTCTTAGATTAGGTGAAAATCTGAATTTAAGATAAATCAAGATACTATCCGGATCATATAAGATATTTGTCAAGGCTATAATGTATTTGATTTCAATCAAAATAAAGCCAAACCATTTTTTCGGGAATTAGTGCTTCATTAAGGTTGTAAATCATCACGAGCGCGGGAATTAATTCCCGCGCTAATTATTTACCTCTGATTGTTTCTCTTAGTTGTGAGAGGGTTGTTCCCTCGAACAAAGGAAGCCTGAATATCCATCGGCTCGCAAACCCAGCGAACAGATGGAGAAAGTAAGGCGCTTTTGCAGATTCTTCCGCGCGCTCGGAATGACGTAAAAGCGAAAAAACCTAAACTCTATAGTCAATCGGTTGTCAGAAATCTGCTAAAGCAGCTTACCATGAAAAAACTACCAACGACGTCATTTCGACCGAAGTTCCCGTAGGGAACGAAGCGGAGACATCTATCCTGGCAGTTTTCCTATAAGGATACAGAGTGTCTACAAAAACAAATAAGAGATGGCGGATCAATCAGACTATATTTCCAACTCCTGCTGACCTTTATTTAAATTCATCAGTTTTTCTGTCAGCCTCCGATTGGCTTTTGGGAAAGGGAAATCCTCCAGCTCTTCGATCGAAATCCAGCGCACCTCTTGGCTGCATTTGGGTTCCGGAGTGCCATTCTCCAAAGTGCATAAATAAGCGTGCAAGGTAATTTTAAAGTGCGAATATGCATGATCAAGTTTCATAAACGGTTCAGTGATAGAAACCTCAATTCCCAGCTCTTCATTTAGCTCCCGGATAACAGTTTCTTCTATCTTCTCATCCTCTTTTTGCTTACCGCCGGGAAATTCCCAAAGTCCGCCAAGCATAGCATCTTCAGGACGAAGAGCAATAAGCACATCCTCATCATCATTCATAACGATGCCTACACCAATCTGGTGGTGCGGACGTTTTTTTGCGGGGGATTTGTATGGAATTTCATCTGTTTTTAGCGTTTTATAAGCCACACAATTTGCTTGCAAAGGACATTCTGAGCAGTCAGGATTTGAGGGTGTACAGACTGTAGCTCCCAGTTCCATCACAGCCTGGTTAAAATCACCAGGGCGTTTCTTCGGAATCAGATCATCGGCTGCTTCTTGAATAGTATTTTTAGTTTTCGTACTTCGGGCGTCATCCTCAATACCCAGATAGCGGCTAAGCACACGTATTACATTGCCGTCAACAACAGCATGTTGCTTATCGTACGCAATACTCAGGATAGCAGAAGCAGTGTATGGACCGACACCTTTTAGTTCAGTGATTTCATCCCAGCTGTCGGGTACATTCCCGTCAAATTCTTCGACGACCAGCTGCGCGGCATCGTGCAGATGTCTCGCTCGACTATAATAGCCGAGGCCTTCCCACACTTTTAGCACATCCTGCTGTTCAGCATCGGCTAAATCATGAACCGTAGGAAAATGTTCCACAAAGCGTTTAAAGTAGGGAGTGGCCTGATCAACCCGTGTTTGCTGTAACATAATTTCGGAGAGCCAGATTTTATATGGATCTCCACAATCGCGCCACGGTAATTCTCGTTTATTTTGATCATACCAGGCAAGTAATTTTTCCTGAAAAACCGAGCTTTCCAAAACGTAATTAATGTGAAGGTTAAAAGTAGCTAGAGGCTGCCAGATAAGATCTCGAATAGGGCAGAGGATGACAAGTGTGTTTCAGTACGAAATTAATTTCCGGAATCTTCTACTCGCTTATTCTCAACAACATTGATGGTTACATCAACAGAATTGGCAGCTCCATATTGATCTGTAGCAATAACACGGAATTTATTTTCGCCAATTTGGCGGACCGAGGGAGTCCATGTGAATCTTCCTGTCGCTTCATTGATGGTAGCCCCTTCGGGTAAGTTTACCCCCATTATGCGTACCATATTACTGTCCGTTGCATCGGGATCAGTAGCCTTGAAAGGGAGTGTAAACTCTTCACCAACTGGTATGCTTATCGGACGAATGGGCGCAAAGCGGGGCGGAGCATTAAAAGACTTAATCTCAATGTTAAAGCTTGTACTGTCGATCTGTCCGCTGTTTGTAGAGGCTATAATTTTTACCCGGTGATTGCCAACATCACTTGATGTGGGACGCCAATAGAAACTCTGCCCGCGTATTTCAGCATCATCAATATCAGATTGATAGGTAAACTGCACTGCATTTGCAGGCATATTGTCACCTATCTCGATAGGGAGAAGCAGGGGTTGTGAATGAGGGATGGTTTGATTGGGAATTTCTTTCAACGACAGATTAGTTGTTGATCCTCGCTGTTGATCTTTCTGTGTGGTGCCGGATGCAGCTTGAGGAGTTCTTGTTACAACTTTGCTCACTTTATTATATTCGCTGAGCCAGAGGTTACCCTTTGTGACCGTAAAATAATTTCCAGCATCACTATTTTCTTTCCAGAGTTCCGGGCTTCTATTTTGATAGGATGTCCAAATCCGATTGGAGTTACCCTTAATGATCAACCAGTCATCCCATGATTCAATTTTCTTAACGGGTTCGCCGATCCTACCCAGTGAAGACAAGTTGCCACTGCTGTCGATTTCATAGATGTTTCCATCCCCATCCGAACCAAAAAGAGTGCGGTCGATCAGGTAAATACTGTCAATATTTTCTGACAGGTCAAACTCTCTGGAGAGTGAGAGTTCTTCATCACTGTATTTAAATTGAAAGAGCATTTCATCCCGCGCCAGGGCAAAAAGTTGATCCCCCGAAGCTTCAAGATCAACAATGTATTCTTCACTAAGACGCGACCGTTCAATAAAGTCCATGGTTGAATCCACAGAGGCGGGGGTGCGCAGCGAAATTTTACCGAGTCCTTTATCACCAAGAGCTACATATAAATTCTGATCAATTCGTTTGGCATCTCGTGGGTTGGACGGCAACAGCGTCGATGAATAAACGCCCAGCACCGACGTAGGTTCAAGCACTGTAAGACGTCGGCCGTTTCCATACAGGTATGCAAAACGGATGTCGGAGGTCATTGTATTTCCTCTCTGCTCCATGCCGGTAGAAGAGTACAGCCACTGCAGCGTATCGGGATGTGTTCGAAATACAGTCATTCCCTCCGACTCTGATAGCGCATATAAATGTGCAGGAGAACTATCCATCGCAATTAATGATGGGATTTCCATCACATAGGAATAATCTTTTTCAAGCGCAGGTTGCGCTGTTGTACTTGTCGAAATGCTTATGAACAGAGCAGTAAAAAGGACGATCCAATTTTTCATAACCTATAGCCAATGATGTCTTTGATACCAGTGAATTGTTCGGGAGATCCCTTCGCCAAGAGAATATTCAGGGGTATAGCCGATTTCGCGCTGAGCTTTTTCATTGGAGCAAGTCCATTCTAGAATTAATTCTTTTGCTTTATCCTTGTTAAGAACGGGATAAACTCCGAAAAATGATGCAGCTTTTTCTACGGCCCCCGCAATCTTCTTTACAAATTGGGGTTTTACGTAAATGGGGATATTCTTTTTACCCAATATTTTCGTTGTAGTTCCGCGTATTTCGTTCCATGTATAAATTTTAGGACCTGATATAAAGTAAGTGTGAACACCCGGTGTTTTTTGATCGGCTGCTTTGAGTATTCCATTTACTACATCTCCTACATACACCATCGATATTTTGGGATGTTTACCATCCCCGATAATCGGACAAATGCGATTATTGACCATTCTGAAAAAGCTGTAGATCTGTTCTTCACGTGGTCCGTAGACGGCCGGTGGGCGTAATATCGTGATCGATGTTTCTTGATCGGCCAGATCATGAATTACATGCTCCATCTGCTTTTTGGATTTACCGTACATGCTAACAGGATGCATAGAAGCATCTTCGGTAACTGGTCCGTTTTGGCTGGGACCGACGGCAGCCAGTGATGAAAGCACAACGATTTTTGGCACTCCTGCCTGTTGAGCAATACGCAAAAGATTTTCCGTAGCCTCAACATTAGCCTGTTCCAGTTCTTCATACGTTGGAGCTTTAACGCGTCCGGCTATATGGAAGATTACATCCACATCCTGTACGGCTTTTTTAAGCACAGGCAGATCGTTGAGATCACCTTTTACACGTACAAAATCTTTGCCTTTCAGCCACTTTTCATTGTTCCGGATTAAACAGCGGACTTCTGAAAAGCTATTATTTTCAATTAGTTTGTCTGCCAGATGACTTCCAATAAAACCTGTCCCGCCGGTTACGAAGGCTTTCATCAAATTTTGTATATTTGGGGCCTGTTTGAAAAATCTCAAGTTTTACAAGCAGAAGATACAAATATGAATGATCGATTGGAAAATTTATGAGTGAGCTCCGGGTCGCAATTTTTACAGGAAATTATAACCATATTCAGGATGGGGTGTCGCTGACGCTCAACCGATTAGTGGCTTTTTTGCAGGAAAAAGATGTGCCCGTTATTGTCTTTGGACCCACCGTCGATGAACCTGAAATTGATCATGAGGGTGAATTTATTTCAGTGCCCTCTGTTCCTATGCCGGGACGTCCGGAATATCGTATTACTGTAGGATTTCCCGAAGCAGCTCAAAACAGGCTCCGTGAATTTGATCCTACCCTGATACACCTGGCTACGCCTGATGTATTGGGATTTCGTGCCATGCGATGGGGTCAGGCCAATGATATTCAGATTGTTGCCTCGTATCATACACATTTCACCAGTTATTTGAAGTATTACAACCTCGATATGTTAGAGGTTTTGGGATGGAAGTATTTGGGGTGGTTCTACAGTCAGTGTAAGCATATTTATGTACCATCTCCTTCTATGGCTAATGAGCTGAATGACGAAGGTATTACTGATGGAATCCGGATCTGGGCTCGCGGAGTCGATACGGATCAGTTTAGTCCCGATTATTGCGATATGGAATGGCGCCGGTCAATTGGATTTGATGATGAAGAAAAGATTGTGACGTTTGTATCGCGTTTGGTATGGGAGAAAAACCTGCAGACATTTGTTGACACCATAAAAAAGTTACAGCAGACTCACTCCAATATTAGAGCTATGATCGTGGGTGATGGACCTGCCAAGAAAGAGTTAGAGCATATGCTCCCGCAGGCTCATTTTACCGGTTTTGTCACGGGTGATGAATTGAGCAGGGCTTATGCCAGTAGTGATGTGTTTTTATTTCCCTCCGAAACCGAGACCTTTGGCAATGTAACACTGGAGGCAATGTCGAGCGGTCTTCCTTGTGTAGTTGCCGATGCCACCGGTAGTCGATCACTTGTTGAATCGGGCGTTAATGGATTTTTAGCTCCTCCCAGAGATACCGAAGCATTTGCAGAATGTGTGGCAAATATTACTGAAGATACGAATCTTGCCGATGCCATGAGTAAGGCGGCGCGACAAAAGGCGCTGGCTTATTCCTGGGAAAACGTCAACACTAAGTTGCTTGATAATTATCATGAAGCATTGGAAGAACCTCGACCCACCCTTAAATTTTAGCTTTTAAATATTTATAAGTGCGAATTCTCTACGTATCACATACTCATCCTCCTGAAGGTGAAATTCTGGAAAATGTGGGAGGCATGCAGCGCGTAAGCCAGCAACTTGTGCAGGAATTAAGACGCAAAGACTCAGTTGAAATTTTTACGGAGACAATAAATGTATCCGGTGAAGGGCGCATAGCAATAAGTACTCTTTGCTTTTTAGGAAACCAGTTATTTCGCCTGCCTCATACCATTCGCGAATACGAGGCTGATGTGGTTTTGTTTTCATCTATGGTAACTGCAAGTCTGGCCTATTTTATCAGGCATAAAGTATCTGTGCCGATGGTTACCATTAATCACGGACGCGATGTTACTTTGTCAGTGAAACCATATCAATGGTTTGTACCCAAAATATTTGCCAGTCTCGACGGCGTGATATCTGTTTCTCGAGCTACGCGTGAGGAATGCATTAAGCGGGAAATGGATCCCGAAAAGGGAGTAGCGTTGTCAAACGGTTTTGACTTCAAGAAGCTTAATAATTTTCCCGATAAACAAGAGTCGCGCAATCGTCTGCAGCAGAACTTTCGCATACCTTTGGAGAACAATTTTATGCTGCTTACCGTGGGAAGAAAAGTAGAACGCAAGGGACATGAATGGTTTATTCGTGAAGTATTTCCCAAAATAGATGAACGATGTGTATATGTTACAATTGGCGACGGACCTGAATTTGATAGTATTGAGGACGCCGCCGGAGAATCTGAAAAGGAAGAACATATTTTCTTGCTGGGTCGACAACCCGATGAAGTACTAAAGCAAGCGTATGCAGCTGCTGATCTTTTTATAATGCCTAATGTTCCTGTCAAAGGAGATATGGAAGGATTTGGTATTGTGTTGTTAGAAGCTAATATGGCCCGTACACCGGCAGTAGCAGCTGATTTGGAGGGGATAAAGGATGTAATAGCTCAAGGTAAAAATGGATTTCGCGTTCCTCCGCGTGATGACCACCAGTTTGCAGAGAAAGTTCATCAGATCCTTTCGGATAATTTGGAACATTTCTCTGAGCAAACCCGTAATTACGTAATGAAACAATTCAGCTGGAACCGGGTAGCCCAGCAGTATATAGATTTTTTGGAGAATGTTATCAATCAGTACACCCACAAATATTAGAAATAACTTTATCTAAGTCATAATTTGATTGATGCTTAATATGGAGGTATATTTGCAACGATGAGCACTTTTCAAAAGCCGAAAAAAAGACGAATGGCTGATTCTAAATCTGAAGTAACTACAAACGATATTTTTACGAAGGCTTACGATTTTACTAAAGCTGATGAAATAAAATCGCAGGGTCTTTATCCTTACTTTAAACCATTACAAGCCACTGACGGTACAACCGTTCAGATTGATGGCCGTGAAGTTATCATGGCCGGCTCTAATAATTATCTTGGTCTGACCAATGATCCACGAGTTGTTGAGGCTGCCAGAGATGTTCTAAAAGTATACGGTACAGGCTGTACAGGTTCACGGTATTTAAATGGAACCCTTGATTTGCACCTCGAGCTGGAAGAAAAACTGGCTGATTTTATGAATAAGGATTCCTGTGTGCTTTTTAGCACAGGATATCAGACAAATGAAGGAGCTATTCAGACTATTGCAGGACGAAAAGATATTATATTTTCCGACAAAGATAATCACGCCTGTATCGTAACGGGAACATTAGTCTCGAACGCAAAGACAATGCGTTTCCGTCATAATGATATGGAACAGCTGGAAATGCAGCTTGAACGTGCCGATCAAAGTGCGGGAAAGATTATTGTCAGTGATGGCGTATTTTCCATGTCGGGGACAATAGCCAAGGTGCCGAAGCTCGTGGAGCTGAAGGAACGTTTCGATGCCCGTCTTTATCTTGATGACGCACATGCTATTGGCGTAATAGGAGATGGAGGTCGAGGATCGGCTTCTACATTTGGATTGATGGATGATGTAGATCTGATTAGTGGAACATTTTCGAAATCATTTGCTTCACTGGGTGGCTTTTTGGTTGGTGATGAAGCGGTGATAGAATATATCCGACATAATTCCCCGGCACATATTTTTAGCGCTTCCATGCCGCCTGCAAATGTAGCAACAGTCTTAAAAGCACTTGAAATTCTGAAAGAAGAAACCTGGAGGCTGGAGCGTCTCGAAGAGATATCGAATTATATGCGAAATTCTCTGCGAAATATGGGTTTTAATGTCTGGAGCAGCCAGACTCCCATCATTCCAGTGGTTATCGGTGAAATGACCGATTGTTTCCAATTCTGGAAAGGTTTATTCGAAGCCGGTGTTTATGTGAATGCTGTTGTACCTCCGGGTGTACCGCGCGGTCAATCACTTGTACGCACCAGCTATATGGCTACACATACCGACGAACATTTGGATCGTATTCTCGAAGCCTTCCGCAAAGTGGGAATAGAACAGGGTATTATCGATCGAAATGGACATTCACTGATCGACGAAACAGAATAAATTTTGAAGACTTCTGCAGCTCGACGTATTAATGGTATTACGCTTGCAACATCCAAAAGCGAGCGTAAACAATTTATAGACTTTCCCTATAACCACTATTCTGGTGATGAGCACTGGATCGCTCCGCTTAAGATGGAGCAGAAAAAGCTTATTGATAAAGACAAAAATCCATTTTATGAGAATGGTGACATAGCACTTTTTTTGGCCGAACAAGATGGAGAAATTTGTGGTCGTATCGCTGCGATTCAAGATCGCCGGTACAATGAGCACCACAATAATAAAACAGGCTTTTTTGGCTTCTTTGAGTGTATAAATGACCAGTCGGTTGCAAATTTGCTTTTTAAAGCAGCCGGCGACTGGCTTCGGCAGCGGGGGCATACAGATGTTTTGGGCCCTGCCAATCCCAGTATGATGGATGAAATCGGGATATTAGTGGATGGCTTTGAATACGATCCCAGTATCATGATGCCCTATCATAAGCCTTATTATGACAAACTTCTGAAAGGTACAGGGCTTGCAAAAAAAATGGACCTGTACGCTTTTCGTGTAACCCAGTCTACGGTGAATCTTGAGCGGATGTATCGGGCAGAGGAAATTGTGCGGCGGCGGATTCCAAAGCTTAAGATACGAGAAGTTGATCTGAAAAATCTCGAGGAGGAGGTTGAGATTGTGCGTCATATCTTTAACAGTGCATGGTCGGAGAATTGGGGATTTATCCCTCTAACAAAAAAAGAGCTGGAAGATCTGGCCAAGGATCTGAAGCTTATTCTGGATCCCAAAGTTGCTCATATTGCCGAAGTTGAGGGAGAGCCGGTGGCATTTTCAATTGCTCTGCCCGATCTTAATCAGGCTTTAAAGCATATGGACGGCACATTGTTTCCCACCGGAATTTTTAAACTGCTCTGGCATAGGAGAAACATAGATCAAATTCGTACCGCACTCATGGGAGTTATACCTGAGTATCGTGGTAAAGGCATTGATGCGTTACTCCATAAAGAAGCTATTCTCAATGGCAGAGAAGTTGGTTACAATTCTTCAGAGCTGAGTTGGGTTCTTGAATCCAACAAAGGCATGATTCGAGTAGCCGAAAAATTAGGTGCGGAGATCGAAAAAACCTATCGGATGTATTGCAAGGATCTTTGAGCTGTTTTGAGGAATTCTTAACACATCAAAGAAAATTTAAAGCAATTCTAATATCTAATAAGTTTATGTTGAATATTTACCCTTTTGCCTTATAGTTCTTTGTGAATTCACTGGCTAACTCTTTTTATTCTGGAGTAAACGGATGATTTGAAGGTAAAACCAGCTTTCAAGGACGATTCTACTATCATATAAAATATACCCGAGGAAAGCTTTTTACATGAATGGCAATTCATTTAGGTAAAGGGATTACTCCGAAAATTCCTAAAAATTTCCTACCTTAGAGCACCTTACTGTCAAAGAATAAAAATAATTTTTGACTAAAATTATTAATCAATTATGAGCGAATACCGAATCGAAAAAGATTCAATGGGAGAAGTTAAAGTACCAAAAGATGCCTACTACGGCGCACAAACCCAGCGTGCAGTCGAAAATTTCCCAGTAAGTCATATCCGATTCAGCAGAGGTTTTATCGAAGCACTGGGCCTGATAAAGAAAAATGCCGCCCGCGTAAATGCTGAGCTTGGTGAATTGGACGCAGGTATTACGGATGCCATAGAGCTGGCTGCCAGCGAAGTAAGCGAAGGTAAGTTTGATGATGATTTCCCCATTGATATTTTTCAGACGGGTTCGGGTACATCCACAAATATGAACGCCAATGAAGTTATTGCAAAGCGGGCAAATGAGATTAAGGATGATGATGTGGAGACAACGATTCACCCCAATGATCATGTAAATTACGGACAGAGTTCAAACGATGTAATTCCCACCTCAATTCGTGTATCTGCTGTATTGGCTGTAAATAGAAACTTAATTCCCGCACTGGAACGGCTGCAAAAAGCTTTTATGGAGAAAGGTGATGAGTTTGCTGAAGTGGTAAAAACAGGACGAACGCACCTGATGGATGCTATGCCCGTGACGATCAAGCAAGAGTTTGACGGATACGCCCGTCAACTGGAGTTGGGGGTTAAGCGGTTGGAGTCGGCGCTGGAACGAATAACCGAGCTCCCACAGGGAGGAACGGCTGTAGGAACGGGGTTGAATACCAATCCCGAGTTTGGAGCTAAAATGGCCAAGGCTCTTTCGGAAGAAACAGGTTACGAGTTCAGAGAAGCGAAAAATCATTTTGAAGCACAAGCAACGGTGGATGCTCCCGTTGAATTAAGTAGCCAGCTTAAAACAATAGCTACCGGACTTATGAAGATTGGCAATGATCTGCGCTGGATGAATTCGGGTCCCAATAGCGGAATCGGAGAGATCAAGTTGGAAGCGCTTCAGCCGGGTTCTTCAATCATGCCGGGCAAGATAAACCCCGTAATCGAAGAGTCTGTCACGATGGTCTGTGCGCAGGTTATTGGCAACGATTCGGCCATCACTGTGGCGGGACAGTCGGGCAATTTTGAGCTTAATGTAATGTTACCAGTTGTGGCTCATAATCTGTTGGAGTCGATCAATATTCTTGGAAATGCAGCACTAAATCTCGCTAAGAAATCAGTTTCGCGATTAACGGTAAATAAAGAGCGGATTGCTGATATGGTGGGACGTAATCCCGTATTAGTAACAGCGCTGAATCCTCTGATTGGCTATGATAATGCTGCAAAAATAGCAAAGAAAGCATTTTCTGAGGGACGTCCCGTTAAAGAAGTAGCACGAGAAATGACCGATCTGAGCGACGAAGAACTTGACCAGGCACTGGATCCTATTAAGATGACAAAAGGCGGATTTATGGAATAATTTTAGAAATTGGAAGTTTGAAGATGGAGTTTGGAAAATATGAAATTGCAAACCTTCAGACATATAATTCTAATTTCTAACTTCTTTTTGTTTTGGCTGTTTTCTATGAAGCAAGAAAGAGTGCTTTATAGATAATTATTGAATTAATGAAGGAAATGTTATGGCACCTACTAAAACTAAGAAAAAGGATAGTAAGTCATCGGCTATTTCTGTGACCGGTGAAAAGAAGCAAGAAATTCTAGAAGATTATAAATTGGCTGTCAAAAGCCGAGAGGCCTCTTATATCGGGCGTAAAGAAACACTTACCGGAAAGGCTAAGTTTGGTATTTTCGGAGATGGCAAAGAGATACCACAGATTGCAATGGCAAAATATTTTAAAGATGGGGATTTCCGGGCCGGATACTATCGCGATCAAACCTTTATGATGGCAATTGGACAGGTGACCGTCCAGCAGTTTTTTGCCCAGCTTTATGCGCATGCCAATGTCGATGCTGAACCTCATTCCGGCGGTCGTCAGATGAATGCTCATTTTAGCACGCGTAGTCTGAACGATGATGGCAGCTGGAAAGATTTAACTGAGATGAAAAATACATCCGCCGATATTTCACCGACAGCAGGACAGATGTCGCGATTGCTGGGACTGGCACAGGCATCAAAAGTATATAGAAATCACGAAACGCTTCTCGATAAGGACAAGTTTCAGAAATTTTCTAATAACGGTAATGAAATTGGCTGGGGAACAATTGGTGATGCCAGTACTTCCGAAGGGGTTTTTTGGGAGACGGTAAATGCGGCCGGTGTTTTGCAGGTGCCGATGGTGCTTTCTGTTTGGGATGATGGATATGGAATTTCAGTCCCAAAAAAGTATCAGACTACAAAAGAAAGTATTTCCGAAGTTTTATCGGGATTTCAGCGAACCGAAGACAAGGAAGGGGTCGAAATTTTGACTGTGAAGGCGTGGGATTATCCGGCGCTGATGGAAACGTATGAAAAGGCAGAAACTGTAGCTCGTGAAGAACACGTGCCGGTTTTGGTGCATGTTAAAGAGGTAACTCAACCTCAGGGACATTCGACATCCGGATCGCACGAGCGATATAAATCTGAGGAACGGCTGCAGTGGGAGGAGGAGTATTGCTGTATTAATCAGATGAGAGAATGGCTACTTGAAGAAGATATTGCAACTGAAGAAGAGCTCAGGGAGATTGAAGAAGAAGCTAAAGATCAAACTAAAAAGGCTCAAAAAGAAGCCTGGAAAGCATATACAGATGAGTTGAAAACTGATATGAATACGGTCAGTGGGATACTTGATGAGCTGATTCAGGAGAGTGGTCGTTCCGACCAGCTGAAGGAGATTAAGAAGCAAATGAAGACTGCGCTGGTGCCGTTTCGCAAGCATACATTTTCAGGTGCCAGAAAAGCACTCCGAACAGTTAGGGATGAAGATTTACAGGCGAAAGAGAAGCTAAAAAATTGGCTTGAAGAAAATACAAAGGCTAACGAATGGCGGTATTCTAGTAATCTTTACAGCGAAACTGATGAGTCGCCTTTGAATATCGAAGAGGTGCCGCCTGCCTATCCTGATGAACCAAAAAGCGTGGATGGTCGTGTAGTACTGCGTGATAACTTTGACAAACTCTTTGAGAAATATCCAGAGATACTCGTTTTCGGTGAAGATACCGGCCAGCTTGGAGACGTGAATAAAGGTCTCGAAAATATGCAGGAAAAGTTCGGTGAGCTGCGAGTAAGCGATACTGGAATTAGGGAAGCGACAATTTTGGGCCAGGGGATTGGCATGGCTATGCGCGGGCTTCGTCCCATAGCGGAAATTCAGTATCTGGATTATCTTCTGTACTGCTTTCAGGGGCTAAGCGACGATCTGGCGACTGTTCGTTACCGAAGTATGGGCGGACAAAAAGCCCCGGTTATCGTCCGTACTCGCGGGCACAGACTCGAAGGTATCTGGCACACGGGATCGCCGATGGGAATGATTATCAACGGGATTCGCGGTGTGCATGTATGCGTGCCACGAAATTTGACAGATGCTGCCGGAATGTATAATACGCTGCTGCGCGGTGATGATCCCGCGCTGATTATTGAGCCTCTGAATGCTTATCGATTGAAAGAAGATCTGCCGAGCAACCTTGGTGAATTTACCGTACCCCTCGGAATTCCAAATGTCGTTTCCGAAGGCACCGATATTACTATTGTCTCATATGGTTCTACCTGTAATATTTGTGAATCAGTGCTGCCGGAGTTGGAAGATGTAGGTATTTCGGCAGAACTTATTGATGTTCGTACGTTACTGCCTTTTGATCGCAATCATGACATCGTGAAGTCACTTGAAAAGACCAATCGCATACTTTTTGTGGATGAAGATGTGCCTGGCGGTGCCTCTGCATTTATGATGAATAAGGTAATCCAGGAGCAGAAAGGGTATTATTACCTCGATTCTGAGCCGCAGTGCCTTACTGCAAAGGAGCACCGAGGAGCTTATGGCTCAGACGGTGACTACTTCTCCAAGCCTAATGAAGAGGATATTTTCGAGGCGGTATATGCACTGATGAGCGAAGCCAATCCGGCAAAGTATCCGCCGATTTATGAGTGATTTTTTCGTCGGGCGGCTGAAATTGGCCTTCCGGCGAATGGAAAGGATGCCTAAAGTGTAACCCTTCCCCTGACTCCTTCCCTACAGGCAGGGAAGGAAGATTCTTTTAAAGAGATTGAATCTATTATGAAGTTTTTCTCCCCACTTGTAGGGAAAAACTAAAGAGGCCCAACCTCATGGCGCGAGCGTCCGCTCGTGCCAATAAGCACCTTGTAGTTTGATGAGCGGAAGGAGAGGTTTAGTCTTCTCTACCCGCCCGACGGCAGAACCAGCCTCCGGACGGTTAGCATTCGTGCAATCCAACTAAAAATAATCACTCTATCGCTTCGATCACACGTCCCACAAACTCATTCATGGCTTCATAATCTGAAATCCATTATAGCAGTCGAGCTTGAGTACGAAGGTAGATCGAAATTTATTTCGATCACTGTATAAAATTCGAATCGAGATAAATCTCGATTTACGTAAGGGGGTTGAGCTATGTAAGTGCTCCAGAATTAGATTGTTGAAATTAAATCGATCTATGCTAGCAAATAATCCTTTTTGCAATAACTCCATTTCCAGTTATTAATTAGCCCGGCTTTGACCGGATTTAATAAGATATATCTGATTATATTTTTTCTTTCTTTATCATTTCTGATCAAATGATCATAACTTTCGTGTTGCAAAAATTGTCCCTTACGATTCAATAGCTTATTAGCCCGATAAGCAGTACCCCCTTTAATTAATTTCATAATATCTGTAACCGGATAAGAGTTATTTTGGGCAGGGTCTTTTTGCTCCAGCAATTTAAACAACAAATGCACATGATTTGACATGATACAGTAACAAATCAATATATATTTTAAATTATCAAATTCGTGAAGTCTTTCTGCTACAATCTTGGCAATATTATCCTCTTTAAGCCAGTGGTTGCTGGTAACTGACTTATCAAGCTGTTCATCAAATTTGGCAAAATGACGCTTACGATAATTAGCTATTGATAGTTTATCATCAGGATTGATTTTACTTAGCACCTGCTTCTTTTCTTGCTTCAGTTTAGCAACTACAGCCTTTGGGAGAGAGTCAACCAAGCGAAATGTTACAAAAAACTCTCCACATTCCGGTTGATAATGTGGCAAATTTCTTCTGTAATAACTACCCATAACAGTTGGATCCCAATCATTAAAATGTAGATCGAAGTTTATTGCGATCCCATCCAAGGACTAGAAATAAACATAGATCGAGATGAATCTCGATCTACATAGTAAGTCTCTTTAGAAGGGGAGATCCTTACAGAATTTTTTCAAAAAGTATATCAGGCACTCAAAGTGACTGGTATCTTGAATTAGGATTCGAAAGATTCCTGAATTGATTCAGATTTATGAATTCACTCTATCGCTTCGATCACACGTCCCACAAACTCATTCATGGCTTCATAATCTGAAATCCATCGGCCAACGATAACCAGATCATTTTCTTGGTCGATATAGACCATATTGATACCGGATCCAAGAAAAACATAAGCATCTTCGGGCGCACTGGGCAGACGCTCCTGATCATAATTCAAAAAGAAGTTCATATATCCGTAGCCGCTATTTGCTTCGGTGGGCGTACGAGCCATTTCAATCCAATCTTCCGAGATAATCTGTTCACCGTCCCAGTTACCATCCCGAAGAAATAAATAACCAAATTTTGCCTGGTCGTAAGCGCTGAGCCACATACCGCCGCCCCAGTGTCCGCCGCCGCTCACCGACTGCATCTTTATACCGTCGATATTTTCCCACGAGTTTTCATAGCCGTACCAGCGCCAGGTATTCGAGGCACCAATAGGATCCATTACATGCTTTCTAAGAGCGCTGGGAAGCGGTTCTCTCCACACCTTAAGTGCGGCCAGGGCAAGTAAATTTACGCGTACATCATTGTATTTCCACTCGGTTCCGGGCTCATTCCGCTCTCTATTAATGACTTCTTTTGTTAATTCTTTCTGTGGACGGTCAGCCCAGTCCGGTTTGCCGAAAAGTTCACCTTCCCAGTCACTGGTCTGGCGCAGCAGGTGATCCCATGTAATTTTAGAATTATGCTCAGAGTTAAAATGCTCGACCGGCGAATATTTTTGCACTTTATCATCGATACTCGCAATCATGCCTTTATCCCAGGCTACACCAACAATTGTTGAGAGAAAACTCTTAGTGACGCTGAATGTCATATCCACCCGGTGTGGTTTGCCCCATTCGGCCATGAGATAGCCATCTTTGATAATCATGCCCGTCATAGGACCGCGTTCTTTTACCGGACCAATGATGTTGTTGTATGGCTCATTAGTGCGGGTATTAAGGTGAAGGTTCAGGTCTTTGGGATTCGATGACTCGTTATCTTTTGCAAATTCCACCGCTGCCTCAATATCAGCTGCATTCATCCCAACTTCTTCCGGGGATTTCTGCTCCCAGTCGAAACGGGTGGGAAAGTATGTATCCGAAGTTTGAGCAAAGACCGTTGTAGTGAGTAAGAGAAATGCTAAGAGGAAGGTAGAGCGTTTAAAAAGATGCATTGGAAAAAAGGCTTTTAATTGATAACGTTTAAACGATGGTACAAAAGATTTGCTAAGAGTGAAATACCGATAAAAGGTTTTACAAATACTGATAAATAATAAAGGCTGAACGTAAGGAAATCTTGCTGATTCCGTCATGTCATCCTGAATTTATTTCAGGATCTATAGATGAAATTTGTTTTAATAGCTTTAAACTAAAACTAGCAATAGATGCTGAAGAGATCCTGAATTAAGTTCAGGACAGGAGTTCAGCATGACATGGTGGGGATTTTTAAGACTCTCTAAATGAATATTTCAGGGTTGATGTAAATGAGGTGTGGTCGACAATTGAAAATGACTTGCCCGAACTTAAGCAACAAATCCAATCAATATTAGATTCTAAACCGTAAGAAGACCGATGAAATCTATAATAGTATTTTATACTTCTGTACTGTTTTTCTTCCTGTCATTTAATGTTGCAGCTCAGCAAACAAATACTGATCAGATACAAACTGAGGATGGTTTTTTAACAATCCATCCCATTCAGCACGGTACGCTCGTGTTGAGCTGGGATGATCAGCAGGTATATGTAGATCCTACAGGTGGGGCTGAAGCTTTTGAGGATATAGACTCACCGGATCTGATCCTGATTACTCATGCTCATGGAGATCATATGGATGTTGAAACGCTACAAGCTTTGGATACAGAAGGAGCCGCTATGATCGTACCGCAGTCTGTGGCCGATGAATTACCGGATGAGTTTTCCGATCAGCTTGTTATTTTGGCAAACGGAGAAGAGGCGGAGTATTCGAATATTGCTATACGGGCGGTGCCAATGTACAATCTGCCTGATGATGAAACAGCTCGTCATTCCAAAGGCTGGGGCAACGGTTATGTTATGACTTTTGGCGGCAAAAATGTTTATGTCTCCGGCGATACCGAGGATATTCCCGAGATGCGGTCACTTGAAAACATTGATGTGGCATTTGTTTGTATGAATCTGCCTTACACGATGGATATCTACCAAGCCGCCAGTGCAGTGCTGGATTTTGAGCCTGCAGTTATGTATCCCTATCATCACCGGGGACAGGATATTGAGCGATTTAAAGAGATAGTGAACTGGGAGAATGAGAATATAGATGTGCGATTGAGAGACTGGTATCCCAATCGCTAATATCTATTACGGTTCTCGTTGCAACAAAAGCTGATCTTGCCCGTCGCGGACGCTGATATAGATATCAGGTAGGTTATCATCATTAAAATCAGCGATTTCCAGATCGGTTATGCGTGGAGTAAAATTATCGGGAATCCATGAACTGCTTTGATCCGAAAAAAATCCATCTCCATTGTTAACAAGTATGCGAATACCTCCATCATAATTTCCGACAACCAGATCCAAATCATCATCTCCATCAAGGTCTGCAAGTTCGGCGTCATATGTATTAGTGGTGATGGTTGGTAGTAAATCGGTGGTCTGATCCGAAAAAAAGCCTTGGCCGTCATTAATTAAAATCCGGTCTTGGGGATTGGCATTATTTTCAAAACCTGTATTGCCAAAATACAGATCGCGATCTCCATCTCCATCGATATCTGCAATATTTACATCGTATGTTTCTTCCAGCTCATTGATCAATGGTATACGATTTTCTGTCTGATCCGAAAAAAATCCCTGTCCTGTATTGATCCAGATACGATTAATGTTTTCGTTGCCGATGATGATATCACGGCGATTATCCCCATTAATATCAGCGAACTCGATATCGCGTGTAGGGTCTGAAATTTGTGGTAGTCGCTGGGTTGTTTGATTATTGAAGAAGGCGTTTCCACTGTTCATTAGCATCACATTTTGGCCGAGATTTCCTATCAGGATATCAGTCGATCCATCTCCGTCTACATCTGTTGCTGCTACTGATGTTGACGTACCTGACAGCGGAATACGGTTTGTAAGATCGGAAAAGGTGCCTCCACCATCGTTAATATATAATTCATTGGTTTCATTTTGATTGCCCACGAAAAAGAGATCCTGATTTCCATCATTATTTAAATCGGCAATTAATAGATCTCGAGAATCGTATTGCTGTGCAGGCAGACGCGAATTTGATTCATCCGAAAATTCACCGGACCCGTTGTTAATCAGCAGTTTATTGGACTGTAATTCTGATGCTACAGCAAGATCAAGATCACCATCATTGTCAATATCACCAGCTTTGGCCTTTGTAGAAGTGCCTGGTAGTTCGGGCAGATGTGAAGAGGTAGCGTTGCGGTAGATGGCGGTAGTATCGGGATCAGTGCCGTTGCCTCCGTTATCGGGAGCGTTCAAGTTTAAGCCGCACGAAGTTGCAAATATCCCGATAATAATTATTATAAATATGAGTGATCGGTGCATCATACTCTCTTCCTTTAATTTCTCATCTATAAATTAGACAAAAAAATAATACGATGTATAAAAGAAACGAGCAGAGTGGTTGTCAGAATTCCGGAGGAAAATTAGAGAACAAGAAGATCAACTATGATGAATGCCCAGACGATTGGCAGATATCCAAATGAAGCAAACATCAATTTTTTCGCCGATGATTTGTCTCGATCTTTTAAAAAGATTAGCCCGTAGTAAAGAAAGACTACGCTGCTGATAAGGGTACCTGTCAGGTACAGCCAGCTATTCATGCCGATATAATATAGGCCATAGCAGACCGGAAGCAGTGTAACAAGACAAGAGATCATCCAGCCGGCAGCTTTTAAGCCTTGGGGGTCATCCTTTGGAAGCATTTTAAATCCTGCATTGGAGTAATCATCTTTGCAAACCCATGCGATAGCCATCACGTGTGGAATTTGCCAAAGAAAGACAATCCCGAAGAGCAGCCACATGCCTGTACTCCCCAGATGTCCCGTTGCAGCGGCCCAGCCACCAACAGGGGGCAATGCTCCGGGGATGGCTCCGATGAAGACGTTAGCGTACGATACGCGCTTCATGGGGGTATATATCCCCAGGTAAATAAGAGTGGTAAGCAGTGAAACAACAGCTGCAACAAAATTAACAGCAAAAAGCAGGTAAAAAAGTCCGCCGAAGATTAATCCCAGTGAAAAGAGGCTGCTTTTACGAGGACTTATTTTACTGGATGGGACAGGTCTTTTTTTTGTTCTTTTCATTCTTCCATCAAAACGCCATTCCATAAACTGATTGTGAGCAGCGGTGCCCGATGCAATCAGCCATGTTCCCAATGTGGCGTGAGCAAGGGTAACAAAATTAATTTGACTCCCGGATCCCAAGACAAAACCTATAACCATACTAGCCAATACCGTTAATGTAATTCCGGGTTTGGTTAATTCATAGTACGCCGAAATTTTATCGGTATTGATGAATTTTGAGAGGGAGAGTACGGTGCTTAACTTCATGTCGGCTTGTCTTTAATAAGGGGGTCTAAAATACATATTTCTTATTAAAATTGTTACCCTGCGTTAAAGAATCTAAAAGATATTTTGTAGTAATTTTTACAGTTAGTATTATCCACTCACCCCATTTTTAGCATTTTTTATCTTACGTAAGAATGAAACTTAACACCTATCAAAAGATTGCACTTACTACGGTAGGAGCAACCATATTTTTAATTTTTGTCGGCGGACTTGTGCGTGCCTCAGGCGCTGGTCTGGGATGTCCTGACTGGCCAAAATGTTTTGGATCATGGATACCACCCACATCAGTAGCAGATTTGCCTGCCCAATTTGATGCCTCTCAATTTAATGT
This sequence comes from Fodinibius sp. GM108, assembly GCF_058386985.1. Taxonomy (NCBI): domain Bacteria; kingdom Pseudomonadati; phylum Balneolota; class Balneolia; order Balneolales; family Balneolaceae; genus Fodinibius; species Fodinibius sp. GM108. The sequence continues at coordinate 160,413 of NZ_JBYEIR010000006.1, forward strand.
CTTTAAAACGTGGACCGAATATATTAACCGTCTGATTGGTGTGATTATTGGTTTATTAATTACCGCTACTTTTGTTTTATCTTTTCGATATCGCAAAAGCGAGCCTGCCGTATTTTACAGTTCGGCGACGGCCTTTGTGTTGGTTTTGATACAGGGCTGGCTTGGGGGACAGGTTGTTATGACCGGACTTGATGAATGGTTGATAACCCTTCATATGTTTTTGGCGATGGTGATCATGATGACACTCATTTATGCCGTTTTTAAAGCTTCTGCTCAGAACTTTTCTATAGAGATCAGTGATAAAGCATCCCGCTGGATTTTTTGGTCTGTCATTGTATTGATGGTTACTACATTTGTACAGCTTATTTTTGGGACACAAGTCAGAGAGGGGATTGATCTGCTTAAAAATATGGCAGTACCCCCGCCAAGAGAAACGTGGATTCAACGTGTAGGCCTAATAGATGAAATCCATCGAAGTTTCTCCTGGATTGTCTTTATTGTGGGTGCTGGTGTGGCTTATATTTGTCAGAGAACAGAATCTGAAAAGCTTAGTAAGTTGGGTGCAATTATTTTTGTAATGATTGTATTGCAAATATTGACAGGTGTCGGTTTATACTATTTAGGATTGCCGCCTGTATATCAAGTTGTGCATCTGGTAGGTGTTGCCCTTCTTATTGCTTTCGAATTTTTACTGTTTCTATTAGTGATGCATTCTCGTGAGCATCTTCCTAACCTTTGAACTAGTTAACTATTGAGGAAGGAAAAAGGAGAAGAAAGAAGTAGATAAAATAAAAAAGCCGGTCGAAATCTCGACCGGCTAATAACACGAAAAGGATTGTGGGTTAAAAACCAGGGATAACCTCTGACCGGAATAAGGTATCGATCAGTGTCAGACCAACTAAAAGTCCAAAAAACAGGAAGGAGAATACCAGTATCATACTGTTGAATTTTTCATCCCACCAAAGATTCATAAAGAACAGGGCTACAAGTGCAGCTTTAAAAATTGCAATTCCCATCGCGACAATAACATTCCATGGCTCAGGGATATGTAGATAAAAAACCGCAACAGTCAGTACTGTTAAGATAAATAGTGCTCCTGCTACACTGAGTAATGTTTTGCTTGAGGATATATGGTGTCCACTCATGAGCTGTAAATCGTTTTAGAGTTATCAATCAATTAGATAGAACAGTGGGAAAAGGAAAATCCAGATAATATCAACCAGGTGCCAGTAGAGACCTGTGATTTCAACGGGCGTATAATACTCGCTGTTGAAATGCCCTTTGAATGATCGCCACAGCAACCAGCCCATTAATCCCATTCCTATTACCACGTGAAAACCGTGCAGGCCTGTCATCAGGTAATAGAGGCTAAAAAATACATTTGCTTGTGGGTGATCGATACCTTCAAAGGAATAAAATTGTCCCGGAAATATCCCGAGATGAAATTTGTGAGTCCACTCAAAATACTTAATAACCATAAATGTGGCGGCCAGTGCTAGTGTAATGCCCAGATAAATGATAATATTTCTATTTTTATTAATCTGAGCCGATCTAATAGCCATGGCCACAGTCAGACTACTGCCAATAAGCACTAACGTGTTTACTGTCCCTAAAATAGTGTCAAGCTCTTCTGAAGCTAACGTAAATAGTTCGGGATACCACAATCGGTAGACGATATAGGCGGCAAATAATCCACCAAACATTAATATTTCGGTACCCAGAAAAATCCACATTCCCATTTTGGCAGCGTCGAACTGCTGATCAGCATCCACAAAATGATGCTGCAAAAACCTGGTTTCTGATGTGGATGAAGAATGATTTGCCATAATCAGTATTGTACTGTTTTAAAGTTAAACTGTTATTCAGCTTCGATTTTATCGCCTTCGGCATGTACATCAAAGTCGCTTTCCTCACCATGTCCGTCGCCGGAGCCTGCTAACCCAAGCTGGAATTCTTCCATGGGCTTGTGGTAGTCATACGGTCCGTTGATGATAACAGGTGTGTGATGGAAGTTGTGCAAGGGCGGTAGACTATTTACTTGCCATTCCATAGCGCGGCTGCCCCATGGGTTGGCTGTTGCTTTTTCTCCGGAAAAAATAGACTTCATCAGGTAGTAAAAGATTAACATAAAGCCTATTCCCAATATGTAAGAACCGATCGTTGATATTTGATGCATTCCCTGAAATTGCTCTATATAATTAAAATAGCGGCGGGGCATACCTTGGGAACCCATTACAAACTGTGGTAAAAAGGTAACATTAAAACCTATAAAGATGGTTAAACAGGCAATTTTAGCTAATGTCTCATTATACATTTTACCGGTAATTTTCGGCCACCAATAGTGTAAGCCGCCGAGGAATGCCATCACCATACCACCTACCATCACAAAGTGGAAGTGTGCGACTACGTAATAGGTATCGTGCAGGTGAACGTCAAGGGCGATAGTGCCAAGTACAATTCCTGTAAAACCACCGACAAGGAACAGGAAGAAGAATCCAAATATGTATAGTAGTGGAGATTTTAGATCGATCGAGCCTTTATAGAGGGTGGCAGTCCAGTTGAACATTTTAATGCCTGTTGGAATACCAACGAGGAATGTCAGGAATGAGAATACCATTGATGCCAGTGTCGCCTGTCCGGACACGAACATGTGATGTCCCCAGACGAGAAAGCCAATAAAGGCAATAGCCAGAGAAGAAAGGGCAATAGCCCAATAACCGAAAATGTGCTTTCTCGAGAAGGTTGTTATAATTTCGGAGACTACACCAAATCCCGGTACAATCATAATGTACACAGCCGGGTGGCTGTAAAACCAGAAAAAGTGCTGAAAGAGAACCGGGTCACCGCCCATAGCAGGATCGAATATTCCGACTCCCAGAATACGTTCCATTCCAACGAGTGCCAGTGTAATAGCAAGCACGGGCGTTGCTAAGATCTGAATAACGCTGGTTGCATACAATCCCCAGCAGAAGAGAGGCAATTTATCCCACGTGAGTCCTGGAGCTCGCAATTTATGAATGGTTGTAATAAAGTTAACGCCGGTAAGGATAGATGAAAATCCTATTACAAAAACTCCGAAAACCATAATGGTAACCCCTCCACCCGTAGTATTGGAATAGGGGGTATAAAAGGTCCATCCTGTATCGATACCACCACTGAGGATAGCGAAAATAGCAATGAAGGCTCCAGCCAGATACAGATAAAAGCTTAATAAGTTAAGCCTGGGAAATGCCACATCTTTGGCACCCAGTTGCAATGGTAGAATAAAGTTACCCAGTGCGGCCGGCACGGAGGGAATCAAGAACAGGAAAACCATGATTGCCCCATGCAGGGTAAAGAGCTGGTTATAGGTGTTTGCCTGAATAAAAGTTTTTGCGGGGGTCCACAGCTCGGTCCGAACCAGCAAAGCCATGATACCTCCGACAAAGAAAAAGAAGGTCAGGGCTGCCAGAAACATGATGCCGATCTTTTTGTGATCGACAGTTGTCATCCAAGCCCAAAGGCCTGTTTCTTCATTTAGATAATGTGTGTCAGGGTCATTATCGGGTTTAAACCGTTGTACCTGTATTTTTTTGAGTGGAGAACTTGCTTCTGCTGTATCCATGTTTGTTATTGCAGTGTTTTGATATATTCTATAATAGCGTTGATCTGTTCGTCATTAAGCTGTCCCTGATAGGTATTCATGACATCAGGAAAACCTTCAACAACTTTAGCACTAGGTTCTAAGATAGATTCTCGTATGTAATTTTCATCAACAGTTACGGTAGAACCATCGGACAGAGCCTCTTCACTTCCAAACTTGCCTTGCCATGTTGGACCGGTTAGTCGTGTGCCATCTGTCGAGTGACAAGTATTACATGCGTACTCTTGTACCAACTGTTCGCCCCATTCAGCAGGAGCAAGATCTTCGGGTTTAGAGCCTCCGCTTTCATTTTCAGCCAGCCACATTTCAAACTCTTCTTGTTCATGTACAATTACTTCTCCGAGCATGTCGGAGTGACCGTCACCACAATATTCTGCGCAATAGATGATCGATTCTCCCGGCTCTGGAGCATTAAACCACATTTCGGTGTAGCGGCCAGGTACCACATCTTGCTTCAGCCGGAAATCCGGTACGAAAAAGGAATGGATCACATCATTGGAATTCATGATCAGTTTCACCGGTCGGTCAGCAGGTACGTGTAATTCATTATTGGATCGCGCTCCATTTTCATAAGTAAATTGCCAGGTCCACATTTGTGCTGTTACTTGCACTTCATAGGCGTCATCGGGCACAACGCGTTGATTCAAAAATACCTGATAGCCCCATCCAAAAACTATGATCACCAAAATGAGGGGAATTACAGACCAAGTAACTTCGAGTTTGTTGTTGTGAGTTATGAGCGGTGTTACTTCATCTTCTGACTTTCGCCGATACTTATATACGAAATATATAATTACTGCAATTAGTCCAACTGTTAACACCAAGCTACTTAGGTGAACAAACCAAAATAATGTATCGGTATGTTCAGCCAGCGTTGATTTTGCTGGTGGAAGAAATAGATCGTTAAGCGCGTCCATTCGTATCTTTTATTTTCTTTTCATTATTAGAATATCTGTATCGCATCCACATAAAACCGATAAATATACCCAGAATTAGCACGGTAGCAAAGCCACCGATTTGCATAATTTTCCAGGCCACCGGCACATAAGAATTGGAATCCGCATCATATTGATAGCAGTAGAGAAGTACTCGTTCTGCCGTGCTTCCAATATCGCCATCAGCTGCTTCATAGAGCGCATTCCGCATGTCAAATTCATCAAACTCGAGCCCATAAAGGTAGCGGGTAATCTTACCATCGGGACTTAAAAACATGATGGCAGCTCCGTGTGCATATTCGCCATTTTGGAGCTTTTGGTAGTCGAATCCCACCGCCTCAGTCAGTTGTTTTATATTTTTTTCATTGCCGGTTAAGAAATGCCAACCTTCCTGGGCATTTTGTCTATCCAGCTTATTTAAATATTGTTGTTTATTGTCAGCAGCCAGATCCGTTTTTTCTGTTGGGTCAATGCTGAACGTAATAATATTATATTCACTACCCGGAGACCATTTTAGGTCATTAACACCTTTATAGATGGCCTCTTTAATCATAGAGCACAACTGCGGGCATTCATAATACACCGGATTAAGCAGTACCGGTTTTTCTTTTTCAAATATTTCCTGTAGTGCTATTGAATCGCCTTCAGCGTTGGCGAATGTTAAATTGAGCGGTATATGCTCACCTAAACGCTCGGTTACTCCTACATCGTCTAAATCATCTGGTTTTTGCTTATTTAATTGGGCAAAACTTGTGATTGGATGCAGGAACAGGCAAAAAAGAGCAATCGCAACGCCTGTGTATCTCATAGTACTAACCAGTTATTCTTCATCGGCAGCCATATTTGAAATAGCGCTGTCGATTGGGATTCGATATATACGATTTTCAAGATCTACAACACCAAAGCTATCCAATTGTTGTTTTGCTTCCTGACGTAATTGGTTTGCCTGGTAATATTGGCTCTCCGAAGATACACGCTCTTCTACAAACGATTGATTATAATGATACAATTCATAGAGAGCCTGTACAATTACACTAACGATAATTATGCCGAAAACGCTCCAAAAAACGAGCCGCTTATAGTTCAGTTGATCAAGCATTACTCCATGACCCACTGAATCGGCTACTTTGCCATCCGAAATTTCTACATCGACCCGCTCGTGTTCGTCGGTCGATTCCTCTTCAATATCTTTTTCGGATTCAAAAACATTTTCCCCGCCTTTTTCAAGCTCGGTCGCCCACATCAATATTACTGATACGGGCACATTATATTCTTCAGAGAGCTCGTCTAAGTTCTGTTTTGAACGATCGAGTGCCTTTTGGGCTACTTCTTTCTTAAATGCGGCGGAATAATTTTGTTCTTCACTTGCCATATAAGTGTAAAGGCTTTTTTCGCAGCGGGCAGACCCTTACTGCTTTCAGCGTATTAGCTTGGTTAAAATTAGTGTTTATCAAGTGAATCAGCCAGCTTTGGATCGTTAATGGGAACCATTTTACTCTGCTTAAAACGATAGAAAAACAGTCCCATAAAAATACCTCCAAGACCCAGAAAGCTGGTGATAGTAATCCAATCAAAATGAAAACCATGATGGTGCAGCACCGGCATAACAATCCAGTAGAGCTCAACCAGATGTGAGGCAAGGATTAATGCAGATATGGTGCCGACAATTTTGAAGTTCGATTTTGTCCATTTTGGCAGTAGTACTACGAATGGAATTACAAATCGACCAAACAAATAGAAGTATGCTAAATATTCATATCCGCCGTTTAGCCGTTCCAGATACCAAACGGTTTCTTCGGGAATATTGGCATAATAAATTAGAAGAAATTGACTGAATGCGATATAGGCATAGAATACCGTAAATCCAAAGAGTTGTACGCCAAGATCGTAAATATGTCCCTTCTTAATAGTATTCGTAAGCAATCCTTGTTTCCAGAGGAACAGCACAATAAGAATCAGAGCTGCAAAAAGTCCCTGAAAGCTCATCGCAAAATAGTACACGCCAAAAATAGTAGAATACCAGTGCGGGTCAAGCGTCATCAGCCAGTCGAAAGAAGCAAAAGCAAGAGTAATAGCAAAGAAGAAGATCCCCGGTCCGCTGGTTCGTCGTAACAGTGTTTGCAGGCCCCAGTCTCCGGTTTCATCCATTTCAACGGACTTTTGGTACATCTGGTATCCCAAGAAGCTCCAAAGTCCAAAATAGATAACCTGACGGATAATAAAGAAGGGAGTATTCAAATATGGTTCCTTACCCTGCAGAACCGGATCGGCGGCAACAGCATCGGCGTGTGTCCAGTGATATAGCGAATGCATGCCTAAAAGTATAGGGATAATAAACAGTGCCCATATCCACATATTAGAAGAAATCGCTTCAGGGATACGGCGGAGAACAGCACTCCATTCTGAGCGTGTCAAATGCTGGAGCATTACAAAGAACAAGCTTGCCAGTGCAATGCTGGAGAAAAAAGCAAAGTTCACCAGGTAAGAGAAGAAAAACTGATCGTGTTCCAGGAAATAGCCAATAACGCTGGCCAACAGACCTACAATCCCCACACCAAAGAGCGTTTTGGTAATATTAAGATCAGAAGGAAACTGCAGCGTATCGGTTATCTTAGGCTTGCTCATAAACTAAACCAATTGTTTAAATACTTAACTGTGTTAAAATTTTATTCTTCGTCGCTCAATGACTTGATGTATTCAATAAGCGAATTAATTTCACTCTCACTCAAATAATCATACGGCGTCATTGACGGGGGAAATCCCTCTACAATTTTGGCATTGGGATCAACGATAGATTCGCGTATATAATCTTCATCAGCAGTTACTGTTGATCCATCTTCCAGTGTTACTTCGTGCCCGTATAGATTCTCCCAGGTGGGGCCTACCAGTTTGGTACCATCGGTAGAGTGACAAGTCATACACCCGTTGTCCTGAGCTACGGTTTCACCGCGTTCTACCGAAACTTCATCGTCTTCACCTGCAGCTGCAGCCTCTTCACGTGCCTGTGCCGCCAGCTGTTCTTCTTGATACTCTTTCTGTAGTTCTGCAATATCCACATCATACTGTTCCAGTTGTTCTTCAGGAACATGTTGGCTGCGTTGTAATGCTCTTACATATGAGACAATAGCCCAGCGATCTTTTACCGGTATCTGGGTAGCGTAAGAAGGCATTGTACGGATACCGTTAGTGATTGCTGAATACAAGTATCCATCACTTTGATTACGTATTCTCTCTATATGGAAGCTGGGTGCAGGTACATAGCCATAGTTATTAGCCATGACAATCCCGTTCCCATCTCCGGTAAGGCCGTGACATGGCGTACAGAACACTTCATATCGTTCTTTCCCTCGATAAATAAATGATTTTGTTACATCCACAGGAATTTCGTCAACAAAGCTGCTGTCTTCATTTATCCCTTGGTACAGGGCAGGATCATCTTTCAGTTTGCCACGAGCAATGGTCCCTTCAACCGGTTTACGCATAGCACGATTATCATCGAAAAATTCATTTTTTTCCTGAGCATCAAAGCGCCGTTGTTGGTCCATATTCATGTTGGGATGAATTGGTTCTTTCTCGGAGAGCTGCCCGCGGCATGCAGACAATACCAGTGGTAGAACAAAAGCTGCTAATAATATATGCTTGGTAACTTTCATCTGATTGTTGTGCAAACTAAGATTTTTTAAGTCAATTATTCCGAATCGTACACGGTTTCAATATGTGTCGCTCCATTATCGCGGAACAACTTGATAACTTTTTCTTCCGCAAATAGATCGTCAGTAGCTTCTATACAGACAAAGAATCCGTCATCAGAAGCTTTTTCGAAACGTTCTACATTAAAAAGCGGATTATGCAACCGTGGCAAATTATTTAGTGCAAGCATTCCGAAGGTGGCGGCAAAAGCAGACAACAGTACTGTAAGCTCAAAAGTTACAGGTACATATACAGGCAAGTTTATGAATGGTTTTCCGCTAATATTTATGGGATATTCATATCCCATAACCCAAATCATGAGGGTAAGCGCTCCTACCATACCGATCAATCCGCCAACCAGTACAATCCAGCCGAGAGGAGAGTTTTTCAGTCCCATCGCTTTTTCCATTCCATGAATAGGAAATGGAGCATATGTATCAAAATCCTGATAGCCGGATTTTTTTACCGAAGCGGCTGCATCAACCAGTTCTTTCGGATTACGAAACTCAGCTAAAACGCCATAAACTTGTTTGTTTTCTGCGTCCATATATAATCAGTTACTAAACAGTTTGCTCTTCTTGAACCACAACAGGTTCGGTTTTCTCTATATCAAATTCTTGTGTTTCTTCGTCGTAATTATGCGGATCAGCCTGCGGCATAACACCTTTTACTTCTGCAATCGCGACCATGGGTAAGAAGCGCAGAAACAGCAGGAAGAAAGTGAAAAATAATCCGAAGGTTCCTACATAAGTGAGTATATCCCAGAATGTGGGGGAATAATAATCCCAGGCCGAAGGCATAAAGTCGGTTGAAAGTGAAGCAACGGCAATCATAAATCGCTCAAACCACATGCCGATGTTCACGATGATCGAAATAACAAAAGTTATAGCTACATTCCTCCGGATGTTCTTAAACCAGAGAAATTGCGGAGTAATAACATTACAGAACATCAGGATCCAAAAACCCCATGCATAGGGGCCGACGACATAGAGCCAGAAAATTCCTTGTTCATAAATATAGCCACTATACCAGGCAACAAATCCTTCCATAAGGTATGCAAAGGCAACTAAGTTGCCTGTTACCATCATCACGAGATTCATTTTCTCCATGATGTCGATGTTCATAATATCTTCAAGATTGTAGATCTTGCGGGCGATCAGCATCAGCGTAAGAACCATTGCAAAACCCGAATAAATGGCGCCGGCAACAAAGTAGGGCGGAAATATTGTGCTGTGCCAGCCCGGAATCACCGAAACGGCGAAGTCGAACGATACAATTGTGTGTACCGAAAGTACCAGCGGAGTGGCAAGTCCGGCCAATATCATGTAGGCTTTTTCATAATTCCACCAGTTGCGAAAACTGCCTGTCCAGCCAAGTGAAGCAATACCATATGAAATCTTGGCAATTTTGCTTTTTGCTTTGTCTCGCAATGTGGCAAAGTCGGGAATTAAGCCTACATACCAGAAGAGTAGTGATACCGTGAAATAGGTACTAACGGCGAATACGTCCCACAACAGCGGACTTGAGAAGTTGGGCCAAACAGCCATCTGGTTAGGGATGGGGAAAACCCAGTAGATTACCCAGATACGTCCCACGTGAATGGCCGGAAACAAGCCCGCACACATTACGGCAAAGATTGTCATAGCTTCCGCAAAGCGGTTAATGGCCGTACGCCAGCCTTGACGGAACAGGAAGAGAATAGCAGAAATCAACGTACCTGCGTGACCGATACCAACCCACCAAACAAAGTTAATAATGGCCCAACCCCATCCGGCAGGGTTGTTCAATCCCCAGATACCTGTTCCATCCCAGACCAAGTATGCAACTGCCCCGAGCATTGCGATAAGTAGGAGGTTAGCAAGTCCAAATGCGAGATACCACAATTTGGGCGTGGGAGACAAGGGAGTTTTAGCAATAAGATTAGTAATACTCCCAAAGGTATGATCACCTTTTACGAGTTTTGGCTCCGGTACGTATTGATAATCTGTGCTCATCGTAGAATTGTTGGAAATTAAGCCAGTTTCGGATTGGGATTGCTGATTTTTGAGAGATATGACGTTCTTGGACGCGTGTTAAGCTCTTCAAGCATCAGGTAGTTGCGATTGTTTTTCTTCGTTTGCACTACCTGGCTGTCGGGATCGGTGAGATCACCAAAGTAAATTGCATCAGCGGGACAAGCTTGCTGACAAGCTGTTTCAACAGCACCATCTTCGGGTTTTTTCGTCTCACCGTTCGTTTCAATAGATCTTTCAATTTTGGCCCGGTTAACACGCTGCACGCAGTAAGTACATTTCTCCATCACACCGCGGAAACGTATTGTCACTTCCGGATTCATAGCCATCTGAATAATTTCCGGATCATCGCCGCCGGTTAAAAATTCTTCTGAATAATTGAAGAAGTTAAATCTCCGAACCTTGTAGGGACAGTTATTTGCACAATAGCGGGTTCCTATGCAGCGATTGTACGTCATTTGGTTCATGCCATCATCGCTGTGTGTTGTTGCCGCTACGGGGCAAACCTGTTCACACGGTGCCAACTCGCAGTGCATGCAAGGCACCGGCTGGTGCAGTGCTTTGGGTTCATTTACATCACCATCAAAATAGCGATCGTTGCGAATCCAGTGCATTTCTCGTCCGCGGCTGACTTCGCGCTTACCTACCACCGGGATGTTATTTTCTGCCGTGCAGGCAATAGTACATACGCCGCAACCTGTGCAGGCATTTAAGTCGATTGCCATACCCCACTGCGGTTCATCATCGGGGTAATCTTCTTTCGTAATAGCATCAAAAATGCTGAGTGGCGCATCATGTCCCTGTTCTTCAGCATAAGCCAGTCCCGGCATTTCTGCATCATAAGCAGAATCATAGGTGGAGAAATCCGGGTTGTCGCGATATTCCTGAAGCGTTGCATGACGCAATAGCGATCGTCCTTCCATGGAATGATGATCTTGCGTACAGGCAACTTCATAGGTTTTGTCCGTTTTCTCTACGGAAATATCGCTGGCAAAAAGCATATTTTCACTGGTGCGAAGAGGGTAGGTATCGAAGCCTGTTGTGTTTGCAACCCGGCCAATTCCTTCGCGCCCGTATCCTACGGTAACAGTGATACTGTCGTCAGCGTGACCCGGCTGGACCCATGCGGGCATCTCAACCGTTGTGCCATCGACAGTTATTGCAATCATCTCTACTTCAGCTTTGCCCAAACCTGCTTCCTTAACCCCCAGCTCGTCGGCGGTCTTCTTGCTCATCAGCGCGACATTATCCCAGGTAATCTTGGTCATCGGCTCGGGAAGCTCTTGTAGCCATCCATTATTGGCATACCGCCCGTCAAACACGGTAGAATCTGCCCGGATAACCAGTTCCATACCCTCCGAGGGGTTAGCGTCAGCTATAAAATTGCTTGCTTCTGAATTAAACTGGTTCGAAATCTGTGGCGATGTGGCAGAGAACAGTTCTTCTCCTGCGGTCCCATCGTGCAGGGCACGTTCCCACTGGCTTTCAAAATTTGAAGGATAAAAATCTTGCCATGTTTCCTGAACGAGATCATATCCCTTTGTTTGTTCACCATTTACAATGATGTTGAGAAATTCAATCTCACTTACACCTGAATACAGCGGCTCAATTTGTGGCTGGATAATAGAACGCGTCCCCTCATAAGAGTATCCATCGCCCCATGCTTCGAGGAAATGAGCACGATTGATGTGCCAGTTTGCCTGCTTTGAGGTCTCATCGTAATAGTCAGATAAATGAATAACCTGTCCGGCGTTAGAAAGTGCTTCCTCAAAATTCAGATCAGCCGGAGCGGTAAAAACAGGATTGGTGCCAACGATCACAACCGTATCGATTTGTCCGTTGTTTAGATTGTTGACCAATCCGCCAAAAGCATTTCGATTGTTTTGCTGTTCGATATGAGGAACTTCTAGATAGATTACCGTTTCTCCCGCATTGCCAAGTGCTGCATTCATTGCAGCTACTGTAGCATGAAGTTCCGGTGCATGCTCACGTCCCACTGTAAGAATGGAATCACCCTGATTGGTAAGTAATTCTTCTGCCAGGACGGGAATCCATTCGTGATCAGAAAACTTGTTAGAATATCCCTGGAAAGCTGACAATCCGCTGACAGAATTCGCAAGCTCAGCGGCAAGGGCATATATAAAGAGATCGATTTCGCCTGATTTAACTCTCAGTCGGTTATCGGCATTGGAGCCTGTAAGTGTATGAGTGCTTTCAATAGCATAAAACCGAGACATATCATCTTCGGTGGACATAATTTCGCGTCCATCTGCATAACGTCTCGTGGCTTCAACACTGTTCTTGTTAGCGGCTGGATTTAAGAAGTCATCGTCAAAACTTATAATGACTTCTGCTTCATCAAACTTGTTCGAAGTTCGTAACCGCTGCCCAAAAGCAATGTTTGTGCCTTCAAGGGCATTATCTTCGCCAAACGGTTCATATGTAATCCATTGTGTGTTGGCAAAAGTCTGTTTGGCCTGCTCTTTTAATCGGTTGAACGTAGGTGAGGAGTTTGCTTCTGATATAAAAGCAACATTCTGGTTGGTATCAGAAAAATGTTGATTACAGAAATCAACGAAAGCATTTAGCGAAGATCGTTCACCTTCATTTCGGATAAACCGCGAGCGATCGGGATCGTACATGTCAAGAATTGCTCCCTGGCCGAAAATACTGGTATTGCCGTTACTTGCAGGGTGCAGTTCATTTCCTTCAATTTTGGTGGGGCGTCCTTCGTTATTTTCGATAACCAATCCCGACAGCGAATCCTGAAAAGGCATTGCCGAAGCATAGTAAAGAGGATTGCCTTCCGTAATATCTTCCGGTTGCTCGGTGAACGGCACAATTTTCTGAACAGGGCGCCGACAGGCAGTGAATCCCGCCAATGCAATAGAAGCACCCATCACGCGCAGAAAGCTGCGCCGGGATACTTCATCATTTAGTTCGGTAGCATTTTCTGGAAATTCACGCTCGACGTACTTTTCATATTCATCGTTTCTGGCAAGTTCGCCCAGACTTTTCCAGTAATTTGGATTTTTTACTTCTTCGCTCATTCCGTTACGATTGCGTTAATTCAGATTCGTTCGGTGGTACCTAGAAATTAATAGTGACAACTCTGACAGTCTGTTGGGGGATCTATATTGTTCTTGGAAACCAACTCCATTCCCACTTTTATTTGATCTTCAGCTTCATATCCCATAGTTGTAACTTCTTCAACAGGACGTACATACTCTTCAGGGCTGCGATGACAGTCAAGGCACCAGCTCATGCTCAATGGTTCTTTCTGGAACACTTTTTCCATACGATCAACTCTTCCATGGCAGGTTTCGCATCCCACGCCAACATTTACGTGAGCGGCATGATTGAAATACGCGTAGTCAGGCAGATTATGAACTCGAACCCATTCAATTGGATCTTTATTCTCCCAGCTATCCCGAACTTTTTGCACTTCCTCAGGATTTTGAGATCCATCAATTTGGTTGTGGCAGTTCATACAGGTTTGAGTTGCCGGTACATTGGCATGTTGCGATTCTTCAACATTGGTGTGGCAATATTGGCAGTCAATATCAAGTTCGCCGGCATGCAACTTATGGCTGTATTCGATGGGCTGCTCGGGAGCATATCCAACATCGGTATATTCGGGAGAAAAATAATACCAAACTCCTGCTACAGTTACAGTTGCGAAAATAATAAGCCCGAGCAAAATACGTTGAGGTACTTCATTTGCCCACTTGGGAAAAATCTGAGCCATTGGATCTTAAGATTTATCGTTGCTTAGTTTAGCAGATGTTCTCTGGAAAGTTCGGCCTGAAAGTATGGAAAATCCCATTCATTTAGAACCTCAAAAAATGTCTAATTTCATATTTAAATCGATTCTAAATAGATTATGTGTAGATCAATTCCTTAGGGTCGAAAATCAAGAGGCCTAAGATATAATCTATTTTCCAAAAATGCCTAACGGGATTTTGATAATATTCTTAAAAAATATTTGAAAGTATCTGTCGTGTTTAGAGTTGGCTTGAACGACCGGCATATAAATAGTAACAAGCAGTTCGAGTAGCTAATCGCTGATACTGACAGCTTCTTGGAATCTATTTTGTTCGGACTTTCTGATTTATAATGATAAAAAATCACCAATATTTTTTACTTTAGGCGTTGCTAAAATTTGAATAAGAATTGCAGAATGACTTCTGACGAACCGTTTACGATTGATCTGCTGAAGGATATCAGCTTGGCAAAAGCTATTGGCGTTATATTATTAATAAGTACTGTGGCATTCGTTTTTTTAATCTGGCTCATCTATTACAAGGGAGGGAGCGATTACAGCTCAAATTTGATTACCAGCCTTCCGGCGCTTAATGCTTTATTAAATAGTGCCAGCACTGTTCTTCTTCTTTTGGGATATCGGGCGATTTTACGCCGTAATTTCAGTCGTCACATGAAATTTAATCTAACGGCCTTTGTAACTTCTACTTTTTTTCTGATCAGTTATGTCATTTATCACAATTTTCATGGCAGTACTCCTTTCACGGGAGAGGGGCTTATCCGGCCGATTTACTTTTTTATTCTGATTACACACATCATCCTTTCAGCAGTGGTTATGCCTATGATCTTGACTAGTTTTTATTTGGCATTTTCCGGTAAACTGCGGCTTCATCGCAAAATTTCTAAAGTAACATTGCCCGTTTGGTTATATGTATCTGTAACGGGCGTTCTCATCTTTTTTCTCCTGCGGGTTTATTCGTGAATAGTATATGATTAAAAACACTAACAGGCAGTTATTGCCATATCTAAGCAGTTTGTGTCGTTATGTTTGTAATCATCATTAGCGCGGGACTTACTTCCCGCGCGAGATATATTTAAGAGTAGGCTGTGGCGATTTACCATTAACATCTTGTTTAACGTACCTCTGGTGCGTAGCCGAAACGAGCTCATATCTCATTCCCAAGCTCCAGCTTGGGAATGTAATTAAGAAAAGAAATGATAGCGCGAGCGTCTGCTCGTGCTATAGAAACGTTGTTCTGGTTAGCTAACAGGTATTTCTGTTTATTGCTATACGAGCCCTGTCCAATTATTGGCGGATTGTGATCAAATCCGCAATGACGTCAAAACTGCACATGATGATAGCAAGCTACGATATCAAGCTGTCTTCAGACAGCTTCTGGTTTTCTTTGTAGCCCGGTCCTTTCAAGGCCGGGCTATATGATGGCAAGTCTCCGCCTGGTGCTATTGCAGATTACTCCGTGAGCTCCGAATGCTTTCGGAGTTTAGTCGGAATGACGTCAACGGGCAGAAGTCTAAACCCCCATTCTTATCGTCATCCCACACGGCTTGAAAGATATATATAGCAATCGTTCAGAACAGCGGCTATCAAAATGCCATTTCACTGATTACATTCTTCAACAGGTCAGGATATTGCGGATCAATCCACAGGCTGTGCCAGTCTGTAATGACTGTGATGAAAGCGGTATCAATAATAATCATCATGCAGTATTAGCCCTACATAGCCAAGCTACTTTCGGGCGTAGTGATCCTTTAGTGGTTCATAAAGCAGGTCCTATGCAGAATTTTGCGGCAGGAAGTAACGGAATGGGTGTTCTATCACATGACAGAAAAATTTAGCAGGATGTGCTGAACTGTCAGCCGGCGAAAAGCATGATAAACAGAAGGCGATAAATAGCGCAGGGGCACAGCGCACCGTGCCCCTACTGCTGAGTTTGGAAATTTGTGAATTATGCCAAAAAATCTTCGCCGGCTTCGGGAATCCAAACTTCAGTATCTGTAGATTCTTCAGTAAGCTCTTTGAACTCTTCAGGATCATCCACCATAACCGGCATTGTGCTGTAGTGAATGGGGACAGCGTAGCTGGCTTGAATCAAATCGCAGGCCATAGCTGCTTCTTTTGGACTCATTGTGTAGTGTCCGCCTATAGGCACAGCAATAACATCCGGCTCATAAAGTTCACCATAGAGTTCAAGATCATAAAAGATATTTGTATCACCTAAATGATAAAAAGTAATATCATCATCAAAAGAGATAATTAGTCCTGCCGGTTCGCCTGCGTAATCGCTTTGGAAGGATGAACTGTGGTTAGCAGAAACCATTGTTACGGAGAAATCATCAAATTCAACGGTGCCTCCTTTGTTAAATTCAACAGCCTGATCTTCATTAAGATCGTGCTTACTCACCAGTAGCCGAGAAAGCTCAACCATGGTTGCTACTGTACATCCTGTTTGCTCGGCAATATCGAGCGTATCACCCACATGGTCGGCATGTCCATGAGTGAGCAAAATATAATCTACATCGGTTTGCTCTTTATATTCTTCGGGTGTTGTGGGATTTTGCGATAAAAAAGGATCAACTAATATTGAGTTACCGTTTGGAGTTGTTAATTTAAATGCTGAATGCCCTAACCACTGAGCTTGAACTGATGTTTCCATAATTGTAATAATTTAGTTCTGGGTTTGTTTTAAATTGTATTGATTATCCGAAATCAATGTGTTATTAATAACAATCAAGTGCAGATAATTAGAAGAAAATAATGATAAGAAAAACCACTTCATTTAGTTTATTATCACAACATTCTAAAAGGTATCATTCCCTGCACTTTAACTGCTTATCCAGTTCGTATTAACATTAAAAAAACTGAGGTCTTATTCATGGCAGAACGAATCAAACTGCACCCCGAAACGCCACATGTTAAACGACTTTTTGAAGTATCTGACAAAATCAGAGAGGGAGCAGTTGTGCTGTTTCCGACCGATAGCCAGTATGCTATCGGCTGTGATTACAAAAATAAAAAAGGTATTAAGCGTATCCGGGAAATCCGTGAATTGGGGAAAGACGATCACTTGACTATTCTCTGCGATTCTCTGTCGGGAATTGCAAAGTTTGCTCATATTTCTGACTATAATTTTAAACTGATCAAGCGGCTTATTCCCGGTCCCTATACATTTATTTTACCTGCAACCAAAGAAGTACCCAAGCTGCTAATCCATCCAAAGAAAAAAACCGTAGGATTTCGGGTGCCCGACTATCCTATTGCTGAAGGGTTGGTGCGTGAGTTGGGTCATCCTATGCTGGCAATTACAGCCAAAAAGCCGGGGATCGATGGTGAGGACCTGAAAGAGTTTGAGCGGGAACCATTTCTTCGCGAGTTTGAAAAACTTGTGGATGTAACGATCGATAATCAACAAGATCTGCCTGCCAGAGAGACCACGATTCTGGACATGACTGATGACAACACAAAAGTGTTGCGGCGCGGACTTGGAATTGATCGGGTAGAAGAAGTGTTTCGAACCCAACGAGAGCCACTGGAAGAAAACATTTAATAATTTATGAAAATAGCAATTAATACGGGGGGCGGTGATGCTCCGGGACTTAATGCGGCTATCCGAGCTGCAACATTGGCGGCGTTAAAGAGAGGATGGGAAGTTTATGGCGTTAAGAATGGATATGGTTCTATTTATACGGATGAACCTTTCGTGAAGTTAGATGCGAAGGCTGTGCAGGGAATAACGCTGCAGGGCGGAACTATTTTAGGAACTGCCAATCGCGGCAATCCCTTTGAAATGCCTTATAAAAAAGAAGATGGGACCTGGGATACCAAGGATGTGTCGGACCGTCTCGTGGAGACATTTGATGAATATGGCATTGATGCTTTGGTAGCCATTGGCGGTGACGGATCGATGAATATCGCCAGCAAGCTCATTAAAAAGGGTCTTAATATTGTTGGCGTACCCAAAACCATTGACAATGATATTTACGGCTGTGATGTAACGCTCGGTTTTGATACGGCTATCGATATTGCCACCGGAGCTATCGACCGGATTACAACTACGGCCGAGTCACATCACCGATTGATGGTGGTAGAGGTTATGGGACGTTATGCCGGATGGATTGCTTTGTATGCGGGTATTGCATCCTCAGCTGATGTGGTGTTGATCCCCGAGATACCGTTTTCTTATGATTCCATCGAAGAAAAGATTAAGGAGCGGGAAGCACGCGGTCTTCACTATACGATGATTGTGGTGGCCGAAGGCGCTATTGAAAAGGATGGCGAAGTGGTCACAAAAGGTAAAGCGGTGGGGCAGCAGGAAAAGCTGGGAGGAATAGCCGACAGGGTCGCCGAAGAGCTCAGTGAGCGGACGGGTAAAGAATCCCGGACTGTGGTGCTGGGGCATCTGCAACGCGGCGGATCACCTTCTACTTATGATCGCCTGATCTCATTACGATTCGGTGCTGCAGCGATCCGATGCATTCAGGAGCGGGATTATAATAAATTGGTTGTGCTCCAGGATAATAAACTGACGCGAATTCCTATAACCAGCATTGCGGGCAAAATGAAATCGGTAGCCCTGGAAAGTGATACCGTACAGACAGCTCGCGACATAGGCATTTGCCTCGGAGATTAAACGGAATGATATAGAGTCTCCCCTTTGTTTATGGGCATGATTTCAATCTGTAACAATTTTAGCTCTAATATCTTTTATGGGTTTATTCGACGCCGTAAAGAATTCTTTTTCCGGATCAGACACTGATGAAATATGGAATACTATCAACGAAACAGCACAGGTTGATGATATTCTGAAGAAATCTGAAAACAAACCACAGCTGGTTTATAAACACAGCCACCGCTGCAGCGTCTGTTTTGTAGCCAAAGGAAATCTGGAACAAGCCGCTGCAGATATCCTCGAGTATGCTGATATGCATTTTGTGAATGTGGTAAAAAAACGCGAAGCGTCAAATCACATCGCCTCGGAGCTGGACGTTCGCCACGAATCTCCACAAGCCATACTAATCAGTAATAGAGAAGCTGTTTGGCACGGCTCTCACGGCAGTATAGACGGTGATGAAATTCTTGATGTGTGGAATGGCTTATAAACTGCCTCAAATTTAGGTTAATCTCGGACGTAGTCATCTGAAAGAGCCAAGGGCGCTCCGCATTGGAATTTGGCTGGGGTTAACTGGGAGCAGAGCTTCCGGATGAGATAAGACGAAGCAACATCAGTTTCTTCTAATACTGTCATTCCGATCCGGAGAAATTGCGGGAGAGGGGTTTCAAATGGTAAAAGTGGTTTTTATTGTAAGAAAGTAATTTCCTTTAATTCATTTGAGATTCCTCGTCGTCCAAAATCATGGCCTCCTCGGAATGACAGCATCATTTTTGTCTATTCTTAAGTTCCTATTCCATCTCATTCCCAATTTATTTAGCTTTTCGGTATCAATCTTCAAAAAGAGCTTTGAAGTTCTCCTCAAAAGGCGGTTTTATAATACCTTTCTCAGTGATGAAAGCTGTCACATATTTATGGGGCGTCACATCAAAAGCGGGATTATACGTTTCTACCTTTTTAGGGGCAACCTGTGATCCGTTGAAACTTGTGATTTCATCTCCTTCACGTTCTTCGATGGGGATTTCATCACCGCTTTCGAGTTTCATATCTATTGTTGAAAGTGGGACTGCTACATAAAAAGGCACATCGTTTTCATTGGCAATAACAGCCAGGGGATAGGTGCCGATTTTGTTGGCGGTATCGCCGTTTGCTGCAACACGATCGGTGCCGACGATCACCATATCTACTTCGCCGCGCCTGATTAGAGAACCGGCGGTAGAGTCTGTGATCAGCCTCATCGGGATGTCGGCATTCATCAGTTCCCATGAGGTAAGGCGCGCTCCCTGCAGCAGGGGACGTGTTTCATCAACCCATACCTGAATATCGTTGCCGGCTTCGTGAGCATGAAAAATGACAGAGAGAGCTGTGCCGTATTGTCCTGTAGCCAGGCTTCCTGTATTGCAATGAGTTAAGATTTTATCACCTTTACTTACCAGTTCTGCACCATTTTCTCCAATCTTCTTGCAAATGCGTTTATCCTCATCGTGGATGGTTCGGGCAGTTTTAAGGACAATTTCTTTAATTTCAGAAATATCTTTGTCTTTATGTGCTTGTATCGTGGTTTTAATTCGGTTCAATGACCATTTTAGATTCACGGCCGTCGGTCGGGCATTTTCGAGATACTCTGCCACACGTTCGACTTCTACCCAAAAGCTTTCGAAAGCGTTTTCGGGCAGATCCTTAATCCCCAAATACATACCATAAGCTGCGGCAATGCCGATGGCAGGCGCTCCGCGGATGCGCAATTTTTTTATCGCCTCCCACATTCGGCCTACATCACGAATATCACTGTAAACCTCACGTTTGGGAAGATAAGTTTGATCGAGAATGCGAACGTGATCATCCCGCCATTGAATCGATTCTACAACTGTTTCAGTATCTGTGGCCATAAAGTGTTTCCTCTTTGTTTTGAAATGTTATTGAAGAGGGATGTCGGTATCATCACCTTTTATAAAATACGTGATTAAAACTTATGGTGATCAAAGAATTTATAAAAGTTTAGTTTCTTTAATCTGCCTTTTTTAATAACCCTTTGTTGCCCCATCTCCACGCGGATCTGGTGCTCCGAATTTGATTCCATCTTCATTTACAAAAATATTGTGTGCACGTCCCACTCCGTAGAAGACGGTAAGATCATGTCCCAGTTCTTCCAGCTTTTCACGGGTGTCAGGACTTAATCCAAATTCTTCGTAGTAAAGCTCGTCCGGCATCCACTGGTGATGAAAACGCGGGGCCGATGTTGCCTGCTGTGGATCCATTTCGAAGACACTCATATTCAGGAAGCTTTGTAAGGTAGCCGTGATTATGCGTGGACCACCGGCAGCGCCAAGCACCATGCGGACTTCTCCGCCTTTTGATACAATAGTGGGCGACATACTGCTGAGCATTCGCTTTTCCGGTTCTACGGCATTTGCCTCACCCTGAATAAGCCCAAACATATTGGGTTCGCCCGGTTGGGCTGTAAAGTCATCCATTTCGTTATTGAGCAAAAATCCGGCCCCATCCACAGCCACTTTACTTCCAAAGCTGCCGTTAAGTGTGGTTGTTACAGCAACGGCATTTCCATCTTCATCGACAATAGAGAAATGGGTTGTTTCTGTGGATTCACTGAATGAAGGGATATCGCCGTGGCTGAGCTCTTCACTGGAAGTTGCCTGATTCCAATCAAAACTTTGCATGCGATTCTTGTTGTAATCGTTGCTTAATAACCTTTCGGTGGGGATATCCACAAAATCGGGATCACCCAAAAAGTGCGCTCGATCTGCAAAGGCCCGGCGCATAGCTTCGGTGACAAGGTGGACGTATTTGGCGGAATTGAATCCTAACTGCTTCAGGTCGTATGGTTTAAGCATATCCAGAATTTGATGTACAGCAATACTGCCACTACTTGGCGGCGGCATAATATTCAGGTCGTAACCCCGAAACGAGGCGGTAACAGGATCACGCCAAACGCTTTCATATTGTTCCAGGTCTTTATATGAGATAAGTCCGCCTTGTTTTTCCATTTCTTCGACAATCAGGTCGGCCGTCTTGCCGGAATAAAACCCATCACGTCCCCGATTAGCAATTCGTTCCAGAGTTTGAGCCAAGTCTTCCTGAATAAAGAGATCTCCTTCTTTCCATTCCTGACTATCCTGTTTCACAAAATATTTTTTTGATCCATCATATTTGCTAAGTACATCGGAACGGTTATTTAGATCATTAGCCTGTGTCCACGATAGCTTGTATCCCTTGCGTGCCAGCTCAATAGAGGGTTGTATAACTGTTTCAAGTGGCAGATGGCCATACCGTTCAATGGCTTTAATCATACCATCGACAACACCGGGGACACCGGAAGCCAATCCGCCTTCACGACTTAGATCCGAGACATATTCTCCGTCTCGAACATACATATCGCTTGTTGCCTGAAGCGGAGCTTTTTCACGGAAGTCGAGAGTTCTGCTTGTACCGTCTTCAAGTTGTAGCACCATAAATCCACCTCCGCCGATATTCCCAGCCCGTGGCAGGGTAACTGATAAGGCAAATTGTACAGCTACGGCGGCGTCGACGGCATTGCCACCTTGTTCTAATATCTGTTGGCCAATCTCAGAAGCGTGCTTGTCGGCTGTAACTACTATACCATTTTCATAGGATTTGGACCAGCCTATTTGACCTACTGCTATTTCTAATTGACTGAAAAAGACAAAAAGGATTATGAGAAGAGATCGGAATACGGTATTCATTTTTCTGGATAGATGTCAGAATTTTTTGTTCAACACCGCAAATATAGAAAAATATGAGAAGGGATAAATTTTGTTTTACGATTTGTAATCAGATGAGTGTGAACTCTTCTCCAGAAATTGATTCTCATCAGCTTGCTTTACCGATATGAATAACTGCATTACTTGTTTGTAAAGCTGTTTATCGTCCTTACAAGTCCTTCTTATGAATTTTTCCGTTTGGTGGTCTGAACTGTCCATATCCAAGGCCTTATCGAGAACAGATTCAATTTTTTGCCAGCGTTTTTGATCCATAAACCTGATAAATGTCCTTTGTTTACTAGTACATGCGAAATTTGCATGAAAAAAGGGCCAAATTAAATCAGGTCCTTCTAATCCGGTTTATTTTTGATTAAAATACGCTAGGCCTGAGCTATTTTTTTTAAAAGAGACGCCACTTCTCTGGTCCGGTTACTATCCTCTCCAAAAATATCGAGATAAATATTATAAGCTTTGTTAAAACATTCCTGGGCTTTGCGAAAGTTATTGGTGTCCCGTTCCAATTTGCCGAATTGAAGATAAAGTTCGCCCCTGCGATAGTGATTTTCCGGTGTTTCTTCCTTCAAAATTGATTTAGCTTGCAAAAAATATTCTTCGGCTTGTCGGTAGTTCCCCATTTCGCGATAGACTGTGGCTAACTTGACCATATCGACAGCTACGCCGCGGCTTTCAGTTCCCAGATTCTTTTCATTTATTTGAATCGATTCCTCAAGAAGAGAAACAGCATCTTGGAAGTTCCCTGTTTTTTGAAACACTATGGCCAAGTGGGACATTACGCCGGCTAAGTACATTTTATTATTAGTTTTCATTTCGCGCCTTTCACTAATTATATTTTCAAATAACTTCCTTGCTTCGATCAACTTATTTTGATTGTACTTGGCTATAGCTATATAATTTTTTGCCTGATGAATAAAATTGTTCGGAGATTGTAGTTTTTCCTGATAAATACTTAGTACCTTTTGAGCCAGTTTTTCAGATTTCCTGAAATTACCTATAAGTGCATGATTTCGTGCAAGGTGATACATAGATTTAGCAGTAGGTATACTCTCCGGTCCGGTAAGCTCTTTTTTTAGTTCAATTGATTTTTTAAAAAAGTTATTTGATCGTTTAAAACGTCCCATCTCCCTGTTTGTCCATGCAATAAACTTATAATTTTCAGCGATAGTAAGGGTGGGTTTGTCATATTTTTGGCGATGTAGTTTATTGGATTTTATCAGTATCTCTTCGGATTTTTTGAAGTTAAAGACGTAGAGTAGTGACCTGCCATATTCTGTAAGCATCTGAATATAATCATCACTGTTTTGCATACTGGCACTTTTATATAGACTATCAGCTTTCTCAAAGTATCTGTTGCCCTCTTGGTAGTTGTCTGCTACTGATATAATCTTACCAAGTAAGCCGAATACAGACGCCTCTAAGCCAGTAGGTGGATTATTTATTTCATGTAATAGAGACTGAGCTTTAAGAGCTAGCGGACGAGCGTGTTCATTTCTTTTCCAGGTCAGTATCAAATGACCAAGTTTTACATGAATTTTGACTTTATTCTCAAGAGGGACAGAAGATTCAGAGGCTTTTGACAGTGCCTGTCTGTAACTTTTTTCAGCTTCTTCAAAAGCATCAATATTCCCTAATGCATCACCAATGGCTATTAATATTTCGGTGTAAACATCGGGTTGTCCGTGTAGTTCCTGATCGAGTTTGTCTTTGCCATTCAGCAATAGTTCTTTGGCAGATACATCTCTGCCTTCAAAGTTCGTTGAGCCGGGATTCGAGGATCCGAAAATGTTAACTAAAAAGTTTTTAACAGTCTCTGCTTTTTGTGTCTCTCTTTCAGCAATATTTCGCTCTTCTGTAACCTGATTGATATGATAACTTCCAAATCCCAAAACAGCAGTTAAAATCAATGTTGCAGCTATTACAGAACGATAGTTTCTACTGACAAATTTTTTGAACCTGTAACGAAAGGTATCCTTTTGGGCTATCAACGGCCGGGATTGTTCATACCGGGTGAGATCTTCCAGCATTTGTTCGACGGACTGATAACGTGCTTCCGGCTCTTTGCGAAGCGCCTTCAAAACAATAGCGTCAAGATCCCCTTTCAGTTGTTGAGTTAAACTAGAAGGAACCGTACCCCGTTGTTCAGCAATTTCTGCTTTCTCTGGTTTAGAGAGTTTTGCAAACTGTTCTGATAGTCGAAGAGGTGTATGATTGCAGATGATTTCTTCTGTGGCCGCAAAACTTTTACCCGCTATATCAAAAGGGTGAACACCTGCCAATAATTTATAAAGAAGGGTACCCAGTGTATAACTATCCGTCGCTGTGGTAATAGCTTCATCTTTGAACTGTTCCGGAGCTGCATAGCCAAGAGTCAGAATTCGGGCACCCGTACGGGTTTGAAAAAAAGTGATATCAGAATTGTTTGATTCTGCTAGCTTGGCGATACCAAAATCGAGTATTTTTACGGCTCCGTCATCGGTCACATAGATATTGGAGGGTTTTAAATCACGATGAATAATGGCGTTGCGGTGAGCATGCCGAACCGCCGTGCATACAATTTTGAATAGGTTGAGTCTTTCTTCTACAGAAAGTTGATTCTGATTACAGTATTCAATGAATGGAGTCCCTTGAACATACTCCATAACAAAGTACGGCAGACCGTCAGTAGTGACGCCCCCATCTATCAGACGAGCAATATTGGGGTGGTTGAGTCGAGCCAGAATATCACGTTCACGTCTGAAGCGAGCATTATTGGAAGGAGTGTCCATTCCGCGCCGCATTATCTTGAGAGCAACCGTTTTGTTATAAGTCCCATCTGCCCGTTTGGCCATAAAGACTGATCCCATACCTCCATAGCCTATCAATTCCGTAATTTCATATTTGCCGATAGTTTCACCAATCAGGGAAGAGGTATAAGTGTTCTTTGTTCCATCGGATGTATTGCTGGCCAGATACTCCCCCAGGCTATCGAAACCTTCCAGAAAGTCTTTAGTTTCGGACTGTTCAATTGCTTCAAGCAATGTTGTTACCTGGTGCAGAAGTTCCCGATCTCCTCTGCATTTTTGTTGGATAAAAGTTGAACGTTTTTCTGCTTTACATTTTAGTGCAGCATCTACGATACCATTGATTTTTTCCCACTTTTGTTGATCCATATCGTTCCCTTGGTGATGATTATACTGACCCCTTAATGCCTGCAAAACGCTTTAAATACCAATTAACAAAAAGCAATCGAAGAAATCATACACTTTTTGGGCTTGCGGTCGTGTCTTTATGCATCTATGGGTAAAAGCACCGAATATGCAGAGTTCTGCCTGTGGCTGAAATTCATTATATGCATTGTGCAGCAGTGTATAATCTATGATCAAATGGTGTAAGGTTTGAGTCGTGAAAAATAAAAATAATCACATCCTTTCGTTTCAGGAGTTAAACAGATGATACTACTTTATTATTCAATATCTTAAAGAATTGTCCTCACTTTCTGAGCTATTACGCAGTATGCTATGTAGATACATTCACAAGAATAAAATACTAACACAAAGCTATCTCATTATGCTACGACTACTTCAAATATCGGTTCTTTTTTTGACGACATTTTTTTTGATTACTTGTGATTCTGATAATCCTGTTCCCGGCCCAGACAACAGTGAGATCAAAACTATCGAGAGTCATTCTGATGGAGATGTAGTGCAGCCAAATTTGGGTTCCGACCTGCGTGCCACATTAGCACAAGTCCGCAGAGCGACAGCTCGATATCATGATGTTACCCAAGCTGAAGAAGCGGGCTACGAGCAAGTCAGTCCGTTCGTACCGGGAATGGGATATCACTACTTAAAAGAGAGCCTGATGGATACGGAAGTTATACCGACCCAGCCCGAGGCGCTCGTGTATGTTGACAATCCGGCCGATGACAGTAAGCGCCGACTGGTGGCGGTAGAATATCTCATCCCCGAAAGTTTAGTTGAAGATCAATCTGACCTTGACGGAAAATTTCCCGGTGTAGACGGTAAAATCTGGCATCATGAACATGAAATACATGCCTGGACGCTTCACGCATGGATCTGGTATCCCAATCCAGAAGGTATCTTCCATCCAACTAATCCAAGAGTTGGATCCGGAAACTGATACATAATAATATCTCTAATTAAGAAGATTCTGCCCGCAGAGATTTGATGGCTTTTGCGACTACTGACGAAATAGAAGCTCAAAAAAATTAACAGGTGAATGATATGGCTAAGAATGAAAGTCAGCAGACCGAAGAAATATTACCACCGCATGTTAAACTAATTCAGATGAGTTCTGCCTTTTTACAGTCACGCGTGTTATATTCTGCAGCTGAAATCGGATTGGCAGACTATCTGTCGGAGGGCCCGAAAAGAGCCGAGGAGTTAGCCAAACAGACTGATACCGATGCATCATCGTTGCACCGATTGATGCGGGCGTTAGCACACTTCGGTATTCTGTCTATGGAGAATAACCGGAGCTTTTCTCTTACACCATTGGGGGAAGCACTTCAGACCGGTGCACCGGGTAAGGCGCGTTCCACCATTCTGACAGTGGCCGGTGAGGTATTCTGGAATGCATTTTTCAAACTTCCTGAAACACTAGAGGACGGAGAACCCGGTTTCGAGAAAGCGTTTGGCATGTCTTTTTTTGAATATATTGACAACCATCCGGAGATGAATACTCATTTCAATAATGCAATGATCGGCTTTCATGGTGCGGAACCACCGGCTGTGGCCGAAGCGTACGACTTCTCCAATTTCGAGACAGTGGTGGATGTCGGGGGTGGCACCGGCAACATGCTTGCTACGATTTATGAAAATTATCCGGGGCTCAATAGTACTTTATTCGAACTTCCCCGGGTTATTGAGCAAGCATCGGAACTGTTAAAAAAAAGGGGTGTAGCTGATAAAATTACATTTAGGGAGGGAGATTTCTTTGAAGAAGTCCCCGAGGGGGGAGATGCCTATATTCTTTCGCACATTCTTCATGACTGGCCAAGAGACCGATGTCTCTCAGTTCTCCAGAACTGCCGTGAGGCTATGCCTTCCTCAAGCCGTTTACTGATTGTAGAGATGGTGCTTCCGGAAAATGGATCATCTCATCCGGGTTATGAACTCGATATGGTGATGCTTGCGTTGACCGGCGGCAAAGAACGAACCAAGGTAGAATATGATAAGCTCCTGAACAAGGCTGGCTTTAATCTGGAGCAGGTGATCCCGACAGATTCACCGGTTAGCATAATAGAAGCTGTACCGGCGTAAAAATAGCAGTGTGAAAAATATGAAGACAAATAGATTGAAAGCAGGAATATTTAAAATGAGACATTCATCCTGAATTGGCAATGTGGCCGGTCAATTATGAGAAATGAAGTAATTGATAGAACGGATAACCGAGGATAACAATGAAAATAATACCCTATGAAATCTAACAATTCTACTCAATCATCCAATGGCTTCAGCGGACATAAAAAAATGAAGGACTACGGATTACTGGAGGCTTTGCTCAAACGGCGCTCACGACGATTCTCCCGGGGAATGGAAATTGAGTCCGGCCCTACGAAGTACAGCAGCAAACAAGAACCATATCCGCTAACGGAGGAAGAGCAGGCTATACTGGCATTCGCTGCCTGTGGAATCACCGGAGCTTCATTGGCGGACTGGTCGTACGCTGAAGGTGCCGGTGGCACCATGATGGCTCGTTCTGTGGGACGAACAGTCAGCAGCGGCGACGCCGTTCATACTGCTTCGGTATTTGTTATTGATGATAATACAACGTGGTTGGCACGCAGACCTCAGGATCTGGATCCGGAAGTGTTGGCAGATGTTATAGAGCTGACACAAGCTGAGCAGTTTGTCAAGGCCTGGCGCAAGATGCGTGTTAAAATTGCTGACGAGCGGATTGCTCCTCCTACAGAATCACCATTCAATATCGCCGGCAACCGGTGGTCGCTTTATGCAGAAGGGACCACCTTCTTTCTGCCGGTAAGTAGCTTGACCTACGCAGCTATCAACGCAATGTTGGAATTTCTAAGTGAGAGAAACGAGTTTTTTGTACTCGACGAGCGCAGGATGTATTTGCCGGCAGGCCTGAAGGAGTTCGCAAAGAGCAATGGTGGCCATCTTGATGACGATCCCAAGAACGGCAAAGCTATGCCAATTGCTTTGTTTGAGAGAATAGGAGGTGAGATAATGGCAGTGGAACAGGGCATGATTCTTCAGAACCTCGGACTTGCATGTCAGGCTATGGGGTTGTCAGGATTTCCTGCTTATGCGGCACATGAAGAATCATGGCTCGATGCTTTGGGTTTTAGGATGCAATCTATGCCGCTCACAGAATTCATGGCAGTTCCTTTTCCTGCGTCAACAATGCTCAAATTGACCGGAAAAAATCCAAATATGTCCTATCCGGTGGGGCTTGAAAAAGATGGCAAGGTATTGCTAAAATCCTACGCCCCACCTTATTATTCCTCAATGGAAGATGCGGTTCAGGCAGTGGTCGACGATAAGTACAGGTCAGGAGGTGTTTACGGCGGCGGTGAACGGGGAGTGTTTGAACATCGTAAAGCAAACGCCGGTTGGCAGGAACCAGATCAAGTCAGTTCCGAGGTCCCTGAAATAAGTGAAAAAGCAGTTTCGGCCACCGTTTCGTGTCTCGAATATATTTGGGATCGCTATGGCCGCTTCCCGGCCACCTATCCGCCGTTTCACACCCTGATGGGATTCCAGGCCGGGCATGTAGATGAGGGATTTTACAATGAGCATTATCGGTCGGAAAGCTTAAGTGACACACATCGTTACCATATGGAACAATGGCATACTTAAGATATCTTTAACACGATAACTACAATTCAAAATTAGGAGAGATGATTATGGATACTAAAGTAAAAGATCAGAAAGAACAGAAGCAGATAACGCCTAAAAATATCATGAAAGTAGGTTTTGGATTTTGGAGCTCCAAAGTGTTGCTGGCAGCAGTTAAATTCGGGCTTTTTACGAAGCTTTCTCAGAATTCACTGTCGGCAGAACAGATACGTAAAGAACTTGATCTGGACGGCCGGGGACTTTATGACTGGCTGGATGCTCTTGTTGCTTTGGGATTTCTGGAGCGTGAAGGAATTAAAGAAAATGCAATTTATAGCAATTCTCCGGATTCAGATCGATTTCTGGACCAAAATAAAAGAGGTTATATAGGTGGAATTCTGGAGATGGCAAATGATCGTCTGTATCCTTTTTGGGATGATCTCGAAGAGGCTTTAAAAACAGGAAATCCCCAAAATGAAATAAAACACAAGGAAACCGACTTTTTTGAAATACTTTATGAGGATGAAGACCGATTACGGCAAATGACGCGGGCAATGGCCGGTATTCAAATGGGTAATTTTAAAGCGTTGGTTAATAAGTTCGACTTTTCCCAATATAAGACGCTCTGCGATATGGGAGGAGCCGATGGAGAATTAAGTTTACAGGTCGCCAGTAAACATGATCATATGAAATGTATTACGTATGATCTGCCCAAAGTAACATCCATCGCTGAAGAAAAAATTAAGCAGTGGGAAATGGAAGATCGTGTTGAAGCTATAGCCGGCGATTTCTGGGAAGAAGAGTTACCCGAGGCTGACATTATTACAATGGGTAATATTTTACATGATTGGGGGCTTGAAGAGAAAGTAATCCTGCTTGAAAAGGCATATAATAGTCTGCCTGAAGGCGGTGCCTGTATCGTGATTGAAAATATTATCGATAACGACCGATCCAAAAATGTATTTGGGTTAACCATGTCTCTTAATATGTTGATCGAGACCAGGGAGGGATTTGATTTCACCTTTAATGAATTTAAAGAGTGGTGTAACGATGTGGGATATTCTTCTTCTGAGCTTATCCCGTTGGCCGGACCATCGAGCGCGGCTGTGGCCTATAAATAGATCACTTTTGATCTTTGAAACATGGATAGTTTAAAAAGCAATGTTATGGAAACTGGCAAACAGAGCAGAGTTTTGGATTTTGGAGGGTTTCCAGGACGCTGGGAAATTACGCAATCTACAAAGGATACGAATGGGGAATATTTGGAAATGCGGTTTGAGATTAATGGCACTACAGGGGATTCTCCACCGCTGCATGTTCATCCTCATGCCACGGAAAGTTATGAAGTTATTTCGGGCGTGCTGGAGGTAAATGTAGAAAATGAGTGGAAGGAGGTAGCGGCCGGCGAAAAACACAGCGTTTCGCCGGGCACCCCGCATACTTTTAGAAATAAAGAACCGGTGGAATTAATAAACGTACATCAACCCGCGCTCGAGTATGAGCGTTTTTTCCGGCGTTTTCACAAGCTGGTAACTGAAGAAGGCGTTACTTTACCTCCCGGTAATTTCAAGTCATTTGTACTGATGGGTATGCTGTTTACGGATCATGAGCAGGAAGTTATCTCCAAAAAGCCCCCGAAATTTATTATGAGAACTCTGTCATCTCTTGGCAAACTATTGGGATACCAACTGCCTGACTAAATAGCTATAGATAAGGATAGTATTCAGCTAGATCATTGGAGGTTTATCTATTTGCTAAAATTTTTTCATAGGCGTTGACAAAGCGCTTGTTTGAGGTGTCTGTTTCGGAGGTATAGATGTCTATTAAATTTTGGATTTGTCCCTTGTTCGTACTGTCCAATGAATCTGCATTTTCTTTGAAGATGTTATAGTGGATGATAAAGAGAGAATCGGATCTTCCGTGATTCCCCTTCATGTATTCAGTAGCCGTTAATAAACCTTTGGCATAGCCTGTCCACAGATGTTCTGGACCAAGTACATCTTCATAAATTTGAATTCCTTCTTTTATATAGCTTTTCGCATCCTCATATGCTTTTTTATCAATAATTAAAAAGTAGCCTACGGTTGTATATGCTTGCCCGGTTCTCCAGTGGTTTTTAGTATATCTTTCTTCTTTTAGTTTAATGTTTTCCTTGAAAAGATTTTCAGCCTCTTCAAATTTATTATTCACAGCCAAGGCAGAAGCATAATTGCTGCGAATCATATTTGTAATCGGATGTGAATCACCTCGTATCTGTGACGAGAGTCTCAAAGCTTTTTTATAATATTCTTCAGCTTTCTCATATTCTTCCTGCTCATTATAGAGGTATGCCAGATTATTATACACTTGATTAAGATCTGACTGGTTACTGTTTGATTCCGCTCCAATTTCTTCAATAATCTCTTTGTATAATTTTTCTGCTTCCCCGTGATCTCCCTTTTTTCTCAGTATATAAGCCAGATCTTTTTGGGTTTTTAATAATAGGCTGTCAGAGCCTACAGAGGAATTATTATTTTGGATGTCCAAAGCTTTTCGCACATAATATTCGGCAGAATCTAGTTTCCCGGTATTTCTTAGAGAAACTCCGATTGTAGTCAAAGTGCGAATCGTTTGAGGATCAGAATGGCCCACTTCCTCTGATTGAATGTTATATGCTTTCCTTAGAAAAGGGACAGATTTTTCAAAATCTTGCTGATATGCATGAAGTGAGCCTAAACTGTACAAAGCATTTGCATGGGTTATTCTGTTATCCCCAGACTCTGCTTGCTTGCTCAAATTAATTGCTCTTTCCAAAAGGTCAGACGCGGTTTCATATTCGCCGAGGCCGGTGTATGATCGGCCCAAAATGGTAAGCATTTCAGATTTTATAGAATTATTTTCTAGCTGATTAACTTTTGCTACTCCTTTTTCCAATAACTCCACAGCAGTTACGGTATCTCCCTCAGCAACATGGGGGTTTCCTGCTTCGAAAACATCCACTAAAAAACCTGAAATTTGCTGGGCCTTCTCAGCTTGTTGTTCAGCCATATTACGCTCTTCAGTAATTTGCCAGGTGTAAAAGCTGAAAAAACCGATGATAAGCAATAAAAATCCCGCTGCAACACTTAATCCCGTTTTATGTCGTTTGATGAACTTCCGGCTCTTGTATCTGAAGGTATCTTTCCGGGCAATAATTGGGCGGTTATTTTCCTTACGTTCAAGGTCTTCCAGCAATTGGCTTGCGGCATTATATCGTGCCTCAGGTTCTTTGCGCAAGGCTTTCATTACTATAGCATCAAAATCTCCCTTTAACTTTTTTATCAGATTGTCGGGAGATAAATCTCGAGACTGGGCGATTTTTTGTTGACGAACAGGATCAAGTTTTCGAAAATGTTTGGAGGGTTTTAATGGAGTTTTATGGCAGATAAGCTGCTCAATTTTGCCCATTTTCTTCTTAGCTATGTCGAAAGGATGAAGGCCAGCTAATAGTTCATACAGTAAAATTCCCAGGATATATATGTCTGTTTTTGTGGTAACAGCCTGATATTCAACTTGTTCGGGAGCTGCGTAACCGAGAGTCAGAATCCGGGCACCGGTCTGAGTTTCAAAAATATTGCTTTCGGGATCTTCAGGTTCTAAAAGTTTGGCTATACCAAAATCAAGAATCTTTACTTGACCTTCTTCAGTAACTAATAGATTCGAAGGTTTAAGGTCCCGGTGAATAATTGCATTGTTGTGCGCGTAATGCAGAGCTTCACAAATCGATTTAAAAAGCTCAAGGCGCTGATTAACGGAAAGATTGTGATCATCACAATAGTCGTAAAGCGGTTTACCTTCTACATATTCCATCACCAAGTAGGGTAGGCCGTTATCAGTTACACCACCATCGATCAAACGTGCGATATGGGGATGATTGAGTTTTGCCAGAATTTTGCGCTCGCGCTTAAATCGGGCAATATTGGATGGAGTATCCATGCCGCGGCGCATCAACTTGAGAGCTACTCTTTGGCTGTGTATTTCATCTGCCCGTTCGGCCCGATATACCGATCCCATTCCCCCGTGTCCGATTAGCTCAATAATTTTATATCGGCCGATAGTAGTGCCAATCAGAGTCGTGCTTTCTTCTTCAATATTTTCTTCAGAAATTTCTTGTGCCAGATACTTTGGATATTCAGCAGTATTTTCCAGAAAATTTTCGCTATCGGATTGTTCAATAGATATGAGCAGGTCGTTGACTTGTTGTTTCAGTTGTTGGTCTCCCTGGCACTGCTCTTGTATAAAAATTTTGCGTTTTTCTTTTTTTAACTCCAGAGCTGTATCAACAATTTTGTTAATTTTTTTCCACAGCTGTTGATTCATTGTACTGTCAATATAAATTAACCTCTCATTAGTAGCAGCTAACAGCTATTTTTTTTTTAAGCTCTTTGTAGAGCCATCCCCGGGCTTTGGCCCAGTCACGTTTTACCGTACGTTTTGAGACATCAAGAGCATCAGCTGTATCTTCAACGGTCATTTGGCCAAAAAAACGAAGGGTTACAACATCAGCCATGCGTTGGTCCAAATGAGAGAGTTTTTTTAACTTATCATCAAGATCTATTATATCTTCCGATTCTTGGTGGGCTTTATATAACTCATCAATATAGGTGACATCCTCTTGGTTGCCCCCGCGTTTTTCAGCATTCTTTTTGCGTGCATGATCAACTAAAATCTGGCGCATACATCGAGCGGCGATAGCTATAAAGTGATTTTTATCTTTAGCCCTGATCTTCGTTTGATCAATCATTTTTAAATACAGTTCATGTACAAGGGCAGTTGCAGTAAGTGAAATATTTTGCTCTTTCTCTAATTTGGAATAGGCTATTCTCTTGAGTTCCCCATAGATCAAGGGAAATATTTTTTCTTTTAGATTGTCACCACTTGTCTGCCGAATATCTATTAACAGATCGTTAAGTTCAGATTTGTTGTCCATGGCTCCCCCTCTTCTGTTATAAATAATCTATCTGTTAACTTATAAAGTTTTTCCTTTAATAATAAGTTAACACTATAAATTGAAGTTAAAATAAGAAGAGATCGTAAATCAATTACGGAATTGCTTAAGACAAGCTTGTGATTAAAGCTTTAGGCCCGCGGATGGAACTCTTTATGCACCTGGTGCAGCAGTGATCGATCTACGTGAGTATAAATTTCGGTGGTGATAATGGATGAGTGTCCCAGCATTTCTTGCACGGCCCGTAGGTCGGCACCGCCTTCGAGCAGATGGGTGGCAAAAGAGTGGCGAAAAATGTGAGGATATACATTTTTCTCGATTCCAGCGCGTTCGGCAGCGTCGTTTACAATATTCCAGATGCTCATGCGTGAAAGGGGGTTGCCGCGCTGGCTCAAGAATACTTTATTTTTGGCTTTTTGAGGGTTTTTATCACTTTGAAATTTAGGACGTACAACTTCTATATAATGCTCTAAAGCCGATTGTGCAGCTTCTCCCACCGGAACCAAGCGTTCTTTGTTCCCTTTGCCAATCACGCGGATAAATCCAATTTCAAAGATGAGATTATCAAGTTCCAGGCTAACGAGCTCACTTACCCGCATTCCAGTAGCATAAAGAGTTTCCAGGACGGCAGCGTTGCGAATACCGGCATCAGATTCGCGGTTGGGAATATCGATAATTGCAGCCACTTCGTCAGGATTTAAAACCTCGGGTAAATTTTGTGCTTTTTTCGGCAGCTCCACCAGTTCGGCGGGATTAGCGTCAGCTAATCCTTCAACAACGGCAAATTCGTGAAAACCGCGTATGCTGGAAATGTTGCGGGCAATAGAGCTCGTGGACAGATCCATTGCTGAAAGTTCTTCCAGGTACTTTTCAATATGTTGAAGGGTGACCCCATCCAGCTTTTGAATTCGCAGGTCGTTCGCCAAAAACCTCAGATACCGGTCGAGATCATTTTTATAGGAGACAACGGAATTTTCGGAAAGGCTTTTTTCCAGCTTAATGAACTGGAGATATCGTTTAAGCTCTTCGTCGTAATGCATGGGGCTTACGAATTATAGTATTCGTCAACCGGCGGTGGACTTTTGGGTGCTCCCGGATGTTCTTGAATATCTTTTCCTGCTTTAATCTCTTTTTGGGTAGCTTCTTCTTTTTCTTCCTCAGGATATTCAACGCGACTGTGATAAATACCCACAAGAATATTCAAAAATGTCTCTTTGATAATACGGATATCCTGAAATGTAAGGGGGGTTTTGCTTAGTTGTCCCTCGTTGACCCGCTTATCAACCATTTTATCGATGAGGTTTTCAAGTTTCTGATAATTCGGATCTTTCATCGCTCGCGATGCTGCTTCAACACAGTCAGCAAGCAACAGAATTCCCGTCTCTTTTGTTTGAGGCAATGGACCATCGTAGCGGAAATCTTCTTCACGAATTTCTTTTTTGCCGGCGTCGGCCTGCTTTTTGGCTTTTTCCCAGAAAAACTTGATCAACGAGTCGCCATGGTGAGTTCGAATAAAATCAATTACCACTTCCGGAAGCCCATGCTCTTCGGCCATCTTAACTCCGTTGGAAACGTGAGCTTTAATAACCAAGGCACTCATCCGTGGCTTCAGTTTATCATGCTCGTTGACTTCAGTTTGATTTTCGGTGAAGTAGCCGGGATTCTCCATTTTTCCAATATCGTGATAGAGTCCACCTACCCGACAAAGTAAACTATTGGCCCTTATAGCACCGGCTGCGGCTTCGGCCAAATTCGAAACCTGCAGGCTGTGATGAAAGGTCCCGGGAGCTCGGGTCATAAGTTCTTTAAGTATAGGCAGATTGGTATCGCTGAGTTCGAGCAGGGTAAAATCGGTAGTGATGCGGAATGATTTTTCAAAAAGAAGAATCAATGGATAGGTAAAGAGAATAAAGATAGCATTGATTCCCACAAAAAAGAGTTCATTGCCCAACTGTGTCCAGCTGTCAAAACTCGTCATACTAAAGCCGACGATGATAACGAGATATGATATGAACACAATACCCGGCGTAGTGAAGAAGAACTGTGAACGTTTTTTGATGTCCCGCACAGAGAATAATCCAAGGCTGCAAGCTACTGTTGTAGCTGTGACGTATTCAAAGTTATTGCCATTAATGAGTCCTGTAAGCAATGCCAGGGTAATGGTAGACATTAAGCCTACCCGGGAATCAAAAATGATAGTTAATATTATGGGTGCTATGGCAACAGGTACGATATAGGGTGAGATGTTATCAAATCCATAAGCGATAGAACTTCCTACGGCAATCAGCGACATGGCTATCAATACCAATAGCAGCATGGCATTGTCCATAAAGATATACTTGCGATACAGATACAGATAGAAGAAGAAAATGGTTAAGATAGCGATAATAGCCAGCACATCTCCGCCGTAGCGCAGCCAGCGTTCAAAAGTGGAGGCGTTTTGAGCGCGTGCTTCTGCCAAACTTTGAAGCATATTATATTTCTCTTGCGTTACAATATCACCACGGCGGATTATAACCTGTCCCTGGGCTACAGCTCCTTTGGAAGTTGAAACTTCTTCAAGGGCTTCTTCTATACGGGTCTGTGTATCTTCTTCGCTAAAAACGAGATTAGGCTCAACAATTTGATTAAAAATCTCCGTTCCCACATTGGCCATCTCTTCATAATAATTTCGAGAGAGCCGGTAACGGGCATATTCCCGCGCCTCGGTTAAATCACGTACATTTACAAGGTTGAGCGTTTTCTCTGTTCGCTCTTTGAGATCCCGAATTGTAATTTCATCATTGGTAAGCTCGTCTTTAGGTCTATCAATGATACCGTCATCAAGCAGTTCATTAATCAGTTCCTCAAGCTGTTGTTTTAAATTTACGGCAATAAATTGATTGGCAGATGCCGATTTTGGATTGGGATTACGATCCTCGGCCTGAACTGCCTGATAATTTTCCATCAGGGTCTGCCATGAATCATTAGATAAATTTACAGGAAAATTCTGCTTTAGCTTTGCAAATTCGAGACTGTCGCGGGCGGTATTACTACTTCCTTCTTGTTTGGACTGTTGCCAGGATTCATAGCTGTCGGTAATCGGTTCTAATCTTTGAAACAGCGAGTCTAGCTTTGATTGCATTGAAATCTCAGCATCATAATCTACATGAAAAATGGGTGGTGTTGACTCCCGAATAGTTTGACGCTCTTCCTCTAGCTCCTCCTTACTTTTTTGGATGGCAAAAGTAAAGGGAGCAGTTAAGTCATCAGCACGCCAGGGTTCACCTATGTCATAGCTGACTGGTTCTTTGAATGAGGTCTGTGGCACAGAAAGGATAAGGACCACGAGAAAGCCGAGTAAAATGAGAACCCGGATGTAAGGATTATATTTCAGAGATGAAGATTCTTCCTGTCTTTTCTTCTTTTCTCCGATAACAGGAGCTCCCTCTTGCTTTTTGGGAGCAAGTCCTAATTTTTCGAGAATACCCATAAAATGTCGTTGTGATCAGTCATTCAGTGTCAAAGTACCTGAAAAACTATATTGTTTGAGTAAGATACTTGGTTTATAAAACTATACCAACCTTAGTTATCGTTCTTATAACCTTATTATTCCAACAAGTTGATCGTCATAATTCTTCATTAATGAGTTCAAGAAAGGTGTTTTGATTTAAAATAGGTATATCAAGCTCTTGCGCTTTATCATATTTACTGCCGGGTGAATCACCTGCAAGAACGTAATCTGTGTTACCGCTCACCGATGAGGTAGTGGTACCACCATGTTTTTCGATAAGAGCCGTTGCCTCTTTGCGCGTTAACGATGGCAAACTGCCCGTTAGTACGAACTTTTTTCCTTCCAGTTTTTGTGAGGCCTGTTCTTTTTCCTTCATCTCAAACGTAAGCCCGTGCTCTTTTAATGATTCCACAATTTTACGATTATGTGGCTGATTAAAGAATTCGACAACTGATTCGGCAATAGTAGGACCAATAGAGTCAAGTTCAGCAATTTTTTCGGCATCAGCTTTCATGAGCGCATCCATCTTTTTAAAACCATCAGCCAAATCACGGGCTACTGTTTTTCCTACAAAACGAATGCCTAGCGCGTAGATAACGCGGTCAAGCGGTTGCTTTTTACTTTCTTCAATAGCATCCAGCAGGTTTTGTGCACTTTTATCAGCCATGCGCTCCAGGGGCAAAAGTTGATCTTTGGTAAGTTCATACAGATCGGCATATGTTCTTATTAAACCCTGCGTTACCAGCTGATCTACGACCGCTTCACCAAGGCCTTCAATATCCATGGCATCGCGGGAGGCATAATGTTCAATGCGCTGACGAATTTGTGGAGGACAATCGGGATTGATGCAGCGCCAGTCTACATCCTCCCCCAGTTTTACCAGTTTTTCGCCACAGGCAGGACAGTATTCAGGCATAGTGAACCGGGGCCCGCGATCTTTGCGGTCTGGATTTACAACCTTTATTACCTGTGGAATAATTTCTCCGGCTTTTTCTATCACTACGCGATCGCCAACCCTGATATCTTTGCGATGAATTTCATCCTCGTTATGCAGTGAAGCCCGTTTAATAATCGTACCGGCCAGTTGCACAGCTTTTAGCTCGGCTACGGGTGTAATTTTCCCCAGTCGACCTACCTGCAAAGTGATATCCTCAATTGTTGTAGTAGCTTGCTCTGCTTCAAACTTGTATGCAATAGCCCATCTGGGTGCTTTTGAGGTCGAACCTAGCTTGTCGCGCAGTTTGTGCTCATTGACCTTAATAACAACGCCGTCGGTTTCAAAAGGAAGATCATTGCGAAGTTCTTTCCATTCACCGATCAGTTTATGGATTTCATCAATATTTGCACATTGTTCGTAATGTTCGAATACCGGAAGGCCATAGGCTTTCAAAAGCTCCATTTTCTGATATTGAGTAATATTTTCATCATTCCCTTCCGATATTAGATCAAAGCTGTAGAAACGGATCGGGCGACGTGCAACTTCGCGGGGATCCTGCATCTTTAATGAGCCAGCCGTGGAATTTCGTGGATTGGCAAAAGTGTTAAGTCCTTGTTCTTCGCGGTGTTCATTGAGACGGGCAAAAGCTTCGCGTTCCATATATGCTTCACCACGCACTTCAACTACCTCGGGATAATTATCTTTCAGATGCAGCGGAATATCCTTGATCGTTTTAATGTTTCGGGTAATGTCATCACCGCGTTCACCATCACCGCGTGTGGCCCCGAGCACCAGTTCGCCATTTTCATATCGCAGACGTATAGCGGCACCGTCAAATTTAAGTTCTGCCAGATACGTGAAATTTTCATGACCAAGTATTTCACGCACCCGCCGATCAAAGTCGTTGAGCTCTTCTTCGTTGTACGTATTATCTAAACTGAGTAGCGGAATGGGATGCTCAACCGTTTCAAAATCACTGCTGGGCTCGCCTCCAACCCGCTGAGTCGGCGATGTGGGATCGACGAGATCATATTCTTTTTCGAGCTCTTCGAGCTCAGCGAGATATTCATCGAACTCTTTGTCAGATATGAATGGTTGTGCTTCCTGGTAGTAAGCCTTGTTGGCTTTGTCTAATAGTTCGCGAAGTTCTTTGACGCGTTGCTTCGCCTGTGATCTATCCATTTGCGCAGTAACTTAAATCGATTAAATCAGTTAAAAGTAGGACGTTCTCTAATAACCGACGGGGAGGGGGCATCAATCCCAAGCGAATCCGGCGCGGGTTGTAACCATTTGGGATCATCTTCGAAATAAGATCGGTTGATTTCAACAAGACGAGTATCCGGATTATAGAACTGCTCCCGATAATCTTCAACTACATGTCCATTCATGATAAGAACGATATTACTGTGTTGTCCCCGGATTCGAATTTCATTGACAAAGTCAAATTGCACTGCTTCTCCCTCTTCAATCCAGTATGGGTTTATATCACCCATAATATCGGTATAGACCCGTACAGGCTCGAGTCTGCCATAGGCAGCATAAACAATCATATTAAGAGTATCGGGAAGAGCAGTCATTCTTTCACTTTGAATTGAGCCGCTTGTATCAACCTCTTCTGTCTGGGTTTGAGCAACGGTGTCATCTCCCGGAGATGGTGAAATGTTTAATTCCAGCGAATCAGTGCTAAGTGCTGCTTCAGTTTCCTGTTGTTGCTCTGAATTACTGTTTTGAGATTCAGCGATCTGTTCGCTGCCAGAATTGAAATAAAAGTAGAAAAATCCTCCTAACCCAACTACCAAAACAATGATAACAGCGAGCCATATTCTTGATCGATTTGACTCAAGAGGGGCAAACTGCTGTCCCATTTGGGCCCAATTAACAGAATGAACATCGGATCTATCCGAGGACCTGCTGGGCTTGGATACAGATCCAGAATCTGATTCCGGATCTTGATCTCCCCCATACTTAAAGGCCGGTGAATGATCATGAATCATATCCTCATCTTCATCCGGGGGGGAGGGAGCTTCCTCTTTTTCATCTTTTTCTTCTTTTTCTTCTGTTTCCGCTTTATCTTCATCGGATGTCTCGATACCCTCGATTTCAAGGAGAAAACCCTCATATGCACCTACTTCCCATTTATCCAGGGCACGGATAATCTGCTTGTCATCAATGGATATGGCTTTGGCATATCCACGAATATAGCTACGGATATAAGTAGGATTTTCTTCAAAATCACTAAAGATTGAATCATCCTCAATAGAACGTAAGATCCGTTTGGGAATCTTTGTAGCTTCCTGAAGATCCTCGAGGGTTAAATTCCGCTTTTTGCGAATTTGAGCAAGATCATTTCCGAGTGATGCCATAAGCGATTATCAATTTAAAAGGTGGCAAACCAATTATGCGGCACATAATCTAAACAA
Organism: Fodinibius sp. GM108; assembly: GCF_058386985.1. NCBI lineage: Bacteria > Pseudomonadati > Balneolota > Balneolia > Balneolales > Balneolaceae > Fodinibius > Fodinibius sp. GM108. Next base: position 201,457 of record NZ_JBYEIR010000006.1, read on the forward strand.
ATATAGCGGTTGGCAAAAGTTTTTACCAAAGAAGCTTGTAAGGATTAGCCTGCAAAAAGGGTCTTATGTATAAAAAGTTGTTGTGAAACGTATATTACATCAAATAACGAAGGGATTAGCCCGTATTGCCTTTCCCAATGTTTGTGTCTGTTGCGGAAGAGAGAATACCCAGCAAGAGCGGCAAATATGTTCATTTTGTGTGGAACATCGTTTTGAAGATGGTAATCCACAAAATGAACGTGTTTCAAGTGATACGCTGTTGCCTGAAGGAATTATTGCACAGCATGCATTATGGAACTTTGATAAAGGGGGAGACTTGCAAAACCTGTTGCATCGGCTAAAATATGAACGGTTAACTACGATTGGGATTGATCTAGGCCGAAAATTAGGTTATCGAGTAACAAAACATCCGCTACTGGCGGAGTTATTTAATGCGAATGAGACTGTTATTCAGCCGGTTCCTTTGCATTTCCTGAAATTTCGGTATCGAGGCTTTAATCAAGCCTTTAAGTTAGCGCAGGGTTTTCAGGAGGTTTGGGATGAAATACCTATTAGCGGAATCAAAGATGTTATTCGAACAAAGAATACCCTTAGTCAGACAGGGTTTTCACTTGAAAAACGTCTTAAAAACATGCAGAATGCATTTAGTGTTAAAAATGAGAGAATGATTAAGGATAAGGTTGTGGTTATCATTGATGATGTCTTTACTACCGGAGCCACTACTTTTGAGCTTGCTCATTCTCTGCAACAGGCAGGTTCTGGTCCGATAGTGATACTAACCATTGCACAGGCGTAGCTTTCATACATTAGAAAAATTCATTTTTTGCAAAAAGAAGGATATTTTTGGGCACTATGAGAAATCGTGAATCACGAGCAAATAATTTATTCCTGGAAACCCAGCTTGGTATTGTTACCAGAACAGGCGATTGGTTCCATATTACCTCGGATCAAATTGAAAATTTTGTGCCGGGGCTTTTGGACAAACGCTCGCTTGACAAGCTGGTAGAAGAAGCCGTGGCGTGGGTCCGCAGTGCTGATAGTCTGGCCTTGACGATTTTATTAGTCTTACTGTTATTTATTCATCCCGTGTTGGCTGCGGCTGTTGCAATAGCCTTTCACTTTTTTTGGTACCGCTCAAAAAGTGCGTTTGTCACTATTTATCTGGGTAAAGTATTAAAACTGCTCAATTCAGATGGTTACTTATTAATAACATCGCTGGTTATTATTAGTGCGGTGGGTATGAATGGACAATATCTGGCAGCGGGAATTGGACTGGTTTTTTTCTTTCTGATGAAGTTGGGATTGTTAAAGCAGTTATGGGATAAGATTGATAAAAATGTAGAAAAAAAATTACCCTTGAATGATCGTGTATTCAAGATGATTTTAGTGAAATACGGTATGTACTATAATTTGCCACCCACAGAAGTACAGAAGATGGAAGATCAATTTGTGGATTTAGCAACAAGTCGTAAACAGGGAAAAGAATAACGTTGGCTTTGACAAATATATATCTGGCCCGACACGGGGAGACCGAATACAACAGACGTAATCAAATTCAGGGACGTGGAATTGATGCCTCACTAAATAAGACCGGGCTTCAGCAAGCACGGGCTATTGGCACGTATCTGCAAGATGTGGTACTGGATGGAATTTTCTGCAGTAGTCTCAAGAGGTCCCGCGAAACAGCTGATGTGATTGCTGAATCGTATAAATGCAGTGTGATAGAACATAAAGACCTGGATGAAATGAATTTCGGTGTTTTTGAAGGACAGCCGGCTTCAAAAATAAAAGCTGAGCTGCAAGAGCTGCATCAAAAATGGAAGTCGGGTAATGTTGATTGTGCCTGTGAGAATGGTGAAAGTCCGCAAGCTGTTTTAAAGAGGGCCGCAAAGAGAGTTGAGAGTATTATAGATAATCAGCCGAATACAAATTTGTTATTTGTACTACATGGGAGACTTCTTCGTATTTTGCTATCCCATTGGTTGGAATATGGTTTAAGTAATATGCATCGTGTTTCTCATTCTAACGGAGCGTTATATCACCTCCGCTGGGATGGTGGGCAGTTTGAACCGGTATATCTTCACAAAACAGAACATCTGAATAATCAGATTAAAGTAAAAAGTTAGCGGAAATATCAACCGATAACTTCCGAAGTTCTAATGCAAATGATTTTTATAGACTGGATTTATGAGTGAAAAAGTACGCCGCATGTTTGCTGATATCGCCGATGACTATGACCGGGTAAACTCCATACTTTCATTTGGGGTCCACCATGCCTGGCGGACAAGAGCGGTACAGCTTAGTGGCGCACAACCAGGTGATCATGTGCTCGATTGTGCCACCGGAACTGGTGATCTGGCCCTGGAATTTAAAGAGAAAGTGGGCGAAAGTGGATATGTTTTAGGGACTGATTTTTGCAAGGAGATGATCGAGCCTGCTCCCGGTAAAGCAGAAGAAAGGAATCTTGATGTCGATTTTGAGGTAGCTGATGCAATGGATCTGCCCTATGAAGATGATCGTTTCGATATCTCAAGCATCGCTTTTGGTATTCGCAATGTTGATGATCCAGTACAGACGCTAAAAGAGATGGCGCGTGTAGTTAAACCTGGCGGACAAGTTATCGTATTGGAGTTTGGTCAACCTAATGGATTGCTAAAATATCCGTATGAATTATACAGTCAATATATAATGCCAACGCTGGGGGGGTGGATCAGCGGGAATCGTGAAGCCTATACCTATTTACCTCGTACCAGTGCAAATTTTCCGGCCGGTAATGATTTTATTAAACTGATGAAGGAAGCTGGATCTTTTACTTCTCATATGTTTGAAAAATTAACCGGTGGTATCGCCTACGTCTATGTAGGATCAGTAAAATAAAACCTATATTATTATTTATTTCATAAAAAGTATTAACACCTATGGATAGTTTACAAATTGATGAAATCAAAAAGCTAATTCCGCACCGATATCCTTTTTTACTTGTAGATCGAGTATTGGAAGTAGAGGAGGGTAGAATATTATCAATAAAAAATGTGACGGCCAACGAAGAGTTTTTTAATGGTCATTTTCCCAAGCGTCCGATTATGCCTGGTGTTTTGCAAGTTGAGGCTATAGCTCAAAGTGGTTGCTTAATGCTGATGCATTCGCATATTGATAATCCCGAGGATTATATTCCTGTATTTACCGGAATAAACAAGGCAAAATTTCGCAAATCTGTAGTGCCCGGTGATCAGCTTAAGATGGAAGTAAAGCTCGTCCAGGAGAAAAGAAATTTTTATAATATGACAGCCGAAGCCCGTGTTGGCGACGACGTTGTTTGTGAATTGGATGCAACGGCTGCTATAGTTCCAAGTGAAAATTAGATGAGCACCCAACAATCTTCTGACAGGCCCAAAAAAGTTACCACCCAAACGCTCATGGAAATGAAAGAGCGGAGGGATAATATAAGTATGCTTACCGCATATGATTATACGATGGCTCGTATAATTGATCAGGCGGGAATAGATATAATTCTGGTTGGAGATTCAGCTAGTAATGTCATGGCGGGCTATGATACCACCATTCCTATGACAATGGACCACATGATTTATCATGCTTCGTGCGTAGTGCGCGGAGTTGATCGGGCGCTTGTAATTGCCGATTTGCCCTTTATGAGTTATCAGGTGACAACCACAGAAGCCCTCAATAATGCAGGACGCATGATGAAAGAAGCCGGTGTCCACGGTGTGAAACTGGAGGGGGGAAAGCCAGTGGTGCAGACGATCACCAAAATTGTGGAGGCGGGTATACCGGTAATGGGGCATCTTGGGCTGACGCCGCAGAGCATCTATAATTTTGGTACCTATAAAGTGCGTGCTACTGAAACATCCGAGGCCGAACAGCTGTTGGAAGACGCGAAAAGGCTCGAAGAGGCTGGATGTTTTTCTATTGTGCTCGAAAAGATTCCGGCTACACTGGCTAAAAAAGTTTCAGAACAATGCTCCATCCCTATCATTGGAATTGGAGCTGGTTCACATTGCGACGGACAGGTACTTGTTACACATGATATGCTTGGGCTTAATAAAGAATTTAAACCGCGATTTCTCCGCCGCTACGCCGATATGCATACGACAATGACTGAGGCGGTTCAGCAATATATATCTGATATTAAATCCGGAGATTTTCCTAATGAAAACGAGCAATACGAATAGTATGAGTGATTCTGACGACAAGCCGCTTATTTTAGTTTGTAATGATGATGGAATTTTTTCGCCGGGGATTAAAGCATTGGCAGAAGTATCGGCTGAATTCGGTGAAGTGCAGATTATTGCCCCGGATCGTGAACAAAGTGCGGCCGGACACGCTGTAACGGTAAATACGCCGCTCCGTTCGCGCTCATTCCAGATCGACGGCCGATTTAGCGGACAGGCAGTGACAGGTACACCGGCTGATTCGATTAAATTGGCTCACGATCAGCTGATGAAGCGAAAACCGGATCTGGTTGTAAGTGGAATTAACCATGGAAGTAATGCCGGCATTAACATTTTGTATTCGGGCACGGTTAGTGCGGCAACGGAAGGTACTATACTTGGCTATCCTTCGATAGCAATAAGTTGTACCGATTATGATGAGAATACGGATCTATCCGGACCAAAAGAGGCAGCACGTAAGGTGATCGGTTACGTTTTGAGTGAAGGTTTACCCAAGGGAATAACGCTAAATCTCAATGTTCCGGCCGGTCCGTTAAAAGGAATAAAATGGGCACGGCAGGCTAACAGCCGATATGTCGAAGAGTTCGAGGGTCGCGTGGACCCTAATAACAGAGATTATTACTGGATGACGGGCAAACTGGAGCTGCTCGATGAGGGCGAAGATCTTGATGTCAATGTATTGGAAAAAGGATACGCTTCTCTAACACCTATCCAGTATGATATGACGGCTTATAAACTGTTAAAAGAGAAAGAGCATATTGAGCTTTAGAATATCGAACAGGGAATATGGAATGAAAAATTACGAAATTCCTTTTCGTCATTCGATATAGTCGATCTCGTACGGCAGTAGCTTAGATTATATTCTGTTTTTTGCCTGTTGCCTAAAGATAAATAATCAGGCTAAGAAGCAAAGAAGCCGAAGCTCACTTAAGTGAGCTTTTAATAAAGTTCTTAGCCCACGGATTCATCCGTGGGTAATACTATCATTTTTGTCTCCAAAAGTGTTAAGCAGGAAAAGATAAAGAAGCGGGAGCAGAGTTCCCTTGTAACTTTAGAGGATTCATCCGTGGGTAACATTTTAGAGCTATTGAATGTTGATTATCGAACTTCGAAATTCCTTGTTCGTCATTCGATATTAATTATCCCTAATGCCCTTTCGATTCCAGCATCTTTACTACATCAAACCAGAAGTCTTCAAACAGCGCTCTCCTGTCTTCTTTGAGCCTCAAGTTCATCTGCTCAAGATGTGAAAGATTGGATGTTTTTATATGCTCTCCCCACTTGGCACTTTCTACCGAGACCATACCGTCATTAAGTCCTTCTTCTTCGAAGATGTGATTGTTTTGATAACGTGCAATAACACGTATCGGTTCATTAGTTCCCTTGCCTACGGCCGCACTGTAAGAATAATAGGGGATTCCCTCTACATTGGGCATCTGGGGATTAAAAACATTGGTAACATATTTTCGCGTAAGCTGCTCGGCCGAATCAACTGAGTTACTTTTGGTTTGCGGATAGATGCGATCACCCATCCAGTCGAGAAAATCAGCCAGTCTGTCTCGGATAGTCTCAGGTGTTTTAAGCGTCAACTCTGCTAGGCTGGTCCCCCGGTGAGGCGTACATACTGTAGTAAAAGATGCAACTTGATCTTTGATATCCAGTTTTGATAATGCATAGCGCATATCCAGTCCACCCATGCTGTGTGCGATCACATTAATCTTATCGTAGTCATATTTTTCCGTAAGCTGTTCAATTAAACGCACCCAGCCTTTGGCCCGCGTTTCGATAGTAGCATAAGGCACAATGTTTGGAGCATAGGCTAGCACATTATGCGAACGCAATAACATAGATACATCATAGAGGGGCGATGGTTTAATGATAGATGCGATGGCACCATAACCGTGACAAAGCAGTACCGGGTGTTGCAGGTCAACAACTTCAGGTTCGGGAAATTCCGTCAGTTCAAATTTTTTAAGCCATTTATCGGCGTTAAGTCGATCGATCATATCAAAAACTTGTTTGTGGCGGTGGTACCAGATCAATACCCGCCTTCTTCAGTTCTGGAAGCTTTTCTTTAAGCCAGTTCAGTGTCTGATTACTTCCGTTGATAATGGCGATAGAATGTTCAGGTTGGCTGCGTAATTTATCCAGCTCTTCAAAAAAAGAGGCTTTCCCCATTTCTTCATGCAGTAAAAAAGCATCGGCAGCGCTTATAAATGTAAGATTCGTTTTTGTCATCAGCTGTTGCTGCTTCTGATCATTTTGCCGGAGCTGTAATATATGGGCTTTGGGCAGAATATCCTCAAGTTGTTTAAGTTTTATAATGGCGTTATCAGGATTTACAGTCATCAGATTTTCGCCATCGCTGTTTTGCAGCCAAAAAATTATGCGATTATACTGACTTCCGATCTCTTTGAGTTCATTAGCGTGCATGGGATCTTCAATCTTTATGACTAATGGAATAGGTTCACCAAGGCTTGCGAGCTTTGCAATTAGCGTCTTTCCCGGTAATTCTTCGGTAGTGATAAGAATACTCACCTTGTTACGGTTCATAACCAGTTCCGGGTCGGTTTGCAGCGACAGTGTGCGGATAACTGTTCCATTTATAAGTAAATGGATATCAATATTTTGTTCCGGGAAAGTGACTTTGGCAGGTGTTTTAATCGAATACTGGTGTAGAGTGCGGTTTAATTCGGCGTGAAACTGTGTTTTGGAGAACTGATAGGGGAGGCCAATATGATAGGTTTTGCGGATGAAGTTTGAGTCTACCCGATTCGTGGATATGCGAACTTGGTCGTCATTAATATTGAATTCCGAGAGTTTATTCTGAATTAATGAATCGGCCTGTGCCAGGCTGTTGAGTCGTTTACCCTCCCCCCCAGGTCCGGCAAATAGCATATATCCGCTGATGATACATGAGATGAGCAGCAATGAAGCTATCAGCTGTTTTTTCTTTTGTTCCTTCAATCCAGATACTGATATTTAGTTGGGCTTTGAGCCGTGTAATTATAGCTGTTATTCTGTTGTAAATCTATTCAAATTTCGGTAAATACGGCGGGGTACAATCCAATTTGCTCAAGCGAAGCTAAAATTATGGCTTATACTGTAGAATCTGTTGAATCACCCGAACAGGTGGATGCTTTTCACGCGCTTCCTTTTCGTATTTATGAGGATTATTCGCAGTGGGCTCCCCCCTTTCGTTTTGAGATTGAGAATATTTTCGACCCCGAGGAAAACGCATTTTTTGATAAAGGAGAATGCGAGCGGTTTGTTGTGAAAAATAACGGACGGGTTGTGGGTCGTTTTGCTGTAATGAACACGCCACAGCGAGATAAAGTATTGGATCCCACAATGGGTGGCATCGGTTTTATCGAAATGGAAAACGATACAGCTCTTGCCCAGGCCATAATTGATTTTGCCAAAGAATGGCACCGGGAGCGCGGCTATAGTGCTATGCGGGGTCCCATTAATTTTGGTGAAAATGATACGTATTGGGGATTATTAGTTGAAAATTATGAAGAGCCTCCTATATATGGCATGTTTTACCACCCACCATATTACAAAAAGCTGTTGGAAGAGACAGGAGCTCAAAAGCTTGACGATCACTGGAGTTATAAACGGCATTTCAACCAGCCAATTCCGGATCGCATGAAAAAGATTACCGATCGTATAGAAAGTCGTCGTGGTGTGGAGTTGCGCCCGCTGGATAAGAACAATATTTACAGGGATGCAGAATATATTCGCCAGATCTATAACGAAGCCTGGAGTGATCAGGATATTGTGGAACGCGAAGAGGAATTTACCGAACTGGCCCGTGATACAGTTGAAGATATGATTGATAAACTTAAGCCGGTATTGATTCCGGAAAGTGTACTTATTGCTTTTGTGGATGGAGAACCGGCTTCATTTATAGTATGTGTGCCCGATTTAAATGAGATTTCCAGAGAAACAGACGGGCGTCTGCGTTGGTGGCATTACCCCAAATTGTTTTGGTTTAAACGGCGAGCCAAACATTTGCGAACACTGGTATATGGAACGCGTCCGAAATATCGAAAGATGGGACTTGAGGCGCTTACATTTACTCGTGGAATACAGTATACAAAAGAAGCTGCTCCCTCACTGGAGTATCTTGAAGGAGCCTGGGTGAGTGAAGAAAACTGGTTGATGCAGCGAAGCCTTGAGGCGCTGGGATGTCATCATCATAAAACCCATCGTACCTACAAATGGGAATTCTAAAATTATTTACCTGCTATTGCAAAAACCTGATTAGTTGTTCTTATTAGGTTAATCCAAAAGTAAATCGACATTAGGATATGGATCGATTTTTATTTGAACTGAACCCCAACCCGATCATTATTTATGATCAGACTTCCCTGTATATATTAGAGGCTAATAAAGCATTTCTGCAAAAGTATGGATATACAGAAAAAGAAGTAGAAGAACTTACGCTTGAGAGTATTCGTCCTGAGGATCAGATTGAACAGTTGCATAAAGTGCTAGAGAAATTGAACGAAGAAGGGGACAACCAAAAGAAATTAGTACAGCATAAATCTAAAGAGGGAGAAATATTTTATGTTGATCTCTCTGCCCATCCATATCCTTATGATGATCGGGAGGCCCGAATTGTTTTTATCCACGATGTAACGGAGCGGGTGATGACCGAGCGGAAGGCTGAGCGAGCATTTTTTGAGCTAAGTCATCATATTGATGAGAGTCCGTTGGCCATGATAAAGTGGGATAAAGAGTTCAATATTATTGAGTGGTCGAAACGAGCTCAGGAGATTTTTGGATATAGGAGAGAGCAGGTCCTTGGCAAATCAGCTGACATTATAAATTTCCATACTGTTGAGGATCGTGCTGTAGTTGAGGAAAAAATCGAAGAAGTTTTATCGGGGAATCAAGATTTATCTAAGTTTGATATCCAGATTGAAAACAGAGAAGGGCAGGTGGTTTATCTGCGGGTTCACGGCTCAGCATTGCGTGATGATGAGGGAAAGTTAATTTCGGCACTGACCTTTTTAGAGGATATAACAGAGCAGAAGAAAGCTGAGCAGAAATATCAGCGACTGTTTGAGAATGCAAATGACGGTATCTTATTAGCAAAAAGAGATAAGTGGATAGATTGCAATGACAAACTTCTACAGTTATTAGGAGCGGAACGAGAAGATATCCTGGGAAAATCTCCCTTGGACTTTTCTCCGGAAGAGCAACCTGATGGAAGTAAATCTTCTGAAAAGATACAGAAAAAAATTGCACGAGCTCTAAAAGGAAAACCACAGGTGTTTGAGTGGCAGCATTTAAAAAAAGATGGCACTCCTATTGATGTAGAAGTTAGTTTAAATCGCTTGGATCTGGGAGAAGAGGTTTATCTGCAGGCGATAATTCGGGATTTGACAGAGCAGAAAAAAGCCGAACTTAAATATCAGCGGCTGTTCGAAAATGCTAACGACGGCATATTTCTGATGAAAGAAGACCGGTTTATTGAATGCAATGAGGAAGTATGTAACATCTACGGCTGCAGTAAAAATGAAATTATTGGTTGTACACCTATGGATTTTTCGCCTGATTATCAGCCGGACGGGCGCCGATCTGATGAGAAAGCACATGAAAAAATTTCAAATGCTCTTGCCGGAGATCCGCAGGTTTTTGAGTGGAAGCATGAAAAGAAAGATGGGACTCCTGTAGATACCGAAGTAAGCTTAAACAAGCTGGAGTTGGGAGATGAGGTATATGTACAAGCTATCGTTCGTGATCTGACTGAGCAGAAAAAGGCTCAGGAAAAGTTGAGAAAAAGTGAAGAAATGTTTCGCAAACTTTTTCTGAAAGCTCCCGGAGCTCTTATTATGGTGGATAAGGAGAACAGGATAAAGATGGTTAATCAAAGTTTTGAAGACCTGTTTGGCTATTCGGAAGAAGAACTTATTGGAAGGGACCTGGATAAAGTTATTGTATCAAAAGAACAGTATAATTCTGTACCACGTATGCCGGGTAATGATTTTCGGGAGGGCAAGTTTTATGATGATGTGGTCCGATATACCAAAAAGGGAGAGGCGCGTGATATTTTACTGGGTGCTATTCCAGTGTATCTGGATGGAGAGCCTATTGCTGGTTTTGGTATTTATATAGACGTCACCGATCGGAAAGAAACAGAGCGGAAGCTTAAAAAATCGCTGAAAGAAAAACAGGTACTGTTAGAAGAGATTCATCACCGGGTTAAAAATAATCTGGCTATCATTTCCGGATTTTTACAGCTGCAAGCTTTCGAAATTGATGATAAAAAAACCAAAGAAGTACTTAATGACAGTCAGTTGCGTATTCAGTCTATAGCTATTGTACATGAGATGCTTTATCAGTCGAATGATTTTATAGATATCTCCTTCGAAACATATGTGGAACGGTTAATAAACGAGGTAAAAAGAACATTGCCGCTCGATCATCAGCATATCGATATAGAGATAAACACTGCAGATGTGACATTGGATATTAATCAGGCTATTCCATGTGCTATTTTAATAAATGAGCTCGTCACTAACTCATACAAACATGCCTTTCAGGAGAAGGAGTCAGGCAATATTTGGGTGAATATGAGGAATGTAGATGATCAGATATTTATCGAGATAAAAGATAATGGTATAGGACTGCCGGAGGGATTTTCTATTGAAGAACAATCATCTATTGGAATGAATATTATACAGACATTGATCGAGCAGCTTAATGGATCACTGGAGATATCAAACAGTGGGGGAGGATGTTTCAGGATTCAGTTTGAAAAGTCAAAGCGATTTAATGATTCGGCAATACAGCAGATCACAGAGGAAGAGTAGGGAAAGTTTTTTACATTATAGGGGGCTCCAAATTTATCGGACCCAGCCAATAGATAGAGAAGTTGCCATGATGGATTTTGCCGTTCCATCCGTCGGTGGGCGGATTCTGGTCGAAATAATGTTGATAGGGGCTTTTGGATCTCCCGCCATTGGTCCCGGCCTTAAAAGAACCGGGCTATGAAGAAAAAACCAAAAGCTGTCTGAAGACAGCTGATTATATTACTCCGGCTGATGGCTGGATTTACGATCTGCCAGGTGGTTCGGAGGTGCAATCTCCTCACAATGCATTAATAACTAGCAGTATCATCCTGAAACATAGCGGAATCGAAGGATCTTTTTTATTGATTCGCGTAGAATCTCTTTCCGAAGCTTTTGCATCAGAAGGGCCTGAAGAAGATCTGCTTCCAAATGAATACATGCCCAAGCAGAAGATTGGGGGTGGATGAGATAAAAAACGGGAGCAGAGCTCCGTTATAACTTTAATGGGTAAACAGCCTTTATCTCATTGTGTTGCTTCGCTGTACAACGTAAAATTGCAGATTACTGTCTCCGAGCAGAGTATGGGATCCAGTAGAAAGTTGGTGACTTTGATAGTTGAGGAGTGTTGTTATGTTGTTTCCTACAAGCCCGAAGATGAATCACCAGGCTAGAATCAAAAACTGAAGCTCACTTTAAGTGAGCTTTTAAATAAAATTCTTAGCCCACGGATTCATCCGTGGGTAAATTTATGAGCTACCAAAGATGAGATCCAGAATTTTTTTTGCCACCTCTTTTTTGGATCCCGATATCTTATCCTGGTTCTCTTTCCCCAGCAGATAAACCGTATTTTGATCCGATTCAAAGCCTCCGTTCTCTTCTGTCAATGAATTCGCAACAATCCAGTCGGCTTTCTTTTTTTGTAGTTTGGCCCGGGCATTTTCTATCAAATTTTCCGTTTCCATAGCAAACCCAATAAGTACCTGACCATCTTTTTTATGATCTCCGAGCCAAGCCAAAATATCAGGCGTGCGTTTAAGCTCAATCGAGGAGCTGGAATCCTCTTTTTTGATTTTTTGGTCACTGGATACGGTAGGCGTAAAATCAGAAACGGCCGCAGCCATGATGATAACATCAGCATCAGCATGATTTTTTACTTCCTCAAAAAGGTCATCAGTCGATGTAATTTCCCTGGCTGATACACCTTGAGGATGAGGAATTGTTACGGGTCCGTGGATGATGGTGACATCGCCACCCAGCCGCTGTGCCGCCTCGGCCATGGCAAATCCCATCTTCCCGGAGCTGGGATTTGAAATAAAGCGTACGGGATCCATATGCTCACGGGTTGGACCGGCCGTTACAACAATTTTTCTTCCCGCCAAGGGCCCGTTTGCGCGTGAGTTTTCAATAATGTTAGCGCTTTTATCCAAAATGATCTCTGTTTCGGGCAGACGCCCTTTGCCCTCCAATCCGCTGGCCAAATATCCTTCCTCGGGTTCCAGGATATAATATCCGAAAGATTCTATTTCGGATAAATTTTTCTGTACGGCCGGAGCTTCATACATTTCTCCATCCATCGTAGGACATATCAGAATAGGACAACGTGCCGCCAACACTGTAGAGGTCAGCATATTATCTGCAATGCCGTGAGCGACTTTACCCAAAGTATTAGCCGTACATGGCGCAATGACAAAGAGATCTGCCCATTCGCCCCATGAAATATGTTGCGTCCACGATTCCGTAGCCGATTGATTTTCCGGGAAAACCTCAACGGCCACTTCGTTTTTTGAAAGAGAAGCAAATGTTTCAACGCCCACGAACCGCGTAGCATCTGGCGTCATGGTTACGCGTACCTCGGCGCCCGCTTTTTGGTAGGCACGTAAAAGAAAAGCAGCCTTATAGGCTGCAATTCCTCCGGTAACACCGAGAATTATCCGTTTTCCGGATAACATAATAAGTTAGTCTTCTTCCTGTGGATAGCGGAAGTAAATTTCTCCCCGCCGCATCTCATCAATTGCCCGCTGTGTGGCATGCGGAAGTTGTTCAAACTCTTTAGAGATGTTTTCCTGCTCTTCATTAAAAGAGAAGTCATCGTCATCTTCGAAGCCTTCAAAATATTTCAGTTTTTCATCCAGCTGAAGTTTTTCATTAGCGGCAATTTGACGAGCTCGTTTCGACATAATCGAAATAAGCTCATATTGGTTACCGGTATCTTTATTCAGCTTCTCAATATCAAGTGTTTTAATCGCCATAATGTATATTCAGCTTTAATCCGTAATAAAAGGTTCTATTATCGTCTTGATTTCTGCATATGCAGTTTCCAGATCGTCATTGACGATAGAATAGTCGAAGTGTTCAGCATACTCCATTTCTTTTTCAGCTCGTTTCAGACGTTTATCAAGCATATCGCCTGTTTCACTTCCACGTTTCGAGAGGCGTTTTTTAAGCACCTCCAATGATGGCGGTTTAATGAAAATAGAAATGGCATCTGAATCATAGAGCTCTTGAACATTCAGTGCTCCTTTGACTTCGATATCAAGCAGTGGAAAATACCCAGTTTCCACTAGTTTATCAACTTCAGACTGTAAGGTTCCATACTTATTTCCACTGTAAAATTCCCACTCTAGAAATGCCCCCTCTTTCACGCGTTTATCAAACTCTTTTTCGCTAAGAAAGTAGTAGTCAACGCCATCTTTCTCATTTTTACGCGGAGGACGAGTGGTGGCTGAGGTTGAGAATCGAATCTGAGGGAAGTCAGCCAACAAGCGTTTGGCGATTGTTGTTTTTCCTGCTCCGCTGGGAGCCACTAATACGATAACTTTACCTGGCGTGGGTTTACTCAACGTTCTGTACCTGTTCTCTGATCTGTTCTAAACTTTCTTTTGCCTGAACGACATACTGAGAAATTTCTGAGTCATTCGCTTTTGAGCCAATAGTATTAATTTCGCGATTGATCTCTTGGCTCAAGAAATTAAGTCGCCGGCCTACGGAATCTTCATTTTTGACAGCCTGTCGAAAAAACTTGATATGCGATTTTGTGCGCACAATTTCTTCAGTAATATCAGCCTTGTCAACCAGCATGGCAACTTCCATCTCAAGGCGATCGGGATCGATTTTGTCGCTTTCTATCAGCTCATTTATCCGTTCAATTAACTCTTCTTTAATCTGTTCAGGTCGATCTTCAATTTTATCCTGAACGATCGTAAGCATTTTTTCTATATGATTAATACGTTCCAGAAGATCCTTTTCGAGCTGACGCCCTTCCTGAAGACGCATCTCTTTAAGCTTTTCAACGGCCTCATAAGTAGCATCTTGGGTTAGTTTCCAAATTTTATTTTTTGTTTCCTGATCCTGCTCGCGCGACTCAAAAATATCCTTAAACTCTAAAAACGAATCCAGGGTAATCGGGGCGTCAATTCCGGCAGTGTCTTTTAAGTTATTGAGCATCTTTTTGTAACCCCGAACCAGGTTTTTATTGAACGTTATTTCCGGCTGACCGGTATCAGCTTTATCAACACGTACATTAGTGTTCACTTTTCCGCGTTCCATATGTTGTTGAAGCAGTTCTTTGAAATCCAGCTCTCTTTCTTGAATAGATTGCGGAAGCCGCAGTGAAATATCCAGATATCGGCTGTTTACCGTTTTTAGTTCAACGGTCACAGAAATACCGTCGGCCGATGCTTCTCCACGGCCGAAACCAGTCATTGAAGTGATCATAAGAAAATTTTCCGATATTGATTTTAGTATGATGCCAAAGATAACAAAGTATGAGCCCCGAAAAAATCAGGGATAGAGGCAGCTTTGCTATGCTTCGAAAATTAGTAGGGCTTAAATAAATTTGAGTGTGTCGCCGCCCGAAAGATACAGGATCAAATCAAAGCTATTCGTTACGACGCGGAGCATCGTAACGAGATAAATATCTTTGACCAATCCCCTAATCTGGTCGCAATGTTCTGCGTTGCGACCAAAAATAGTGCCGGACTGGCTATTTCAGTTTTATGAACATCTTTTTCATTGCACTCTCCGGACCACTTCTTCCGCTAATTCCCTGGCTTTTTCAAGGGTTATTCCTTCCGAATAGATCCGTATTATGGGCTCGGTATTGGATTTCCGCAGATGTACCCAACCATCCTCAAAATCTATTTTAACGCCATCCGTAGTATCGGGATTAAAATCTTTATAAATAGCTTTTGCTTTTTGCAGGATAGCATCTCCATCTACATCAGTCAGCTTCATTTTATCTTTTCGCATGTAATAGTCTGGCAGGCTGCTGCGATATTCTTCGGAGCTTATATCACGCTCAGCAAGCATTTGTAAAATCATAGTCACTCCTACTAGTGCATCACGCCCGTAATGCAGATCCGGATTAATAACACCGCCGTTGCCTTCACCGCCGATTACCGCATCTATTTGCTGCATTTTCTTTACCACATTGATTTCACCTACAGAGGAGCGATAGCATTTTTGTCCGTACTTTTTGGCAACATCTTCGGCCACGCGCGAAGATGAAAGGTTGGTAGCACATGGACCAGATTTTTTAGCCAGCAGAAAATCAAAAGCCGCTGCCTGTGTGTATTCCTCACCGAACAAATTACCTTTATTAGTGACCAGTGCCAGCCGGTCGGCATCAGGATCGGTGACAATTCCCAGATCAGCATTCTTTTCTTTCACCAGTTCACAGATATCCTGGAGGTGCTCGGGCAGTGGTTCGGCAACATGTGCAAAGATGCCGGTTGGTTCATCGTTGATCGAGTGAATAGTGTTAACACCAAGTGCCCTAAGCAAAGGCGGCAATGCAATACCTCCGGTTCCATTTACAGGATCAATAGCCACTGAAAAGTTTTTAGAGGCAATCAGATCCGCATCAATATAGTCCAGATCTAGTATTTCCTGGATGTGATAATCTAACGCTTTATTGTCCGTAGTTACGGAGCCGACTTCATCAAATTTTTTGTACGTATATGATTGATCTTCGCTAATGCGAATAACTTCTTTGCCTTGTTCTTCATCGAGAAACTCACTCTTGCTGTTTAACAACTTCAGGGCATTCCAGTCCTCGGGATTATGACTGGCCGAGATAATAATGGCTCCATCAGCTTGATGATTAAGCACAGCCATTGCAACAGTAGGAGTAGGTACAACACCCACTTTGATGACATCACATCCTACCGATTGCAATGTTGCCGCAACGATATCCTCACAAATTTGTCCCGTAACTCTGGTATCGCGCCCCACTACGATTTTACCACTGTCGGTCCAGCTGCCGAAAGCCGCCGTAAAACGCGTTAAGTTTTCTGGTGTAAGATCTGTTCCAAAAATGCCCCGGATACCCGAGACGGAAATCATTAGCGACATAGTTTAATAATTGGTTTTAAATAAAGTGAATTGAATTCCTTAGTTTTTTTCAAAGTTAGCAGTTGGCAATAGGCAGTGGCCTATTTCCACTGCAACCCGCCTACTGCCACACCTTACTGTCTTTCCGGTTTCCACGTTTCCTCGCGAATGCCTGCTTGTTTATTTTCGTATCGTGCGATGACAAAAAAGAAATCTGACAATCGATTCAGAAACTTAATACAAGTATCGGAGATCTCATCTACTTTGTGACAGGCAACGGCGGCGCGTTCAGCCCGACGGCATATCGTTCGTGCCACATGCAGAGTAGCACCGGCTTGTGATCCGCCGGGAAGGATAAAATTCTTCAGCGATTCAAGATCTTCTTCCAGCTCATCAATGGCATTCTCTAAAAAAGTAATATCACTTTCCTGGATACGATCAATCCGTGTTTCGGCAGAGGAAGGAGTAGCAAGATCGGCTCCCAGCGCAAACAGTAATTCCTGTACTTTTCGCAAGAGTTCAGTTCCTTTGTCTGAGAGACCATAGCTGGCAGCTAATCCTACAAAAGAGTTGAGCTCATCAACGGTGCCATAGGCTTCGATGCGTTCATTCGATTTTGAAACGCGATCACCGCCAAAGAGCGAAGTGTCGCCTGAATCTCCTTTTTTAGTATAGATCTTCATAACGTAATAATTGGGTTTTTCTGAACAAATGATAAGGTACGGAGTGGCAGGCAGTTTTTCAGGTGAAAAAGTTTTCATTGCAACATAAATTGTTACTTGCGTTGGCTCGCACAGAATTCAAATCTATCCTACATAAAAGCAATGTCATCCTGAGAGTAGCGAAGCGGAACCGAAGGATCTCCAATAAAAAGTTCGCGTAGTATCTAAATGCCAGTCATTGACTCGTTTGTAAATTATTTCAAGGAGATTTGGGATCTGCTCACCATGTCATCAGCGCTGTTTTCTATTCGTTACGACGCGGAGCTTTGCGACTTAATAATATTTTTTAACGCTGTTTAGTATATCGTGTCATGTCGGTGTTTTCCTGCCGCGCGAGATCCCGCATCGGGGTGCGGGATGACGTCGAGGTGGGATGTTCGTTCCGGCTACTTTTCAGATTGTTCTGCCAAATTCATCTTATCTTCTGTTTTTTAGCTGGCATTATATATTATGCACATCACTTAACATCGTCATTGCAGGCCCCGACCCGCAATCCCGCACGGCAATGACTTAAATTCCACTTCAGGATTAAACAAGCGGTAAGTAGATAGTGTGTGAAAATATCTCGGCACAAACACTTCGAATTGTTTCAAACCTACACCCGCGGACTATTAATTCGTTATAAGGCGGAGCATTGTAACGAGGGAAGGAGATAAATCTCTTGCTCCTCTCCAATCTGGTCGCAATGTTCTGTGTTGAGACCCAGTTAATTTCCTTATATCGTCACAAATCCCTCGCCTTTCTTTTCGGATATAATATTGTGATGTCTGAGCCTCTCAAGAGAATTGAAAAAATCATCTGCCTGCTCCGAACGACAGGCAATTTCCAGCGTTATCTTTTCAAGATACTGGCTGTTGATCTCCTTCAGGTCGAACTGATTCTTTAGCTGGTCGATGTGCGACTGCTTAGAATATGGATAGGTGATTTTAAAATGATGAGTAGGAATTAACGATTGCAGCGCAGCCTGTTGCAGGCACAGTTCTGCCGTATGACTGTACGCGCGTATCAATCCCGACTTGCCAAGATTTGTCCCACCGTAATATCGCACGACTACACATCCGCTGTTTACAACCTCGTATGATTTCAGTTGATTCAGAATTGGCAGCCCCGCCGTACCGCTTGGTTCGCCATCGTCTTGTGCAAATTCTTCAATATTATTGGGATTGATCCGCCAGCCATAACAGTGATGCGTAGCATCGGGGTATTTTGATTTTATAGGCTCCAACGTTTCATCAAACTCTTTTACAGATGAAACTGGGAACAGGTATCCAATGAATTTGGAACCCTTATCGCGATAGGCGGCTTTAACTTTTTCTTTGACAGTTTTCACTTGGACTATCTTTATCGTATTTAGCGGTTAATGGATAATAAGTTATTTGTGGTGAAGACTCATTTTTGTTTTTGCCGAAGGGGTTAAATTTTCCTCTGATACAGTTCATCACACTTGATGATTCCTCTTCACCCGAAGGTTCTTGGGAATGACCGCAAGTTTTTGTTTTGCGCTAAAAAGCGAAGCCGCCTGTGACGGTGATTATGATTTGCTATTTTGTTATTCAGATGAATTTGCCGGAAGGAAAATGGAGAAGAGTCTCAAATGCCTGCACAGGTATTGTCTGATTCGTGATACAGCCATTGGTTGCCCAACATTTATTTAAAATTGCTGTCGTTAAAGGAACAGGAGTGGTGAAAAAATCAAAAATATAGGCCGCAATTTAGAACACTTCTGAATAAGATTATGGCATCCAAACGAGAGTTAGTTTGCTTGCCTTTTTATCGATTTCACCACATCTTCAAGCCTCTGAAATGAGAACGACAACGTTGGCGTTCTTTAATGATTTAACTAATGGTTTAAATACTGAATATTTACAATGCCATCATTTCTAGACGCACTTAAATCCCAGGTCGGTCGCAAAATTCTTACCGGAATAACCGGAGTTGGGCTCATCATTTTTATCATTTTTCATCTTTATACAAATCTCCAGGTTTTTGGGGATGTTCATGCCTTTAATGAGGCTGCGTATGCTCTCGAAGACTTGGGTTGGCTTTTATATTTTCTTGAAGCATTGCTGGCTATAGCTTTTTTACTACATGCTTATATTGGAATTTCGATCTGGTGGAATCGGCGAAAGGCGCGTCCCAAAGGATATAAAAAGTATCAAAGTAAGGGTGGGCCGAGCCATATGACCTGGGCATCCCGATCTATGATATTTACTGGGATTGTACTGCTGGTATTCTTGGTGATCCATCTCGATACCTTCAAATTTGCAGCGACCGATATGATTACTCTGCCCAGTGGTGAAGAGGCCAGAGACTTAAAAGAACTGCTTATTATTACTTTTCAAAAGCCGCTTTATGCCTTTGGATATACAGCCGTAATGGTTTTACTGGGATTCCACCTTGGTCACGGCTTTTGGAGTGCTTTTACATCTTTGACGATGAAGCACAATCAATATTCAGCTGTTGTTTATTCTATCGGCATTATTTTCGCAGTCTTGATGGCTGTCGGATTCCTGTTTATCCCTCTGTATATCTATTTTGGCGGAGGTTGTGAAGCAGCCCTGATTCAATGCCAATAATCATTTTGTAAATCATTCATAGAACTATGAAACTAGATTCAAAAGTTCCTTCCGGACCAATAGAAGAGAAGTGGTCCAATCATCTTAATGATATTCAACTCGTAGCTCCCAACAATAAGCGAAAGCACGATATAATTGTTGTGGGTACTGGTTTGGCAGGGGGATCTGCTGCCGCAAGTCTGGCCGAGCTTGGATATAACGTCAAAAGTTTTTGTATCCAGGATTCTGCCCGTCGCGCACACAGCATTGCAGCGCAGGGCGGCATTAATGCTGCGAAAAATTATCCGAACGACGGTGATACGGTTTGGCGCCTTTTTTATGATACGATTAAAGGCGGCGATTACCGTTCGCGAGAGTCTAACACTTACCGACTGGCCGAGATATCAAATGAAATTATAGATCAGGCGGTTGCGCAGGGTGTGCCTTTCGCCCGTGAATACGGCGGATTACTTGCCAACCGATCGTTTGGCGGCGCGCAGGTTTCAAGAACATTTTATGCCCGGGGACAAACCGGACAGCAATTGCTATTGGGTGCATACCAGGCGATGATGCGTCAGGTGCACGAGGGCAAAATTGAGATGCACACCCGCCATGAAATGCTTGATCTTGTGATCATTGATGGCAAAGCCCGCGGCATTGTGACCCGGGACCTTGTATCCGGAGAAATTCAGCGCTGGATGGCCGATGCAGTAGTGCTGGCCAGTGGAGGATATGGAAATGCTTTTTATCTATCTACCAACGCAAAAAATTCTAATGTAACGGCGGCCTGGCGCTGCCACAAACGCGGAGCCGGATTTGCCAATCCCTGTTACGTGCAGATTCACCCGACCTGCATTCCTGTTTCCGGAGATTATCAGTCAAAGCTAACGCTGATGAGTGAGAGCCTTCGAAACGATGGACGCGTTTGGGTGCCTAAAGACAAGAATGACGATCGTCATCCCAATGATATTCCCGAGGATGAACGGTATTACTATTTAGAAGAAAAGTATCCGGCATTCGGAAATCTCGTACCGCGTGATGTAGCATCCCGAAACGCAAAGCTGGTTTGTGATGACGGCATGGGCGTTGGAGCAACCGGACGAGCGGTTTATCTGGATTTCCGTGATGCCATTGAACGCGAAGGCCATAAATCTATCGAAGAGAAGTACGGCAACCTTTTTGAGATGTATGAGAATATCACGGATGATAATCCTTATGAAGAGCCTATGCGTATTTTCCCCGCTGTGCACTACACGATGGGCGGGCTTTGGGTCGATTACAACCTGATGAGCAATATTCCCGGCTTGTTTGTAGCGGGTGAGGCAAACTTCTCTGATCACGGTGCAAATCGGCTTGGAGCAAGTGCTCTTATGCAGGGACTCTCGGACGGCTACTTTATCATTCCTTATACCGTCGGAAATTATATAGCCGGAACTGAACTCGATGAGGTCAGCAAGGATCATGAAGCTTTTGATGAAGCGGCGCAGAATGCCCAGAGTCATATTGATAAGTTGCTGAGTGTCGATGGCAATAAGAGTGTAATCGAATTCCATCGCGAGCTGGGGCAAATTATGTGGGATAAGGTTGGCATTTCCCGCAGTGAAGAAGGCCTGAAAGAGGCAGTTAAAGAGATCCAGAACCTTCGCGAAGAGTTTTGGAACAATGTGCGTGTTCCCGGTGAATCAACAAACTATAATAAATATCTTGAATTTGCCGGACGCGTCGCCGATTTCCTTGAGCTTGGTGAATTGATGGCCAAAGACGCTTTGCATCGAGATGAATCCTGTGGTTGTCATCTGAGAGAAGAGCATCAAACCGAGGAAGGTGAAGCGCTGCGGAATGATGAGGAATATTCATATGTAGCTGCCTGGGAGTTCCAGGGCATTAACGGCGAGCTGCAGGAAGAGATGCATAAAGAAAATCTGGAATTTGAATTTGTAGAACTGAAGCAACGCAGTTATAAATGACGAAGTTATCCTGAGCGAAGCGAAGGATCTCAAAAGATAGAAAGCAGCTTTTATTACTTGAGATTTCTCGTCGTTTCTCTCTACGGAATGACTATTAAAATATTTTAGAGCACATAAATTATGTCTGATACATTTACCGTACATTTAAAAGTCTGGCGACAAGAAGGGCCCGATCAACCCGGCGAATTCGTTGATTATACGCTTGACAGCGTCAACGAGCATATGTCATTTCTCGAGATGTTGGACGTGCTTAATGAACAAATCCTGAAAGATGGTGGTATTCCTGTCGAGTTTGATTATGATTGCCGTGAAGGTATTTGCGGTTCTTGCAATCTAATGATCAACGGTCGTCCTCACGGACCAAAAGATTTAACTTGCACGTGTCAGCTGCACATGCGCAATTTCAGTGATGGCGATACGATAGTCATTGAGCCTTTCCGTGCCAAAGCGTTTCCAGTGATCAAAGATCTTGTTGTTGATCGAAGTGCTTTCGATCGTATTATTGAAGCGGGCGGATATGTTTCTGTCAAAACAGGATCTGCTCCGGAAGCTAACTCCATCCCCGTAGAGAAAAAAACTGCCGACACTGCTTTTGATTATGCAACGTGTATCGGATGCGGTGCCTGTGTAGCGGCCTGTCCGAACTCTTCGGCATCGCTGTTTACGGGTGCTAAACTGGCACATCTAAACCGATTGCCACAAGGTAAACCCGAGCGTAAAGAGCGTACGGTAGCAATGGTCGAGCAGATGGAAGAAGAAGGTTTTGGTGATTGTTCCAACTATGCCGAATGCGAAGCTGTTTGTCCGGTTGGAATCTCGATCTCTGCTATTGCCGAAATGCGCCGGGATTATATGAAAGCGGCGCTTGTCGGTGATGAAACATAGCCATTAATCGGGTTGATAAGACTTGGTTTGATAAATCTTGGTCGTTATCGTCCACCTTGGCTGTGATAAGCGCCCCGATCTGTGATAAACCTCTCATAGCTGTGGTAAGCGTCCACCTTATCACTTTAGTGCATTTGTTCAAGCTTGTACTCTGAAACAGCCATCAAGTCCTGGAGTGAGAGCCGTTCATCGTGCAGTCTTATATTTTCCTATCAAGCTTCCGTTTGGGAGGAAACAAACTATTCACACGAGCAACAGGCATTCACCGAATCTTTTCAATCATCTGGTGTGAGGTTTTGATCCCTTTGATAAGGGCAGAGCTCAATCCATTGTGCTCCATTTCATTCAATCCTGCTATCGTGCAGCCTTTGGGAGTGGTTACTTTATCTATTTCCTGTTCCGGATGTCCGCCGGATTTAAGTAGCAAGCCCGATGCTCCGAGTGCTGTTTGTGCAGCGATTAATTGGGCTTCCTCAGCGTGAAAACCTACTTCAATTCCTCCTTGTGATGCTGCCCGTATATAGCGCAGAAAAAAGGCAATACCGCAAGCACCAAGTACGGTAGATGCTTCCATCAATTCGGTTTCAATGAGTAGTGTTTGTCCTAATGTATTAAAAAGTTCAATCGTAGCTTTTTCTGCTTCTTTATGGGATGTTTTCTCAATGCATGTCATTGACTGATTGATCGATGATGCAGTATTAGGCATCACGCGGATAATGGGTAACGTTTTTTCGGTTAATTCCGCAATTTCTTCGCCCGTAACACCAGTAATGGTTGATATCAAAATGTGCTTTTCGGGATCAAGCACCGGTCTGATCTCCTCAATCAGCCCTTCAATTTGCGTAGGTTGGACAGCCAGAATAATTAGCTTTGATTTCTTTACTGCTTTCTTGTTATCGGAAGTTACAGCAATACCTTTTTGTTCGAGATGTTGGATAAGCTCTACATTTCGACGCGTGACTGTGGTGTTGTATTTTTTGATTGCTTTTTCGGTTCCTGTCAGCCCGTTAGCCAATGCCGTACCGAGATTTCCTCCGCCTAATATTGCGACTTTTGTTTTCATAGAATCAATTTTTATTTGTTTAGTTACAAATTATCTGTGAAATCCGCGCGTAATATGCGAGAGTTAAATTATGACTGATCCTTAATCTCAAATACACGATCAAACTTCTTCTTGATTTTATCATTACAAAGATTCCCGATACTGCCCTCATGCGTGTGTTTAATATTCCGGTCAGGTTGAAAACTTCCCTCTTCGATATCTTTTCCTATTTGCTGATAAGCTTCACGAAACGGTACGCCCTCGAGCACTTTTTTATTTACTTCCTCCACACTGTAGATATATTTGTATCGCTCATCCTCAATCGCCTCGTTATTGACTTCAACATATTGAAGCATAAACTCGCTGATACGAAGACAGGATTTAAGTGTCTGAACAGCGGGAAATAATTGTTCTTTCAGCAGCTGGTAATCTCTGTGATAGCCGCTTGGCAGATTATTGGTAATGAGCGTGAGTTCGTTTGGCAGGTTTTGTATGCTGTTGCATTTTGCACGGACGAGCTCAAAAACATCCGGATTTTTCTTATGCGGCATAATGCTCGATCCAGTCGTCAACTCATCAGGAAAAGAGATAAACCCAAAATTCTGCCCCATATATTGGCAGATATCCATTGCCATTTTGGATAGTGTACTTGCTACGGCGCTTAGTCCGAAACTCGTCATTTTTTCCAGGCGTCCACGGCTCATCTGTGCTGCTACAGAATTGTATTTCAGGGTTGAAAACCCCAGTAGCTCCGTCGTCATTTTGCGATCCAAAGGGAGCGAACTGCCGTATCCGGCGGCTGATCCGAGCGGGTTTTGGTCTGCAATTTCATAGGCGGCATTCAGCATGTGAAGATCATCGATCAGCGATTCTGCATAACTGGCAAACCATAATCCGAATGATGAGGGCATGGCCACCTGCATGTGGGTGTAGCCGGGAATAATAATATTTTTATGCTCTTCACTAAGGTTAATCAATCGATCAAAAAGAGCCTTTATGAGCTGCTTAATCTCCTCGATCTGATCTTTCACATACAGATGCAGACAAACGAGTACTTGATCATTACGCGAACGTCCGGCGTGGATTTTTTTACCGGTATCTCCCAGTGCCTGCGTAAGTTCATATTCGATTTTGGAGTGTACATCCTCGAACTGCTCCTCGATTTCAAAGTCGCCGTTTTTGTACTCCTCAATCAGCTGATCGAGCTCATCACGGATTTGCTTCCATTCCTCATCGGTCAGAAGCCCGACGCTGTTTAGCATCTCCGCATGTGCTTTGGAGGCCCGAAGATCGTATTCGGCTATCTCCATATCCAGGATACGATCGTTGCCCACCGTAAACTGATCGATGATTTTGCTCGTCGAATGTTCGCCTTTGTCCCAGAGTTTCATTGTGTTGGTTATTGGTTAATTGTTAATTGGTTATTATCTCGTTACGATGCTCCTGCTTCGTAATGCAAAATTTTATTAACCTCAGAGGGATCGGAGGAGTCACAGAGTAACTCAGTGATACTCTGTGTAATCCTCGGCGAAACTCTGTGGTATTTATTAGCATATTTAAGCACCTGTTTTTTCAACCCCTCTTACGTCTCCCCTTGGCAAGGGGAGAATTTTGTTAGCTAGCATTTTTATCCCCTCCTTATCAAGGAGGGGTGTAGGGGTGGTTGGTAAAAATTTATTTTATAACTGAATTCAGTAGTTTGATATAAATTTCAATTCCTTTCTCAATTTCATCTAATCGAATAAACTCATCCGCCGTGTGCGATCGTGCCGATTTCCCCGGGCCAATTTTTAGTGATGGGACCGATAAAAATGCCTGGTCGGAAAGCGTGGGAGAACCATACTGCTCCAATCCCAAATCCTGACCGGCTTTCACAATCGGGTGATCCAGCGGGATAAATGACGGATTTAATCGAATAGATCGTGGATGAATTGTGGCTTCGATACTTTCCTGAATAATCTCTAGAATTTCTTTGTTGGAATAGGCGTCTGTACTGCGGACATCCACGGTAAAATCACAGGTGTCTGGCAAAACGTTGTGCTGGCTTCCGGCGTGAACTTCAGTCACCGTCATCTTTACTGGTCCCAGTGCTTCAGACTCTTTGGGAAATTCATAGTTTCGAAACCACTCAACGTCTTGGACTGCTTTGTAAATGGCATTTTCACCTTCATTACGTGCGGCATGTCCGCTGACTCCTTTGGCAGTACACTCGAGCACCATCAGCCCTTTTTCAGCGATAGCCATTCGCATTTGTGTGGGTTCGCCAACGATAGCACAATCAACTTCTGGTATCTTATCAAGAATAGCGACAATGCCATTATCACCGGATATTTCCTCTTCGGCGGAGGCCGCGAATACGAGATTGTAATTCAGGTTTTCTTTCTCGTAATAATGCACAAAGGTAGCTATAAGTGAGACCAACGGACCTCCGGCGTCGTTGGAGCCCAGTCCGAAAAGTTTGCCATCTTCCACCATAGCGGTAAATGGATTTTTGCTATAGCCGGAGTTAGGTTTTACTGTGTCGTGATGCGAATTCAGCAGAATGCTGGGTTTGTCCTCATCAAAATGTTTATTCGTTGCCCAAATATTATTTTTATGCTGCCTTGTTGGGATGTCATGATCTTTAAAAAACTGCTGAAGAATTTTTGCCGTCTCGTCCTCTTCCTTTGAATAGGAGGGAGTGGCAATAAGCTTTTTTAGCAATTCGATGCTCTGCTTTGTTAGATTATTCATAATGCTAACTCGGTTCCGATATCCGTTAATAAATTTTCGGCATGTTTTATATGCACCTGATCCACATCTTGACTCAACGCCTCAAAGGCGGTATCGAGTTTGGGGATCATTCCTTCGTGAACACTCTTTTCATCCTTTAATACTGCAAATTTTTGTTGTGATAACAGGGGAATCAAAGAATCAGAGTCCTCAACATTTTGAAGTACCCCTTGCTTTTCAAAGCAATAGATCAGTGAAGTGTTGAAATCATTGCTCAAGGCTACCGAGAGTTTAGATGCAATGGTATCAGCGTTGGTGTTGAGCAATTGCCCCTTAGTGTCGTGAGTAATAGCCGGGAAAACAGGCACGATTTGTTCATCCATCAGACGCCTGATGAAATACGTATTTATATTGTCAGCTTCGATATCACCGACAAAACCATAATCAATCTTGGTGCCGGTTCTTTTTTCGGCAGGAATAGTATTCAGATCCGCACCCGAAAGTCCCAGGGCATTACACGAATGGCCCTGGAGCTTGGCAATGATCTTTTTATTAATGAGTCCGGCATACACCATCACGGCAACCTCCAGCGCCGGACCATCGGTAATGCGTCGCCCATCGGTCATTTGGATGGAGATATCCAGTTTTTCACATAATTCAGTGGCAGAACTACCTCCGCCATGCACCAATATTTTGGGATAGTCTAGCTGGATAAAGTCACTTAAAAATTCATCAAGCTTATGCTCGTCATTGACAATATTGCCGCCAATTTTAACAACTTGCAAGGTATCCATTACAATGCCTCCACAATATTCTTTAGCACAGCCTGCGCCGCATATTCTCGGTTTTGAGCCTGCTGGTGAACGATTGAGTTGTCAATGACATCGTCTGTAGCTACCACATTTCTGCGGATTGGCAGGCAGTGCATAAACTTCCCCTGATTGGTCAGATCCATTTTTTCTGTGGTTATGGTCCAATTGTTCTTTACATCCGGCGTTTGCCCGTAATTTGAATAGCTGGACCAGTTTTTGGTATAAACAAAATCGGCATCTTCGAAGGCCTCTTTCTGATTATTCAAAATTGTAACTCCATCCGTAAACTGTTTACTAAGCTCATATCCTTCAGGATGAGTAAGCGTGATCTGGGCATCGGTTTCTACAATCCATTCCAGAAATGAATTGGCTACGGCCTGTGGTAGTTTCTTGGGATGCGGAGCCCAACTCAGCACTACTTTCGGTTTATCAATTCCGGATTCTGTGATAGTTGCCAGATCGGTCAGCGATTGCAGTGGGTGCAGGGTTGCCGACTCCAGGCTGATGACAGGTACCGAAGAATATTCCAAAAACTTGCTGAGTACTTTCTCTTCATAATCTTCCTGCCGGTTTTCAAGATTGGCAAAAGTACGCACGCCCAGTATATCGCAATAACCGCTGATCACCTGCACGGCGTCTTTGATATGTTCTTGCGTGGATCCGTTCATCACAGTACCATCTTCGAATTCAATATTCCAGGCATCAGCACTGATATTCATGACGATCACATCCATACCAATATTTTGTGCCGCTTTTTGTGTACTCATTCGCGTGCGTAAACTGGGATTAAAGAAAATAAGAGCCAGTGATCTGTTTTTGCCCAAGTCGGATTGTGTGCCGCTGTTCTTTATTTCAAGAACCTGTTGCACAAGTTTTAATGGATTTTCGACGTCTGTTACAGAAGTAAAATTATTCATTGTGGTTGGTGGTGTTTTAATACGTTTTTCATTGCGTTAAGAAACTGTTCGACTTCGTTGTTGGTGATTGTCAGCGGGGGCAGCAGCCGCAGTACATTGGGATTCGAAGAAACACCGGTTATAATTTGCTCCTCCTCGATTAGCTTTTGCCGTAGATTTTTGATCGCATATGGAAATTCTACACCGATCATCAGGCCGCGGCCACGTACCTCCTGAACGTCCGAAAGTTTTGGTAGCCCGTCCATTAGTTTTTTACCCTTGTTGGCTGCATTGCGAATAAGCTGTTCGTTTTCCAACACCTCCAGCACCGCCGTTGATGCAACACAAGCCAGGTGATTGCCGCCGAAGGTAGAACCGAGTCGCCCATGTTTTGCCTCAAATTTCGGACTCAATATCGTACCGGCAACAGGAAATCCGTTACCCATTCCTTTGGCGATAGTAATTATATCGGGCTCAATGCCCGCATATTGATGAGCGAAAAATTTGCCTGTTCGCCCAAACCCAGACTGTATTTCATCACAGATAAGTATGGTATCATGCTGTTGACACAGTTCTTCGGCTTTTGTGAGAAATTCTTCATCAGGAATATGAATGCCGCCAATCCCCTGAATCCCCTCGATAACTACAGCGCATACATCACCTTTCGATACTTCCTTTTCAAGATTTTCGATGTCATTGAGTTCGAGAAAAATTACTTCGCCTCCTTTGTTGATCGTAGCGGTGTATTCATCCTTATCGGTAATGCTTAGGGCAGAGGTTGTGCGTCCGTGAAACGATTTGTTAAAGGAAACAACTTTTGATTTGTCAGTATGAAATGAGGCCATTTTGAGTGCATTTTCGATGGCTTCGGCACCGGAATTACACAAAAATAGCTGATAGTTCTTGTATCCCGATAATTCTCCCAACTTTTCAGCCAGCTTTTGTTGCAGTGGATTTTGAACCGAGTTCGAATAAAAGCCGATGTCATTTAGCTGTTTGGAGATTTTATTCACATAATGCGGATGGGAGTGTCCGATAGAAATCACAGCGTGCCCGCCGTAAAAGTCGAGGTACTTCTTACCGTCATCACAAAACACATAGTTTCCCTGCGCTTTAACAGGTTCGAGATCTAAAAGAGGGTATACATCAAAAATTTCCATGGTTAAAAATGAGTGGCTTTGAGTTGAAGTCCGGACGTTTCTTCGAGTCCGAACATCAGGTTCATATTTTGCAGTGCTTGTCCGGAGGCACCTTTCACCAGGTTGTCGATAATACTCGTAACGAGCAGTTTTCCATCTTTTTTCTGAAGGTGCAGCAGACATTTGTTGGTGTTTACAACCTGCTTCAGGTGCAGCGGTTCTTTGCTGATATGCACAAAGGGCGCATCGGCATAAAATTCCTTAAAATGCGACTGTGCATTTTCCAGCGAAAGCTCGCTTGCGGTGTATGCGGATATGAAAATGCCCCTGGAAAAGTTACCGCGGACAGGAATAAAATTAAGCTCCGAATCAAAAGATGGAGAAAGCTGCTTGATCTTTTCCGTGACTTCTCCAATATGCTGATGATCGAGCGCTTTATATATCGATATGTTATTATCGCGCCAGCTGAAGTGCGTGGTATCGCGCAGCGAGCTTCCGGCACCCGTAGAACCGGTGATGCCGTGGATATGCACGTCATAATCCAGGGCGGATTGACTTGCCAGGGGAAACAGTGCCAGCTGAATAGCCGTAGCAAAGCAGCCGGGATTGGCAATGTTATGGGCATCTGCAATATCAGATTTCTGAAGTTCGGGCAGACCATAGACGAAGGTACGATCCTCAAATGAATTGCTATTCGTAAACCTGAAATCACGACTTAGATCAATAATTTTAGTATCCTCCGAGATAGAGTACTTTTGCAAAACTTCTGTGGAGTTCCCATGTCCGGTGCAGAGAAAAAGCACGTCGATATCAGGATTGATCTCTGAGCTGAATTTGAGATCGGTATCTCCGAGAAGATCCCCGTGCACTGAGGCCACGGGTTGATCGGCCTGACTGGTACTAAAGACAAAGTCGATTTCTGTTTGCGAATGAGTTAGCAGCAGACGAATGAGTTCTCCGGCCGTGTAACCCGATCCACCTACAATTCCTGCATTAATCATGATTGTTCACCGATTTATGGATGTTAATTTGATTGGATAGAATTTTGGCAAAGCCTTTCACATCCTGGCCGCTCCATGCTTTGTTCATCTCTCCATAGTCGCCGAACTGGGCATTCATCAGATCGTTTGGCGACGAGATGCCTTCGATTTCAAAGCGGTATGGGTGTAGCTGAATTTTTACCGTACCATTTACAGCCTCCTGAGTATCTGACATAAAACCTTCGATATTTCGCATCACCGGATCCAGGTACTGTCCCTCATGCAGCATCATGCCGTACCAGTCGGAAAGCTGATCTTTCCAGTGAAGTTGCCATTTGGTAAGTACATGTTTTTCGAGGTGCTTGTGAGCGTTGATCAGAATAAGCGGAGCGGCAGCTTCAAATCCTACACGACCTTTAATGCCGATAATGGTATCGCCCACGTGAATGTCGCGACCGATGGCATATTTCGAAGCCAGTTCATCAAGCTGTTGAATCAGCTTGACTGGAGAGAGTTTTTGCCCGTTCAAGGCAGTTGGCTCACCGTTTTCAAATGAAAATTCGATGGATTGCGTATCTTGCTTTTCAAACTGACTCGGCCACGCTTTTTCGGGCAGCGGTTGGTCTGAAGTCAGCGTCTCTGCTCCACCTACGCTCGTGCCCCAGAGCCCTTTGTTAATGGAATATTTCGATTCTGCCCAGTCGAAATCGAAGCCGTTTTGCTGCAGGAAATCAACCTCTTCCTGTCGCGAGAGCTGCTGGTCACGTATAGGTGTTATAATTTCCAGATCAGGAGCAATAACATTGAAAACGAGATCAAAACGCACTTGGTCATTGCCGGCGCCGGTACTGCCATGTGCAACAGCATCAGCATCAACCTTTTGTGCATATTCGGCGATTCCAATCGCTTGAAAGACGCGCTCGGAACTCACCGACAGGGGATAGGTGTCGTTCTTTAGAACATTTCCGAAGATCAGGAATTTGACAACCTTTTCGTAGAATTCTTCTGTTTGTTCCAGTGTCTGATGAGTGTCAGCCCCCAGATTGTAGGCATGTTTTTCTGTTTCGGATAACTCTTCTCCGGAAAATCCGCCGGTGTTAACCAGCACAGTATGTATTTCCGCATCATAGGTTTGTTTTAGGTATGGCACACAGTACGAGGTATCGAGTCCCCCGCTGAATGCCAGTACAATTGTCTTCGAGCTCATTGCAGTTTAGCTTTTTAAATTGAAAATAGATTTCGTCTTGCGTTCGATATTAACTTTGTGCCGTCGTACGAAGTGCTTAAACTTTTCCCAGCGTTTGGCCTTCTGCTTGTGTTTCTCCTGTTTCTCAGCCCTTTTTTCTTTCTCTTCGGGATCGAAGAGCATGCCGGTACAAAGGCAGTCTTTGCGGTCTTCGCTGGTCAGAATATCATAATTGGGACAGCTCTGACATCCTTTCCAGAATTCTTCATCCTGCGTTAGCTCGGAAAAGGTGACCGGCTTGTATCCCATATCAGAATTGATTTTCATCACAGCCATACTGGTGGTAATCCCGAATATTTTGGCATCGGGATATTTTTCTCTGGAAAGCTGAAAAATACGTTCTTTGATTTTACGGCCCAGGCCGAGTTTTCGATAGTGCGGGTGGACGATGAGTCCGGAATTGGCAATATATTTTTCATGTCCCCAGCTTTCGATATAGCAGAATCCGGCCAGCTGATCGTTTTCCTGGTCAACGGCGATGACTGCTTTTCCTTCGTTCATTTTATCCCTGATATATTCAGGAGCGCGTTTGGCAATCCCGGTGCCGCGCTTCTTGGCGGCTTTCTCCATCAGGTCACAAATTTCTTCGGCATAAGAAAGATGATCGGTGGTTGCTACAGTTATATGAATATCCATTGTACGGCAGTGTTAAAATCAGCTGAATAAAAGTTATCGCTGATTTAAAATTGGTTACTTAAAATGATTTGGGTCGTACGGAGTGGTACAATGACGTGTACCCTCCGATAGGAAGGTTATTGTTGAGCCCGAAGGGCCCGTGGCCGTACTGGAGTCCGGAACGTAGATGGGACTGCAACAGATAGACTGTCGCTGGAAAAAGTGGTATGTGTTCCGGTTGTTTTCATGTGATCCTTAAACTATGACTTTTGAACTAAAACTCAAACAGGAATTTCAAAATTTACATTTAAGGTATACCGGGCAGCTTGCTCGTCTGGTCGGACAGGCTGTTCGACCTACATATTTCGTCTGGATTCATTAACTTGGGAATCGAATCTGTTACCCAGTAGTGCGAGCGTCCGCTCGTGCTTTGAAGAAGATGAAGCCTCATTGTAATGGACAACGATCTTTTTAAAAAAGCACAAAAATCCCTGGAAAAATACTGGGGGTTCCCATCTTTTCGCCCGGGACAAGACAAGGTGATTCAGTCTGTTTTGGACGGAAAAAATACGATGGTGCTTTTCCCAACGGGGGGAGGAAAGTCGCTCTGCTACCAGGTGCCGGCTACGGTTTTGGATGGGCTGACGATTGTGATTTCTCCACTTGTGGCGCTCATGCAGGACCAGGTCCAGCAGCTCAATGATCGGGGGATTTCTGCTACGTTTGTAAACAGTTCTATTTCCCGATGGGAGATTGAACAGCGTTTTGCCAATGCCCGCAACGGCATGTATGATCTGCTGTACTGTTCGCCGGAGCGGCTGAAAACCGATCTCTGGAAAGCGGAAATGCCCAAGCTGAACATCGATCTTATTGCAATTGACGAGGCACACTGCATTTCGGAATGGGGACATGATTTCCGACCGAGCTATCGCGAAATTCGTCCATCGCTGGAAGATATTGCGGAAGAAGTTACCTGGATAGCACTTACGGCGACGGCAACACCCGAAGTTCGGGATGATATCCAAAAAAACCTGGAGCTGGAGGATCCGGTAATAGTCTCGAAAGGATTTGAACGTCCCAATCTTAAGTGGTGGGTGACACAAACCGAACAGAAAGAGAAAAAATTGTTGCAAGCTGTTAAAAAAGCGGCTCCTATGGGTTCCGGACTGATTTATGGCGGAACCCGCCGAAACTGCAAAGAATTATCCCAAAAAATAGAAAGCCGGCTGGGAATAAAGACGAAAGCATATCATGCCGGGGTGGACGCCGCAGTGCGTAAGCAGATCCAGGAAGAATGGATTGCTGGGACTACACCTCTGGTGGTGGCGACAAATGCCTTTGGAATGGGAATCGACAAAGCCGACTGCCGCTATGTAATTCATTACGAGATGCCGTATTCGCTGGAGTCGTATTACCAGGAAGCAGGACGTGCGGGACGTGATGGCGAAGAAAGTTTTCCGCTGCTGCTGTTTAAGCCCGCCGATGCTATTATTGCAGAACAGCGTATCAAGGACTCTTATCCCGAAAAAGAACAGCTGCAGCATATGTATGATGTACTTTGCGATCATCTGAATCTGGCGGTAGGATCGGAGATGGAGGAGAAAGAAGAGATTTCACTTGCAGCATTAAAAAAACGATCGGGATTGTCCTCACGGAAGGTTCGTTCGGCGCTGGATGTGCTTAATCAGCTGGGAATTATTGAGCTGGTGGATCATATAACGCCCCAGGTGGGCGTGCAGTTTGTTGTGAGCCAGGACTATGTCAGCGGTCAAATTGAGGAGCTGGAAAATCAGCAGAAAGCTTCTTTTCTGGACACGCTTTTTCGTCAGTACGGCGGAGAGGCTTTTGCAAAAATGAAATATATCGAATTTGATTATTTGCAGGGCAAGCTGAATGTCTCTCCCAATGGAGTGATAAAAGGGTTACAGGTGCTACAGGACCGTGATCATATGCTCAAATTTGAATCTATCGGAGAGCAGCCGCTTGTACAAGTGATAGAAGAACGCAGACCTTCGTTAAACTTGAGCAAACAGGAGCTGGAGAAGCATCGAAATACGCTGTTGAAAAAGCTGGAATATATGATAGGATATATCGAAACTGGGACTTGTAGGGAGATATATATCCGTCGCTATTTCGGTGAGGAAAATGTTGCCGCGTGCGGTCACTGTGATAACTGCCTGAGCAGTGGACATTCGGAAATGCCGGTGACGGAAGATGATTTACGGCAAATTAAATCAACGTTGGATGAGGGTGCCAAGACCTTTAATGAGATCTCTCGCAGCGGCGGGTGGAGTAAAGCAGAGGCTAAACGATTACTCGGCTACCTGGTCCGCGAAAACAAAGTGATGGTCCGAGAGGAAAAATATATATGGAAAAATTCAACTAATGACTGATGGAGGGTATGGTGGTATCTCTGGCCGTATCGCTATTTCCAACCTGATCCATCTTTAATCGTTCAATGGCCTCTTCGGTTCGTGCTTTTTGTTGTTCAGGAAAATGCTCATAGTATTCATGGCTTTTCATGAACATTTCAGCGGATACATTATACTTCTGAAACACTTCGGTTGTTAGTGAATCTATTGTCGAGCTATCGGTTTCGGCATTTTCACCGTAGGATCGGATTAGCTGCAGCTCTA
The DNA here is from genome assembly GCF_058386985.1 of Fodinibius sp. GM108. Classification (NCBI taxonomy): domain Bacteria; kingdom Pseudomonadati; phylum Balneolota; class Balneolia; order Balneolales; family Balneolaceae; genus Fodinibius; species Fodinibius sp. GM108. The sequence goes on from NZ_JBYEIR010000006.1 coordinate 235,988, forward strand.
CCATAAGATCGGTATAGGTATCCTCATCGATAAGATTGTCCGGTTTTTGAGGGTCGTCAGAACAGCTTGCCAGAATGAATACCAGCAGAATAGATAAAAAAAAGAGGCGCAGGTTCATTATTCTTCTGATGGATCTTTGGGATTCAGAGGACGCATGGTGATATCGTTGATGAGAAAATTATCGGGGGTTTCCAGTACGTTAATCAATACATCGGCCACTTCATCAGGCTGCATCATGTTTGAGTGAGTTTCCATATCATTTTGTCCGAAAAAGTTGGTAGCGATAGAGCCGGGATAAAAACAGGTGACTTTAATGCCATCGTAGCGTACCTCCTTAAAAAGAGCTTCGCTAAATCCCCGAACACCAAATTTAGAAGCATTGTAGCCGGTAAGTTGAGGATTACCAATTTTACCGGCAATGGATGCAATGTTGATGATATGGCAGACGGATTCATTCTGCTTCATCAGGGGAACAATTTGACGCGTCATGTAAAACGTGCCCGATAAATTGGTCTGGATCATTGACTCCCATTCTTCAAGAGATAGTTCATCAACATTCGCAAAGCGACCGAGTCCGGCATTATTAATAAGAATGTCCGGCTGATTTTGTTCAGAAAATGTATCTCCGATCCATTTTTCTATAGCATCATGATCAGTGATATCCATTGTTACCGGTATAAACTGATCGCCGAGTTTTTCGCGGATGGTTTGCAGTTTATCTGTGCTTCGTGCCAGTCCATACACTGTGGCTCCTTTGTTAATAAGGGAGCGGCTGAATTCGGCCCCGATTCCGCTGCTTGCTCCGGTAATAATGGCAGTTTTTGATTCTAAATCCATAAATAATATTAGCTTAATTTAAACCTTGTTCTTTGGACTTATTTAAAGCATCCGGCAATATGCAGTCCCTTTTCAAGAGGAGATTTAGAGTGTGTAAAATGTTATTCATCCAATGATTCCTTTTTGGTGAATCGTTCGGTTAAAAGAACCAAAGCAGAGGCAAATTTCATTCCGAGCTGCTTTCGGCTGTCTTTAGTCGGTCCTGGATGAGGGCGTTGACCATATCCAGTGCTACCTCATTTTCGCCACCCCGCGGGATAATAATATCAGCGTAGCGCTTCGTGGGTTCAACAAACTCCAGGTGCATGGGCCGAACGTGTTTTTCGTATTGAGTAAGCACATTTTCCAGCTCACGGTCTCGTTCTACGATATCGCGCTGAATGCGGCGAAGCAGGCGAATGTCATCATCTGTATCTACATAAAGCTTGATATTCATAAGCTGGCGAAGTTCTTTTTCTGTAAAGATTAAAATTCCGTCTACGAGTATTATTTTTTTTGGATCAACGAGCCGTTTTTCACCCTTGCGAATATGTTTCGTAAAGTCGTAGATGGGAATTTCTACCTGGTAGCCTTCGGTCAGTGCCTTGAGATGTCGAATCATTAGCTCTGTTTCCAGGGAAGAGGGGTGATCAAAATTTTGCTTCGTGCGCTCCTCAAACGGAAGGTGTTTCAGGTCGCGATAATAAGAATCATGCTGAATCAGCAAAATATCTTCTTTGCCGATAGCATCGATAATATGTCGCACGACGGTTGTTTTTCCTGATCCGCTTCCACCTGCAACGCCAATAATTAAAGGATCCAATGGTAGCTATTTTGATTTGGATTGCTTTCTGTTTGATCTGCCCTCTTTATAATTGCGTATTGCTCTGAAAATAGCGGATGCAATATAAGCTTGTCCCTGTTCAGAAGTAAGATAGCGGGCCTCACTGGGATTGCTGATAAAACCAGTTTCTACGAGTACGGCTGGCATCGATGCATGATATAGTACTACAAAACGTCCCTGTTTAACACCACGTGAATATCGTTGTGCACGTTCATCAAACTGATATTCCATCATGCCGGCAAGGCGTTCACTGTTGGCTATGTAGGCACTATTTGCCAGTTCGTAAACAAGCAGTTCTTCCTGGCTCAATTCTTTTTGCTCGGTTTCATTATTGGCCCTTACGACGCGATTTTCTCGCTTCATCACTTCCAGAGCCGTATTGCTTCGTTCTAATCCAAGGAAAAATATTTCCGTTCCATAGGGTTGTCTGGACGAATGAGAGTTACAGTGGATAGATACGAACAGATCGCCCTCGGCTTCGTTGGCTATACTTCCCCGCTCTTCAAGTTCTAAAAACGTATCATCTTCGCGAGTATAGACAACCTTGACATCAGGTAGATATTCATTGATGTATCCACCCAACTTTTTTGCAATATCGAGTACAATATCTTTTTCCTTAACATTGCGGTAACCGATAGATCCGGGATCATGTCCACCGTGACCGGCATCAATGACAATTGTATCAAACTTGTACTTTTCCCTGGCATTTTGATAATCAGAATTACCGACTCCTAGCGTACCGGCTTGTTGTTCCGTCAGCAACTCTTCTTCGGTAATACTAAGACTTGACCAGATGATTGGTTCCAGATCCTTCGTCAGATATTCCAGCTCGGTTCTGTCTGTTTCTGTAAATCCCAGCAGCAGGTCATCGCTGTTTGCATCATGATAAGCTTTCCCATCATAAAATTGTCCTTCCTTGATATACACGTCGACGCCAATGCCATCAGGTATATCATAAAAGCTTATCTCATCGAAAGCCATGGATGAGTTGGGCAAAGTAATATTCGTGGTATCCAGTTGATTTCCGTAGAGGGTCATCTGAACGAGATCAACATTGGGCTGATATACATCAAAAGAATCAACGGGCTGATTCAGGTGGAAACGAGTAACATATCCCTTGCCGTCACTACGCTCTGATACTGTTACTCTTTGCAGTGAGTTGTCCTGTGCCTGAAGTCCAAAGATGGGAAATAACAGAAGGAAACCGCTCACTATGGAGATAAGCAGTAAATGATAGCAAGCAGCTCTTGTTTTCTTATGTCTGAATCCTGGTTGAATCACCTTTTTGATTTGATTGAATGCTGAAGAAATCTTTAATCGAAATTAACTAATATTTACTCAAGAATAAAAAGCAGAGACAGCTAAGTATATCAACGAAAAGCCGCTGATGGTATTTTATTGCCTTAAATGAGGTACAGAAAGATGACAGTAATTTATTATAAAAAACTCTAATTAACTTTTAGATAAATTAAGTCCAAAACAAATAATTTTCTTCGGTTGATTATCATTATTCAATCAGTTAAAATGGTAAAAGAGACCCACCTTAAAATTTAAAATTTAGGAGGTTTTATATGGAAGAAAACGCCTTTCTGGAAGCAGCCGAAAGTGGAGACGTTGAAGCATTAAAAAAACAGTTGCAAGATGGGGCTGATGTTAATACCAGTGATGAGCATGATCGCACGGCATTGATGAAAGCAGCCAAGCACGGACATTTGGAGATCGTTCAAATCTTACTTGATCACGGCGCTAATGTGAATATCCGCGACAATCGAGGGACCAGTGCCCTTTATTGGGCATCAAGTAATGGTCACGACGAGATTGTACAGCTGCTGATTCAAAATCACAGTGATGTTGGAGTAGTGGATGACCGCGGGTGGTCAGCTAAAGATCAAGCCAGTTCGCACCACTACGAAGAGATCGTCCATATGCTGGAGGATGCCGGAGCCTGATATTAAATGCGATTATTTTAAAGCCTGTTCTGCCAAAGAGCAGGCTTTTTTATTGGGGGGATACATTATACAGCTGGTGGGTACCAAAATTGTGGTGCACCTTTTGTCTTGGTACAAAAGGTGCTAAAAAATCAAGGCTGAGAATTGTGTAAACGCTTCAGCCGGTATGATGCGCGGATTTTGATGGTCCGTTGACTGATAAGTTTTTTTATTGAAATAATCACCGGCACAAAATCCACACCCGCATCCATTGGCTTCAGCACACAATTACAAGGCCTGACAGAAAACCGTGAAATCAGCAACGAAGACATGCTTGGTTACTAATTCCCAAGCTCCTGCTTGGGTATGTGTGTTATTGCCTGTTGAAGAAGAGCTTATTCCAACACCACTACATCGTCACTCCGCACTCTGGAGCGGAGTCCCGTACAGTAGGAAAGAATGACGTCACACGAATTTGTTATCAGCGCTTATGCCTTAATCCGATCTTAGTAGTCTGTACTTGGGAATTATCAATGTACCTGCTTTAGGTACAAAACGTAGAATTGCACCAGTTGAGTAAAAAGCAGTGTCGTCCCGAGCGTGAGTCGAGGGATCTCCTAGACGTGGTTCGTGTAGGATCTGAAGATTGCCACCACACGCCTGCGACCTGCTTCTGGGAGATGGGATTCGACTTCTCCCGACAGTGAATAAGCTAATCACCCTGATATGTGCTATGTGAAACAGCGGTCAGTCCTACGACCCAAATCACACCTCTCGGTTTGACTGGGAGAAAAAAGCTGCTTGACGGTTGAAAAAGTTATAGCATTCGGGATTCACTTTCCATGACACGGTTTTGGTCGTGTATAAATAATCTAAAGTTGATTATTGGCGTGATCCAGACCCACCGGCTTTGCCAGGTCCGCAAAATAGTTATAGCTCGTTACGTACCTCTGGTGCGTAACGTAAAAGGCTTGATTTAAGATAGGTTCCAAGGGAGACCCGCTCCACTTATTTATATTTTAATTAGATGGCATTTTCCCCCGAGATACGGAAAAGTTAATTTTAAACGCTATTGCCATCAGGAAGCATACAGCAGAAAAATCGTCGGTTCTTTATGGATAGACGGTCCCTGATCCTTCCGCCACTCAGAAACTTTCTTAGAAATAATCTGCTCGTCAGGTAGCGTCAAGTTAGTAGCCGTACAAAAGCGCGTCTGCGGGTTACAGTACCTTATTACATCTTTTTTTACCTCATCATTGCGGTGAGGCGCCTCCATGAAAATCTGCGTGCCACCGGTGGATTTTGATTCTCTGTCTAGCTCTTGGATCACACTTTTTCGTTTGTTTTCATCAATAGGCAGGTACCCATGAAAGGCAAACTGCTGTCCGTTAAAACCTGATGCCATCAGAGCAAGCAAAATAGAGGACGGACCTACCAGTGGGTGCACTTCGATGCCCCGGTCATGAGCGAGTTTAACAAATTCCGATCCCGGATCGGCCACTGCTGGACATCCGGCCTCAGAAAGCAGGCCTACATCATTTCCTTTTTTTAAAGGATCCAGGAAAGAAACCATTTCCCGGACCGGTGTCTCTTTATTAAGAAGTAAAAAATCGATCTCATATTCCGGGACGGTATCGCCAACCCAGCGAAGGTAGCGTGCGGCGGTTTTAACATTTTCGACGACAAAGACATCGAGATGTCGGATAATATTTAACACAAATTCTGGAATCGTGTTGTTCTCAGGTGTCTTGCCGAGTGTATTGGGGATGAGGAAAAGTGTACCTTGATCAGAATCAGAGGTTGTCATGTAATTAATCTATCCTTTCGATGACAAATTCTTCTTCCTTTTCACTTAATTTTTTATTGGCAAAACGATGAGCCGCAAGGCCAATGAAAAAAGTGATCAACAATGCTACGCCACTCATTAGCATGTTGCTCCAGATGAGACTTTTATGTGTTTCAAACGTCGGCATCATTACGATCTCCTGCCAGTTATCCGGCTGATAGCGAATGGGCACTACGCGAATATCCTGCAGTTCTGCGGCCATTTCAACAGGTAGTGATAGCTGACGTTGTATTTCTTCTCCATCTTCGGTTTCAAATCGAAGAACAATATATCCGTTTGTTTGAGCAGCAATTTGCTTAAGCTCAAACTCAACAACCTCGGCGGTATAGCTGTTGCCATTTTCATAGGTATTATTTATTCCATAATAGACAGCCCCCTGATGTGTGATCAAAAAGAGGAAAGCAAGGGGCAGCAGCCAAAATAGATAGAAAAACTTGTAGCGATTCATTTATAAAGTGGATTTAAAGTGTATATCAATGACTACAAAATAGCATCCGGTTATTGCATGTTTTCTGATATCTATGAAAAATGTGGTAATCACGGACATAAATCTTAAAAAAAGCTCTTGCAAAACTCGTGTCACCCTGAATTTATTTCAGGGTCTTTTGCAAATTTCAGGTCAGTAGCATTAAAACAACCATCGCAATAGATGCTGAAACGAGTTCAGCATGACACGATAGCGGTCTCTTTAATAAACCAGGGCGTAATAGATCACATAAAGCCAGCTTAGCAGTCCATGAATAATGGCCCACAGAATAGAATTATTTGTCGTCCACGAAATCGTAACAGCCAAAGCTGTTCCCAACGTGATGCCTCCGCGTACCGTTTCAGCTTTACCAGAGTTAGCCATAGTAAACTTTGTTTAGTGAATATTTACAGTAGATAAAGTACAATTATTTGTTGATTTCCTGAAGCGTTGCTGTGCGCAATGCGGGATCCCACATCAGGCGCTGCTGGTAATCCTGATGCATCAGCGTACTGCTCATGTGGAACCAAAAGGCGACTTGCAGCGAATCAAAAAAGACAGCTTGTGCGAATGGTTCTTCTGAATAAACAGAAGCACCGTAATCTAATCCGTTAAGAAGACCAAGCCGATTGTCATAGATAGCGCCATAATATTTAAAGTCGTTATTCAATCCCTGCTCGTCATACGGCCAGTCCATAATATCTTTGACGCCTTTCGAAACTTCCTGCGATATAAGGTTATTTCGTTCCAGCTTTACCATCAGCTGTGAGAGTTCGGCTGCGGTGGATTTTGGAAACAGGCTCAAAATATCCCGCCGCTCGGTAAAACCTATTCCGAGTCCGTTCGTTTCCTCAAATAGCGTATTGACTTCATCATGAAATTCATCATCATTCAAAAAACGATCAAAGTTTGATAGTACTTGTTTTCTAAATTCTTCTTTGGATAGGTTTCGTAGCTCTTCGAGATGAGTCGCAAAATCTTGTTCATTGAGATCCGGATGCAGGGTGATATACAATCCCGCAAAGGGAAGTGGAGCATCGGTATGCTGAATATCCAGCAAAACATACGTTTGGGCTATCTCATCCATACCCAATTTCTGAAAAAGGAAATCGGAAGCAGCCAAATCATTGTAAATGATAGCTGACTGCATTAAATCTTGAAGCTGTACCTGATTGTCTGTTAACTCAAGAGCATTTTTGGCATTCTCGTGATTGGAGGCATCGATATACGGCAGCTGATAGCGGTCAATCTCATTAATTGAAATGAGCTCATCCGGATCGATTTTATCATCCTCTACAAGCCGGACGTAAGTGGTAATCAGGAAGAAATTTGAAAGTGTTCCCAGAGTGCGCTGCTTATTTTCACCGTACGCTATTGTTGTATCGGGATTGGTGACGGAGCGCGAGACAACTGTCGCATGCTCGGGATTCTGACTAATATATTGTGTTAGTCCTTTTAATGAAGTAGCCTTTGAAACCCATTCTTGCCCCTCTTGCAGGTCTTCACTGTTTTTGAAAAGAGTAGTTAAGGCATCAAGATTGAATCCGAAAACGAGGAAAAATACGACTACTAGCGTGCCGAGAAATGCACCGATAAATTTGAGAATGCGCATGTAGAAGCAGGGGAAAAACTTGAATTGTGATTATTCACCTAATATACGGAGTATGAGCTCCTAAATCAGCATGAATATGGCAGATGGCAAACGAAAGAAAGGTAGGAGTAGATAAAATAGAATGTAAGGATTAATCGATAGAAGGATCATACTATAAATACTTTCATTAAACCCCAGTCCCTCATGTTAAATTTAAGCCACAAAAAATTAGAAGTCTGGAAGGACAGTATTGAACTGGTTACTTTTACGAGTTAACTGAACACTATCCTTCGGAAGAAAAGTTTGGATTAATATCACAAATGAGGCGTGCTTCTGTTTCTGTATCATCAAATATTTCAGAAGGAGCAGCACGCTCATCCCGAAAAGAAAGAAAAAGGTTCTATGAAATTGCCCGTTCTTCACTCGTAGATCTAGACACACAAATTATAATATCAACAAAACTCAATTTTCTATCAGAATCAGATTTGGATATGCTTGATAAAATCATAAATAAGGTATTTGCAAAACTAACTTCCATAAAAAAGAAAAGTATAAAAGCACATTTCACGTCTGCCGTTTGCCGTCTCACGTCTGCCTTAACTTACATACTGCATCATTACACCGCAGAGCCAGGCAGCGTACGTTCCGACAGCATAACCCAAAACAGCCAACAGCACGCCAACAGGGGCCAGGGCAGAGTGAAATGCCGAGGCGACAATCGGAGCCGAAGCCGCACCACCTACATTAGCTTGGCTGCCTACGGCAATAAAGAAGAACGGAGCGTTGATGGTTTTGGCGACAATAAAGAGAATCGTCACGTGAATTAAAATCCAGAGCAGACCAATTAAAAAGAAGCCCGGATTTTCAAAAATAGCCATTACATTCATCTGCATACCAATAGTGGCAACAAGAACATACAGAAAGAGACTCCCTATTTTTGAAGCACCGGCACCTTCGAGTTTTCGTGCTCGGGTGAATGAGAGTGCCAGTCCGCCGGTTGTGGCAATGACAATAATCCAGAAAAATTCAGAATCCAGGCTTAGTCTGCTCAGATTAGGTGCGTTTTCGCTGATCCAGGGAGCGATTGCATCTCCGCCGAGATGGCCGATAGCGGTAATGACGAACCCGATTGCCACAATCGTTGTGATATCGGTAAGTGTGGGAATTTTGGCAATACTTGCTTTATAATTTTCAATCTTTTTCCGCAGTTCGGTGATGGGAGAGGCATCGGCTTTAAACCAGGTATCGATCTTGTCCGAAATACCAGCGCCATACAGCAGAAAAGCCAGCCAGATATTGGCCACAATAATATCAACGGTAACCATGGCAGAAAAGAGCTCTGTACTGGGGTCAAAGACTTCAAACATCGCTGTCTGATTTGCTCCGCCGCCAATCCAGCTGCCGGCAATAGTTGAGAGCCCGCGCCAGAGCTCATCAGGTCCGGCGCCGGCAGTGATCTCCGGTGCAAAATAGCTTACCGTAATCAGGGCCAGCGGACCGCCAATGACAATGCCGACTGTCCCCGCCAGAAACATGATTATAGCTTTGGGACCAAGACCAATAATGCCCTTGAAATCTATACTGAGTGTTAGCAGCACAAGGCTGGCGGGCAGTAGGTATCGTGATGCCACAAAATAGAGATTCGACTCTTCACCGGATATCAATCCCAGAGAATTGAAAATAGATGGAATGAAGTAACACAACAGCAGGGAGGGGACAAAAGTATAGAATTTCTGCCATTTGGGATTGTCGCTGCTGGAAGTGATGAAGATAGCTGCCAGGATGAGGAGCAAAATGCCCAGCACAACCGCATCGTTCGTGAAAACCGGAGCTGCAATGATATTGAACATATTTTGTATTTATTAGAAATGATTGAGCCTGAATCTACATTATATTTGCGTATATGTGCAAATGTGTGAAAATAGAATCACAAAAGGTTATACTTGATTATACATTGAGCGGCTGCATGAGATTGCATTTTCTTTTGATTCTAATGACCGTTTAATGTTTTGATAAACATTTTGGGCTAAATATTAAAATAGGATATATGAAGTTTGCCGTTATAGGCACTGGTAAAACCGGTGGAAAAGTCGTTGAAATCTTAGAGAATGATCAGGTTGTGGGACCTTTTAACTCTACAAATAAACCCACAGCAGATAAATTAAGAGAAGCTGATGCCGCTATTTTGTTCGTACCGGGTCCGGCTGTGGATGATATAATGGACCCATTAATGAATGCCGGTATTCCTGCTGCATGGGGAACGACAGGATATGAATGGCCTGAGAATCTGAATGAGCAGCTTCAAAAAAGAAATATCAAATGGCTGAAAGCTTCGAACTTTAGCCTTGGGATGAATATCGTGCGACGCTGCCTGTCGGTGATTGGGCAGAGTTCGTCGGTGTTGACAGATCCCTCTTTTCATATTCACGAGATTCATCATACCCAAAAGCAGGATGCTCCCAGCGGTACAGCCCTCTCGTGGGAGCAATGGCTGGGCAAAGAGGCCGAGATTACTTCTGAGCGGAAAGGCGATATTAAAGGAATTCATCAGCTGGAAGTAAAGACTGATACAGAATCGATCATGCTGAAACACCAGGCACACGACCGTAAAATTTTTGCCGAGGGCGCTGTCTGGGCGGCCGAACAGCTCGCTAAAGGAGATATTGATCCGGGATTTCACGACCTTTCAACTATCTTTGATAATGCAATGAAAACACAATTATGAGTTTAACAGATACGCAACTTTATACTGCACTGGTAACTCCGATGAAAGAAAACGGGGATCTGCATTTGGATGATCTGGCTTCACTAATTCATCGACAGAATGATGCCGGAAACGGCGTGCTTGTTTTGGGCAGTACCGGCGAAGGATTGGCACTTTCACTCGAGGATAAAAAGCAGGTCGTGAAGACGGCCTCTAACCTGAATATTGATGTACCCATCATGGTCGGTGTTGGGGGATTTAATCTCCGCAGCCAGATCGAGTGGATTGAGTATTGTCACCAGTTTGATGTTGATTCGTTTTTGTTGGTGACTCCGCTCTATGCCAAACCCGGTCCCAAAGGACAGGTTGAGTGGTTTAAATCATTGCTGGATGCCGCTGATAAACCGTGTATGTTATATAATGTGCCGTCGCGGACAGGCACTAAAATGAGTCCACTGGTGCTTAAAGAACTAGGGGATCATCCGAATTTTAGAGCGGTAAAAGAGGCCAGCGGCAGTATTGATGATTATCAGCACTACCGCAAAACTGCAAAAGGTATTGCTTTTTACAGCGGTGATGATGGCTTGCTTCCGTTTTTTGCTATGGCTGGTTCTGATGGATTGGTGTCGGTGGCATCAAACGTGTGGCCGAAGGCAACTCATCAATACGTAGAGTGGTGCCTGGATGGGCGCGGTCCCGAGTTGCTGCCGTTGTGGCAGGAGTGCACGGATGCCTTATTTGCGGGTCCTAACCCTGTACCGGTGAAAGTATTATTGAAAGATAAGGGAGTTATAGAAAATTCGACGCTCCATCCGCCTTTGACAGAAGAGGATCTGGAAGATATTAGCCTGCTGAAAAATGCGGATAATATGATTCAAAGCTGGTATGAAGAAAATAGTTAGGGGGCTGATTACTAAATAAATGTTTTTTGTTACACAGAGAACCACGGAGAAGGCACAGAGTACCACAAAGGAATACTCTGTGTAAGTTTGCGATTAACTGCGATTCCTCTGTGGTTAATAAAAAATCGTGTTACAATTAAACTTCTCTTCCTCTTGCAGTAGGTGAGGTCTAAGAGGTTGTAAAACAAAGAGATAAAATGATGTTCGAAATTTAAATCTTTTGGAATCCAAAACTTAATCAAGGCATTTATTTCCCCTCCTCGGGAGGGAGTAGGTGTGGGTTAGAAACAACCAAACCTGTGCTCAGAATGTTTTATCTAATCGAAAAAGACGTTAAACAAATAAAATTATTTTAAAGATGAGTGACAATAACTGGGAAGAGATATTAGACAAACTGGAAAAAGGAGAAATACGCGCGGCCGAACCGAAAGGTGACCGCTGGGAAGCGAACCGTGAAGTCAAAGAAGCAATATTAGCCTCATTCAGTGCAGGTGAAAATACCGAATATTCCGGCATATACGACGGATTTGTTGACAAGCACAACTTGCCGCCCCGACGTTTCTCTGCCGAAGAAAATGTGCGGCTTGTCCCCGGTGGGTCATCAGTACGGCGCGGTGCATATGTGGCTCCTAATGTAATTATCATGCCTCCGGCCTATGTAAATGTGGGTGGTTATGTGGATGAAGGATCGATGATCGACAGTCATGCACTGGTCGGATCATGCGCCCAGGTTGGCAAAAATGTCCATCTTTCGGCGGGGGTACAGCTGGGTGGTGTACTGGAACCTGTGGGACTTTCTCCCGTTGTTATTGAAGATGATTGCTTCATCGGTGCGGGATCAGTTATAGTCGAGGGAATCTTGGTTAAAAAAGGAGCTGTGATTGCACCCGGAGTAACCTTGTCAAAATCCATTCCCGTGTATGACTGCGTGAATGAAGAAGTGTTGGGTAAAGGTGCTGATATCCCCGAACGAGCAGTTGTAGTGCCGGGTACGCGACCGATGAGCGGTGATTGGGCACAGGAGCAGGGACTTAATGTAGCTTGTCCGCTAATTGTGAAATATCGTGATGCCGACAGTGATGCTTCCCTTGAACTTGAAGATGCACTTCGTTAATTATGAAATTAAGGGATGGCTCGAGCCGATTTTGATTAATTTTCTAAAAATATTCCAATGCGCATATTAAAATTCGGTGGTTCCTCTGTGGGAACCACCGATGCTATTAAGCAAGTCTCGCACATCATTGCAGAAAAAAAGCAGGACCATCATATAGCCGTGGTGGTTTCCGCTTTTAAAGGGGTAACGGATACCCTGGAAGAGGCAATCATTATGGCTTCTCAGGGAGAGGAGCAATATCGACAGCTCCTTGCCGATCTGGAAAAACGCCACAATAAAGTGATCAAAGAATTGGTCAGTGTTCAAAATCAAAGTCATGCGCTGGCCCAGTTTAAAATGATGTATAATGAGCTTGATGATGTGTTACACGGGGTGTCACTTACTCGTGAGCTGACCGGCCGCACCCGCGACTTTGTGATGGGATTCGGAGAACGATTTTCGGCTTTTATTATCAGCGCATTTCTAAACGATATAGGTGTTTCGGCCGAATACCTGGACGCACGAAAAATTATAAAAACAGATCAACAATTCGGCTCGGCCCGCGTGTTGTTAGATGAAACCTACGATGCGATCCGCACCCATTTTGCAGAAGTGGATCCACAACATATACAAATAGTAACGGGATTTATAGCCTCGACGAAAAATGGAGAGACCACAACTTTGGGACGCGGTGGTTCAGATTACACTGCCTCATTGATTAGTGCTGCTCTTGATGCAGAAACTGTTGAGTTGTGGACCGATATCGAGGGTATAATGACCGCTGACCCCAGGAAGGTGAAACGTTATTTTGTGATTCCCCATCTTTCTTATGAAGAGGCCATGGAGCTTTCTCACTTTGGGGCCAAAGTTGTATATCCGCCTACATTACAGCCTGCGATGAAGGAGAAAATTCCAATCCTTATTAAAAATACCTTTAAGCCTAAAGAGGAGGGAACCCGAATTAGTGAGCAATCTCTGCCTGGAGAATCGGTTATAAAAGGAATTTCTTCAATCGATAACATCACACTGTTAACGGTCCGAGGAAGTGGCATGATTGGAGTAACGGGTATCTCGTCGCGCTTATTCGGAGCGTTGGCTGATGCCGGAATTAATATAATCTTGATTACCCAGGCTTCTTCCGAGCACACGATAAGTGTAGCTGTTTTGCCCGGGCAGGCCGCCGCGGCCCGCGATGCGATCAGGGAGAAGTTCAAATATGAGCTTCGAGATAATATTATTGACGAAGTTAAAGTAGAAGAGGATCTGTCAGTTGTTGCTGTAGTGGGTGACAATATGCGTAGAAAACCAGGTATTTCAGGACGTGTTTTTCAGGCATTGGGCGCTAATGGAATTAATATAGTGGCTATTGCCCAAGGGTCATCGGAGCGGAATATTTCAATTGTTGTGGATCGTAAAAACGAAACGAAAACCTTGAATACGCTTCATGATGCTTTTTTCTTGGCCGATGTGAAAACCGTTAATCTGTTCTTGGTAGGAGTTGGGTTAATTGGTGGAAAACTGCTGGATCTGATTCAAAAACAGGCACGGAAGTTACTTGATGATTATCACCTGGAGCTTAAGCTGACAGGAGTATCGAATAGTAAGAAATTCCTGATTGATGAAGATGGTATAGCATTAAAGGACTGGAAAGAACGTATGATGTCGGAAGGAGAGAAGGCTGACATCGACAATTTTATTGCAAAGATGTCTGACCTGAATCTTTCGAACAGCATTTTTATTGACTGCACGGCGAGTGACGAGATTGCCGAATCGTATGCGGATATTTTACAATCCAATATTTCGATAGTTACGGCGAATAAAAAAGCAAATTCAAGTTCGCTGGCAAAGTATGAGGAACTACAACGATTGGCGTTTAGACATAATGTAGCATACCTGTATGAGACAAATGTTGGGGCCGGGCTGCCGGTAGTTGCTACGTTAAAAGAACAGGTGTTAACGGGGGACGAAGTTATACGTATCGAGGGGGTACTTTCGGGTACGTTAAGCTATATTTTTAATACCTTCGATGGCAGTACTCATTTTAGTGAAGTAGTACGGACCGCTCGCGAAAAAGGATTTACAGAGCCTGATCCCAGAGAAGATTTAAACGGGCAGGATGTCGGACGAAAACTGTTAATCTTGACTCGTGAAGCAGGGCTCAAGCTTGAATTCGATAACATCGATATACAAAATCTGGTGCCTACAGAGGCACGTGACGTAGATACCGTTGAGGATTTTTTTGACATCCTTGAAGAACATGATGAAGAATTTACTGAGCTTTATGAGGGGGCTGTATCCAATAATAATAAGCTCTGTTATATCGCTCGATATGAAAATGAAAAGGCAACGGTGCAGTTAGAGCAGGTTGGTCCGGATCATCCATTTTATAATCTGGATGGAAGCGATAATATCGTGGCTTTTAAAACTCAACATTACCAGGATAGTCCGATCGTGGTTAAAGGACCCGGTGCGGGAGCCGATGTTACGGCCAGCGGTATTATTGCCGATATACTTCGTATCAGTAATGCACCTTCATTCAGGGAGGAGTGGTAAAATGGCTCATCACTCCCAATTACAAATGGTAAAAGTATTTGCTCCGGCTACGGTTGCCAACGTCAGTTGTGGTTTTGATGTGATGGGTTTTGCTCTCGATTATCCCGGCGATGAAATTATCGTACGGCGAGCAGAGACCGCCGGCATAAGAATTACTAATATTACCGGAGAAGATGGCATGTTGCCAACATCGACCGATAAAAATACAGCAGGTGTGGCTGCTCAAAAGCTAATAGAACATTTGGAGAGCAATGTGGGCATCGAAGTTGAAATCCACAAAAAGATGCCTCTTGGCAGCGGACTTGGTTCAAGTGCGGCAAGTTCTGTAGGAGCGGTGGTAGCTGTTAACCGGCTATTGGGCTCTCCCTGTACCAAAAAAGAATTGCTCAGCTTTGCCGCTGAAGGAGAACGAGTAGCTTGTGGAACGCCACACTTGGATAATGCAGCTCCATCACTGTATGGAGGATTGGTCTTTATCCGTAGTGAAGATCCTCCTGATGTTTTCGAATTGGATTGCCCGAAGCCATTATTTGCTACCGTTGTTCATCCTCATATTGAGATAAAGACCGAAGATACCCGTAGAATTTTACGGAGGGATGTCCCGCTCCAAAAAGCGGTAACACAATGGGGAAACGTGGGAGGATTAGTAGCTGGATTTTTGAAGGGAGATTATGGACTGATTTCCCGGTCGCTCAATGATGTTATTATCGAACCAATTCGTTCCGTTTTAATTCCCGGTTTCGATGAGATAAAGCAGGCGGCGTTGGATAGCGGCGCTTTGGGAAGCGGTATATCGGGTTCGGGCCCTTCGATATTTGCACTTTCCCGTGATGAAGATACCGCCTCGGCAGTTGGCGACGCCATGCAAAAAGCTTGCAGCCGTGTTGGTTTGGATAATGATGTTTATATATCAGCCATAAATAAGAAAGGTCCAAAGATTTTGGAGGAACAGTAGCGATGCGATATATCAGCACCGCTAAAAAAGCAGATACGGCTACCTTTGCCGAGGCAGCTTTGCAAGGACTGGCGCCCGACGGCGGATTATACTTACCAGAATACTGGCCACGGTTGACTGATGAATTCTGGCATCAGATTAATGAACAGAGCTTGCAGGATATCGGATTTGAATTATCTCGGCTTTTTGTTGACAGTCTTGAGGATGATCAGCTTAAAGATATTATCCATAATGCTCTTAACTTTGATGCACCACTCATTCAGATTAATGATGATGTACATGTTCTTGAGCTTTTTCACGGACCTACGCTGGCGTTCAAGGATTTTGGAGCCCGATTTATGTCCCGTACATTCTCAGCTTTAAGAGAAGAGAGCGATCAGGATCTGGTAATATTGGCAGCTACTTCGGGCGATACCGGCAGTGCTGTAGCACAAGGTTTTTTAGAGGTAGAAGGTATACAGGTTTGTCTGCTTTATCCCAGTGGAAAAGTAAGTCGTATTCAGGAGCAGCAGCTTACGACAGCCGGAAAAAATGTAACTGCTTTAGAGGTTGAAGGAACATTTGACGATTGCCAAAGCATGGTAAAGCAGGCATTTTCTGATTCGGGGTTGAATAAACAGCTGCTTTTAAGCTCTGCCAATTCGATTAACATTGCCCGTCTTATTCCACAGATGTTCTATTATGTGTATGCGATAGCACAGAGTGATGTCGAATCGGATCCCGTTTTTAGTGTACCGAGTGGAAATTTCGGCAATTTAACGGCAGGACTTATGGCTCAAAAATTGGGTATGCCTGCTGCTGGATTTATTGCCGCTACCAACAGAAACGATGTAGTTCCAAAATATCTGGAAACCGGCGAATTTGCTCCCCGATCTTCTAAAAGAACCATTTCTAATGCGATGGATGTGGGCAATCCAAGTAATTTTGCGCGCATTTTGCATTTATATGATCGCGACCATAAAACAATCCGACAACAAATCTGGAGCAGATCATTTTCGGATGAAGAAACCAGAGAGGCCATTAAGCAGGTTTATAAAGAATATGATTATCTGATGGATCCTCATACGGCAATCGGCTTTCTTGCGGCTCAGCAGTATGGCAGATCGGCCTCTGGATATTTTGGAGAAGATAGGTCTGTGCCCAAAATCATTCTTTCAACGGCACATCCTGCCAAGTTCCGAGATGTTATTGAGCCTGTAATTGATGAAAAGATACCGATGCCGGAACGGCTCCGGGCGTGCTTTGATAAAGAAAAGCAAAGTGTACCGATGTCAAATGATTTTCAGACGTTAAAAGAATGGTTGTTAGACTGTTATAGCTGATTTTACTCTATTACTGGTCTTCCCTTACGACGCGGAGCATCGTAACGAGATAGAAAAGAGAAAAGCTAATCAAAACCTTTATCTGGTCGCAATGCTCTGCGTTGCGATCGTAAAAATCTTTTTTAAGATACGATTCAAAGTTGGAGAACAACCGTGAAAGGTAGTCAAAATAGCCATTACCTGGTTTTACTGGGCTTATCCGCTGAATGATACTAAGAAAATATACCAGGGAGTCTCACGGGGGGGTTTTATCAGGAATAAAAGCAATGGTTATTAAATAGCTATAACTGATTTTTTAAAAGAGATTTTAATAACAACAAGTCTTTTACACGGTAAACCACAGAGTTGATACAAGAATCACAAAGAATAAAAACCCCTCTGTGCCACTTTGTGTGTTCTTTGTGTAACTCTGTGATATATCATTTACCCCTACACAAGAAATCCCAAAGTAGACGAAGCTCTCTTCGCCCTACGATGCGAGATAGAAAACTGGTTAACCTCAGCTATCAGGGACAGCTTATAGATTCGATGTACCTTTGTTTGCTGTAACTAATTAATTTAATATGATACTGTGGCGTTGGGCTTAAAAAACTGTCTCATTCACTTCTTCATGTCACAGAAGATTTCATTGCAATTGCCAGTCCTTTTGTAAAGGCCTGGATAACGGCTTCCAGTGTATCCGGGGAGGCACCCTTTGAAACCCATTCCTGGTCGTTGTTAGCTAAGGTGAGAGTCACTACTACAAGTGAATCGGTGTCTGGGCTCAGGATGTCTACCTCGTGATTGCTTATTTCAAGAGGAAAGATGCTGTCGGTTTGCGCTTTCATTGCACCCAGTATAGCATCAATGGGTCCCACGCCTTTTGATTCAGAAGTTACTTCCTCACCTTCAATACTCAGCTTTACTGCTGCATGAATAAGCTCATTTTTGCGCATAGTCACCTTGTAGTCGAGCACTTCAGCTGGATATTCGAGCCCTAAATCCTCGTTAAAAATGAGTGACTGCAGTACCTCAATTTCATTATTGCTCAACGTCTTTCCTTTCTTCTTGATCTTGGCTACATAATCGTTATAGAGCCGCTGGTGATCTTCATCCATTTCGAGATTGGCCATAAAAGTGTCCCGTGACTTGCCCCACGAGTCTTTTTGCATTCCGATAAAACCCGATTTGATATATTTATGGACTTTTTTGATATCAGGAGAGAGCACCGGTGAAGATAGAGAATGCTTGGCCACAACATTGGTGTCCTTTAATCCCGATCCTGTGAGTAGAAACAGGCATTTTTTATCCTGAAAGGTATCGAGATTATTTTTGAAAGCGGCCAGTGGAAGAGCTGATGCCGACTCGGTAAAATGCCCTTCTTCAACCACCATTTCTTTAAGGGATTCCAGAATTTCATCTTCGGTAACGGTATAGGCCGCACCGTCAGACTCTTCAATGCCAAGCATCACTTTGGGAAAATCCACAGGATCAGAGACGGCAACCGATTGAGCCATCGTATTTACCTGTTTCTTGATAATCTTCTTCTTTTTGAAGATGCTTTCAACCGCCGGTGAGCTCTGTTCAGGCTGAATAGCTATCATCTGTGGTATGCGGGAAATTTTCCCGGCCTCTTTTAATTCTGCAAAACCTTTGCTAATGGCGCCAAAATTTGTTCCGCATCCCACAGGAATAAAAATGCAGTCAAAATCGGATTGTCCCTCATCATAGAGTTCGTAAGCAAGCGATTTCTGTCCCTCTTCACGAAACACGTAGTCACCGGCCAGATAGTAGTTGCCGGATTTCGCAAATTCAATACAAACATTTTGACATGTACTAAAATCTCCCTTTAATCGGATAATATTGGCATCAAAAATAGTAGCTTGGGCAATTTTGGCATCCGTCGTTTTTTCAGGGACAAAAATGTAGCATGGTATATCGAAATAGCAGGCATAGGCTGCTACTGAAGCTGCCATATTTCCAGTTGAAGCTACGCAAATTGCATCGGCATCAAGCTCTATGGCTTTCTGAACTTCTATATAGCTACCGCGATCTTTAAAACATCCCGTGGGATGCTCAAATTCAAGCTTGGCATAAAGATCAGATTCATATTTTTCTGATAAATGATTAAGTCTCTTCAGGGGTGGTTGGTGCGTTCGCAGGGGATCCGGCAACAGATTTTCCAGCGGATACTGTAGTTCTTCTGAGGGATGATCATAGTAAACACGCAGTACACTATCACATTTAGTACAAAATGTAGTTGTCTCTTTTTCAGAATTAGTGTGTCTGTTAGCCACACACTGTAGCTTATAGCTTTTTGTTGCTCGAGCCATAGAATAATCTCTGTTTTTAAAAATAATGACGTTGCCTTTTTAATGTTTAAAAATAGTTGATTTTAAACAGGAATAATATCCTTTTGCAGGGAATTTTAATCAGCTCTTTTTTAAGGGGAGAAGAGAAATTTCATCAAAATCCATATCGAGTTCGTCCAGAACAGGCTCGGCAACTTCAGAAATTTCTTCGGGAGTTAGTTCTTCCAACCCTTCAATTTCTATATAAAGTGTATTTTGATGTCCCACCACATTATATCGTGCTTTTTCGGAATTAAAACATTTTCGAAGGGTATCGACTAACAGTTCGATATCCTGTTCATAGGCTTCGTAATCAGCATCTTCAAGTTCAGCCATGTCAATTTCTTTTGATTGGATTTTTTGTAAAACAATACACAATTGACTCAAGGCAATCAATAATTAGAATTTCCAATTTTGTGTTTTAACGATCCAGCTACTAATAGAATTTCGCTACTAATCTGCTGATTGTAATGAATAATGAGGACGGTACGCCATTTTTATTAAACTAAATTTGTAATAAGCGTTATTACTTCTATTTACAAAATATGGTTACTTCGTTTGAAAATTCTGATTCCTATAATATCCTTGATCATTTTCGACTAATTACAAAAAAACAAGGGATATAATCTCATGTCGAAGAAAAAGGATAATAAAAAGAAAAGTGGGAAGTCGGATAAAAGCAGAGGTAACGGGAGCCAGTATCCGCATATTCCCGGCCAACCACCTGACGAAAGCACTGCAGAACTGCTAAAAGAACTGGTAGCTCATCTCAGACAGAAACGCAGCGAGTTACGTGAAGAGTGGGCGCAACGGATTCAGGAGGCTGAGTTGCTGACAGCGATGAGTAAAGAAGAGATCCTGGCAGAGGCAACATCAGTTTATGATAACTATGTTGAGGCTCTGGAAACAGGTACATATGAAGCGTTACAGTCTTATGCCCGTAATTTGTCAGAACGCATTATTCCACGCGGAGTTGAAACTCATGAAGTAGTAGGCATTGTTCTCTTGCTTCGTGATGTTTTAGCTCGTTCTCTGTTTGCTAAATACAGGGATGATTTCAGCAAGTTAAACCGTATTCTGGATGCCTATGAACCGGCTGCAAACCGTATTGCAAATACAGTAGCCGTCGGATTTGTTCAAGAGCGCGAACGGGTTATCCGTGAACAGCAGGAAGCAATCCGAGAACTTTCTACGCCGGTACTTCAGGTACGAGAGCGACTGCTTATTCTGCCAATAATAGGCATTATAGATCCCAAAAGGGCACAACAGCTTACTGAACAATTACTGCAGGCTATTCGTCGTAACCGAGCTAAAGTTGTAGTTATTGATATTACTGGTGTCCCCACGATGGATGAAAAAATTGCCAATCATCTTGTTGAAACTGTTGATGCAACAAGGTTGTTGGGTGCGAGTGTCATTTTAACTGGTTTATCTACAGAAATTGCGCAGACACTGGTAACTATAGGGGTAGATCTGACTAAAATAATAACCGTTGGTGACTTACAGGGAGGTATCGAAGAAGCTGAGCGTAAACTTGGATTTCGTACTCAGCAGGTTGATCCGCCCCAACAACAAGACCAGCAACATAACTATAATTAAAAGTTTCGGGTTTGACTGATGCGCGTACCTATCCTCAAGCAGGGTAATTACTTGATTGCATCCGTGCAATCATCGCTAAGTGACGAAGAGCTTTTACAACTTCGTGATGATCTTGTTGCTAAAGTATCAGAGGTTAGGGCAAAGGGTGTTATAATTGATGTTGGCGTATTAGACGTTATGGATTCTTTTGCTACTCGAATTCTCAGAGATATAGCTCACATGATTAAGCTACGTGGAGCACCTACTGTTGTGGTTGGCATTCAGCCGGATGTTGCTCTTTCTATGGTTCAGCTGGGATTAAGCCTGGGACATATAGAAACGGCACTGGATCTGGAAGAAGGGTTGGCACTATTGGATGAATATTACAAATCTGATCGGCAGTAATTCTCAATAGTGTCAGGATATGCTAAATCTGATTCAAATAATTCGTAACAATACCAACGTTTGGCCTTCTTTACAATGGCAATAACCTCAATTCCTTAGCTTCTATTAGACTTATAAAAGATGAAAGAGAATAAACGGGCTAAATCGAATAATGGGAAAACGTCTGCAAAGACTTTTTCTATTAATTCAAGTAAAGATTTGATAGAAATTAGGGATTTTGGCCGAAGTTTGGCCGGCCGCATTGGTTTTGAGGGAAAAGATCAAACTCTGATAGCAACCGCACTTTCGGAAATTTGTCGTAATGTTATTGAGTATGCCGGCAGCGGTAAAGTGCAAATTAAAAGAGAACGCGGTAGAAATCCCGGGGGAATTGTCATTGAAATTTCTGATAACGGACCTGGTATTGAAAACATAGAAATGGCGCTGAAAGAAGGTTATTCTACCGGTAAGGGATTGGGGGTAGGCCTGCCGGGCGCACAACGTATTATGGATGAATTCGAAATTTATTCAGAAGTGGGCAAAGGTACTACAGTGATAATGAGTAAATGGCATGATGAATATGGAAGATGAGAAGTTGCAAATTCACTCAGGTAATGTCGCCGGTTTAAAGTGGAGTATGACCAGTTTGGCAAAAACAGGAGAACAGAAATGTGGAGACTCTTATTTAGTTACAAATAGTAATGAAAAAGCATTGATTGCTGCTATTGACGGATTAGGCCACGGGGAAAGTGCACTTAGAGCCAGCCAGAGAGCAAAATTTCTACTGAAGAAGTTCAGTAACGAACCAATAATTAATTTGGTAAAAAACTGTCACAAAGAGTTGAAAAACACCCGCGGCGTAGTTATGAACCTGGCTTTGATAGATTCGCGTCAAAAAACATTGACCTGGATTGGGATCGGAAATGTATCGGGAATTTTGATGTCTGTTGATGAAAAGGGTGAATCTGATATTGAAAGTGTAATTTCTAGACATGGTATTGTCGGATATAAGTTACCCTCACTTCAGGCTTCTATAGTTCCCGTATCGGTTGGAGA
Organism: Fodinibius sp. GM108; assembly: GCF_058386985.1. Taxonomy (NCBI): domain Bacteria; kingdom Pseudomonadati; phylum Balneolota; class Balneolia; order Balneolales; family Balneolaceae; genus Fodinibius; species Fodinibius sp. GM108. Next base: position 258,356 of record NZ_JBYEIR010000006.1, read on the forward strand.
TTTACTAATATTTACTACAGATGGTGTTCAGCAACCTTTTCTGCAAGAAGTGAATATCAAAGATAACACAGATGATATTGTAAAATTTATAGCTAATAACTATTTGAAACGAACAGACGATGCATTAATATTAGCTGCCAGATTCACTGGAGAAGAAAATAATGGATAGACTAAGTAAACGCTTAAAAAAGCATTACTACAAAGGATTAAAGGAGTACTTAAAATACAATGGAGAAAGTGGTTTAACTCATGCTTATGAAATGGGACGTATAGCTGTACAAAAAGGGATCAGCGAGCTCGACCTGATTACTTACCATCATAGCAAGTTAATAGAACTTGAAACGGCAGAAATCGATCTTGAATATGAGAAAAAAATCAAAAGAGCGTCTGAGTATCTGAAGGAATGCTTGGCACCTTTTGAAGTAAAACTGGGGAGTTACCGTAATGCAATTGAAGAGCTAGAAGAAAAGAATGAGAAGCTTAACCAGGAAATAACTAATAGAAGAGAAGTCGAAGAAGAGCTTTTCCAAAGTAAAGAATATTTCCAGTCGCTAATAGAAAATGCCCAGGATATTATTACGGTTATCGATAGTAACGGAATTATTCGTTATTCGAGTCCTTCAATTGAGCGAATTTTGGGATATAAACCATCCGATCTGGTAGGGAGAGATGCTTTTCAGTATGTTCATAAAAGTAATCGCCAAAAGGTGAAAGAGCTTTTCAAAGCTTTAACGGATTCTTCAACCGATACAATTACTACTGAATTTCGCTTTAAGCATAAAAATGGTCATTGGATTTATCTTGAGAGCATAGCAACATATATTGAAAATAGTCCTGATGGTCCCAAAATTATAATTAACTCGCGCGATGTTACAGAGCGTAACCGAGCTGTAAGAAAATTACAGGAGCACAAAATCCAGCTGGCAGAAGCACAGCAAATTGCCAAGGTAGGCAGTTGGCAGTGGAATCCGGAAAATGGTGAAGTTAAATGGTCGGATGAAATGTGTAGAATATTTGGTCTTAACCCAGATGAATTTGATAATAGTTACAGTACATTTGCCAATTTTATTATTCCCGAGGATAAGGATCGGTTTGAAAATAGGATAGAAGAAAGTCTGGAAGCAAAAGAATCTTTTTCAATAGAGCACAAAATAATACGTAATGACGGTGAAAAACGTACCCTGCTTTGCCGTGGTCATGTTATTACCGATAAAAATGATGAAATAATTAAAATGATTGGCACCGGGCAGGATATTACCGAGCAAAAGAAAAAGGAGCAGAGGCTGCAGGATTACAGCCAACGTCTTCGGAATTTATCGGAAAAAATAGAACGGGCACGCGAAGAAGAAAGAATTAGGATTTCACGACAAGTACATGATGAGTTGGGACAAATGCTCACTGTACTTAAGATGGATGTGTCAATGTTAAAAAGTAACATAAAGGCCAACGTTTCAGATGAAAAAATGGAGATCTTTCAGCCCCAGACACAAAAAATTTTGGATCGTATAAATGGTATCATAAAATCAGTACAACAAATAACAACTGAATTGCGTCCCGAAGTACTGGATGACTTGGGATTAAAAGAAGCCATCGACTGGCAGGCTCAAAAGTTTGAAAAACGCACGGGAATAAATGTTAGTTTTAGTTCCAATATTGACCAAACAAATTTTTTGGATGATAAACAGACTACAACCCTGTTCCGTATTTTTCAGGAAACGCTGACCAATATAATTCGGCATGCCCAGGCCTCTGAGGTTATTATTGAATTGAAAAAACAAGCAGAGGAATTATATTTGATTGTAAAAGACGATGGAGTTGGTATTACAAAAGCCGAAAAAGACTCTTCCACATCACTGGGTATTATTGGAATGTACGAACGTACTCAATTCTTGGGAGGAGATGTAAAGATTAATGGGGAGGAAGGGAAAGGTACAACAGTGACCTTGTGGATTCCCTTAAACGAAGAATAAATATTTTAAATACTCAATAATTCTGTTTTTATGATTAATATATTTATAACTGATGATCATATGTTGGTTCGAGAAGGATTGAAAAAGATCCTTAAGCAGAGTACAATCGATATCAAGGTTACGGGTGAGGCTTCAGACGGTAAAGGACTCCTGGGAGAATTAAAGGAGGCAGATCCCGACTTGGTAATTTTGGATATTGCTTTGCCTGGTAAAAATGGGCTGGAAGTACTTAAAGACATTAAACAACGATACCCCAAACTGCCTGTGCTTATGTTAAGCATGCATCCCGAAGAACGTTTCGCCGTTCGTTCATTAAAGGCGGGTGCAGCAGGATATTTAACCAAAAGCAGTATTTCGGAAGAATTGGTCAAAGCGATCCGCAAGATTGTTACTCACAAGAAGAAATATATTAGCACCAGCGTAGCCGAACAGTTGGCTAATCGTGTTGATTTAAACAATAACGAACCGCTTCACGAGTCACTCTCAGATCGGGAGTTTCAGGTTTTGTGTATGATTGGAACCGGAAAAGAAGTGAATGAAATTGCCGATAAGTTGTCGATCAGTATTCAAACAGTACATACATATCGTAAAAGGATAAAAGAAAAAATGAAGCTGAAGTCAAATGTCGAGATTACTCGATATGCTCTTAAAAATGGGCTTATAGACTAATAAGCGTTTTTTATTGGCTAGATATCCTATCAAATAAATTCTGTAGAAAGATGGTTGTTTAGAAATAAATGACCAGCACTAACCTCGATTTCTCCTACTCTTTTTTAATTTCAAATCGCCGGTCTGGAGAGTTTATTAAAGATTTGTAATAAATATACTACACGGTTTTAAGGATAAAGGGTACAAAAAGTTCCCAAGGCTTTTTATATGCCAGTTGTTCCTTTCTTAAATATGTTTTAGTTCCAGAAAAGAAGAACCCAAAATCTAAAAAGTACTACTGGGGCGTAAATAAATTAAAAGCTATTGGATGGAACAGATATAAGATTTCAATTCTGGGAAAATAGTAAAGAGATAAATCTTAAAGGGAACGAGAAATAAACATAGAGGTAACCTATGACGGCCTATATCAGATCAAAATTAGAACCTGAAAAAATTACACCTAAAGATGATTTTCCAATAATAAATAGTGCCTCATCGACTGTTAAAATATTAACTAATCAAGAGGAATTCGATGAAATAAAGCAAGAATGGAATAACCTGATTAATAAACCCGAGGTTGATGCTCATATTTTTCAAACGTATGATTGGCAGCGACTGTGGTGGAAAAATTTTGGTGATGGAAACGATCTGCATATCCTCACCGTCTGGGAGGATGACGAGTTAGTTGGTTTGGCTCCGTTTTTTATTGAAAAAACTTCCATCTTAGGAATATATGAGTATAAAGAACTTAAATTTATTGGTTCCTCTGTTTCTGACAAAGATGCGGCAAGCATCTTTACTGATGATACTTTCACTTATTATCTGGATTTGATTATCCATCCTTATTATAAAGAACAGGTTGTAGATGAATTTATCAGTTATCTGAAGAGAACACGCACGTATGTGGACACAATAGAGATCGATGAGATTTCAGAAGAGAGTATCATGTTGAATGAGGTCTTGTTAAAAGTTTGGCAGCAGGGCTGGCAATTTGATGGTGAACTTAAAGAAACATCCACTAGGATAGCATTGTCTGATGCCATTGAAAATGGTCTGAACGGTGAAATGAATGTTGCAAAAGACGACAGACAGGATGAAGATTTATTCCGGATCCGGAAAGTTCAGGATAAGGAAGAGATAGATTCAGCATTTATCGAATTTCTCGGTCTCCATCAGAAGCAATGGAATCAACGTGGATATCCTGACATATTTGTCAACGATAAGCTGAAAAACTTTCTCCGTGAAGTAACCCATATTTTCGCTGAAAAAGATAATTTGAAAATGAGTACAGCCATTGACAATAACGGCAACTGCGTTGCAGTAAATCTCTCTTTCCGGTTTAAAGATTGGATATATAATTACCAGAAAGCTTTTGACGCGGAAGAGGCTAATGAAACATTAACAGACTTCTTGATTGAGGATGCTGCTGACAATGGTGTTGAATGTGTTGATCTATTAAAAAATAGCGAAAATAGTAGGAGTCCTTATACACACCAGTCCATGCGTAACTTACAAGTGACAATTTCCGGATATGCTTCTACGAACAGTACTAAGAAGTATCTGTATCGTTTTGTGCACGCAACTAACGGGCTAAAAAAACAGTTTAAAAAAGAATGGCTGGTATTGAAGACGCATATAAAGCAATGGGGAATGGGCAAATTTTTTCCACGCTATATTCGCTTTTTGAAGAAGAGAATTCCTCCTTTTTTAAATGGCAGGATGTATAATAAATAAATCCGTTTGTAAATGCTGATAAAACCATAATCCTTATCCCTGCTTCATATTTTTGAAAGCATTCAACAATTGTCGGTATTCTTTAATCAGCTGCCGGCGGATAGGTTGCGATTTCTCAAAAATCGCCTGCTGTTTTCTCATATATTTTTTACGGCCTTCATCGGTCTCAATCTTAATAGGTTCAAGTCCTCTATCCCGTAGATCGTAGGGGCTGGCTTTCATATCCATGACACGTGTTTCTACCGCCAGTTCAAACGCCTGACGTATTGTGCTGCTGGAGATCCATGGATACATTTTAAATGACCATTTATAAAGATCCATATTGGTATGCAGGCAGCCTGGCTGTTCCATTTCGGCAAATTTATTGCGATTGAGCTCGAACTTATTCTGAGGCTTGGCTTCATCCGTAAAAAAGCGGAAAGCATCAAAATGGGTACAAACCAGCGGCCGTGATTCTACGAATTTGGCTAATTCATCCATCTCCATACGCAGCGACAGGTAGTCGTGGCGAACGCGATCTGCTTTATATACCATAGCCCATTCATGCATTCCAAAACAGCCAAAAGAAGGTTTGCGATTTTCTGACTGCTCCAAAACATTCAGAATCCATTCTATGGACGAAATTCGTTTTTTATCGAAAAAAGAAATATCCAGAAAACAGTTGCTACCAGTTGTTATCATCTCATCAAAGCGCCAATCGGCAGAGGCACCGTCCACCAGAAGCGTACCAAAACCCGGTGTCCAGCTTTTCAAGTATGAGGGACGAAAAGCATAGTATTCGAACAGGAAATCCATTACAGGATCTTTATGCTGCTGTGAACGCCGTTTCAGGTAGCCATCTATTAACTCACTTATTTTTTGTTCGTGAGTCTTTTTTTGCTGCCGCCAATCGTTTGCTTCAACTGTTTTGTTGATATATGAAGGTATAGCTTTGGCTGAAATCATAGCTCATAAAATATCAATCTTTTAATGGATTGGTAAGCCTAAAATTGGTAAGCTTTTTAATGAAGTTTCATCAAACTAATACTTTGAGCAGCACGAACAAACAAGATGCGGGATTATTAGTTCAACTTTGGCATTTTGTACTGCATCTGCGGTGGCACTATCAGTTGTTCATCCTTTCAGGTGGATTTTTACTCGGAGGATTCCTGAATCCGGGTTTTAATACAGGGACATTTATATTCCAGTTTTTTAACGTACACTTGCTGTTATTTGGTGGGGCAACGGCGTACAATTCGTTTTGGGATAAAGACAAAGGACCTGTCGGGGGACTTCGAAATCCGCCTCCCATGAAACAGTGGATGTGGCTGGGGGCTTTGCTTTTACAAATGATCGGTTTTCTGCTGGCAATCTTACAAGGCAGTTTATATACCGGTATTTATGCTCTTAGTATGCTGTTCTTTTGGCTCTACTCCACACCATGGGCGCGCTGGAAGGGACGTCCCGTAAAAAGTCTGATTGCTATTGGCATGAGCACTGGGTTTAATAGCGTATTGTTGGGATATCTGGCTGCCGGCTATGCTCAAATAAACGTTATCATTCTTATTGCTGCTTTTGGTGTCATGCTGATGTTATTGAGTCTGTATCCCATTTCGCAAATATATCAAAAGGATGAGGATTTGCGGCGCGGTGACCAAACATTTACGCTGCAGTACGGACGAAGAGTAGTTTTTATTTTCTTTGATGCTGCTTTCTTTACGGGATTGGTTATGGTTGTTATGGCGATATTTTATTTCCACAAATGGTTTGCTGTTGCCTTCGGCTTATTAGGATTAGCGATTGGCCTTTTAGTTCGATCAAAACTACGATCACTGACATCAGTTAAGGAAGATTATTCCCTTGTCATGCGGATTAAATATGGTACTTCTATGGCTTTTGTTCTTTTTCTGCTATTTGCTTTGGTATTCAAGCACACATGATTCCTAAAAAGCACAACCTGTGTTGGAAGAGAGGTTGTATTTTTGATCTGTTCCGATAGATTTTGATCTCATTTCAAAGTTCCTGCCTGGTAATGTATCACCAGTTTGAAGCAGGAGCTTGCCAACCAGCCTGTATTTGGCACAAGTCGCAGACTTGCGTCGGTATAGTTATTCATTATCTCATTCTCAAGCTCCTTATACATCAGAGAGGGTAACAGAGTGTACTCAAGAAACTTCGGAACGAGGAAAAGGTCGCGCACCAGAGGTACGCGACCAGTGTATTTTATTCTCGTTCAGCACCTCTGGTGCGGAACGGAAACCTACGTCACCACAGAAAAAATTTTGCGGTACAGAATATCCATAGGGAATGAAGGGCATAATTTAACGGGGGCACTCCTGCGATCGTTCGCAATGATAGATTTGATATTGCCAGTTACTTAATAAATGTCATCTGTTTAGACTGCATTGCGTCATCTTCTCCGGACAAAGCCTCTACATATATTCGATAAATATATACGCCGCTTGCCAATCCTGAAAGATCTACAGTTTCGGTATAAGAACCGGCATTATAAGTTCGGTCACGGATCGGCTGTAGTACTTTTTGTCCATTGATGTTATAGATAGTCAGCGTTACACGAGTATCAGCCGGAACATCGAACGGGATAGTTGTCGTAGGATTGAACGGGTTTGGATAATTTTGCTCGATTGCAAAATTATTGGGAGGCAGTACACTGAACGTTGTAGAGAGAGCTTGGTTATTAGTTTCTACCGTCAGTATAATAGAATTATTTTCAGCATCACGTTCCACGGCACCACGCGGTACCTCTACCTCTAGTTGTGATGATGTTGCGTTGGTAACACGGGCTTCAGCTTGTCCGAAAGTGACAGTATTTTCATCCGGATCTGAACTGAACTCAAAATCATTTGCCTCTATAGTAATCACAGTTCCAGCCCGGCCTTCCTGAGGATCGGCAGTAATGAACGGAGCATTGGTGCTACCACCGAAATCGCCATAAAATAACCCGCGGCCGTGTGTACCGACTGCAATATCTCCGTCAGAAATTCTTGCTGCTAAATGTTCCGTAACTGGATTACCTATTAAATTTTCGGCCTCTTTTCCCCATTCGGTGTTATTTCCATCCAGCAGCTGTGTAGAATAAAGCCCCGTCGAGGTTCCCAGAAAATATATCGTTCCGCTCTCAGCAGGGATTATTGCAGCTGAGCGAAGCGACGGCCCCGGATTCTGATTTGTGCCCGTAAGATTACCTTCAATTGAAGTCCAGCTGTCGCCGCCGTCGGTTGTATGATATAATCCCACTATGTTATAATTGGACAATACGACGATCACCTCATTGGCATTTATCGGATTAACAGCAATGTCTTTAATATAGGCCCCTTCCAGATCACTGTTGTTTGGCAGCGGAATATCCTCAACTCCATCAGTTGCTGTCTTCGCATCCAATAACTTTTTCATCACCGGCTGTTCATTTTGATGATATCCACCAAAGTACAGGATATCTCCCGGGTTGGTAGAAACTTCCACGGCCGTTATAATATGTTGTTCAGTGTTAACTTCTTGTAATTCCTCCCAGCCCTGTGTTGTACCACCGTTGTTGAAATCAGCAATTTGGTCAATCTCGGTATTGCGCCACATTATCGATCCCGATGGATAATACATGGTAGTTTCGTCATTGGGGTCGATCGTATAGGGATGAATAAATAACTGGTCTGTAGCACCTGAGGGATGGACTTGTGACCATTGGGTTGAGGTGGAACCATCGAAGGGAGAGGTAATATCGCCATCACTTTCGAGACGAATGCGGAGGATTCGTCCATTTTGTGATGAGACAAAGGCATACTTGTTCCCCCAGTACGCATATCCGCCGTCACCGGACGAGACATCAATACTTGATGAGCTGTTATTTATCCTGAAAAAGGGACTCCCATTATCTTGTGTGCCTCCCAAAAACCGTTCGTCATCCTGGGGATCGGGAATATCGACAGCATAATACTGGGAGGTGATATACCCGTCGTCTCGATCGTCCCAGATCACTGATGAAGCTGTAACATCATTTGTGAAACTGAGTCCACCATCATGCCCGGCCCACATTCGGTCAGGATTATCTGCAGGTTCAGGAAATGCTAATATATGCTGGTCGGGATGTTGGTCGGGATACTGGCTCGCATTGTTATTCTTCGAATACCCTCCAATCCAGAATTGATCTTTCTGTGACTCATCTTCGTTGTCATAACCACCGCTTGGAAGGCTGGCAAAACCATTATCAGAACGAAATAAATTAGTCGCTCCCAAAAATACGTAATCCTCATCATCGGGTTTTACATCTACAAGCATATTGTACCCTCCCTGGGTATTGACGCCGCCTACTGGATCTCCGAAATCAGGCAGGTTTGCTGATCGATCTTCAGCCACTGGATTCTGCGGATCACTGATATCAATTTTAAAAAAGGCCACACCTTGGTTTGAAGTATCGCCGGCACCTTTCAGCGTAAAAACGTAAAGGATATCGGGATTGCTTGGAGCAAAAGTTATGACACTTCGGCGGTGAGTATCGGGAAAATCATCGGGAGTAACATCAATCCAGGCATCACCGTCATTTTGAGAAACCCACACCCCTGTATCATGGTTATTAGAAGGATTTTGGGACTGCTGATCATTAAAGTCAGCCTCGGAAAATACGGCACCAATATCGCCATTGCTTGCTATGTCTAAATCCACAAAGAGTTGCGTCCCTTCTGTTCCTTTTATTGGAGAAGTGGAGAATGATTGACCATCGGTAGAACGATAGATGCCGAAGCCGGTACTGGCAATAAAAATGGAGCCTGAAGTAGGACTAACACGAATCCGACTTACCGTATTGAAGGGGTCAACCAGTCCCTTCGTATCAGAACTTGCCTGCGACATAAGCGTCCAACTGTCTCCGTTGTCAGTGGATTTATAGATGCCCTCTCCATAGTATGCAGCTCCTACTGCGTTGGCTGAGTTTCTGATTACCTCACCCGACGCATAGTACCAGGTATCCGGATTAGTTGGGTCCTGATCTACTGAAGTTACGCTCAAATTTGATAAATCAGGAGTGCGCAATTGCCATGATTGTCCCCCGTTCGTTGATTTCCACATACCACCTGATACGCCACCAGCCAGTATAATATCAGGATTGCGTTGATCCACAGCCAAGGCACGAGTACGTCCCCCTACATCAACCGGACCGGCTTGCTGCCAGGTAAAATCGGCAGCCTGAAGCGTCGGATTTTTCGCTTTGGCTCGCTGGAAGGCTTGATTGGCAGATGGCAGCGTTCTCGAAAATTGAAGTTCCCGGTTACGGATATTTTCCGGAATCTTATTAGTTGCCGGATCTCGCATCAGCTGGAAAAAATATTCCCACCGGGCAGCCTTTTTTTCGGCACGATCCATCGTTTTTGTTTCTTCCGCAATCTTAGCAGCTGCTTTATCCTCAATCAAAGAGTTGCTGAAATCAGTAAATAATAAAAATGCTGCTACAATAACTATGAATGTAGATCCAAAGGCTGCCAGCAGGCGTTTGGTAGCACTAATCTTCATATAAAAATCATGTTTATTGGTTTAGATAATCGAAATATTATAGAAAAGCCGGTATGGCCAGATGTAATGTAAGTATTCTATCCCGGTGGATAATTAAAATACCTTAGTTGAAGGGATAGGCAGGATTATTCATTTCTGTTATATTACGAACTGAGTAACTAATAATAGCACGATTGATGAAACTATTCATAATTAATAAAAGAAAATTAAAAATAGAAACCCACAGGATATTAGAGCTCTTAAATAAACAAGGAAATGTCGTAGCCAGAACATGTAAATTATAACAGAAGATCATTTCATTTTGGGAAATAAAGAATCTTTTTATCAGCATGTTGCCCAGACCAGTGAAGCACCGATGGGACTTGAAATCGATCGGGCTGAAGGTTCTCATATTCACACTACAGACGGCAAGAAGTATGTTGATTTTATCTCTGGTATTGCCGTAAGCAGTTTGGGACATCGGCACCCAAGTGTAACAAAAGCTGTAAAAAAGCAGGTAAATAAACACTTGCATGTAATGGTGTATGGAGAATTTATTCAGGAGCCGCAATCGGCTTATGCCGATCTTCTTACATCGCAGCTGCCTGAAAAACTAGACCGGGTATATTTTGTAAACAGCGGCACAGAAGCAAATGAAGGAGCTTTGAAACTGGCCAAAAAGCATACCGGCCGTCATAAATTTGTGGCTTTCCATCACGGGTATCACGGCGATACCCACGGGTCATTAAGTGTCACCGGCCGCGATATCTATCGTAATCCCTATAAGCCACTGCTGCCCGATATAGAATTTTTGGATTTCAACAGTTATGAAAATCTAAATACTATCGACAATGAAACAGCGGCTGTCATAATGGAGCCGATACAGGGAGAGGGCGGTATCATCCCGGCAAAAAAAGCGTGGCTACAGGCGGTGCATGATCGCTGTAACGAGGTAGGGGCACTGCTGATCTTTGATGAAATTCAGACCGGTTTTTTTCGCACGGGATCGCTGTTTGCTTTTGAACAGTATGGAGTGGTACCTGATATCCTCTGCCTGGCAAAGGCGATGGCCGGAGGCATGCCGATGGGAGCTTTTGTTTCGTCTTCGGATATCTTTGAATCATTTATGTATGATCCGCCGCTGAATCATGTTACTACCTTCGGTGGACATCCGGTGTCGTGTGCGGCTGCTCATGCAACACTTCAGGAACTATTGAAAGGAGATTTTGGGGCAAAAGCCCAAAAGATAGAACAGATAACGCGCGATATCCTAAAAGCTGATGGCATAGTTGAAGTTCGAGGTAAAGGAGCAATGCTGGGAATGGAGCTAAAAAACAGAGAACTTACACAACAGGTGGTGGAGAATTGTTTAGAGAAAGGTATTATCTTGGGCTGGACTCTGCATTCTGATACGCTGGTGCGCTTGGCACCACCATTAATTATTGAAGAGGGATTGCTCCGGTCAACCTTGCAAGTCATCAACAGTAGTGTAGAAGAGTACTCACAGTGATATTGATGAACAGCCTTCATCCCAATCCTAGAAAAACCACACAGCGGTGGCACTTTCTTTCAGCCATGATAGGTCCCTCTGTTCCTCCCGACTGCTGTCGCGAGGAGTCGAAAGATCACGCCGGTCCCGGTGAAACATACCAGCGGGTTCCACAGGACAAGTGGGGGACAGGTCTCCAGAAATAGTCCGCAGATGGATGAAAGAAGGAAAGGGCGGATGTAATCGATAAGCCATCATTGCAGATTCAAGTAAAGCCATCTATTCTGGTGCTTTTTATCAGCTGTCTTCAGACAGCTTATAGTTTTATTTTATAGACCGGTCCCTTTCAAGGCCGGGCGATGATGTGCCGCAAACTTTTTCAAAGGAATTTGATTTTGCTGAAATAAGTTGTGCTAATAAATCAATTGAAACTAAAAAGTAGTTGCTATGGAATCAGTTAATCCAGCTACCGGTGAAATTATTGCTGAATATGAAGAGATGGACAATACAGAAATTGAAGAAATTATTCGAAAGGCAGAAAAGGCACAAAAGAGTTGGCAACAGAAGTCATTCGATGAGCGAGCGTCAGTATTGAGAAGTGTTGCGGGACAGCTTACTGATCGAAAGTCAGAGCTGGCTGAACTGATGGCCCGCGAGATGGGAAAGCCACTTCCGCAGGGAGAATCCGAAAGTGAAAAATGTGCATGGGTATGTAATTACTATGCCGATAATGCTGCTGATTTTTTGGCGAATGAGATAATTGAATCTGATGCATCTAAAAGTTATGTGACATTTAATCCGCTGGGTACTGTGCTGTCGATTATGCCCTGGAATTTCCCATTCTGGCAGTTATTTCGTTTCGGAGCACCTGCATTAATGGCGGGAAACGCCGCTTTGCTCAAACATGCTTCCAGTGTTACGGGGTGTGCACTGGCCATTGAAGAGATTTTGCACGAGGCTGGAATTCCTGAAAACCTATTCCGTACGCTTGTTGCCGGTTCGGATAAAATGGAAGATGTAATTAAAAATCCGGGTATTGCAGCAGTGACGTTAACCGGTAGTACCAAAGCTGGAAAAATTGTTGCCAGTCAGGCCGGTAGCCAGGTGAAAAAGTCGGTGCTGGAGCTCGGCGGCAGTGATCCCTATCTGGTACTGCGTGATGCCAATGTTGAACAGGCTGCCAAAACATGTGTAGCCTCCAGGCTCATCAACAGCGGACAAAGTTGTATCGCAGCCAAGAGATTTATTGTAGTCGAACAGGTTTATGACGAATTTCTGGAGGCTTTTACGGAAGAAATGAAAAAGAAAAAGATGGGCGATCCATTTGATGAAGAAACCGATGTTGGTCCTATGGTACATCAGGGATTGCGGGATGATCTTCATGAGCAAGTACAGCAAAGTATCGAGGCGGGAGCAGAGTGCATCCTCGGTGGTAAAATACCTGACCGGGACGGAGCCTTTTATCCTCCCACCATCCTTACGAATATCTCTGAGGGGATGCCTGCTTATGAAGAAGAGCTGTTTGGACCGGTGGCATCAGTTTTTAAAGTCAAAGATGAGCAAGAGGCAGTCAATATTGCAAATGATTCTAAGTTTGGGTTGGGTGCTGCAGTGTTTTCTGAAGACGAAGAGAGAGCAGAGCGTATTGCAGCTAACGATCTCGAAGCAGGTTGCTGTTTCGTAAATGATTTTGTGAAGTCAGATCCACGACTTCCTTTTGGCGGGGTTAAGGAATCCGGATATGGCCGTGAGCTCTCACATTATGGAATTAGAGAGTTTGTTAATATAAAGACGGTTTACCGGGCATAAGATTTTTCTAACTAAAAATTTCCCGGAACGACTCCTCATTTATCATTATTTGAACTATTTTCTCCGGAGAGTACGCATAGTCTTAGTAGAACCAACAAATAAATACAAAATAGAGCAGATGTCATGAAAAAAATAAGTTACCTACTATTAGTCACTATGTTGTTTATTGGTCTGTCAGGTTGTGGGGGTGACAACGCAACAGGTCCTGATCCTGATGAAGCTCCTTCAGTACCAGAAATTACTGCTGCACAGCCTGACTTCAGTTATTTTGATAACGCTGCAAAGTCTTCGGTAGAATTTGCTAACGGTGATGCATTCGGCAGTGCTCAGAGTACAGCGACTAGCGCAAAGTTTCTTTTTAGCTTTAGCCAGCTTGGTACCACGTATTTTGAGATGGCCGAGAATGAGGACCCGGAATTCGAAGATGGTGAATGGGTATGGTCCTACAGCGCTTCTTGGGAAGGTCAGTCTGTTGAGTTCAAGCTGACTGCTAATGTTAATGAAAGTGCCAATGAAGTAAACTGGGCCTATTTTATTTCGGCAACGGGTGGTGAAGTGGAGTATGAGGATTATCGCTATATGGAAGGAACCACCAGTTTGGACGGCAACAGTGGCAGCTGGCAAATCAATGACTATCCCGAAGGCGATACAACTCCTGAAGCTATTATGAGTTATGAATGGAATATTAACGCGGATGATGATTTGACGGCTACCTTTAATTTCCATGATGAAGAAGATCTTTCAACAATAGGATATGTCCAGGATGGCAGCACTCATACGCTTACAATAGAAGGTAGTTCAAACAATCTTGAAGTCTATTGGGATGTGGATGCAGACCACGGCTATTGGTGGAATAAAGACAATGGAGAAAAATTATGCTGGAACTCCAGTAAAGACGATATATCCTGTTCTGATATAGGTCTGTAACTGCTAAATTTAAATATCTAATTTGTATGGCCCCGGTTTATCCGGGGCTTTTTATTTGGTAAAGATTGGAAGGATTTCTGTACAGATTTGTGTTACCACAAAAATAAAAGTGCGTTGATAAATGGAACACGGATGCCACGGACATTGCGGATTTTCGCTGTTAATTTGATAAAGGAATAATCGGTAGATCCCTTAGCATTTGTAATTTTGAATGACACTATGCCGTCAGTAACTTTGTTATAATAAATATGATAACAGAGGATTGTATAGGAAATAATCAGCCAGATGGCATCTGAAAATATAGACAATAAAAATCCCATACGCGGTCGTGGAGCTTCAGACAATCCCGCTAACCGTTTTGAAGGACACTATACCGATTATGATCTGGATGAAGAAACCGGTGAAAAGCCTTCACAGGATACAAAGCTGATTGCCGATGACTCGAAAAACATCCTTTCCAAAAATGACAGTCCTGACATACCTTTCACATATGGTTTAAATCCTTACAGAGGCTGTGAGCATGGATGTATATACTGTTATGCCCGTCCCACGCATGAATTTTTGGGATTTTCGGCCGGACTCGATTTCGAGTCTCGCATCATGGTGAAGTATGATGCCGCTAAAAAGCTGCGTTCAAAATTTGCCTCAAAAAGCTGGAAGCCCGAAGCAATTACACTCAGCGGCGTTACCGATCCTTATCAACCCGTAGAGCGTGAACTGGAGATAACGCGAAGCTGCCTGAAAGTATTTGCCGAAGCCCGGAATCCGGTAGGAATAATTACCAAAAACTATTTGGTAACCCGGGATGTTGACCTGCTGGAAGAGCTTTCTGAATATGATGCTGTGCATGTTACACTTTCAGTAACTACACTTGATCGCGATTTAGCCCGGGTAATGGAGCCGCGAACTTCTCAGCCCAATCGTCGATTACAGGCTATTGAAAAATTATCGGATCGGGGGATATCCGTTGGTGTGAATGTTGCTCCCATCATACCGGGACTTACCGATCATGAGTGTCCGGAGATTTTGGAAAAAGCACGCGATGCAGGTGCCACTCATGCTGGCTTTACGATTGTTCGTCTTCCTCATGCGGTTAAAGATCTGTTTCAGGATTGGCTCGAACAGCATTTCCCCGAGCGGAAAGAAAAAGTGCTCAATAGAATTCGTGATATCCGCGGAGGAAAATTGAATGAGCCACAATTTGGAAAGCGTTTTAGCGGAGAGGGAAAGTTCGCCGATCAGATACGGAGTATGTTTAAGATTCAGACAAAGAAATTAGGTTTTAATAAAACTTCATTGCCGCTTTCCACTAAGCATTTTAGAAGACCTGAAGAGGGACAGTTGAGGTTATTTTGATTCAATGCAAAAAAGCTATTAGCAGCTGCAGGATCAAGAGTTGGGTTAATTGATCTTATAACTTATAATAGAATTCATCATATAACATCATTTTGATTTTTATTGTTTTTAACAAAGAGAATTCTGTTTTGCAAGGACAAAAAGGATGGTTGATGGCTATTGGGGCGCTTTGCTTACTTCTCTGGTGTGCAACAACATCAAAGGCACAGCAATCTATTTATGTCTCCGGGATAGCCTTGAATAGTGAGACCCACGAAGAAATTAAAGGTGTATCAGTTCGTATTGCTCCTATAACAGGTACAGATTCCACAAGTATTGGCGTTTCTACAGATCACGAAGGTAATTTTGAACTTTCTTTCGACTACAAGATACCGTTCAAGTTAATAGTTGATCATGTTGCTTATCATGAACAGGAAATAGCTATTAACAGCTCCAAAACAATTAGTTTAAAGATCGAACTTATACCCAAGGTAGTCGAATCAGAGGAAGTGATTGTAACATCGAATATAATATCACAGGAGGAACTTACAAATCCTACAACGGTTGATCGTGTAAGTACCGTAGATGTAGAGCAGTTAGCTTCTTACGACGTTTTTGACTTGGTTTCTACTTTACGTGAAGTTGATGTAGCTACCCAAAGTATGACAATGCAATCCGTTAATACTCGTGGATTTAATGCAAGTGCAAATAAAAGATTTTTGCAACTTACAGACGGTATTGATAATCAAGCACCTGGATTGAGTTTTCCTATTGGAAATCTGATGGGCGCACCCGAAGTTGATATTTCTTCAGTCGAAGTAATACCGGGACCTTCCTCAGCCAAATATGGATCCAGCGCCTTGAATGGAACCTTGCTTACAGAAACCAAAGATCCTTTTGTTTCAGAGGGGATTACATTTCAAGCCAAGGGCGGAGCAAGTGAGGTCGCGTGGGGAGGAGAACAGTTTTTTAGTTTTTCAGCAAATGGGACTTATGATTTTTCGGGACGATTCGCAAAGTCATTTGCCGATAAAATTGCAATAAAAGCTACTGCAAATATAATTGCTGGGACCGATTGGAAAGCTGAAAACTATGATAATATAGGACCAGGAGAATCATGGGAACGCAGATCGGATCAAACAGGGTCAGTCCAACGTGCTCCTCAACCAGGATATAATGGCGTAAATATTTATGGTGATGAAAGTTTTGCTTTCTTACCGGTTGGCAGTGGAAAGCTTGATGTAAACCCAGGGGCCTTAGTACCGGTGGCGCGAACGGGCTATAAAGAAGGCTCTTTAGTTGATTATGACATAGCCACACGAAAATTTGCAGGGGCAGTTCATTATAAATTTGCCCCGCAGTATCGGCTTATTGCAGAAGGAAGGTATGGAGTTACAAATGCTCTTTATACAGGAGATTCCAGAGTTAGATTGAATGGGTTTGAGATGTATCAAGGTAAGGTAGAATTAGGTTTTGATAATTTCAGTCTGATTGGATATTCAACTTGGCAAAACTCAGGTGATTCTTATGATGTAAACAGATTAGCGAACAATTTGATGGAAACTGCAAAAAATGACCAGAATTGGTTTAGAGATTTTCAGATTGCTTTTAACAGGGGTCTCCCTCATTTGGGAATACCATCTCGAGATTATAAAGCAGCCAGGAAATTTGCAGATAGTGGTAGTACTCTAATCGAGGGAGAAACAGCATCGGAACGTTATGTGCCGGGGACAGAGCGGTTTAATAAAAAAGCAGAAGAAATTAAAAACAATACTGATTTTAAAAATGGTGCTGCAATAAGAGATAACTCCAGACTTTATAACTTACAGTCATCATATATGATTGAAGATTTGTTTGCTGATTCGGATCTGGAATTTGGTGGAAACTTTAGGTTATATGATATCAATTCAAACGGGACTGTATTTCCTGATACTGCGTCAAACGATATAAAAAATTATGAATTTGGCGGCTTTATCAGTATGGATAGCCGCCTTTATGATGAAAAGATAAACCTTCGTTCTGCAGTAAGAATAGATAAAAATGAGAATTTTGAATTACGCGTGAGCCCGACAATAGCAGTAAATTATGCGCCGGACCACAAAAATTATTTCAGAGCTTCCTACCAAAATGGTTTTCGCTATCCCGGGCTTCGGGAACAGTTTATAAACAAAGATCTAGGTAAAGCAAGGCTAATAGGCGGTTTGCCGGGTGTAGTTCATCAGTATAATCTTTCCCAGAATGCTGTTACAACTAGATCAATTGAAAAATTTAATGAGGCTGTTGCCAGAGACATGAATGTTTCTTACCAATATCCCGAAGAGTATAGCAGGCCTCAAGCCGAATTGAAAAACTTAAGTATTTTAAAGGAAGGTATCTTAGGGAAGGGATCGTTTGAAGATATAAAAAGTGAAACTGCTAATACTTTTGAAGTAGGGTATAAACGACTTTTCACAAAGCAATTCTATTTAGACACAAACTATTATGTGTGTTTATATAAAAATTTTATAGGTATTACGAGAGTTGCAAAACCACGAACAAGCCCTACTCTTGATCTATTTACGGCGGCCAGCCAGTTAAATAATGCTACAGAACATAAAAAGTATTTTGTGTATAGTAATTCTGAGGGGAGATTAATGGTACACGGTGTATCATTTAATTTAGAATATTTGTCAGGTTCTTTTATGACCGGTCTTAACGGCACATGGACAAGATTACTTAAAGATTCGAATGATCCCATTGTCCCTGGTTTTAATACTCCTCCTCTAAAGTTGAATTTTAAGTGGGGGTATCGGAATATAGCCAGTCGGTTTAGTTTTCGAATGGTTTATCGAATTCGAACAAATTATGAGTGGCACAGTTCATTTATAGATGGTACAATAGATGGTATTAATCGTCTCGATCTGCAGGTTAATGTAGACATACCTTCTGTCGGAGGAAATGTTAAGTTCGGTATAAGTAATTTAGGGGTCGAAAAATATTACAATATCTATGGTGGCCCCTCAATAGGGAGTATCCTTTTTACTTCATTTACAGTTGATCCAAATAACTTTTGAGATGAATACTTTTGGTAAATGTTTGGCCCTCATTTTAATTAACTTTTGTTTTCTTTCTGGATGTGATTATGAATTTCCTACACAATCCGATGGGCAAAATCCGCTTCCCAAAGATAGTTCTAAGTTTGCACGTTTTATGATTTTGGGTGGGAATACTACTGCGGGAATCATGGATGGTGCTTTATATAGCAAAGGCCAGAATGCTGCTTATCCGAATTTGATTGGGAGCCGCTTAGATTCTGTTTTGGAGGGGAATATATATGGTATACCTGATATTGATTCCGAGGAGGGGTTTAATTTGAAAGAATCTGGCCAAAATAATATAAAGGGTAAATATAGTCTTGTTTACAGGAATATAGATAGTGAATTTCCAGCTCGTATTGCTGATTCCGGTGAAGCTATTGAACCTTTTAAAGGTGACATTGATACTGTAAATAATATCAGTGTACCCAACCTTCGAAGTTATCAGATTGTCAGTCAGGATAGCCTGTATAACAACATTTATTTCAGCAGTTTTTTAAGTGATGATATAAATCAAAATTTGCTGGAATTTGTCTTATCGAAAAATCCTACTCTATTATTATTATCTGTTGGGACTGATGATATATATCCATACTTAATTGATGGGGCAGCCGGACGAATTGAGCCTCCTTTAGATGATATTCAAAGTGATGATGCGACCCCTCTGTCATTGTTTGAACAGTCGCTGAAAAGTATGATTCAGACAATTCTTAATAGATCGCAAGCTGATATTATCCTTCCGACAATCATAAATCCGATAGATTTTTTCTACTTCAATACATTAAAATGGCATTTTGCTTTATCTGATATTGAAGATGAATTGACACAGATAAGGTCTCATTACAAATCGTTTAATCAGCACGTAACAGAATATAATCTTTCTAATTCGGGCCAAGATATACGACCTACTATTGCATTTGGAGGTGATACACGAAATGCAAAAGTATTTGTTGATGATAACCTTTCTTATGCAGAGGCAGATGATGGTTCGGTTATTCCCAAATACAGACAGATGGTACAAGGAGATAACATGTTATATAGCGCGGAACCCAAGCAACATAATTCATTAACTGGTGAAAAGAACTTTGCAACTATCGATCCTGCTGCTGACGACTATGTTCTTACTATTGATGAGAAAGAGGAAGGTGAAGAACTAATCGAGAAGTACAATAGGATAATACGCTCTATTGCAGGCGAAGAAGAACGTGTTCTATTGTTGGATTTTAAACCAACGATTAGAAAGGTAAAAGAGAATAAAGAAGTTTTTGATGGCGTGTTGCTCAATACTGGATTTGGGCAAAATACAATAGTTTCTTCTGATGGCTACTTCCTGAATAAAAAAGGTCAGGCATTACTTGCTAATCAGCTTTTGAAGCTCTTTAATAAAGAATACGGCACAAATTTTAAGCCATTTAATGTAAATTCTTTTGAGGGAAATGAAATAAAGCTAAAATAAATCCCACATTTCGTTCTGATACTCCGCGTAGGAACGTAAATCAATCATGCATTAGTACCTATCCGAGATTTTTAATTCACATTCCCGCCTTATTCGCCTATATTCCCGACTGAATGATCGAACAAAACAAAAGTAACTCAAACATTATCTTTATTTATGTCTAGTACTCCCTCCACGATGTTGGAGCTTGGTACCAAAGCTCCTGACTTTAAATTATTCGATACCGTAAATAACCAGCTTGTATCGCTGGATGATTTCAATAATGCCAAGGGATTGTTAGTAGCTTTTATCTGCAATCATTGTCCTTATGTACAGCATATTCTTGATGAATTTGTTATGACCGCCCGAGATCTGCAGCAAAAGGGAATCGGTGTGGTAGCCATCAGTTCTAACGATGTCGAAAATTATCCGGATGACAGCCCTGTAAAAATGGCGGCTGAAGCGCGTGAAAAACAGTTTTCGTTTCCTTATCTGTATGATGGAACACAAGAAGTAGCTAAGGCTTACCGTGCGGCTTGTACCCCTGATCTCTTTTTGTTTGATGAAAATAATGAGCTGGTTTATCGTGGTCAGTTTGATGACAGTCGTCCGGGTAACGATGAGCCTGTTACCGGAAGTGATATTCGCGAAGCCGTAGAATTGCTGTTTGACGGAAAAGTCAAAGAAGATCAGAAGCCGAGTATGGGGTGCAATATAAAATGGAAAGAAGGCAACGAGCCTGATTACTTCGCATAGGAGAGATCATGTCCGGGGATGAACAAGAAGCAAATGAAGTGGCAAAGTTACGGCGCGATTATAACAAAGCGTCACTGACTGAATCGGAAATCAATGAAGATCCGATTGATCAGTTTTTGGAGTGGTTCGAGAAGGCACTTTCGGCCGATATGCTTGATCCCAATGCCATGACACTTTCTACAGCAAATGAAGAGGGAATTCCTTCATCACGCATTGTTCTTTTAAAAGGTGTGGATAAGAAGGGATTCCGTTTTTATACGAATTACAAAAGCATGAAGAGCAAAGAGTTGCAGAAAAATCCTCGGGCTGCTCTCTGTTTTTACTGGCCTCCTCATGAACGACAGGTACGTGTTCAGGGGAATGTTCGGAAACTCAGCAGAGCCGAGTCAGAGGCTTATTTTCATCAACGCCCCCGACAAAGTCAGCTGGGAGCATGGGCTTCGGAACAAAGCGCGAAATTAAGTTCTCGTGAAGAACTTATATCTGCTTTCAAGAAAATGGAAAAACGTTTTGAGGGAAAAGAAATTCCACTGCCAGAATTTTGGGGAGGTTTTTTAGTGGAACCATTCCGGATTGAATTTTGGCAGGGAAGAGAGGGAAGAATGCACGATCGCATCTGTTATGAGAAAGAAGATGGAGGATGGACCAGGTATCGATTGGCACCGTAAATTCTTAATATCAATGATTAAGTGCTTTTCCAATTGTCCTCTCAACCCTACCACCTTTTTGCACCTTTATATCACTTCTAAAACCAAAAACTGACTGCGGTAATATTAGTTCCTAATAGATTGAAGAGTGATATCTAATAATTTTTAATGGTACATGGGAGGTCGTTATTACAGTAGAAGATACCCTGAATTTATTTCAATAGAAACTTGATCCCCGATAGCGCGAACATGTTGGGGATTTTTTTATGCCTGGAAAGTATAATAAGAACAACTTTGTCCGTACATATCTTCTATCATTTCAAGAATTTGTTTTTCACCTTGCATAGAATATTATTTAACTGATTGCTTATCTCTCCATATTTGTTAAATTACTAACAACTTAACACTGTTAACCTTGTCTTATGGCAGAACAAAAGCAAAAAAAATTAAAACAACGCATACTTGATGCTGCACGTAAAGTGCTGCTGGCTGACGGTTATCGTAACTTTTCGCTTAGGAAGATAGCTCGTGAGATTAATGTAAGTGCAACAAGCATCTATTTGCATTTTGAGAACAAGGATGACCTTGTGCATACTTTAATGGAAGAAGCTATTGAACAGCTTAATAGCCAGCTGGCCCAGACGATCCAGGTGTTTGAAGATCCGATATCGAAATTGAGTGCTCTGGCTTATAAGTACATTAACTTTGCACTTGACCATCCGCGGGAGTATCAAATTATCTATTTGATTAGCTCCGAGGAAATGACAAGGTATCCCAAAGAAAAATTTCGAGAAGCACGAAAAGGGTATGAAATAGTTACAGATGTATTAAAAGAAGGAGTAAAATCAGGATTGATTGATGAACAAAAACCCCGGATTGCGGCCTACACTTTCTGGGCACAGCTACACGGTGTGATGTCGGTAGTTCTGTCGAAGCGGTTAGATACACGCATCGATCAGGAAGAGTTTATCGAGGAGGCAATCGATCATATCATAAAAGGATATCAGGTGCGAACATCCATAAAAACTAATAACTAGATGAGCAGGATCTTAACCAGTGAGGTGACTACTATGGATTTTTTAAATGAGAGTTTTGGATTCTTATTCCAGTACCCACTCTGGGCGGTTATTGTAAGCATGATAATAGTAGCTACATTATTCGCTTTTTGGGGAGCCCCGTTGTTGATTTGGGCAATTGCAGGTTTTGTAGCCCTCTGGGGATTTTCGGCCCCTGCATGGCTTTTCGTTGTCTTCGCTGTACTAGTGGTGATATTCGGTATAAAGCCTGTTCGTCGTACCATAGTCACTGGTCCATTGATGAAGTTGTTGGATGCGATGAATTTTTTGCCTGCTATTTCCGAGACGGAACGTACGGCTATTGAAGCCGGCAATGTATGGGTTGATGCCGAGTTATTTTCTGGAAAGCCGGATTTGAAGAGATTGGCCAATGAATCATATCCCGATCTTAGCGACAGTGAACAGGAGTTTTTAGATGGTCCCGTTGAAAAGTTGTGTTCTATGGTCAGCGACTGGGATGTATTTGTCCGCAAGGGATTTACCGATGAGGTTTGGAAATTTATGCGGGAGCACAAGTTTTTCGGATTGATTATTCCGGAAAAATATGGCGGACTCGAATTTTCGGCTTCCGCACACAGTGCTATTGTTACCAAGCTGGCTTCCCGCTGCGGACCGCTGGCAACTACGGTGATGGTGCCAAACTCACTGGGCCCGGCTGAGTTGCTGATGCACTACGGAACCCAAGAACAGAAAAATCGATACTTGCCGAAGCTGGCAACGGGAGAGGAAATTCCCTGTTTTGCATTAACAGAACCTACGGCTGGTTCCGATGCCGGATCGATGACGGCCGAAGGCGAAGTATTTAAGGGAGATGATGGTAAGCTTTATATCCGTCTTAATTTCACAAAACGTTATATAACGCTGGCAGCTATATCTACAATAATCGGCTTGGCATTTAAACTGCACGATCCGGAAAACCATTTGGGCAAAGGAGAATATCCGGGTATAACATGTGCCCTTATCCCAAGCGATACAGATGGTATAAAGTTGGGCCGTCGACATGATCCGTTGGGGATACCTTTTTATAATTGTCCTGTTGACGGTGAAGATGCGGTAGTCTCTGTCAATCAAATAATTGGCGGACCTGAACAGGCAGGTAACGGCTGGCGCATGCTGATGGAGTCACTTGGTGTGGGACGGGGGATTTCGCTGCCTGCTCAAAGTATGGGTGGTGCCAAAGTAGCCACGCGAGCTCTTGGAGCATATACCGCCGTCCGCAAGCAGTTTGGTATTAATATCGGGAAATTTGAAGGTATCGAAGAGCCGATGGCACGTATCGGTGGGTTTACCTATCTGATGGATGCGGCGCGGAGATATACCTGCGCCGGACTGGATATGGGCGAAAAACCGTCGGTAGTGACTGCTATTGCAAAGTACAATTTTACAGAGTTGGGACGCAAAATTGTTAATGATGCGATGGATATACAGGGCGGGGCGGCTATTTCGCGCGGACCGCGCAATATTTTTGCGTCTTCATATATTGCCACGCCCATTGCTATTACAGTAGAGGGGGCAAATATTCTGACTCGAAGCCTAATGATTTTTGGTCAGGGTGCCATTCGCTGCCATCCATACGCATATGATGAAATTGATGCACTAACCCGTGGTGATACAAAAGCGTTTGATGATGCCTTCTGGAAGCATATCGGTCACGTTGTGAGGAATGCTGCGCGTTCACTCTTGATGTCGATCACGCGCGGAAAAATTACACCTTCACCGGTTGGTGGACCTGCGGCAAAATATTATAAAAAACTATCCTGGGCATCAGCATCTTTTGCCTTCCTGGCTGATATTGCCCTCGGGTCGTACGGCGGTGGATTAAAGATCAAAGAGAAGATAAGCGGTCGCTTTGCCGATATCCTAAGCTGGATGTATCTGGCCACAGCTACACTGCGCCGTTATGATGCGGAAGGTCAACGCGATGATGATCGGATATTTTTTGAATGGTCAATGGACTACGCGTTTGCACAAATTCAGGAAGCTTTTGATGCTATTTATCGCGAAATCAACGTACCGGGGTTAAGCTGGTTGTTCCGTGGACCGATTGCTCTTTGGTCCCGTATGAATCTTATTGGCAGTATGCCATCCGATAAACTTGGACATAAAGTAGCACAGGCGATGCAGAAAAGTGGTGAACAGCGTGACCGTCTGACCGAAGGCATTTATATCCCCGAGAATAAAGAGGAAGCGTTGGGACGTTATGAATATGCGTTAGGGATGAATGAAGAAGCTGCCCCAGTGTACAAAAAGATATATAAGGCGACGAAGCGAAAAGAGTTGCCCAAAACCCAAGTACGATTTGTCATTGATCAGGCGTTGGAGAAAGAGATTATCACTGCTGATGAGGCTGAACTGGTACGAAAAGCCGAAGAGGCCCGCGTAGATATGGTGCAGGTAGATGAATTTACTTTAGAAGAATACCAGAACCAGACGCCCTCAACGCCGAAACTGAAAGATAGTGCCGAACCCGAAAATATAGCCAGATAGAATTACTACAGATTACTTGAGCGTGCGCTACAAGAAGCTCTGTCGGTCATCAACCGGCAGGGCTTTTTTATTTGGATCCATAATTTCTCCTTTCTCTTTCCCAAGTTCCAACTTGGATAAGAAATAGAAATGTGTGTGCATCAAGCAGTATATGTTACTTAATTATAGGATCGAAGCGGTGCCTCAATTTATATTTAACTCAACGCTATAATATTAAGTAACTCAAGCGCCTGCTTGGAGAAGTAAAGAGAAAAGGAATCGGGATTCTCATATGGAAAAGAAGTTTAGTTGTCAGCAAGGCTGAGGATTAAGTTGTTGTTCCAGAATAGGGTGTAGAGGTTTAATCAAAATAATTGTGAGGAATACGAGCTAACAGAGACAAAATTATTAGTTTTCATCGAAGCAGGCGCTTCGATTTACATATTTAAGGTAATTTTCAATCCTGCTTGGAGAGGTTATAAGCTGGAATCTTGTTTGGGAATTCTTCAATTCCCTAATTCCCAGAATCGAATCTCAACTATCCAGCCTTTAAAGATCACCATCCGCCGCTGGCACCACCGCCGCCGGATCCGAATCCGCCCCCGCCGCTAAAGCCGCCAAAGCCTCCACCACCGGAGCTTCCTCCTCCAAAGCCACCGCCGCCGAAAATAATAAGTCCTCCCGGACCAAAAGTGCGACGTCTTTGCTTGCCCCTTCCCTTTCCACCTCCTTTACGGCTAGAAGCATAAATTACGAAGACGATAAAAAGTATAAATATGATGAAATCTGCCATTCCACTATCTTCAGACGTACTGTTTTTGGCCAGTTGTCCAGTAAACTCTCCGCTGGCAAGCTGCATGATAGCCGAGGTGGCACGATCTAAACCCTCATAATAATTGGAGCGTTTAAAGTTGGGAGTTAATATTTCGCGGACGATACGGCCCGCCATCACATCAGGGATAGCACCTTCAAGGCCGTATCCCACTTCGATACGCATTTCCCGTTCTTTTTCAGCAATAAGAATGAGTAGCCCATTGTCTTTATCGCCTTCCCACATTTTCCAATTATTGAAGAGGGTGGTGGCTGTTTCTTCAATAGAAATACCGTTCAGGGTTTCGAGCGTGGCAATAGCGATAACAGTGGTGGTTGTATCTCTATAATTTCGAAGTTTCTGCTCGAGCTGTTGACGTTCGCCAGAATTCAACATTTCGGCAAAATCATTCACATGTCCCACTGGCTCGGATGGCAGATCCTGAGCATCGACAATAGTTGAAAGTGAAAGCAGAACAGCAACTAAGGCAGTAAATAATATTTTTTTCTGATTGATGATATACATGCTAAATTCTCGAATAAAAGATCTATCTGTTTTTATTATCATGAAAGCTGATTTCATTGGATAGCTCGTTAAGCTTTCCCTTCTGATGATAAGGGAATAACTCTTCCAGCTTGTCTGCCACGGTACGGACGGCCTTTTCAATTCCCTCTTCATATGCTTCTTGCTTAAAATGATCGATCAAAATCCGGAGTACTTCATCCCAAAAGCCTTCTTCCACTTCCTCATCAATTCCTTTTCCCCCATAAACAGCAGCTTTATGATCTTCAGTAGCGATGTAAATGAGTACACCATTCTTCAGCCGTGTTTCATCCATTCCAAGATCATGAAAAATCCGGGCGGCGCGCTCCAACGGATCACCGTTGCAGTTGTGCTCAATATGCACACGAATTTCTCCCGATGTTTTTTTCTCGGCCTCATTGATAGCTTTAACAATTTGTTCTTCTTCTTTTTCGGTAAGAAACTGTCGTGCAGACATAGTTCTTATTTTAAATTGTAGATTAATTGCTGGGGCTATTTGCCGAGATTGATACAGTCATTACTGTATGCTCCGAACCTGCTTCTTTTGTTTTGCTGAAGACGTTCTGCAAACCCTGAAAAATAGCATTAGATTCACCGTCCAGACAGGTCTCGTAATGCGTAGGAGTAACTTCGACTCCAAAATCCTTAATATTTTCAATCTGCTCATAGATTGTGTCCATATAATCGCCGCCATCCATCGGATAGAGTGCAAATTTAGCTGAAACTTCTTGAGAAAATTCTCTATTTACAGATTTATTTAGCGCTTCATCATCTTCAGCAATATAAGAATGCCCTTCGGTATCACCGGGACAGCCGATTGAATATGTAGCATGAAAAGCTACATGCTTGTCCGTTTGGGCTGCATTAATAAAGACCGACTGGCTTACATCAAACACATGAGCTGTACGTCCTCGTACTATTGTACTAACTTCATCCGTCTCTAGCCAGACTTTAGAATCATCAGTATTTTCTAATGCATTGGTGATAATATCTACAAAGTCGTCACTCATCGGATGGACGGAAAAACTGCATCCCGCCAGTTGGGATTCATCAAAATCAGACTTGCTCATATTGACCAGTTTAGTTTGAAATTAGCTACAGTAAAGCTGAAAGAAATAAATCAAAATTGAACGTCCGGAACTTCTTCGGCACCCTCATCTGCTTCGAAATACGCTTTTTGATCGAATCCGAAGAGCCCTGCGAATACGTTGTTGGGGAAACTTCGAATGGTAGTATTGTACTGTTGTACAGATTCATTATACCGCTGACGCTCGGTAGAGATGCGGTTTTCAGTACCTTCAAGCTGAACCTGCAGGTCACGAAAATTTTGGTTGGCTTTTATTTCGGGATATTTTTCGACTGTAACAAGTAGCCGGGAAAGGGCACCCGAAAGCTGTTGTTGGGCCTGCTGGAACTGTTGTACTTGTTGCGGATCATTCAGATCGTCAGCTGAAATCTGTATCGAGGTAGCTCTGCTGCGTGCTTCCACAACATCTGTCAATGTTTCCTGTTCAAAATCGGCGGCTCCCTTTACAGTGTTAACCAGGTTCGGAATTAAATCGGCCCGGCGCTGATATTGATTTTCTACTTGAGCCCATGACTGTTCAACATTCTGTTCTTGTTCGACCAGGGTATTATATTTTCCTATCCCCATAAAAACCAGCAGTGCAATAACGCCTAATCCGATGATTGTTTTAATATTCATTTGCAAAAGTTTGATAGTTTAAAATTGAAACTGAATATACGAAAGCTTCTTAAAATAGATACAAATTACAACCAACCCTTTTTTGAATAAAAATAGTATCAATAGAGTTTTCTTCAACATCTGTTTACAACAAGTTTCCCGATATCGATAGTCTCGTTTTTACTCGGGAGCTATATTCTACGGATAATCTGCATTAGGAGTGATTTTATACCGTATATGATTTTCTGATCAGACGCGAGTTCACTATCTTTGACCCAACAATTTTTATAAATGAATATAACCGATTTTGCCTTACAAGTTTATCTATTTTGATCTGGATGATACGCTGCTCGATCACAAATCAGCCGAGGCAGCAGCTCTGAAAGACGTACATCAGTATTTTCCTTTCTTTAAAGGTATTTCCCCAGACAATCTTGTGGATACTTATCACATTGTGAACAGTAAACAGTGGACCCTGTACAGTAGTGGGGAGATTGAACGAAATGATCTTCAGCGAAATCGATTTGAACAGACGCTGCAACAGCTGGCTTTAGATGCTAGTCGATATAAAGAGGTCGGCGATTATTATATGCAGTGCTACCGCAATCATTGGCAGTGGGTCGACGGAGCCCGGTCAGTCTATCAAAAGGTGGTACAGAAATATCCTGTTGGCATTTTGACGAATGGCTTTGCCGAAACTCAGAAATTGAAGTTCGAGAAATTTGCATTGACTGATTCTGCTGAGCATGTGGTAATTTCTGAGGATGTAGGAGTACTTAAGCCTGATCCTAAAATTTTTGAACATGCAACGGAGCTTGCCGGTGTTGCTCCGGATGAAATACTGTATGTGGGAGATTCGTTTACATCCGATATCAAAGGTGGATCAGCTTTCGGATGGAATACTGCCTGGTATACACAAAATGGCGATGCCGAAAAACACCAAAAAGCAGATTTTGTATTTAACAACTTTAGCACCTTAACAGAATTTCTGGATATTAAAAGTTAAAGATCGAAGGTTAGATACCAACTGAAATAACTTTCAACCTTCAACTTTCCAACATTCAACATACCTAAACAGATGTCTGATACTACGATTAAAGAACCGGAAGTAACACTCGAACTGGCCAAAGAGCACGGTTTGACTGAAGAAGAGTTCGAAAAGATAAAGGAATATCTCGGACGAACGCCTACGTTTACCGAGTTGGGTGTTTACTCCGTGATGTGGAGTGAGCACTGCTCCTATAAAAATTCTATTCTTGAAATCAAGAAGCTGCCGAACGAAGGTCCTCAGCTTATGGTAGGGGCCGGCGAAGAGAATGCCGGTCTGGTCGATATCGGTGACGGGCTTGGATGCGCTTTTAAGGTAGAGAGCCATAACCATCCCTCTGCCATCGAACCATATGAAGGCGCCGCTACTGGTGTTGGCGGGATTCACCGCGACATTTTTACCATGGGTGCACGTCCTATTGCGAGTCTCAACTCCTTGCGCTTTGGAGATATTGAAACACCCCGTGTCCGCTTTCTTCTTGATGGCGTAGTACGTGGCATTGCTGATTATGGAAACTCATTTGGCGTACCGATGGTAGGAGGAGAGATCTATTTTGATGAGAAGTATGAAGGAAACCCGCTGGTAAATGCTATGAGCGTAGGTATCGTCAAAGAAGATCAGACTGCGTCGGCGATAGCCGAGGGGCCGGGAAATCCTGTGATTATTGTTGGATCTGATACCGGCCGAGATGGAATCCATGGGGCGACATTTGCATCCGAAGAGATTAGCGAGGAAAGCGAAGATAAGCGTCCGAGTGTTCAGGTCGGCGACCCGTTTGCTGAAAAACTGCTTTTGGAAGCAAGTCTCGAAGTGATTAAAAACGGGGGTGTGGTTGGCATGCAGGATATGGGTGCTGCTGGTATCAGCTGCTCGTCTTCGGAGATGAGCGCCAAAGGAAATTGCGGCATGGTATTGGATCTGGATAAAGTGCCGGCACGCGAAGATGGTATGACAGCCTATGAGCTGCTTCTTTCGGAAAGTCAGGAGCGTATGCTGGTTGTTGCTGAAAAGGGACGAGAGCAGGAAATTATCGATATTTATGAAAAGTGGGATCTCAACGCCGTGGTCATCGGTGAAGTAACCGACGGCGAAAACGTGACCTATTATAAAGATGGTGAAGTAAAAGCCGATATACCGGCCGACAGTCTTGTGTTGGGTGGTGGGGCTCCGCAATACGAGCGAGAGACAAAAAAACCCGAATACCTGGAGGAAACGCAATCATTCGATATTAATTCAGTAGATCATCCCGAAGATCACAAGGATACCATCAAAAAACTGTTGGGTTCGGCTAACATTGCATCGAAAAGATGGGCTTATGAACAGTATGACACGATGGTACGCACCAACACGGTTAATGGTCCGGGAGCGTCTGATTCAGGTGTGGTCCGCATAAAGGGTACAAACAAAGGGCTGGCTGTCAAAACTGATTGTAACGGTCGTTATGTATATCTGAATCCGCGGAAGGGCGGGCAAATTGCGGTGGCCGAAGCAGCGCGGAATGTTGTTTGCAGCGGAGCCAAGCCAATGGCTATCACCAATTGTCTCAACTTTGGAAATCCCTATAAACCGGAAGTATACTGGACCTTTAAAGAAGCACTTGCGGGGATGGGAGATGCGTGTCGCACATTTAATACCCCTGTTACCGGCGGAAATGTGAGTTTCTATAATGAAAATCCCGAGATGGCAGTATTCCCGACTCCGGTTATCGGAATGCTCGGTCTTATTGAGGACTTGAAAAATCATCGGATGACGCCCCGGTTTAAGATGGAATCAGATGTTATCTATTATATTGGTGCCGAACGAAAAGGGCTCGGAGGCAGTGAATATTTGCACACGATACATGATCTGACAACGGGCGATGCTCCTGAAATTGATCTTGATTTTGAGGCTCGACTGCAATCGGCACTGCTGGATGCCATTCAACAGCAGATGATCAATGCCGCTCACGATATTTCAGATGGCGGTTTAGCAATTACACTGGCAGAAATGGCAATGTTCTCTGAACTTG
The DNA here is from genome assembly GCF_058386985.1 of Fodinibius sp. GM108. NCBI lineage: Bacteria > Pseudomonadati > Balneolota > Balneolia > Balneolales > Balneolaceae > Fodinibius > Fodinibius sp. GM108. The sequence goes on from NZ_JBYEIR010000006.1 coordinate 289,294, forward strand.
GAGCGTCGGTTGCCGTTGAAGAAATGGGAGATGTTCTCCATGAAGTCCTTTACAGCGAGGCACAGTCTGGCGTGGTGATAACATGCAGTGCGGACAAAAGAGATACCGTTGAAGAGCACTTTGCCGCCAATGACGTACCGTTTGTTGAGTTGGGACAAGTAGGCAGCCAATCATCAGCCCTTGAGATTGAAAATGTAGCTTCGCTTTCGATAGATGAAATGTTTGATATCTATGATAATGTGATTGAACGTGGAATGAAGAAAAAAGAAGACGTAATCAGCTAGCTGCCTATTCGGGTAGTTATAATTGCCAGCTGTAATTTAATCCAGGCCGGGTCGTTCACGCGTATAACCCTCATAGGCCATCATTTTTCCCATTTCGTCGTATGCCTCATTATCTTCCGGGGCCCAGGTTCCGAGTCCGTCAACATACCGGTTATACATGCAAAATGCGGCCGCAATTAGAACAGTGTCGTGAATTTCACGGTCATTGGCTCCGGCGTCTTTTGCTCTTTTTATAACTTCCTCGGATACATCGCGACCGCTTTTTTGAACTTTTTTCGCTATGTCCAGAAGTGCTCGGAGCTTGGGTGTAATATCTGTTTCTTCAAAATCTTTTTTGATATCATCAATGAGAGAAAGATCACCATCAAAATGATGAGCGGCCGAAGCTCCATGAGAAGTATGGCAAAAATGGCAATTATTTTCATACGATACATAAGAGGCTATCATCTCTCGTTCTCCACTTGAAAGAGGTGAAGGACCTCTTAGAAGAGTTTCTGCCAATTCACAAAGTGGTTTTGCAGTTTCAGGATTGAAATGAAATAGTCCTACGATCCCCGGGTTATCATTTTTTATATCTATATAAGCCATCGTTGGCACCTCGTTATTTTATTTTTTTATCATAAGAAATAAAAATAAAACAAAGTTCTGTTAACAAACTTACTTTTTTTCAAATACTGATTTAATTGAATTCTCAATAATTTTGATGCCTTCATCGATCTGTTCTTTCGAAACAGTCAGCGGCGGACGGAAACGCATGGTGTTGGTTCCGCAGGAGAGAATCATCAGATTATTTTTGAAGCATTCTTTAATAACTGCATTTCGTGAATTAGGGTCGGGGAAATCAACAGCACAGAAAAGTCCTTTACCGCGGGGATTGGACACGTGCTCAAATTGATCAGCTAAATCGTTAATTTGGTCTTGTAGGTAGACACCAACTGATGCGGCATTTTCTACGAGACTTTCATCTTCAATTACCTGGAGGATGCGACCGAACCGGACCATATCAACAAGGTTACCGCCCCAGGTAGAATTGATGCGTGAAGAGACGTGGAAAACATTGTCTTTAACTTCATCAACACGTTCGCCGGCTAAGATTCCACAGACCTGGGCTTTTTTTCCGAAAGCCAGGATATCGGGTTTTACGTAATGCTCATGAGCCCAGAATTTGCCTGTCAGTCCCACGCCTGTTTGAACTTCATCATAAATAAGCAGGGCTTCATGCTTGTCAGCAAGATCCCGAAGAGCCTGATGGAATTCTGTGCGAAAATGACGATCGCCGCCTTCACCCTGTATAGGTTCAAGTATTATACAGGCAATTTCATCTTTATATATTTCAAAAAATCGTTCGGCCTGGGCGACCGCCTGCTCTTCCTGTTTTACCGTTTTTTGGATGTTTTCATCCGTAGCGGGATAGCTCATAGCTGGAGAAATAATACGCGGCCAGTCAAACTTGGGGAAATATTTTACTTTTGTCGGATCAGTATTCGTAAGCGACATTGTATAGCCTGTTCGCCCGTGAAATGCCTGCTCGAGATGCAGAACCTTATGTCCTTTTTCCTGACGGTATCCCTTTTCGAAATTTTTCTGCACTTTCCAGTCAAAGGCGACCTTGAGCGCGTTTTCGACCGCCAGTGCACCTCCCGATATAAAAAAGGAGTAGGGCAGATAATCCGGAATACCCACCCGATCAAAATTATCAACAAATTCGGCCATCTCCTCGGTGTAAACGTCAGAGTTTGAAGGCTTGTTTATAGCAACTTTCCCAATTTTATTTCGAAATTCATCATTGTCCAGTCGCGGGTGATTCATGCCCAGGGGATTGGAGGCAAAAAAGGTAAAGAAATCAAGATAGCGCTCACCACTTTTGGCATCATAAAGATACGTTCCCTCACTTTTTTCCAGATCAAGCACAATGTCATACCCATCAGTTAAGATATGTTTTTGCAGGATCTTGTGAACATCGGCGGGTGCTACCTCATTTATGGTGGACATAAGCCTCCTTCTGTATTTTTAAGTTTTTTAGATATTAATTACAACCAGGAAAGAAATGTGAATTTACTATTGACAAGTACCCATGTCAAGCCTTATTTTAGGTGACTCACATCGCGGGGTGGAGCAGTTGGTAGCTCGTCGGGCTCATAACCCGAAGGTCGGAGGTTCGAATCCTCCCCCCGCCACTACCAGAAGGCGGCTTTCTGAATACCAGAGAGCTGCCTTTTTTATTTTGATCAAATAATTCATTGGGAGGAATCATGTATACTGTCTATGCCCTTCATTCCCCAACCTATGAAAAGATATATATTGGTCGTACCTCGAACCTGGATCAGCGAATGCTTTCGCATAATAAGTTGGGCAAAGGATGGACGAAGAATTTTCGACCGTGGGAGGTGGTCTACACCGAAGAGCATGAGACAAAAGCGGCGGCGATGAAACGAGAAAAAGAGTTGAAGACAGCTAAGGATCGTCGGTTTCCTCTTTTTTTCAATACTATCTTGGTCAGCTGCTCCCGGCTGAACTGTACAGGACGCTATGCGTCCGTATCAACCCATATGAAAACCCCAAACGCAGAGCGTTTTCAGTGTCCCGACGCGGGGCATCGGGACGAGATGGGTCTGGTTAATTATCTGTCTTGTTCAGCTGATCATGTGTTGCAATTAACATACCTGATATCTCATGGCTGAACGGTATAGGACGCTAGGCGTTCGTTGACAGCTCTACGCAAGATTTTCCTCGTTCCGAAGTTCCTGCTTCGGAACGTCTTGAACAAGCTCTGCTTCCAACAGCTGTTTACATTCCCAAGCAGGAGCTTGGGAATGAGAAGATTAATAAGGTGGTTGTACCTCCGAACAGTAACTCGTGAGGTCAACTCCCTCGGAACTTTGGAGGTGTTTAATCTCATTCCGCAACAGAGGTACGGAACGAGATAGAAATTAAATAAAAGGGCTACCTGAGGTGATCCGCGAAACAATCAGCCTCTATCTATGTTCTATTTTCCGATAGTATTTAGAGCGTATATCACCTTACACCTGCTTGCTCATATTCTGTAATCGTATCACTGATAATAGAAATACAATTCATAAGCTGTTCCTCGGTCATAACCAGGGGTGGGGCAAATCGGATGATGTTACCGTGTGTTGGTTTCGCCAGTAATCCATTTTCTTTTAGTTCAAGGCAGATGTTCCAGGCAGTGTCGCTATCCTCAGAATCATTAATGACAATAGCATTCAATAACCCCTTGCCCCGAACGAGTGATACGAGCTCTGATTCTTCTACCAACTTGTTCATTTCATTTCGAAATACTTCTCCCAGCTGATCAGCTTTCTCTGCCAAATTTTCATCAAGAACAACTTTGAGTGCTTCCATAGCCACGGCACAAGCCAGCGGGTTTCCACCATACGTTGAACCATGCACGCCCGGACGCATGGCATCCATGACTTCGTTATCGGCCAAGACTGCAGAGACAGGATATGCACCGCCAGAAAGAGCTTTGCCAAGTATTACAATATCAGGCCGCACATTTTCGTGATCTGCGCACAGCATCTTACCTGTCCGGGCAATACCCGTCTGAATTTCATCAGCGATAAAGAGTGTGTTGTATTTTTCGCACAGCTCCGCGGCTCCTTTTAGATATCCTTCATCGGGAACAATAACGCCCGCTTCGCCCTGAATTGGTTCTACCAGAAAACCGGCTACATCTTTTTCACGCAGAGCTTCTTCCAGAGCATCCAGGTCATTATATGGAATAGATACGAATCCCGGTGTATAGGGGCCAAAATTCTCCCGTGCCACCGGATCATTTGAAAACGAAATAATACTGGTCGTTCGTCCGTGAAAGTTACCCTTGGCAACTATGATAGTAGCTTTTTCAGGTGTTAAGTTCTTTTTTTCATAAGACCATTTTCTGCACAATTTAATAGCTGTTTCAACACCTTCGGCGCCCGTATTCATTGGCAGCAGCTTATCGTACCCGAAGAGATCATGCATAAATTTTTCGTAATTACCCAGCTGATCGCTGTAAAAGGCACGCGATACCAGGTTGAGCTTTTCGGCTTGCTCCTTCAGCTTGTTAACTATCCGCGGATGACAGTGCCCTTGATTTACAGCAGAATACGCCGATAAGAAATCGTAGTACTTGTTTCCTTCGGGATCCCAAACGTGTACTCCCTTGCCCTTTGAAAGTACAACAGGCAGCGGATGATAATTATGGGCTCCAAACTGATCTTCAAGCTCTATTGCGTCTTGGGTTGAAATCATGGGAAGTGATAAGTTTCTTTAAACTTCTATTAAATGATGGGTACTCTTGAAAATATGATCTAACCAGGCCAAGAGAAATAATTTTTTGTGGTGAGTTATTATTTTTTGCAAAAATATAAGGTATGACAGATATAAAATAGTATTCTCAAGAAAATATTTTTATAATCAGCAATATAATACGTTGAACTGGGTACATCTCAATTAAATTATCAGGATGATGGATATTTCTGCATTTCCAAGTGTTTTTGAGTCAACACGTACAGAATTGAATGGGGTCAGTGATGATCTTATTAACGGATTAAAACTGGAGTATAATGATGAGTCATATATCATTGGCAACCTTGCTCTGCAAGAAGGGCTGTCGCCGCATCGGCTTATTAATTGTGCTCCCGGCGAATTAGACTTTGAAGTTTTATTCAGAGCAGCTCTTTTACTAGCTCAGGAAAAGGCGGGTAGTGATTTTTCTGTTACCCTTGGTTTCCCGTTTGAGATGTATCAGTTACACAACTCAACAGCCAAGCAACAGTTAACCAAGTCGTATGACATTATGTATGATGGCTCTACATTTTCAATGAATGGAGATGTAGGTCGCCAGGCAGCTACCGTCAATCTCGAAAATGTTGATGTGATACCCGAGGTAGCCGGAAGCATTATCGCTTTGCGATATGGAGAGTTCGGAGAAGAAGATGATTTCTTTATTCTTAGCCTTGGATATGGCTCCATGGAGGGAGTAGTAAGTACGAGCAATGGCATTATTCGTCGTACTGCCACTAGTACTCATGGAATCCGCTATGCCATAAATATGCTCAAAGAAGAGTTGCAAAAAGATCATTATCTGGGATTCAAAACAGAGCATCAATTGAATGTAGCGTTTAAGAACGGCAAGATAAACCTGAATAAACGAACCGTGGATTTAACAGCCTTACGGCGCCGGGTTCTTAAATCCTATTTCGAAAATATTGTTCGCCCGGCGCTCTCAAATGCGTTTCAGGACAGTGACTTTGCCACCTGTTCAAAACTCTATTTGGTTGGTGGTGGAGCATATTACAGCGAATTGACTAATTTGATATCACAAGAGTTTGAAGGGATCCTAAATGTTGAAATCCCTGAAGATCCCGAAAAGATGGCTGTAAAGGGATACAGCATTAATACTATGAAACAGAATTCAGAAGGAATACCTGTAGGCATAGATATGGGGAATGCCAATACCCTCGTTGCCGTTATGGATCGAGAGTAGAAAGTATATATCCAGAAAAATACAATGGAGTGGCTGACAGTTTCATTTTTATCGACAGTGATACATCATTTAATGGCACAATTACGGCCGAAGAAGTAATCGTTGAAGGAGTTATAAAAGGCGATATCACTGCTTCGGAGAAAGTGCTGGTTAAAAACGGCGCCGTGATAAACGGAAATATTGTGACAGATCAGCTCCTTTTTGAAGAAGGGGGAGAGCACAACGGCATGATCCGGTTGGGAGAACCCAAAGCGGAAGTGTTAACCTCAGAGAAACAACATGAGGCATCTCTCTCCGAATCTGATAATCATAAAAACGGGGAGGGTAAATCGCCCGCAAAAAAGTCTGAAGATGAGGAAAACCAAAAGCGTTTATGGTAAAAATTTCCCAAAATTATGTAATTAGCATTTCCATCACTTAAGACATATATTATAGGCGATTTAATTGAAACCCTTGAGTGGACAGAGACTCAAGGGTTTTTTTATTAGATAGAAATCCAATTTTAGTACGGTAACAGTTTATATGCATTGGATTGATCTGACCATATTTATCGCTTATATGGTTGGAATGTTAGGATTCGGCGTATTCTTTCTGCAAACGAATGAAGGTGCTGATGACTATTATGTTGGCGGTCGTAATATGTCTAGCTTGCATATCGGTCTTTCCGTCGTAGCTACCGATGTTGGTGGCGGATTTTCCATCGGTCTTGGCGGACTTGGTTTTATATTGGGTATTTCCGGGTCCTGGATGCTTTTTACCGGTCTTATAGGAGCGTGGTTGGCCGCTGTATTTCTTATCCCCAAAGTAAAAGGAAATCCTGTTTTTGATGAAGCATTCACTTTTCCACAGGTTTTCGGCCATTATTTTAATCCCCGTGTGGCATTGGTAGCTGGTGTTATATCTGCAGTGGGATATGCTGGTTTTACGAGTTCTCAGATTTTGGCCGGAGCAAAGCTGGCTACGGGTACTTTTGCCGATCTTGACCTGCAAACGGCACTTATTATCATGGGGACTGTAGCTGTTCTCTATACCGTAATGGGCGGACTCAAAGCCGTCATTTATACGGATACCGTTCAATGGACTATCCTGATGCTTGGACTCATCTTTATCGGTGTTCCGCTTTCATACACAGCCGTGGGAGGCTGGGAAGGAATTACTCAGTATGTCGATCCGGCCCTGCTGTCAATGAGTAATCTTACGTGGCAGCGAGTAGTTTATTGGGCCGCCACAATAATTCCTATTTGGTTTGTCGGGATGACTCTCTACCAGCGTATCTATGCCTGTCATGATGAAAAAACGGCTAAGAGAGCATGGTACTTGGCCGGTGTTTTTGAATGGCCTATAATGGCGTTTATGGGAGTTTCACTTGGTTTATTTGCAAAAGTAGCGGCCGCACAGGGTATGTTTGAATATCTCGGTGCAGCCAGCGTAGCAGAAACTGATCCCGAAACCGGTCTGCCGATGTTGCTTCGTACTATTCTGCCGGTAGGGCTTATGGGGATCATGATGAGTGCCTATTTCTCAGCTATTTTATCCACCGCCGATAGTTGTCTGATGGCGGCATCCGGCAATGTAGTTTCGGATATAATTGGCTATTTTAAGGATGTGGATCATGAAAGCGATACTTTTCTGCGATTCTCGCAGATTACTACACTTATTATAGGTACTCTAGCTCTGTTACTTGCTACTACAATGACTAATGTGCTGGATCTGATGCTATATTCTTATGCTTTCATGGTTTCCGGATTATTTGTGCCTTTGCTCGGGGCATTGTACTGGGATAAGAGCAGTAGTATAGGCGCCATAGCTGCCATGATACTTGGTGGATCTACGACGGTTTCATTGGAGGTACTTATGGAAAACTTACCGGCCGGCCTTGATGCTAATGTTTTTGGAATTACGGTCTCTGCCGTGGTGTTTATTGCAGTCTCGCTTGCCGTTCCTGACAAAGCTGAAGATTCAGAGCCACGTGCGGATAAACTAGAAAAAGTTAACACTACTATTGACTGATGAACTTTGATATAATACGATCTGATATCAAGAATCCGACACCTTTTAGTCGCGAAAATATTGCAGATTTTCTCTATGAGCATCTCGATGAGTATGGTGATGAAAAAAAACACATATTAGCCTGTATCGGTTATGCTTACGGTGATGAAGAAGGGCAGGATGGATTTATATTGGTGTCTCATGATGAGGAACAAATTACCGGAGCAGTGATTATTAACGATACAAATATGGAGGGTTTTATCCCCGAACATATTTTGGTTTATATTGCTGTTCACGGGAGTTTTCGTGGCCAGGGGCTCGGCAAAGAGCTTATGGAGCGAGTTATAGAAGCTACCGAAGGGGATATTGCGCTGCATGTTGAGCCTGATAACCCTGCAAAATACCTGTATGAGAAATACGGGTTTACGAATAAATACTTAGAAATGCGACTTCGGAAATGATTAATGCTCACTCAAATTGCTGTTTTCAGAGATTATAGGATTTCTTTTTGAAAACTCCCGGCAGAAGACCAATAATCAATAAACCAGTTTATCTGATAACAACAACCGGATGGCCTATTTAAAATTATATCGTGACAAGCTGCGTCATAATTATAATTTTCTGGATAATCTGTTTAAAGACAATGATATCAAGTGGGGTATAACCACCAAGCTGCTTTGTGGCCACGAAGAGTATCTCAAAGAGGTAGCTGATCTGGGAATTGGTGAAATGCTCGATTCGCGTATCAGTAATCTCAAAAAGATCAAAGAAATTGATCCCAATACACTAACCACCTATATCAAGCCGCCGCCGAAGGATATTATAGAATCGGTGGTGAAGTACGCCGATGTGAGCCTGAATACCGAGTTACAGACCCTGCATGCTTTATCCGATGAAGCAAAAAAACAGGATAAAATCCACAAGGTCATCATTATGATTGAGTTGGGTGATCTGCGCGAAGGGGTCATACGTGAAAACCTGATCGACTTCTACGAAAAAGTATTTCAGCTGTCGAATATCGAAGTGATCGGGCTCGGTACCAATCTCAACTGTATGCACGGGGTAATGCCGGATGAAGACAAACTTATACAACTTGCGCTTTATAAGCAGATCATTGAACTTCGTTTCGATAAAGATATCCCGCTTGTTTCGGGTGGTACTACGGTGACGATTCCCCTGTTGCTCCGAAATCAGCTACCCAGCGGTATTAACCATTTTCGTATAGGTGAAGCACTCTTTTTCGGGAAAAACCTTTTTACGGATGGAACTATCGAAGGCATGCATAACGATGTTCTTGAGCTGTATACACAGGTAATTGAAATTGCCGAAAAACCGAAAGTACCCAGCGGTGAACTTGGTATGAACCCACAAGGAAAAGTTGCAGATATCGACCGAGAAAAAATGGGGGAAACATCCTATCGCGCTATTCTTGATATCGGATATCTGGATATCAACCCCGAGCATCTGATCAGCGAACACGAGAATCTGGAAATAGCTGATGCCAGTTCTGATATGCTTATTTTGGATGTCGGTGATAATAAAGAAGGATACGAAGTGGGAGATTTCATTCGCTTTCGAATGAAGTATATGGGCGCCCTCGGCATCATGAATTCTGACTATATTGACAAGATTGTGGAATAGGACTCCATTACTCGTCGGATGATTGGTTTTGTCATCCAACGAGTAAAAACAGAGTGGTTACATTCCGCACCAGAGGTACGGAATGAGATAAAAGTTTCTCCGTGCTCCGAGGGAGTTGCACTCCCGAGGGATTAAAAGATTCCTGTTCGGAGGTACAATCTCCTCAAAACTCTGTGGAATAACTAAAGCAATAACCCTTACAACTTTAGAAATCCCGCAGATCACGTTGATGATAATAATTCATCTGTGATATTTGCGCTATCTGCGGGAATAAATAGATAGTAGAAAAAATAGTATGTTCCCCTTCAAGCAAAAACTCTTTAGAAACAGAGAAAGTATGAAGCTATCTGATTATAACTTCACCAAGGTGATGAATTATCCGGACGATCCGGATAAGTTCTATGTGTTCGATTTTTCCAAAGGCTATAATGAAGATTTTATTGAGAGCAAAAAGTGGGGGATTGGTCGATATGATGAAGCGCGCGCAAAAATGTATGAGACTCCTCTTTTCGAAGGAAAGCGTAACATTCATATAGGCATCGATATTTGGGCTGAAGCGGGTGAACCAGTTTATTCTTTTTATGAAGGAGAAATAGCTTATAAGCAAGATAATAAGCAGCCGGGGGATTACGGTCCAACTATAGTTATAAAGTATATCTTTAATGATGATCCTATATATGCTCTGTACGGACATCTGTCGCGTCCTTCACTGTCGACGGTTTCTGTCGGAGATCGGGTCGCAAGAGGGCAAAAAATAGGAGAACTGGGAGAGTCAAACGTCAATGGCGGATGGGCACCACATCTGCACTTTCAGCTTTCTGTTGAAGATCCCGGAGAAGCTGATATGCCCGGCGTAGTTGCCCCGGACGACAGGGAAAAGGCACTGGAAAAATATCCCGATCCAAGGATAGTCTTGGGAGATTTATACTAAATTTCAGGTTACAGGATGCAAGTTCAGTTTTGTTCCGAGGGAGTTGAGCTCCCGAAGATAGTAGTTCGGAGGTAAGATCCTTACTGAAAGAGGTGCAATATTGTTGGGAGATAGTTTAACTTCTGATATATGAGTGTCTGAAGATACAAGTTCCCTCACAACTTTCAGTGTAATCAGCAAGATGTTTGGGAAAGTAGAGGTTTACTTTGTGTAACTCTGTGTCTCCTCCGTGGTTCTTTGTGAAATAAACCTAAAAGCACCAAACCAGCTATATAATAGAAACCTTTAACCACATTTCCATTGGCAATTCTGCATCAAAATCCACTAATTAAGACTTGTCATAAATGTGAGTTAGGATTTTAGTATGCCCTTCAGTATCGATCGACATATAGACGAACTAAAAAAACTGCGACATCAATTACACTCCATAGCCGAGCTTTCGGGAGAAGAGGAAGAGACTGCCGATTTCATTACTGATTTTCTTAAAGAGACAAATCCCGATCAGCTAAAAACCGGTATCGGTGGTTATGGTATTTCTGCGAGTTATGACGGTGCGAGTAAAGGTCCGCATATACTCATTCGCTGCGAACTCGATGGATTACCCATTAATGATGAAATTGATGCTGAATATCAATCCAAAACAAAAGGAGTCGGTCATAAATGTGGCCACGATGGCCATATGACGATGGTTTGTGGTGTTGCCAAAGTATTACAGAATAATCCGCTAGAAAGGGGGAAAGTTACATTGCTTTTTCAACCGGCTGAAGAAACGGGAGAAGGGGCGCGGCGCGTAATTGAGGATGACGAATTCAAATCGTTAACTCCTGATTATTGTTTTGCCCTTCATAACCTGCCCGGCTATGAAAAGCAATGTATTATATTACGCGAGGGAGTATTTGCAGCGGCATCGGTAGGTTTGATTACCAACTTTGAGGGCAGTACTGCCCATGCCTCACATCCCGAGCAGGGTCAGAGCCCGGCCCTGGCAATGGCTCAGACTATTCAGGCTTTTTCTTCAGTCCCACAGTTTTATACCCCGCTGGAAAAGACTGCTAAAGTTACGGTGATAAATGCTTCATTGGGAGAACGGGCATTTGGCACTTCACCGGGCAAAGCAACAGTTATGGCAACACTGCGGACGTATAATGAAGATTTATTAGACAAACTAAAGGAGAAATGTCTGCAGATAGCACAAAAGACAGCTGAAACTTATGAGCTTTCTTTTGATTACGGTTGGGTGGAGCCATTTCCTGTTACCAAAAATAGCAGCGAGGGATATCAATGGGTTAAATCAGCCGCCGAGAAGCTGGATTACGATATCCTGCACAAATCCACTCCTTTTAGTTGGTCCGAAGATTTTGGTCATTTTACTAATCAATTTGATGGAGCTATGTTTGGTTTGGGCGTGGGAAAAGAGCATCCTTCACTTCACGCTGAGCAGTATGATTTTTCGGATGATGTATTACCGACCGGTATTTCTATGTTTATGCAAATTATAAATGAAGTAACAGCAGAATAAATGAAAAGCGAGTTATACCCTTCCTGGATTGAATTAAGTAGGTCTGCTTTAGAAAAGAACATTTCTTTTTTAAAAGATTATGTTGGTAAAGATACCTTGTTTAGCTCTGTCATAAAGGGTAATGCCTATGGACATGGCATAAAACATTTTGTGCCGCTGGCCGAAGAATGCGGGGTCCGTCATTTTTCTGTGTTCAGTTCTGATGAAGCTCGAGCGGCCACGCGTGCGCGAAATCATAAAGAAAGTCACATTATGATTATGGGCCTGTTGAACAATGGGGCTCTTGGATGGGCGATCGAACGTGAGGTTTCATTTTTTGTATTTGAACTTGATCGACTGAAAGTTGCTGCAAGTGAAGCAAAAAGAATTGGTAAGCCTGCCCGCATCCACCTGCATCTTGAAACAGGCATGAACCGGTTGGGACTGGAAGAGGAAGAGTTTAAAGATGCCGTTAAAATCATCAAGAAAAATGCCAAGCACTTGCAAGTGGATGGTATTTGTACACATTATGCCGGGGCCGAAAGTGTGGGAAATTACGTTAGAATACAGGAGCAGATAAAAAATTTCGACGAGTACTATTCCTGGTTTCAGGATCATGGCATAGAAGCGAAATACCGGCACACAGCCTGCTCCGCATCAGCCCTTAATTATCCCGATACGATTATGGATATGGTACGGATCGGCATTTCGCAGTATGGTTTTTGGCCCAACCGAGAAACTTATATGAATTTTGTAAAGAAACATCCCGATATCAGTAAAAAACACAAAGATCCTCTGCAGCGAGTGTTGAGTTGGAAAAGTCATGTGATGAGTACCAAAAAGGTATCAGCGGGAGAATTTGTTGGATACGGCAATACTTACCTGACGAGTCGCGACGAAGTTATTGCTACTGTACCGATTGGCTATTCACATGGATTTGGTAGGAATCTCACCAATGTAGGAATAGTGCTTATAAATGGTAAACGAGCTCCCGTGGCGGGATTGGTGAATATGAATCTGCTTACTGTGGATGTGACAGATATTCCGAATGTAAAGAAAGGGGATGAGGTTGTTTTAATTGGCAAACAGGGCGAGCAGGAGATGACAGTTGCTTCGTTTAGTGAGCTGAGAAACAATATGAATTACGAAGTGCTTGTCCAAATTCCTCCTTCATTACCGCGCTATGTGGTGTAAGTAGTACTGGCGTGGCTCCAAAAAGCTGAAAAGCAATTATTGTTACATAAGAAGATTGCCTCACTTCACTCTTTCGAAGGCTTCCGGAATCGTTCCATACGCCATGAACTGTTTTCGGTAAATTCTCTTTCAACATTTCATCTTTTACCTAGCTCTGCTACGATACACACCAGTAACCCGCTCTTCGGGTTTATCTGCTTCTGTCAGTTAATTCCTCCTTATATCTATCACACTCTATGAAGCGATAAAATGGCTGCAGAGTTATCTGCCACATAAAGTATAACTAGCGCGGGAATTAATTCCCGCGCTATAGATTATGGGCAATATTATCACCTGAAATTTGAAATTTCTTTATCGCACCGAAGCAAGAGCGTCGGTGCGAAATACTCGTTTTATGGCAAGATGCAAAGCATCATATTCGTCGCGTCAGAATTTGTCCGCTCAGCCACAACTGCCGCTGGGTATATTCTACCGTATAATAATAGTTATGGCGATTTAGTAAATAATGATAGAAAGGATAATACTCATTTTTTAACTTTGGCTGATCGAACTGGTAACTGTATTCCGGGTCTTCGCGGTTATACGAGTAGTACCAATGAAGTTCTTTCAGGCGATCGTGAGTATACCAGGGTGGGCCAAATAGAATATAAACCATTCCGAAATCGGTTTTCCAACCCTCTTTAAAGTTAGAGAATTGTTTATTGGCCTGTTCTACCCGATCATAATATAACTTAATGACATTTTTCGCTTTATTGGCATTGCCAATCTCTTTTAGCCAGAATCGATCTATCTCCTTTTTGAGTGAATCGGGGTCCGATATCTCCATTAGTTCTTCATGGTCGCCTTCTCCCATAAGATAAACAAGTGGTCGAGCCAGCTCGCGAGCAGTCTGCACAGCAGGATAATTTTTACTTTTGACACCAAAGGCACGTCCTTTAAAAAGCTCTTCATCTTCATTTTCTTTTTGAGCTGTTACTTCAAAGCGGTAATTACCTCGTTCCCGGTTTTCAAACTTGTATTCGATAAAGATACTACTGTAATCGGTTAGCACGCGCTGATTCGACTGGATTTCCGTCTCCTTATCATAGTCAATACCTTTGTACTCGATAGAAGAGGGGCTGTGATTCGAATAATGCATCGGACGCGCATAGTTTGTATCCGATTCAAAACGCAGCAAGCGTGAATTCAGTGTCATATTTTGATCCGTTTCGCCGCTGATAAGCTGAAATTCAAATCGTAGCGAATCCACTTTCCCTTTTACATCGTAGGTATTGATAGGGGTCCATTCACTACCATTCTGTTTGCCATACATCTGAATATCAGAGAGGGTATAGGCACCAGTCTCTGTTTCCGGAATATAGGCTTCAGCTGTTTGTGAAAGATCCTGCCCCGAGTTAATATCCTGAAGATGTGTCGCAATCTTATATCGGCTGGGTTTTACCTGTACCGTGTGCTCAAGTGCCAGAACTTCACGTCGTGATAGTGCCTGTTTGTCCTTTATAGTGATAGTTTTCTTTATCTGTTCACTGCCGATAATATTTTCTGAATTATCGATATCCTGAATCTGAAAATCCAGGCTGATTTCAGCAGAAAGAGAGTCGCCATCTTTTTTAAATGATAGACTATTTTTTACAATTTCTGCTCTGACTTGCAATGTGGGGCCATTTTCTTCATCAATAAAACCGAATGCAGAAGTTCGAAACTCAGGGTGCCCCGCCTGGAAGTTATAACCGGTGCCGTGTTCTATATTTGCTTGTTTCGATGAGGCGCAAGAAATAATAAATGTTGCAGCAATGAGTAACTGGAAGGTTAAGGCAAATTTTCGTCTGATTTCTTTCATAACTGCTGCCTCTTGTAAAAAATTGAGGTAAAAATTATAAACTACTATCTATTCTCTAATCCTAATCTAAGAGTAATAGTAATAACAAATTATATTAATAAATTGATCCAATTTTTGTTTCTTAAATAACTCTTAATAAGATTGTAATTAGGATTTAAATATTATTTTTTTGAAAGCCTTTTCTATTATAATAATAAGCTTTTAATAGTTTTTACAAGGGAAAATTGAAGTTGGACCACTTGAACTTTTTCTTTCATAAATAACATTTAAACTATTAGGGTATTTTAATCTGCCGTTGCCATCCAATCATTGCTTTAATCGGTTAATGAGCAGATCTATTACAAGGAGAAATTTTTTTAGTAGTCTCAACCCCCTCAATGTTAACAGAAGCCAAACAAAGGGTTTTAATAATATAAACAACAAAAATAAAATACTATGCTTAGAAAGTTACTATGTACCTTAGTGTTTATAGGTCTGTTTGTTCCATTTGCCATGGCACAAAGTGGGACTATAACTGGTAAGGTAACAGACGCAGAAACTGGTGAGACAACTCCCGGAGCTAACATTCTTTTAGTAGAAAGTGAGCGAGGGACTGCCACTGGTGCTAACGGAGAATATACCATTGAAAATGTGGAGCCTGGTACGTATACATTGCGTGTTACATTTGTAGGTTACAATACTTATGAAGCTCAGGTTGAAGTGGGAGCCGGCGAAACGGTTACTCATAATATTGCACTAGAAACCGGGGCTATTGGCTTGGAAGAGGTTGTGGTTACTGGTACTGGGACAGTAGAACGTGGAAATTTAACTCAATCCATTTCTAGCGTAAGTACAGAGGATATCGAGGGTGTTTCGGTTACAAGTACTGATGCTTTGTTACAGGGTAAGGCAGCAGGTGTAACTGTTACTAGTGCCTCTGGAACGCCCGGTAGTGGTGTACGGGTACGTATTCGGGGTAATTCATCGATATCTGCCTCTAATGAACCACTTTATGTAGTGGATGGAGTTCCTCTTAGTACGGGTGATTTCGGTACCATTTTCACCGGTGGGCAAGGACTCAACGCTTTATCGACTATAAATTCAGAGGATATTGAATCAATTGAAGTACTTAAGGATGCTTCAGCTACTGCGATATATGGAGCACGTGGAAGTAATGGTGTTGTACTAATCACCACGAAAGATGGAACCGCCGGACAAACTAAAGTTGACTTTTCATATACGCGGGGAACCAAGTCCTTTGAAAGGGGACATGATTTTATGTCCGGCCCCGAACACGTGGAAGCGATCACAGAAGGAGCTTGGTTGGATTTAAAAAGTTTTGATGCTTTCGGCTTGGATGACTTTGAAAACACTGATTATCAATCTCGCTTACAAGATGTTAATAATTATATTGCCGCAGTATTTGGATCAGCTCCCGGAGCTTTTGGCTTGGGGGCGGTTACTTCCGAGAATGTAAATCAATATTTAGATGATCCTTCTTCTGCTCCAACGTATGATTGGACGGATGCTGTATTCAGAACGGGTGTTACTGATAAATTCAATGTTTCGGCAACCGGCGGTAATGTAGATACAAGATATTATGCATCTGCTACTTTTTTTGAGGAGAATTCAATTATGATCAATAATAAATGGCAGCGCATGAATGGACGTTTGAATCTTGATCATAATGTGAATGATGACTTCAACATAAGTACTCGATTAAGTTATAATCGAACAAGTGATATGCGTATCGAGAATGATAATAATATTTATGGGGTATTGACGAATGCCCAGTTAGCAACGCCTTCTGCTCCTATACGCAATGAAGACGGTACGTATAATGCTAGTGTAGGTGGGTTTTCCAATCCTGTCGCTGAGTCCCAGGTTCAAAACGAAGCTATTACTACACGTTTTGTTGGTAGTGTTTCGGGAGAATATGAGGTTTTAAACAATTTTCAAATATCCGGTAGAGCGGGATTAGATAGATTTGATCTGGATGAAAATACCTTTGACCCAAGCTTCACAAATCAGGGATCGCCTCTAGGAAGTGCATATGAATCACTTGCCATTAATCAGCGTTGGTTTTCTGAAATCAGTGCGAATTATCAAAATACTTTTAATGATGTGCACAATATCGACGCTATTGCTTTGGTAAGTTGGGAAGAAAATGATGTTGACTACCAACAAACACAAGGTGACGACTTCCCAAGTGATCAAACACGTAAAATTGCTGCGGCTGCAGTTACCGAAGGTACTTCTTATGGTTCATCCTTTGGTTTGCGTTCTTACACTGCTCGGGTTAATTACGGTTTCGATGAAAGATATTTGCTCACTTTAAATGGCAGGATTGATGAATCTTCTCGTTTTGGTGAAGGAAATGAGCAAGGGTTTTTCCCCTCTGCTTCAGCAGCCTGGAGAATTTCCAATGAATCCTTTATGGATAACCTGGATTTCTTAAATCAGCTTAAACTACGTGTTTCGGCTGGAATAACTGGGAATCAAAGCGGTATCGATAATTTTGCATCGCGAGCTCTTTATGGGGTCGGACAGTTTAACGCAACACCGACATTGTCTCCCAATCAGTTATCCAATCCTAATCTCAAATGGGAGGAAACAACAGAATATACTGTTGGCTTGGATATCTCTGTTTTAGATGAGCGGTTCTCCTTAACTGCTGATGTGTATCAGAAAGATACAGATGATCTGCTATTGTCTGCGCCGATTCCTGCTACTACAGGTTTCACATCGTTTATCGATAATATAGGTTCTATTGAAAATAAAGGTATTGAAATTAGCATTAGTACTGTTAACATCCAGCGGGGCGATTTCCGGTGGACTTCGTCACTAAACTGGGATACCTATTCAAATGAAGTCACAAGCCTGGTTAACGATGAGCCATTTAATGAGGGATTTGCTAACCGTGTACAGGTAGGAGAGCCATTAGGTGCTTTTTATGGTTACAAAACCGATGGTATCTGGAATACACAGGAAGAGATAGATAATAGTGACTTAGATGAAGGAGAAGCTGATCTTGGCGGAATTCGATTCGTAGATACAAATGATGACGGTGTGATTACTTCTGATGATCAAACTATAATTGGTGATGCTAATCCCGACTTTACCGGTGGCTTCACTAATAACTTTACCTATAAAGGATTTTCGCTGAATACATTCCTGCAATTTTCATATGGGAATGATGTGTATAATAATTCAGCTGCCTTTTATGGTAATCCGGGTTTTATAACCGAATGGGGTGTTGAGTCTAATTACGGAAACAAACGCTGGACTCCGAATAATACTGATGCAGAATATCCAAGGGCATCTTTTTTAGACTTGGATAACAGCCTTTCAAGAGATAATGACTTTTATCTGGAAGATGGTTCTTACTTGCGTCTTAAAAGAGTAAGTCTCTCTTACTCTTTCAGGGCTGAAAAGCTGCAGAGAATTAATATTCGTAATGCAGAATTATTCGTAACGGGAACCAACTTGTTAACATTTACTAGCTATTCAGGTTTGGATCCGGAAGTCAATACGTTTGACCGTTCTAACACAGCGTTTGGAACTGACTTTTTTACATTTCCTCAGCACCGTTCTATTGAAGTTGGTTTGAATCTAGGATTTTAATAATTAAGACTATTACAGTTATGAAATATTTTAAACTAATATCTACAGTATTGCTTGTTTTTGGGCTTATAAGTTGTGATGTGCTTAACCAAGACCCGCAGCAAAGTTTGCCTCCTGAACAAGTTTTTGTGGACGAACAGGGTGCAGAAAATGCCCTAAACGGTACTTACGATAATTTGGAGGGAACAAACGGAGATAACATTGTCTTTGCGGAATTAGCTTCAGATTTGGCAACTCATACTGGATCATTTCCTACATGGGGTGATATCAACAGTAATGATGTCAATGCTAGTAATGTCACAACAGAAGATATCTGGGTTGATATGTATGAAGTTATCAATAACGCAAATGGTGTTATTAAAAACGTACCCGATATTGAAGATGAAGCCTTCACTGGTGCTGAAAGGGATAACGTGTTGGGACAAGCTTTTGCTCTAAGGGCGTATGCTTATCATATCTTAGCTCAGTGGTATAGTACTCTTCCCAATTCAGATGAACCTTCTAACTTAGGTGTTCCTATCGTACTGGAACCGACTGAAGACTTTGATAATCCGGAAGCAGCAAAAATTCCTCGAGACGGTACTCAGGCTGTATATAATCAGATTATCAGTGATTATGATGAGGCAATCAGCCGTCTATCCGGCGGTAGTATTGCTTCTCCCACAATTACAGAGTGGGGAGCGAAAGCATTACAGGCCCGCGCGTTTTTAGATGCCGCTGATCGAGGTATTATTAATAATGGCTATTCGTCTGCTCTTTCCTTAGCGGATGATATTATTAATAACGGGCCGTTTAACCTTGTGCCGTCGTATGCTACTATTTTTGAGGATCAAACGTCTTCGGAAGCTATTTGGGAAATACCATTTACTTCTGAGGATAGCAACGGGTTGTCTTTTTTTGCTCGACCGAACGGAGCAGGTGGTCGATTTGAGTATGGACCAACTGCGATCTTGCAAAATTTATATGAAGCCGGAGACGAACGGGCCACTGTTAATCTTCGCACCATTGATGGTACAACTATCTTAGGAAAATATTTCCGTATTAATGGCGATGATAACATGGTTGTCATCCGTTTGGCTGAAATTATATTGCTTCATGCTGAAGCTGATGTAAAAGAAAATGGTGGTGTTGCTGCACGCGACCGTGCAATTGATAAAATAAATCAGATTAGAAATAGATCAGGAGCAGGAGACTCTTCTCTTGATCCTGCTACTGCTTCTGATGAAGAAGTGATAAATGCGATTATCGAAGAACGCGCTCGTGAATTGACTCAAGAGGGTATTCGCTGGCATGATCTTGTCCGTACTGAAAAAGCTGAAGCAGATTTGGGTATCGACGATAATGATACTCGATGGCCAGTACCCCAGCGTGAGATTGATGCTAATCCCGAATTAGAACAAAATCCTGGATACTAATTTTATTACTTCGTAAATTACGAAGCCGCCTCTCAAAAAGGGGCGGCTTTTTTATTAAAATAAAATCTTGTGAAGAATTGAAGATTAGAATAGTTGCTCAGAAAAGTAAATAGGAAGAAACTTATTAAAGATTCCGTTGCAAAATATATCCTGACAGCCACAACTCAACCTGCTGGTATTGCACACTGAAATACATTCGCGATCGCCGCAGTATATAGTGCTCGAATTGGAAATATTCTGATTGATTTCGCGGCTGAAAAAAATAAAAATTCCGTTCAGGATCTCCCCGGTTATATGAATATGACCAATTCATCTCATTTAGTGAGTAATTAACATACCAGGGCGGACCAAAAAGTATATAAACTAATCCCGCATCAGTTTTCCAACCTTCTTTGAAATTCGAAAACTGTTTATTGGCTTCCTCAACCCGACTGTAGAATTTCTTTATCACACCTTTTGTTTTGCTCTTATTGCCAATGTGACGCAGCCAAAAACGATCTACCGCCTGTTTCAGTGAGTCAGAGTCATTGATCTTCATCATTTGTTCATACTTACCTTCGTTCATCAGATAAATCAGAGGCTGTGCCAGCTCACGAGGTGATTGGATAGAAGGATAGTTTTTGCTCTTCACTCCAAAATCCCGGGCTTTAAACAGATTATCCTTTGATGTTCTATCCATTTCTACTTCAAAGCGATAGTTACCCCTTTTTTGTTGACCAAAAGTGAACTCAATAAGTACATTCCCAGCTTCAATCAGTTTACGTTGAGTGGTCTGTATCTCTTCTTTTTTGTTATATTCAATTCCTTTGTATTGAATAGTGGAGGGACTGTAGGAATTAAAATGCATAGGGCGGGCATAACTGCTATCTGATTTAAACCGTAATAGTCTTGAATTGATCGTTAATGGCTCATCAGAATCATTATTTGTTACCTGAAAAATAAATTTCAAAGAATCTACACGCCCTGGTACATCATACGTGGTGATCGGAGACCAGCCCGGGTTTTCTTCCTCCATATTTTTTCCCATCAGCATAATACTTGTCAGATTCGAAATATTATCCTTTGGGTCCGGAATAAATGTCTGTGTCGAACTGCTTATCTTTTTATCGGTTGAAAGATCAGTCAAAGTAAATTCAATCCTGTAATCCCCCGGTTCGACAGGAATTGTTTCCTGAAATGAATGAACTTCCTGACTATAGACTATATTTGGATCTTTCTTTTCTATATCCAGCGTATAGCGTTTGGAATCCACAAGTTGATCTGAATTTTCCCGGTCTATTATCTGAACCTCAATAGCGATATTAGCTACAAAAATATCATTCTCTTGATTGTAGATGAGGCTCCCGTAAACAATATCGGCTGATATATTTATGTGTGGTTCTCCCTCCTCATTTATAAGTCCAACGGCCGAAAATCGAACTTCAGGGTGTCCCTCTTTAAAGTGATAGTTTGATCCTCGTTCGATATCCGGATTAAAGGATTTAGCACATCCCGCAACCCCAATCCAAAGGGCCAGGAGTATATATTGAAGTAAGGTTTCAGGTCTAAGATATTTCATTACCTGTTAGCTACTTAAAATGACATTCTAAAAAAGAAATATACCAATTGCATGAGGTATTTAAAGTGCTTAATTAATTTGATCATAACTATCTTAATGTTTATTTATTAGCAGGAAATTCCAGCTCCCAATTTATTAAAAGAAAGCTTGGATGAATATTTCCGACCAAAAAATCAATACAGGTTAATCTTGGATAATTTTTTGGTTGTAGCTATAAAATTGGTTAAAGTCCATAATATTATTGATGATGTTACGTGCATTTTACAATTTTAGAGAAAAGCTAAGTCTTTAGGATTTTATGAACCTTTTGCTGTGTAAATAAATGTAAAATTCAGTATGCGGGAGGTTTTTTAAAACATTATTTGGATTTTCGTCACCAAATTGATTGATTTGATATACGAATTAGGGGTTGCTTTACAACAACGGATTTTTTTAATGAAAGCAGAAAGTTTTGGTGAAAAAATTAGGGGAATGTTATTCCATTTCTGTTTTACGCAAAAAAGACCTGGTTACATTATGTGAACAGGCAAACTACGCTTATATTTAAATCCTAAATCTAATAATGAGGTTAACTATGCTTAGAAAGTTACTTTCTACGTTAGTCTGTACCTTATTGTTTACTGGTGCAGCTTTTGCCCAGGGGACAATAACCGGTACAGTTACTGATGGACAGTCAGGCGAAACACTGCCTGGTGTTAATATTCAAATTCCCGATCTAAACCAGGGAACAGCCACAGATGTTGACGGTAATTTTACTCTTGACGATGTGCCAGCAGGTACATATGTGCTTGAAGCTTCTTTTGTAGGTTATCAAGCATTTACGCAAGAAGTTACTGTCTCTTCTGGTGAAGAAGTTTCCGTTAATGTGGAATTACAGCCCGATGTGGTTGGTCTTGACGACGTTGTGGTTACGGCGTTCGGTATTGAGCGGGAGCAACGCGCACTGGGTTACGGTGTTTCGGAGGTTTCATCTGAAGACATTGCCAGTCGCAACCAAACTGATCTTGCTCGATCGTTGTCAGGTCAACTGCCCGGTGTTGATATAAATTCGTCTGGTGGTTTGACCGGCTCGGGTACGGATATTAATATTCGCGGTTTCTCCTCGATCAGCGGCAATAACGCCCCGCTTTTTATTGTTGATGGTGTTCGTTTTGACGGCGGCAATAATGAGTCTGGCGATGCTGCTACCAGTAACTGGTACGGCGGAGGCGGCCAGCAAACAAATCCCAACCGCCTGCTTGATATTGATCCCAATAATATTAAAGATGTTTCGGTACTGAAGGGATTAAGTGCTACGGTTCTGTATGGTGAAGATGGCCGGAATGGCGTTATATTGATCGAGACTAAAAGTGGCTCATTTGCTGAAGATCGGCAAGAGCCCGGATTTAATGTAACGTTAAACCAATCAGTCTATGCCACGCAAATTTCCTCTCGTCCTGATTACCAGGATGTGTACGGCGGCGGTTTTGACCAGAACTTCGGTTGGTTCTACAGTAACTGGGGCCCGCGTTTCGATACCGATAATGCAGACCTATTTGGCAGTGATTTCAGGGGATTTGCCGATGACGGCACGGTGCTTATCGAGCATCCATTGATGCAACACGAACCGACAGCCCAGGCTTTTCCTGAATTGCAGGATGCTGACTACCGTTATGAAGCAAAGCCGGATCCGATTGAAGCGTTTTTCCGTGACGGGCTTTCTTCCAACTCCAGTATTGGTATCAACGGGGGTACGCAAGACCTGCGATTGAACCTTAATTACTCCCGTAACCAGGAGCGAGGGTTTACGCCTAACAACAATATGACTCGGGATGCCTTTTCAATGGGTGCAAACTACGAGGTGTTTGATGGGGTAACTGCGCAGACGACGTTCAATATGAGTCTGACCGATGTGGAAACACCTCCTACCTCAGCCTCTTTTGGTAGTGGTTCGGCAGGTGGTACCTCGGTATTTGGTGATGTCTTTTACACGCCGCGGTCGATCGATCTGAATATGCCGCACAAAAATCCCCAAACCGGTGGCTCTGCTTATTATCGCGCTGGTAATGGTATTCCTCATCCCCGATGGACGGCCAACAATACGTTAACGACCAATAAGACCGACCGTTATTACGGGAAGTCGGAGATTAATTGGGCGGTCACTGACGGGTTAAATCTCGTATATAAGATGGGCTATGACAGCTATACGGAAACCCGGACTTATAAGCAGAATCCGGGCGGTGTGAATCCTTCAGCTCTTCATGATACGGGGCTATTCCAAACGATGGATATTAACAGTAACTCGTGGGATCACAACCTTAATGCCCAGTTCGACTATCAACTGACGGAGGATTTCTCCCTTAACGGTACGGTAGGTGGGCAGTACGTGGTCGAAAAATACAACCGACAAGGCGTGGAAAGTCGGGAAATGATTATCTTTGACTTTTTCGAACACTCCAACTTTACCAGTCAATCCTCGACCAGCTTTTTTACTGGTGCTGACTTTCAACGAGAGGTTAACCAGCAGACGGCCGGTGTCTACGGAGACTTTAATATTGGATTCCAGGATTTTGTGTACTTGAACCTGGCAGGCCGAAACGATTGGTTCTCTACGCTGGAACCGGAGCATAACAGTATCTTCTATCCGTCTGCTACGCTCTCCTATGTTGTTTCCGATCACCTGGATATAACATCAGACACGTTTACGTTCCTGAAACTCTTTGGCGGTGTGTCGACGTCTGCCGGATCTCCTGATCCTTACCAGACCCGAAGTACACTGGCCACGGATGCTCGCTCATTTGTTAATAATGACGGAGAAGTCATCACCACGAATGCCACCAGTGACTTTCTCGGGAACAGGGATCTTAAACCCGAGTTGCACACCGAGTACGAAGCAGGGGTAGACGTTCGGTTTCTTAATGGTCGTTTAGGAATAAATGCTTCAGCCTATCACCGTTCTACTACGGATCTGATTACCGAAGCTCCTCTTGATCCTGCCACAGGATTTACGTCCACATTGGTGAACATTGGTGAGATTCAAAATGAAGGATTGGAGATTTCCCTGAACGGTTCGCCGATCACGGGTACCTTCCAGTGGGATGTTCAGTCTAACTTCTACACGTCCCGAAGTGAGGTAATTGAGCTGGGTGCCGGACTTGAACGCATTCAGGTAGGTGGCGGTTTTTCAACGCTCGGCAACTTTGCGATCGAAGGAGAGCCCTTTCAGGTTATGATGGGTGATAAAATTGTCCGTGTGACCGAAGAGCTGAAGCAAGAGGATTCGAACTTTGCTGACGTTGCCGTCGGAACGCCTATCATCGGTAGTACCGGAAGCTATATCGAACAGGATGATATTGGCATAATCGGTAATCCGAATCCTGACTGGCAGCTTAACCTTTCTAACACGTTCCGCTATAAGGGTGCTTCGCTCTCGTTCCAGCTTGATTACCAGCAGGGCGGAGATATGTACAGCACTTGGATTGGTACCTTGTTTGCCCGTGGTCTTACCACAGCTACTACGAAGGTAGATCGAAACAACACCTTTATTTTGCCCGGTGTTAACCAGCAGGGGCAGCCGAACACGGTTCAAGTTAGTCCAAGTACTGTATTCTTCTCTAACTTTGGATTTGGTCCGGAAGAGCTGCAGGTCTACGACATGACGCATATCCGGCTCACCAATATCCGCCTTGGATACGACCTGCCGGCTTCTGTGATTGCCAATACGCCATTCAGCCAGGTTTCTGTTGCTCTTACCGGTGACAACCTCTGGATGTATGCGTTTAACGTGCCGCAATCGAGTGGATTTGATCCCGACGTGAATTCGATCGGAGGCAACTCCCGAGGATTTGAATATCTGACGGGACCTGCCTCACGACGATTCGGCGGAAGCGTTACGATCCGATTTTAATTGCATAAAATTCAAAGACAAGGAAATTTATTATGAAATCATTACTTAAAATACTGGCTATGGCATGCCTCGCGCTGCTTATAGTTCAGTGCGAAGTGATTGATCAGGATCTGCTTAACGATCCGAACAATCCAACACCAGAAAATGTAGATCCGGATTTTCTGCTTAACAATATCCAGCAGGAAGCACGGAGTGTATATGCCGGCGCTGCAAGTACCGGCGCGGAAATGACCAGGATGCGGTATATGTTTGGCTCCACGTATGGCAATGCCTTTTCCCCGCAAAGCTTTAACGGGGTCTATAACAATGCATATTCCGACCTGTTCGTTGATGTGAAAAACCTGTTGCCTATCGCCCAAGAGCGAGATCTATATTATCACTCGGGTGTGGCCAAGGTGTTACAGGCTTACGCCATGATAACCCTGGTTGACGTTTATGGCGATATGCCGTATTCCGAGGCTCTGGATGGTACTAATTTCAATCCGGGACTTGATGATGGTTCAGCCATTTACGAGGCAGCCCTGGATACGCTGGATGCGGCTATTGCGGATTTGGAGAACCCCGATATGGTACGGGCCGCTGATAACGACTTCTATTATGGTTCTATCGGTGATATGGAAGAGCAGGCCAATGCTTGGATTAGGGCAGCCAACACGATCAAGCTGAAAGCGCACTTGAATACAGGCAACTCGTCTGCTATCCAGTCGCTGATTGACGCAGATATGCTGATCACCGAACCGGAGCATAACTTTACCTACCGGTTTGGCACAAATCAGACCAATCCTGATTCTCGTCATCCGCTGTTTTCTGGTAATTACCAAGAGCAGGCCGGTGACTACATGACGGTAAATTACATGAACTTCTTTCTGAATGATAAAGATGATGTGGATCCACGTACTCCATATTATTTTTACCGTCAGACCACAGAGAATACGGAAGACGTCAATGAAAATACTTGCATAAACTCCTTTAAGCCGTCGCATTTCCGGAGTGATGATCCGTTCTGCTACATTTATGAGGATAATTCCGCAAGAAATAATGCATATGGGGGATACTGGGGACGTGATCACCTGATTGACGATGGTATTCCGCCAGACGGAGATCTGCGTACTACGTTCGGGATCTATCCTGTAGGCGGACAATTTGACACTGGCCAGGGAGAGCCCACAGAACCTGACATGGGTCACCAGGGCGCCGGTTTTGATCCGATTCTGATGTCCTCGTTTACGCACTTTATGATAGCCGAGCATTATCATAACCAAGGTAATAGTGGTGATGCTGAAACATCCCTTGAAACGGCTGTACGACATTCGTTTGAAGCTGTACGCAGTGCAGCTCAGGGACAAGATGCAGGCACGTCTGAAGAGATGAGCGATAGTGATATCGATGATTACTGGGATGTAGTAGACACAAGGTTTGATTCAGACCCATTACGAACGATTGCCAAGGAATACTACCTGGCACTGTGGCCGAATGGTTATGAAGCGTATAATGCTATGCGCAGAACCGGCTATCCTGACCGTGATGATAACCTGCAGCCGGCACGGAGTCCGAGTCCGGGTGAATGGTATTCCACATGGTTGTACCCCGGCAATATGGTAGAACGGAATAATTCTATCGATCAAAAGTCGAGGACCCAAGCTACCTTCTGGGATGATAGCGACAACTCGAAATTTAACTTCTAGTGCTAAGAGGATATTAATATGAAATACCTAAATACATTTAATGTAACATCAGTATTCGTTGTGATGTTGTTGGTGGCAGCCGCTGGCTGTGACTCCATTACAGGGGAGCCGGATTATCCGATCCCGCTGGATGAAACCATCAACGAGGAAAATACCGGGGCTTTTTTAAGAATTCTCGGTGTTGAATCTGCTGCTATCAGCTACAATGATCTTCAGAATTCTAAATATTCATTTGAAGGTGAGGTTTATGACAGTGATAAGGGTCAAAAAACCGAAACCGTTAACTTTTATGCTACATATGTAGATAAAGATCGTAACGCACTACCTGAGACCGAGTCTCCTGTAGTAAGTTATAAAGTTAGTGATCTCTCTGTCAGTGAAGAATCAGGTTTACCGAGAACTGTATTTACAATTCCAGGTCCGGACATGATTAATGCTATAGATGGACTGGAGCAGTCCGATATAGAGATCGGTGACCGCTTCGATATCCGCATGGAACTGGTGATGAAGGATGGAACAACCTTCAGCAGTGACGACGTTAGTCCTGCTGTAACCGGTGGATTCTATTCAGCCCCCATGCAGGCGCGGGCTCCTGTTGCTATCGATATACCTGACGATAAATTTGTTGGCACTTATACCTTTACTCAGCAAAACGCTGCCCCTGCGGTGGCATGGGCCGCCCAGTTTTCTAATGGGAGTAATCCGGAAGGTTGGTTGTTTAACAGCCAGTCGAGCCCTAAAACATTCACTGCTGAGCTGTCTATTGATCCTGAAAACAATCTGAATGGCAGGGTCTTTGAAGCAGTATACCTGGAGGAATGGGGTTACGAAGCCAGCAATATACCAATTGCATTCGGTGAAACCTCTGCTACTATGGGAAGAGAAGTAGACAACGGTCTTGGTTGTGGTGAAAACATAACCGTGGACAGAGTTCCCGACGGTGGCAGTTATGACCTCGAAGATGACAGTCAGTTTACGCTAACTGTTCTTTCAAATGCCCGTGAAGACTGTGGATTCGGTTCAACAGAAGTTACATTCACAGTTACCAAGAATTAAAACGGTCATTTTAATTGATCTCACAGGGCCGCCTCGAGCTATCGGGGCGGCTTTTTTTTTATAAATTTATAGTTCCTATTGTAATGCGCTTGAAATAATTGAGCAGTAACGAAATTCTAAACTGTCGTCATTCCGCACCCCAGTGCGGGATCTCGTTCAGCGAGGAAAATAGCTATGGCAAGAAATACAGGCCAGTGGCCTTTCACTAAATTCCCAATAAAATCTTGTTCCGATGCTCTGCGTCGGAACTTCTCATAGACGCTCCGCGTCTGATTTAGTCTTATACATAAATGTCATTTGCAAGATTTATTTTTATAATATCCTAAGGCGAAATCGATCACTTCATTGTTTTCTTTTATTATTTTATTAAACAATAAGATAGAAGAAGACTAATTTTTCCTTAAGCTTAATGCCAACGAAAACATCATACAAATCACTCATTTACTTTATCCTGTTGCTGATGGTTTTAAGCTGCGCCCGAAAGATGAATCCCGACATTGAACGGGGGATCAGCTATCAGTATGAGAATGGGTATCCCGAAGTACGACTTTCCGCAATGGGAGTATTTGATGAACAATACAATCCCCAACTGGAGATAATTGCAGATATCGTTTACGGCAGTCTCATCTTTAAACGCAGTGAAGATACAAGAGTTGCTGATCTGTCGATTGAAATACAAATTTTCAGTATGGATAATAACGAAGAAATTATACACTCAAAACGGTTTTCGTACGATCAGGAAGTTGAAGATTACCAGCTTACAAAAAGTCAGAATGTATTTACCCTGAAAAGACAGATAGATGTAAAGCCTGGGAACTACAGAGTTATGCTTACTTTAATTGACCAGACAAGGGATAAACAGTCAACCCGGGTAATGAATACCAGTGTCCCCGATCCCACAACTGAAAATTCTGCTTTAACCACCATCAGGATGATGAAAAAAGAAATGGAGAACCAACAAGGTAACGACTGGGATCCTATTACGACATATGATGTACCCGGTAAGCTGGATTCGCTCAAGTTTAATTATCAAATTTTAAATCGCTCAGATCAAAATTTAACTCTCAATTCGAAGCTGATAAAGTTTAGATCCGATACTGCTTACGCAAAGCCGATGAACCGAGCCTATGAAAGTATGGCTTCCCTTTTCGATGAGGGCATAGACTATAGTGACAGAGAATTAATACAGTCTAACAGACGTGTTTTGACCCAAAAGGGTAATATTTCAATAGAGTATAAATTTTCAAATCTCTCGCGAGGTAATTATCGATTTATAGTTGAGGCAGACGGCGAAGATCAGGAGTTTTTTAAAGCTCGGGACTTCAGTATTAAGAGTTCCAATTATCCGACTTTGAAATCAGCCGAAGAGTTGGCAAAGCCCTTAATATATTTGATGAATTCAAGTGAGTACAGAGATCTTATGGCTATTGATGACAGGGATTCACTGAAGGCAGAAGTTGATCGTTTCTGGCTAAGGAAACTTGGAAACAAAAGCAGGGCACGTGCTGTGATTGAACTTTACTACGAACGTGTGGAGGAGGCAAATAAACTTTTCTCTAACTTCAAAGAGGGATGGAAAACAGATCGTGGCATGGTTTACATACTGTTTGGCTCGCCTTGGTATCAGGAACAATATCACCAGGGAATAAGCTGGTCATACACCTATGATTTATCTGATCCTAATTTGAATTTTAATTTCCAGAAAGTAAAAACCGAATCAGAATATTTTCCTTTTGAGCATTATGTTTTGAAGCGACATTCCATCTATTATACTATTCTTAACAGACAAAAACAGCTGTGGTTGAGCGGTCGAATTTTAGAAAGAAAGTTGTAATTTAGATTTGCTGTTGCATTATTTGTCCCGAAAGCCATAACTGGATTTGTCTATACTGAACGCTGTAGTAGGAGTCAGCGCGATAGAGTATGTAGTGTTCGAAGGGGTAATATTCCGATTGAGAATGTGGACGTTCAAAATAATAATTACGTTCAGGATCCGATCGGTTATATGAATATGACCATTGTATTGTGTCGTTATTTATTCTATCGATGTACCAAGGGCGTCCAAATAAAATAAAAATCATACCTCTGTCCGTTTTCCATCCCTCCTTAAAATTTGAAAAACGCTTGTTGGCTTCTTCAACCCGGTTATAATATTTCACTATAATGTTCTTAGCTTTATTTGGATCACCGATATTCTCCAACCAAAAACGATCTATTGCTCGTTTTAAAGAGTCAGGATCACTGATATTTAATAAACTGTTATGTTCTTTCTCTTCCATCAAGTAAGCAAGTGGCTTAGCCATTTCACGGGCTGACTGAATAGAAGGATAATTTTTGCTTTTAACACCAAAATCTCTGGCTTTATACATTTCAGAATCTGATGACTCATTATCAGCTTCGACCTCGAATCTGTAATTCCCTCTTTGTTGTTGACCAAAGGTAAATTCAATAAGAACATAACCTGGTTCCAGCAGTTTCCGCTGTGTAGTTTGTAGTGTTTCTTCATCGGAATAGTCAATGCCTCTATAGCTTAATGAAACGTCCGAAGGTCTGTTATAATGCATTGGCTGGGCATAAGTTGTATCTGATTTAAAGCGAATAAGTTTTGATTCTACTGTCATAGGTTCGTCGAAATCATTATTCGTGACCTGAAAGCTAAATTTCAGAGAATCTACCCGCCCGGGCACATCGTAGGTTGTGATGGGCGACCAGCCGGGATCTTCATCCTCCATATTTTTCCCCATTAACATAATATTGGTCAGGTTTGTGATATCAGCTTTGGGATCGGGAATGAAGGTTTGAGCAGAACTGCTAATTCTTTTATCCGAATTAAGGTCGGTTAATATGAAATTTATCTCATAAGCGCCGGGATCTACCGAGATTTCTCTTTGAAAGGTTAAGATTTCTTGACTATAAACGATATTCGGATCTGTTTTATTTATGTCCAGAGTATATTCCTTTGAATCAATAATGTGATCCGGATTCTCTTGATCTATAATCTGAACATCGATGGAGATACTAGATTTATATGTCCCATCTTGTTGATTATAAATAAGACTGCCATAAACAATATCGGCCGAAATATTAATATGAGGATCTCCCTCGTCACCAATAAGTCCAATGGCCGAAAATCGAACTTCAGGGTGTCCTTCTTTAAATTGATAATTCGACCCTCGTTCGATATCCGGATTAAACGATTTAGCACATCCTGCAATCCCTATCGAAAGGATAAAGAGCGTGTAGTAAAGAGTAAATTGTCTCATTTGGCCCAATTTAATTAGAATGATACGCTCACTTCCGAAAGTAATATACCAATTGATCAACAGTTTTTTGATTTCAAAGGAAATTTGAACGATAACGATTATAATATTTATTTCATACCTTTAAACGATTTGCGCTAGCTTTAAAATCTGAGATAAATAATAGATGAGTATCACTGAACGTCGCACAAAAATTGTCTGTACCCTTGGTCCCAGCAGTAATACCGTTGAAAAGATTGACAAACTTGTTCGTAACGGAATGAATATTGCCCGGGTGAATTTCTCACATGGAACTCACGAATATAACGGAAAAGTGATTGATAATGTACGAAAAGTAGCTAGCCGTTATGATGTAAGTCTTCCTGTTTTAGCTGATCTCCAGGGACCTAAAATTCGAGTGGGAGAAATGAAAAATGGTGCACAAGAGATTGAAAAGGGGGATTATGTAACTATAACTCCCAAAGAGGTAAAAGGAACTTCAGAGTTAATCCCTGTCGATTATGAAGATCTGGTGAATGATGCTGTAGAAGGGAACAAGATTTTAATTGATGACGGATTACTCGAACTTAAGGTCATGCGGAAAGATTCTGACAGCTTGGTTGCACAGGTTATGGTTGGTGGCACTTTGAAATCTCGCAAAAGCCTCAACTTGCCGGATGTGGATCTTTCAATGGCTTCACTTACGGAAAAGGATATTTCAGATCTGGAGTTTGCTCTCTCAAGAGAGGTGGATTATATCGGAATGTCGTTTGTACGTTCGGCTGATGATATTCAAGAGGTTATATCCAGGGTTAGAGCCCATGGTTCAAATGCAGGAATTATAGCCAAAATTGAGAAACCAGAGGCGGTGGATGTCATAGAAGATATTATAGAAGAATCCAGTGGTATAATGGTGGCCCGCGGAGATTTAGGCATAGAAATAGCCAGTGAAAAAGTACCTATGGTGCAGAAAAAAATTATCGATCAATCCCGTCAGGCTGGTAAACCGGTGATAACAGCGACACAGATGCTCGATTCAATGATTGAAAATCCGCGTCCCACGCGTGCTGAGAGCTCAGATGTTGCGAACGCTGTTCTTGATGGTACGGATGCAGTAATGTTATCTGGTGAGACAGCAGCGGGGAAATACCCAGTTGAAGCGCTCCGCACTATGGATAAAATTTGTCGCACTGTTGAGGATGAGGCTCCGCATATTTATCACAGTCTAGAATATCGCAAGCCTGAATGGAAAGAAAAACAGGTAATAGAATCACTGGCGTATTCCTGCGTAGTACTATCAGAAAATGTAGAAGCTAAGGTTATCAGTACTATTACACATTCGGGGAGCACAGCACGACGAATTGCAAAATTTCGGCCGCGTGAACCGATAGTAGCTTTTACCGAAAGTGATGAGGTACGTCGTCAGCTTGGTCTGGTGTGGGGAGTTCGCCCGGTTAAAATTGATGAGATCTTTGACACAGATAAAAGTGTTAAGTTGATGGAAGAGCATCTGAAAAGCCACGGACTTGTTAATATAGGAGATCGGGCTATTATTGCTACCGGCATGCCGATAGCCAAACGAGGCCGCACAAATATGATAAAAGTTAGTACTATAGAATAAACAAATCTATTTTTTTTGGATCATTTGGTTTTTTGCCATCAAATCTTTTGATTAGCGTAGCACTAATTATTACGGGATGTACTAATTTTTTCAGTTCATCTTAAAAAAATATCAGTCAAAGTTCCGATAAATGTAATGTATTACAACTTAGTGAATGTTTGAATACGCTCGTAGGCAGTTTGTAAAAAAATGAAAAATAGCACTTTGCTCGGAACTTTTCTTTTAACATAATTTGGATTTGCGTCAATGAATTAATTGATTCGGTCTACGGCTGATGGGATATAATAACAACGGATGGTTTTAACTTAGGTCGGTTTCAAATATTTATGGGAAAATTAGGGGTTTTCCAATCTATTTGTTTAAAACAAACAAGTCCTGCTCATAGAATCTATGAGAGGCAAACTACGCTTAATAATTCAAATCTATAATGAGGTTAACTATGCTTAGAAAGTTACTTTTGGCAACATTTGCATGGCTGATGGCCACATCATTTGCCTTTGCGCAAAGTGGTACGCTTACAGGTGTTGTTACAGACGCAGAAACAGGGGAAACATTGCCTTCTGTAAATGTATTAATAGTAGGATCACAACAAGGTGCTGCTACAGATGCAGATGGCAATTACGAAATTACAAATATAGAACCTGGTACTTATACAGTCAGGGTTTCTTTTGTTGGTTTTATGACTCTGCGAGAAGAGGTACAGATTGGATCAGGTACTAATGAAAGAAATTTCTCGCTGGAACCAGACATTAGTTCACTTGACGAGGTTATTGTTTCAGGTGTAGCTGAGGCTACCAGCCGAAAAAAACTTACCGTATCTGTAAATAGGGTTGATGCTTCGGAATTGAATAAAGTTCCCGCCGTGTCGGTCTCAAGTTCACTGCAAGGTAAGGTATCTGGTGTAACCATAAAGAATTCAAATGGTACACCTGGTGGACAGTCACAGGTCCAGTTACGTGCAGATAATAATCTGAATATATCTTCGCAGCCATTAATTATTGTTGATGGTATTAAACTTGAAGGTAGTATGGCCGATATCAATTCAGATGACATACAATCTATTGAAGTTGTTAAAGGAGCAGCAGCTTCAGCTATGTATGGTTCAAGGGCTGGTAACGGTGTTGTCGTAATTACAACTAAACGAGGTGATACTGGTGAAATTGGCAAAGTTAATGTTACCCTTCGTAATGAAGTTGGTATACAACAACTCGAAAATTATATCGACCTTGCCGATCATCATGCCTTTGAACTGGCAGACGACTGGAATTCAGCTAACGGATATACTAAGTTTGCCGGAGTGACTTATCCTAACGATTATCAGGGTGGGTTTGATCCTGATGTCAGTGGTACGCGATCCTTAAAGGATGACCATTATATGGATAATCCATTTAATGGGGGGCAAGATCTCCAAAAAGAATTTTTCCAAAATGGTACGAACTATACCAACTATCTTTCTTTAGCTACCCGAACGGAAAATCTTAATGTTCATGGTTCATTCGAGAATTCTTCTCAAGAAGGGATTATACCTAATACTGATGGGTATGATCGGAGAAATTTCCGAATAAATGCCGACTATGACATTACTGATTGGTTGCAAGTTTCCGCATCAAACTTGGTCATTAATACTGAGTCTAATTTCCCAGGAGGAGGAGACTTTGATGATCCTGGTGGGGGAAGTGGAATATTCTTTGATTTAGTTTTGGCCGAGCCGGATAATAATCTTTTTATGGATAACCCAGACGGACAACCGTACTATGTAAGACATAATCAATGGAGTAACGAAACAAATCCATTATATAACACTTATAAGAATAATCGTACTGAAACAAAGCGCCGTACTTTAGGTAGCTATTCTGCAACAGCTAACCCAGTAGACTGGCTTCAGTATGACGGGAAATATTCCGTAGAAAGTAATAACAACAGGTATACCTCGCACTATCCTTATGACACGTGGGAGATTGGCGGGAGCGATCCCTTGGGTATTCAGTATTCAGAAGGCAGTTTGTTTAAGTATTCTTCTGAAGAGCTATCCAAAACCATGCAACATACGCTTACTACCCGCCATCAGGTTGATAAGCTTTATTTCAACGTTAAATTGAGTTATTTGTGGGAAAACCGTGAATTTGAATCCTTTGAAACTTCGGGAGAAAACTTTGAGGTGAGAGGGGTACCCCGTTTTGAGGCTATGAGTCCAGCAAATGTCGCAGCAGATTCTTGGTTAGAGGAAGTAAATGCGGAAAACTATTTTGCCATTACCTCCTTAGATTGGGATGATAAGTTTCTGGTAGATGCTATGGTTCGGCGGGATGGTTCTTCACTCTTCGGGCCCAACAATCGCTGGAATACCTATTATCGTGTATCCGGAGCATATCGTATCACCGAGGATGTTGATCTTCCTTACTTTACTGAGTTAAAAGTCCGAGCGGCTCAGGGTACTGCTGGTATGCGCCCTCAATTTACTTGGCAGTATGAAACTTTTGATGTAAATGATGGGAGTGCTTCCAAGAGTACGTTAGGTAACAAGAATTTGAAGCCTTCTATTACCGAAGAAAGAGAGTATGCAATTAGTGGTACGCTCTTTGACAAAGTGAATTTTGAGGCTATCTACTCTGAATCTACCACGGAAGATCAAATTTTGGAAGTGCCATTAATACCGTTAGCTGGTTATAACGCTCAGTGGCAAAATGCAGGTACTATTGAATCTGAATCATTTGAATTTAATGTCGATGGTACCATACTACGAGGATCCGATTTCCAATGGGATGCTCGGGTGACCTGGTCCAAGTCAAATCAGGAAATTACTGAGTTAGCAGTTCCCCCATACCAAGATGGTCCGGGTGGCTTATTTTACATGAGAGAAGGAGAAGAGTATGGAGCCATCTATGGATATACTTGGGTGAAAACGCTCGATCAAATGAGTCAACAGTTACCTGATGGAGCCAGCATAGATGATTATACTGTCAATAGTGATGGTTACGTGATTGAAGCCGGTACGGAAGGAACAGTTGATGAAGCACCGATAAAGATGCTTGATGAAAATGGAAATGATGCTTTTGTAAAAATTGGTAACGGGCGTCCGGACTGGACGGCTGGAATTTCCAATACTTTCCAGTATAAAGGATTCTCAGCTTATGCTTTGGTAGATATCAAGCACGGTGGCGATGTTTACAATCGTAAATCCCAATGGTTGACCAGAGATGACCGCAATGGAATTATGGATCAATCTGGCAAGCCTGAGGATGAGAAAAAAGCCTTTGATTATTACAAAGGTTTTTATGACGTCAACACCAATAACAGTTATTGGGTTGAAGATGCAGGATATGTAAAAATCCGAGAACTTTCGTTGAGCTATCAGTTCAACCAAGAAATGCTGTCAAATTGGTTTGGCAATACATTCCAATCTATTACCTTCTCGGCAATCGGACGTAATCTCCTTACCTGGAGTGACTATTCGGGTTATGACCCTGAAGTGGGAAGTATCCGTACTCCATATGATGGTACTGGAACCTATCCGAACTTCCGCAATTATGCTTTTTCAGTCCAAATGAAATTCTAAAACTATAGGTATAATATTATGAAGAATTATATAACTAATGGGATCCTCACCCTGCTGATTTTTGCAGTGGCTATAGGCTGTGCGGATCTTTCTGTCAACAACCAGAATGAACCTGATACAGAACGTGCGCTTGGTTCTGATACCGATCTGCGTTCTGTAGCTGATGGCTTGTTCAAACGGTGGTACAATGAAGCTCATAGTTATTATGGACCCAAGATGGGGCTCGCCACGGCAGCAGACGCTGCTACGTGCTCTTGGGGTAACCAAGGTATGCGACTTTTGGGGAATGAACCCCGTCAGCCGTGGGATAACGCTCCAAACTTCAACTATGAGAACGTTACCAGCAATTTTTTCGATGAGATGAATTCGGTTAATTCATCGGCATCTGATGTACTTGCCGGTATACAAGATGGAATACAGTTTGGTGATGGCGGTGCTGATACGCCAATGGTAAAGGCTCAGGCTAAATTAGCCCAAGGTTTAACGTGGGGATATTTGGCACTTGTTTTTGACCAAGCCTATGTCGTAGATGAGAACTCTAGTGAGGAAGATATCCTAAATCCAGAGTTGCAACCCTTTGATGTTGTCGCTGATAGTGCGATCAGCAAACTGGAAGATGCAGCTCAAATTGCGGCTAATAATACTTTTACCTTACCCGCAAATGTTATATCAACTGAATTCACTATAACCGATGTTGAATTTGAGCAAATAGTTCATAGCTATATTGCTCGAATCATGGCTTATACGCCTCGAAATGCATCTCAAAATAGCCAGGTTGACTGGGCTGCTGTACAAGATCATGCTGAACAAGGCATTGATTTTGACTTTAAAATCCAGGCTGATGGTAAAGCACCTTGGGAAGACAGCCAGTGGTTTGATGAAGGATTAATTTATCTGACATATCCCGGTTGGGGTAGAGTCGACATGCGTTTGGTTAATATGATGGATGATTATTATCCACCTCATTTTACGGCTAATGGAAATACAGATGATTATCCTGCGCCGCCTGATACAAGTGAAATAGAAGATATGCGCTTGGTAACGGATTTTGAATACCTATCATCTAATAATTTCAGGACTGAACGCGGTTATTATCACTTTTCCAATTTCCGTTTTAACCGGTACGGTTCATACATTGGAGGTTGGGATATCGGATTACCTGAATTCTTGAAGGCAGAAAATGATCTATTGCTTGCCGAAGCTTTAAATCAGCAAGGAAATTCGGCCGAAGCAGCTATGATCATAAATAACGGTACTCGAACAACACGAGGTGAGATGCCCGAAATAAATCCGACTCAATCCGAAGTATCTGAAGCAATTCACCACGAACGAATGATTGAACTGTTCTTAGGTGGTTTAGCTATTCAATACTTCGAGATGCGTAAAAAAGATCTGCTTCAAGTAGGAACGCCTCTGCATTTACCACTTCCGGCTAAAACGCTCGAAGTGTTAGGTAGAAGTAAACCATTCTATACATTCGGAGGTACATCAAATGCTGATGGTGTTAATACCTCTGATGGCGGGTGGAGATAAAAAGTCTCATATAACCTTTTATAACTATTTAAAGCCGGCTGTTTTATCAGCCGGCTTTTTTTATTGATATAACCTTAAGCTTTAGGTACTGAGTAATTATATTGGGAAACTTTTTTCTTAATAGCTCAATACCGATTCTATTTATTATTTTATATAACTGATTAATTAATGTAGAAAAACTAAATAGTTGTATTTTTGAGAAACCTGTTCTTCATACTACTATGCGCCTTACTTTTTAGCGGTTGCGGCCAAGCGCTGAAAAGTACGTGGGGTGACTTCAGAGCGTATTACAATACCTATTACAATGCCAAGGAAAGCTATCGGGCAGGATTGGCGAAAGTCCGGGAACAGCCTTTTACCATTGAGCCGGGAGAATTGGTCCGTATACATCATGCTCCCGTTCAGGCCGGGAACAGTGATTTTCAGGAAGCCATTGATAAGGGAGCCAAAATCTTGCGCAAATTTCCCGATACCAAGTGGGTAGATGATGCGATTTTTCTGATTGGTAAGTCCTACTATTACCGGCTTGAATTTTATCCGGCACAACAGAAATTCGAAGAGCTGCAAGAGGCGGCAACTTCACCGGAGATGCAGCAGCTGGCCATAATATGGAAGGGGAGAACGCTGTTGGATCTGGAACTCCATGCAGAGGGAGTAACATATCTGGAATCAGAGCTCCAGGAATATCCCGCTGATTGGTCTGTAGAACGAAAAGCAGAAATTCAGACCCTGGTCGCTCAACATCATGCCATGCTTGAAAACTGGGAAGAAGCTGTAGCTTTTTTATCAGATGCGGTGGCCGACCTTGAGGACAAGCAGTTATTAGGACGTACATTTTTTTTATACGGACAAATGCTTGAACGGCTGGAAGAGTATGGAGATGCCTATTTTGCTTTTTCGAGGACTGCAGAATTATTTCCGGGATTTGAATATAGATACTGGGGCCTCTTTAAGCAGGCTGATATTGCCCGAAAACAGCAGAATCTGGATCTGGCTATCAGGATTTATGAAGGTCTTAGCAGGGATGACAAGTATATAGAGCGCCGCGGTGAACTGGCATTTGAGATTGCAAGAACGCTCGAAATGAAAGGAAGAATTTCCGAAGCGGAGGAAAGGTATAAAAAACTATTATACGGCTCTCAAAATCTAAATACGCAACATCTGAGGGCTGACATCTATTACAGGCTGGGTGAAATATACAGCGATGAATATGAAAAACTATCTGTTGCTGCTGCTTATTATGATTCTGCTTCAACCAGCAGTAAGCTTGTGTTAACGGCTGATGAAAATCAAGACCCGGGAAGCCTTGCTGATGCATTTGGAGAATTTAAACGCCTACGAAATGATATAAATCGTGCCGACAGTTTGTTAAGACTGGGTTCTCTGTCTGCGGATGAATTAGAGACGGAGTTGGAGAGAATAAGGGATCAAAAAAGGCGAGAACTGCGGGAGCAACAACAGGCCGACGCTGAATCAGAGCGGTTGGCAAATATCAATAGTAGCAGGAATATTGATGAGCAGAATAACACCTCTTCATCGCGTTATGGATTCCTAAATTATCGGAACACGAACCGGGTTAATCAATCCAAGGCAGAGTTTCGGGCGGTGTGGGGCAATCGTCCGCTTGTGGATAATTGGCGGCGTGTACGAACTGTACGACGATCGGGCGGGAGTGGCATTGTAAGTAGTCAGGACGAAAGTGTGGGGCAGGAGACGGCAGGTATTACTCTTGATTTGGAGGCTATTCCTCGTACAGAGCGGGAGAGGAGGAAACTTGAGATCGAGAAAGTAAATAAGCAGTATGAGCTCGGTAACTTGTTATTTTTTGAGTTAGATTCACCTGATGAGGCAAAAGATTATTTTCACAGGGTAATCAACAGCCAGTCTGACCCTGACCTTCGTCCCCGGGCTATATATTCGCTTTATGAACTATACAAGACGAGCGAAAGCAGAGATAGCCTGCAATATTGGCGAAATAAGTTATGGCAGGAATATCCTGATACGGAGTATGCCCGCCGGATACGAAATTTCGATAATTCAAGACCAGCGGATACAGAACCAAATAGCACGGACACACTGCTTCAGCGTTACCAACAGATCGAGAACGACTCAATTTTTGGGTATGGTAAGGAAAGCAAAGCAGCTGCACTTCGCGAATTAGCACTGGAAAACCGTGACTCAGAACTGGCTCCGCATATTCATTATAAGGCAATCGAAGCGTATATCAATCAGGCTAAAGCCTATGAACAAATTATTGATTCGCTTAAAACGACGATGTGGATTGAAACTTCAAATGTTTCTGAAGCTTCGGGAGAAGCTGATACGTCCGCAGGTATTGAGAAGCAGTTTTCAGTGAAAGGAATGCATTGGGACAGTGTACGAACTATTGTTCATGAATTTGATACCACATTTACCGATGCCGAGCAGCAATCAAAAGTTGACAGTTTGTTAGATGTTCTTGATCAAGAAACCGAGATACCTACCTGTGAGGGAACAGGTATTTCTCTTTCAATTAAGGGCGGTATGAACTCATTTTTATCAACAGTCAACTATCCGGAGAAGGTGAGGGAAATGTCGATTTCAGGACAGGTAGTTTACTCGTTTGTTGTG
Source organism: Fodinibius sp. GM108 (assembly GCF_058386985.1). NCBI lineage: Bacteria > Pseudomonadati > Balneolota > Balneolia > Balneolales > Balneolaceae > Fodinibius > Fodinibius sp. GM108. The sequence continues at coordinate 329,924 of NZ_JBYEIR010000006.1, forward strand.
ATACCTACAGGCGAATTCAAATCTTTTGAGTTGGTATCACAGCCTACATCACTGGGAATCGAAGAAGCTTTTGAACAGGCGTTCAAGCAGAGTCTACGCTTTGAGCCGTTAAAAGTGGAAGATCCGCCGCCGGCGATTCAGTGCGAAGTTTCATTTCCGATCGATCATTAAAAACATAGTTTGGACAGCTTGTTCGACTATATGGCAGAAATTTTATGACTGGTGATTGAGATGTCGGTTATTGGTTATTTTGTGGTGTTGAGTTTACTGAGTTACAAGGTAATATAGTGGCACTCGTAACAAAGTGTGTATCCGTCCGGAGTATAGGCCGTTGTACTGATTTTGACATTACTCCGGTGTGGAATTGGCATTGCTCCCGGATAACTGTCAGCATTTATTTGTACTTGAGGTACCTCGTCGCCCACAATCACTAGCTGTTTCAAGCGTCCACGCTTGAAACTACTAATGTGTGATAAGCGTGGACGCTTATCACAGCAAGAAACCCACAACCTGCAACTCGAGACTTATAAACCTGTATTGTTTTCACTCAAATCTATTGAGCTCTTTGCGTGGCTTTAACCAGTTGTAGAATTGATTTAACATTCAGGTGATCTAACTCTTTGACCAGCTTTTTGTTAATAGATGTAACCAATCCGGGACCTTCATAGATTAAGCCGGTATAAATTTGCAACAGGTCGGCACCGGCCAATAACATACGCAGAGCTGTATCAAAGCAGTCGATACCTCCGACACCCACGATCGGCTTTTGTCCTTTTGTTGCTTTGCTGATCCATTGAATGATATTAATCGTTTTCTCGGCGATGGGATGTCCGCTTAATCCTCCGTGTCCGATTTTGTCAAGTTCAGCCTGACCGGTATTAAGATTTTCACGTTTGGAAGAAGTATTACAAGCCACATATCCATGGACACGATGGCGCTCACATATTTCCAGCAGTGAGAGTAGTTTAGCTTTTGTCAGATCCGAAGAAAACTTAACCAACGTTGGTATTACTCGTGCATCATCACGTATTCGAAGAGCAGAGAGCAGCTCATCAAGTGCTGTTGGATCTTCAAATGTTTTTCCCTCAGAAGTATTGGGGCAGGAGATATTTACAGTTATATAGTCCGCAACTTTTTTTGCTTCATTGAAGCTATGTACATAGTCATCAATTGCCGCATCGCCCATTATACTTGGGTCATGTGTTTTCGCGATATTAATCCCCAGTGGAAAATCAATCTTTTTGTTTTTTAATCGCTTTATAATGGTTTGGGCACCGTCGTTATTCAATCCCATACGATTGATAAGTGCACGATCATGTGGGAGGCGAAAAAGTCTCGGCTTGGGATTCCCGGTATTGGGATTAGCCGTAATACTGCCAATTTCAGTAAAACCGAAACCCAAAGCCTGGATTATCTCCGGAATTTTGCCATTTTTGTCAAAACCAGCAGCTAATCCAATAGGATTTTTGAAGTTTAGTCCCCATATTTGCTGGTTAAGTTTAGTAGATTGATAATTGTAGATACTGCTGGCCAACGTCTGCAGCATAAAGCTTTGAGATGCTGTTTGCGCAAATTTATAGGTAGCACTATGCGCTCTTTCAGCATCAAGTCGAAATAAAAGTGGTCTCACCAACGATTTATAAATCATAAATAGGTGTTCCAAAGCATTTTTATTGCTTTGCCAAAGTAAAGAGCTTTTTACTAAGAACGAAATTTTAACGATCTCTTAAAATTCAATGTCTTTTAGTTCTGCGGAGTCCGTTAAAACGTATTTGGAGCAAATACCGAAATTTAAGTCGACAGGGTCTGCTGCAACCAATTTTGATCTGTCTCGTTTCAGGGAATTCTGTTCCCATATAGGAGATCCGCAACAGGATTTTCCGGTCATTCATGTAGCAGGAACCAATGGAAAGGGGAGTACCTGCCGGATATTGGCTACTGTACTACAGGAGACAGGAGTGAAGACAGGTGTCTATACTTCTCCGCATATTCTGGAGTTTAACGAGCGTTTTCGCATGAATGATAGTTATATTACGGATGAGGAGTTACTAACTTTTTTTGAGCGATATAAATCTGACATTGAAGAGTTCAAACTCACATATTTCGAGATTAGCACCGCGGTGGCTTTCTGGTGGTTTAGTGAGTCTAAAGTTGAAATTGGTATCATCGAAGCGGGATTGGGTGGACGGCTGGATGCAACTAACGTTGTAGACCCGTTGGTAAGTGTAATTACCAGTATTTCACTGGACCATACTGATATACTTGGAGATACTATTGAAGAAATTGCCCGGGAAAAAGCGGGGATTATCAAAAGGAATCGGCCGGTGGTCATTGGTGATCTACCCGGAACAGCGCGGAATAAAATTCTTGAAATTGCGGAACAAAAGGGATCAACTGTGCATACCATTAACAAGATACGTCCAACATTTCTCAGCCCCGGCCGTTATCAATTAACCATTGATGATGAAAGAATTGATATCTACACGAACCTGGCGATTCCCGTACAGGCTAAAAATGTAGCAATAACCTGGCAGGTAGTACAACAGATAAAGGGAGAGTTTCCTATTTCCAGAGAGCAATTTATTAAAGCCTTGCGACGTGTTGATTTAGGATTTGGACGTTTCGAAAAATTGACAGCTTCGCAGCCATGGTATTTCGATGGCGGACATAATGTTGAAGCAGTCAAAGCCCTGAAGCAGTCGATCCGTACTGTCGGAACTGTCGAGGAAGCTACTTTGGTTTTGTCGATGCTAAAGGATAAACTTCGGCCTGATGTGATGAAGGAGTTTTCAGAATTCAAAAATATCTATTATTATCAATTAAATCTTGAACGGTCAGCAACTTTTGACGATATTACCAAATGGTTGTCGCAAGTAAAAACCTTTCCTGACGACCACAATTATTCATCGTTCCTTGATGATTTTAATTCGGAATTAGTAATTTTTGCAGGAAGTTTTTACTTTTATGAGAAAGTTCGGGGCTGGGTTTCATCTTTTGTTTTGAACCATTAATCCATATCTACCTGAATTTGTGCTCCCTTAACAGCGTAGATCAATTCTCTGTAGAGCCTTATATCAGATATAGGATCGTTTTATTCATCACAACCCACTAAACAATTTAAATAGCTAGAAGAATTATTATGTCGGATTATCAAACCGATGGAGTTTCACTGGAAGAAATTGATACACTTCCCGAAAAAACTGTCAAGGAACTCCGTCATTTGGCCCGTGAACAGGGTTTAAGTTCAGTGTCTGGACTTAAGAAACAAGAATTGATTAGTCGAATCTCACAATCAGTGCGGGATAAAGCCCGTGCGCGCGGTGAGCTCGACGACAGCTCTGAGGGTCGACAACAAAGTAATAACCGAAACAGGAAGGGCTCAGACCATTCCAATAACAATCGGGGAAAAAAGAAGAAGAAAAAAAGTGTGCACGAAATTCTTCCCGAGTCGGATGCCCCTACGCTTGAAGAGCGGCTGGAAGAGATAGAGCCGCAGTTGGGGCCTTATCTGATACAGGAAGGTACACTCGAAATCTTGCCCGATGGATATGGTTTTCTGCGGTCTGTGAACTATAACTACAAAGCCAGCCCGGATGATATCTATGTATCACCCTCTCAAATAAAACGTTTTCGCTTGAAACAGGGCGATTGTGTGATAGGTATTATTCGACCGCCGAAGGTTGGAGAGCGCTACTTTGCTCTTCTTCGTGTGGATGGTGTCAATGGTAAAATTCCGCACGATATGGATAACCGGGAAGACTTTGAGGATCTGCTCCCTATTTATCCTGAAGAGCGATTTAAGCTCGAGCACAACCCTACGGAATACACCACACGTGTTTTGGATCTGTTTTCGCCACTTGGCAAAGGCCAGCGCGGGTTGATTGTGGCACAGCCCAAAACCGGTAAGACCACTATTCTGCGTAATATTGCTAACGCTGTCAACGCTAATAACCCGGAGACAAAGATTATTATCTTGCTTATTGATGAGCGTCCGGAAGAGGTAACAGAGATGGAGCGTAACGTTGAAAATGCAGAAGTGGTGGCTTCTACTTTTGATGAAAAACCGGAAAATCACATTGGTCTTTCGGAAATCGTTTTTGAAAAGTCAAAACGCCTGGTAGAAAGCGGTCATGATGTATTGATTCTTATGGATTCAATTACGCGCCTGGCTCGCGCATATAATATTTGCCAGCCGTCGTCGGGACGTACAATGTCGGGTGGTGTGGATTCTGAAGCCTTAAAAGCACCACGTCAGCTGTTCAGCTCGGCTCGAAATATTGAACATGGTGGAAGCCTCTCTATATTGGCAACCGCACTGGTGCAAACCGGATCGCGGATGGATGATCTCATCTTTGAAGAGTTCAAGGGCACGGGTAATATGGAAGTTGTTCTTGACCGTAACCTGTCGGAGCGTAGAATCTTTCCCGCTATGGATATTTTCAAAAGCGGTACGCGGCGTGAAGAGCTTATCGTACCGGAAGAAGAGCACGAAAAAGTAGTGCTGTTACGTCGTTACCTGAATCGCATGAATAGCTTTGAAGCGATGGAATTTGTGCTTGATAAGATGAAAGGCACCGAAGATAATGAAGAATTTCTGCTTTCTATGAATAAGTAGGGTATCCATTTTTTAGAGGCTTGTCACAATCGAGAACCCGATTCATCCGTGAAATCCCATACTCTTTGTCATTTCGAATGAAGCGTAGCGGAATGGGAAATCTATGTTTTACCAGCATCTATTTAAAACAAAGATCTCGATGCCGACAGTAGTCGGCATCGAGATGACAAATTAGCTTTTAATTTTGCTTGGGGACTAATGAGAAAGGGGTGGGAGTACACTTATCTCAACCGGAATATCTACTTCACAGTTTTACTAGTGTGCGGAACTCGATTATATGTTTATTTATTACTAAATCATCTTTTAACGATTCATTCTCCTACCTCTGGATAGTTGTAAATTGGGTTAATTTTAGTAGCTCGCCTTCAGAGATTTGAACTTCCGGCCTTAGAAGAGTTGGTTGTGATAGTTACTATGCCAGCAGTTGTATGATGGTTATCTACTGGTTTTAATATACCCTTCATCTGTGCCGGGGGGAACATAAATCAGACGCAGAACGTCTACTCATATGTTCCGCACCAGGGGTATGGAACGAGAAAATGAATCTTGGAAACTTTCGTGACCTGTTAAAGCATTTTAGATTCTATCGGTTGGTTACAGCAAGGATGATCACACTCGGTAAAATTCAGCCCGAAGTTGGAAAGTAAATAAGTAAAAGCAGTGTCATTCTGAATGTAGTGGAGCGGAACTGAAGGATCTCCCTGAAGAGGTCCGCGTAGCATTTGAAGGTATATTACTTATACTCCTGCGAGCTTCCGTTCGCCCGGCAATAGCACCATTAAATTTTTAAACAATTCAATGTTCAGGGATATCAGCAAGTACGTACTTCTTATCCTCATCCCGTATTAATCGTCCGGCCCGTGCATTTTTGGAGTGATAGAAAAGCAGCATCGCTTCCTCATCACTGGCTTGCCTGAGCAGATGTACTTTTTCCTTCTTGGCCCGAATCGTATGGACATCTATTCCGCTCATGCCATATCGATTGAGATGATCTGAAGAAGGCAGTAAATCCCCCAAATAATACGCGGTGTTATCACCATTGTTTATAAGCACTACCTGATGACCAGGCGTATGTCCACCGGTTCGAATGGCTGTAACACCCTCAAGAATTTCACTATAATCTTCTTGCAATAACTCTACTTTATTATCAGCTACTAACCGGTAGAATTCGTCCAGTTTATAGTCGGCACCGCGCGTATTCTGATCCTGATCAACACGGGTAAGCGCGTGTTCCCACTCTTGTTGATGCACATAATATGTTGCATTCGGAAATGTAGCTTTAGTTGAAAGATCAGAGGAGTTGTAGGTGCAACCTGCAGCGTGATCGTAATGCAGATGACTGAGGATCACGTGAGTTATGTCTGATGCATTCAGCCCGAAAACATTTAGATTTGTTTGCACATTTGAGACATCTGAATATTCACTTCCCTCATCAAGCCCCCATCCCAGGCCCGCATCCAATAATATATTGTGCGAGCCTGTTTTAACTAAAATGGGATTGATGCCGACAACCGCTGAAACCTCTTCTTGCTTTTGTTCTGCCTGTGTTTGTGATACATCTTCTCTGGAAGCAGAGATACGGTTGATATGACCGTCATCAAAAATCTCGAACCGGCCTTCGCTGAGTATTTCAATTGTAAAAGAACCTATCTGCATAACAATTATTGAATTTGGATATCGTAAGGGAATAATGTTAATACATCACGATTATTCAGATAGTTCAATTGTCGTTGCACTTTTTCGGTAGTAGAATTTGAAAACCAACTATCGCCGAACCAAGCTTTAGCCTGCATCGAAGCAGAGCCCATTAACATTTCATAAATTGTTTTTGACTTGGGATATCGTTCCACATTATATGTTTCGATATCAGCTTTTTCAGCGGCTATTTGCAGCGCTTTGTCAAGGCCACCCATTTCATCCACTAGCCCTACTTCCTGGGCATCTGCACCTGTCCACACGCGACCTTGTGCATGTTCATTAACATCATTGACATCCATATTTCGTGAGTCGGCTACTTTTTGGATGAAAGTCTGGTAAAAGGTATCGATATATTGCTGAATTGCTTTCTCTTCGGATGGTGTAAACTGGCGTGTAGGCATCAGCCAGTCGGCATGCTCATGGGTTTTTACTTCGTCGAAGGTGATACCTAGTTTTTCATTAAACAACTGTTTACCGCTAAATTTAGTGGCAAAGACTCCAATCGATCCCGTTATCGTATTGGGTTCGGCCACAATTGTGTCGGCGCCCATGGCAATGTAGTATCCGCCAGAAGCTGCTACACCGCCCATCGAAGCAATAACAGGTTTATCGTTCTTTGCTTCCTGAATCATTCGCCAGATTACATCCGAAGTACTGCCAGAACCGCCCGGACTATTAATCCGCAGTACTACTGCTTTCACATTGTCATCGTTGCGGATTTTATCAAGCTGTTCTTCAATAAAGTCGCTGGTAATAACATTCTGATCTTGCAGTTGTGATCCGTCTTCGGGCATAATCGGGCCGTTGGCATAGATGACCGCAATTTTATCCGAAGTAGAAGGGGTACTGACTCCGGCCGAAGACTTGGATACTTTGGCATACCTTGCATTGGAGACTGTTTCCAAAGAACTACTTTCATCCACTCCAATGCGTTGCTTGATATGGTTTTCAAGTTCATCAGCGTAGATAAGCGAGTCAACAAGTCCCGCTTCATAGCCGAAATGCGAAGTCAGGTTTGGTTGACTCAGCAAAGAATTTATTTCGTTGACAGAGAGTCCGGTTTTCCTGCTAACGGCATCTGAGAACGTACTATTAGCTTGCTCGAGGAGCTGACTGATCTGATACTCATTTTCTTCGGATAATTCTTTGCGATAATAGGGTTCTACAGCTCCCTTGTACTTTCCGTGACGGATGACTTCAGGCTCCAGTCCTAGCTTTTCGAACATACCATCAAGAAACATTACCTGACTGAAAAAACCGTCAAACTCAAAAAAGGATTCTGGTGGTGAAAAAACTGAATCAGCTGCTGTTGCAAGATAATAGCCTTTTTCATTATAGCCGAGATCGTTGGTGGTGGCGTAAACAAATTTATCAGAACTGTCGCGGAAAGCGCTGATCAGGCGGTGTGCTTCCTCCAGATTTGCCCATTGTTCTGTTAGGATATCAATCTCGAGCAAGACGCCGCGAATGTTATCATGAGTAATCGCTTTATCCAGATTTTCTTTTAATGTTTGCAGCGACGCCTTATTATTGATTTCCGGATTTAGGAGCTCATCAAATGGATTTGTCGGGGGCTGACTAGGAAGTGAGCCGCTTAACGACACTTTAAGGACAGAGTTACTTCTGATATAGGGTTCCGGCTCTTGGGAAGTACTGACAACAGTAATAAAACCAATAAAGAAAATTAGTATTAAAGCCAGAAAAGTGCCCAGCGTAGCAGCAATTAAAGTTTTAAAAAAATTCATATACACCTAAATTGAGAATTTCAGAATTAAAAATTGGATGGGAAATTGATTACGTAAAATCCGACAGTATGTTATTAAAAGTGTATCTTATAAACAATGGCTAAACAAGTTGCGATAACCATAGGTTCGGTCAATAATGAACTGGCGGGTGGCTGTTATTTGACCAAAGATAAATGAAATACGGGACGGCAAGATTAGCCTAAGACATTTGATTAACGAAATGATATTCCATTCTCCATAATTACCCAACAAGAATTTAAGCACCCAACCGTGTAATACAGCCAATATCATTAGAAGAGAATTAGAAATCGTGGTATAATATTCAGATACAATTTATGATCCAAAAATCTAACGCTACAATAGATATTAATCTCGTACAGCTCCAAAAAAATGTCGAATCCCTGAAAGAGTTTTTAGATAACAAAACTCATGTAATGGCGGTTGTAAAAGCTGATGCTTATGGACATGGGGCTGTAGAAGTGGCTTCTTCGCTGGAATCACAGGTCGATGCTTTTGCTGTCAATGATATTCATGAAGGTATTGAGCTGCGTGAAGCTGGGATTGATAATCCTATTTTAGTGTTTGAGCCACCGCAACAATTATTGGCCTCAAAATACAAGATGCACGATCTCACGGCAACAGTGAGTGCCGAAGAGCATTTTGAGCTACTTCCGCAAGGAACGGTTTACCATCTTAATTTTGATACGGGTATGGGGAGACTCGGTTTTAATGCCTCACAGGTAGAGCGGGTACTAGCTTTAGTTGAAGAAAATAAAGATATGGAGTGTAAAGGAATATATTCCCACTTTGCAACGGCTGATAATCCCGGTTCTGATCAGGTGGAGCGACAGCATGAGCGATTCAAGAAAATTCGCGCTCATTTCCCCGATGATCTTATTGCCCACATCTCAAATACAGGTGGAACGGCTTTTTATAAAGGCACGCAGTATGATATGGTTCGTCTGGGTATCGGCATATATGGATATCCGCCGGGTAAAACTGTTATTAAAGGTATTGACCCCGTGTTGTCATGGAAAACGCATTTAGTGCAAGTAAAACCCATCAAAGCAGGGCAGACGATAAGTTATGGTGCTCGCTGGCAAGCCTCTGAAGATGGATTCATCGGTATTGTTCCGATAGGTTATGACGACGGATTAAAACGCGGTTTGTCGGGTAATCTATCTGTGAGAATAGATTCGAAAGATTATCAGGCTGTGGGGACAATTACGATGAATTACAGCATGATTTTTTTAAGTAAAGATCGATATGTAGCGGGCGAAGAGGTTCAACTGCTACATTCTGGAAGTACGGCCGGAGACTGGGCCCGAAAGATCGATACGATACCCTATGAGATTTTGACCAGTATCAACCCCAGGATACCACGGAAATATCATAAGGAGTGATCTGCAAAGGTGGGAGGAAGCTCTACTCCCGACTGATAACAAATCCCTTAATCCATCAGGAGGTCTGATGGGATTAAATTGTTAAGAGAGTAGTGTATTCCTACAGATCTATTTACTACTGATTCTGTTACTGCCCGATACTTTCTAGCTCAACATCGTAGCGCAGTTCTTTATTACGCAAATCTATATTGATTCCTCTGGGTTGCGGTTGCGAACCATCATAGCCAAGCTCGGGCGGGACAATGATGACTCTTTTTTCACCTTCTTTCATCCCCAATAAGCCACGACGTAAACCCTCAATTTGTGGAGAGGCGTCTGCATTTCTTACAGGTGTGAGATTTCTGATGAGTGCAGGTTGTTTGTTACCGTTTGCATAAGTGCTTCTGAAGATTTCTCCTTCCGAGGTACGTCCTGTGAGATATAGCGTAATTTGATCCCGAGAAACAACTTCACAAAAATGTTCATTCTCTTCTTCATCAACACCAGGACAAATTCCTTCTTCAATTGTATATATTTCAACGCCTCCTTCTTTTGTAAACGAAGTATCAGCTTCAGACAGATCATACGGATCAGGTACAGTAGAGAAATCTAGTTCTCTTGAAGTTCGGGTGGGGCCGTCACCGCAAGATTGTAGGAGTAGAAGGGCTGCAAGTACGAGAGTTAATTGTATTAAGAAGGATTTTGAAGAGAATTTCATTGATGGTTCGTATCGTTGAACTTCGTTGTGATTATCACGGATCTGTTTACGCTACTCAAGATCAGTTACTCAATTTTGCAAACAAGTTCCAAAGTTAATGTATTTAAGATGATCAGGAAAGCTGAATTCATTCTTTTGTTTCATCTGTCTTACTTATCACCAAACGCTTTTGCTAGCTCTTTGTTGCGTTTGCGAACTCCAAGTCTACTAATCCATACAGACAGCTGGAATAACAGAATCAACGGAATAGCTATTAATATTTGGGAAACGGGATCGGGCGGAGTCAAAAATGCTGATATAATAAAACAAGTAATAATTGCGTGACGCCGGTATTGCTTAAGGAACTCGGGAGTGAGTAGTCCGAACTTCGAAAGAAAATAACTCATAACCGGCAGTTGAAAGATTACACCGCAAGAGATCACCCACATCGTTAATGAACTGAAATATTCGTTGATATCAAAGTCGTTATGAATAGCATCGGAGATTTGAAACTGACTGAAAAATTGCAAGGCAAAGGGAACGAGCACGAAATAACCGAATGCAATACCCAGCAAGAAAAAGAAGGTGATAAAGGTTGTGTGTGCAACTGTTTTCCATTTTTCGGATGTTTCCATAGCTGGCTCAACAAAGGCCCACATCTGGTAGAAGAATACTGGTGACCCCAGAATAGCTCCGAAAACAATAATTGTTCCCCAGTAGGTAAAAAACTGTCCGGGAAGCTTTCGACTCTGGATTGTCAGATCAATGGCCTCAATGCCCAGCATCTGATAAACAATGAAATCAGATTTGGTAGGGCCCAGCATCACATCATCAACAAGGAAGTCGCCGATGAAATAAGCAATGACCATCCCAAAAGCCACGCCGCCAAGCCCTTTGATAATACGCCACCGAAGCTCTTCCAGATGATCCAGAAAAGACATGTTGGCTGTACGATCCTCAGACATTTGGGCCTTTGGTGGATCTTCAGTCATAATTTCGCGTTTACCCACAATCGAAATCTGATTTAGCTGGTTAAATTATAATGGAGAATAAAATCCGTATAAAATACAAATTATTTTGTGGAGTTAGTGCTTATATCGACTATTTTTTCGAAAGTTATTGTTAAGATGGTAAGTTGACTTCAAAATAATCTAAAACTCCTGATTATGACATTTGGTGCACCAGAAATATTTATTATTGTAGCAATTTTGATTTTGTTGTTTGGAGCCAAAAAGATACCTGAATTGGCTCGTGGAATAGGTCAGGGCATTAAAGAGTTTAAGAATGCCAGGGACGATTCCGAACCCAAAGAGGTCGAAGACCAATCGAAAGAATCCTCATCAAAATCGTAGTTGCTATGCAGTTACGAAGTCATAAAGTGGAAATTCTTCGCACAGGTTTTCTACTTCATGTTTGACGGCTTCAATTTCAGACTCATCTTCGGGGGCTTGCAGGACCCGATCTATAAGTTTGGCAATATACTTAAATTCATCAGTACCGAACCCCCGGGTAGTCATGGCCGGTGATCCGATACGGATACCGGAGGTTACAAACGGGCTTTCGTTGTCAAAGGGGACCATATTTTTATTTAAGGTAATATTGGCTTTTTCGAGTGCTCCCTCAGCTTTTTTCCCGGTTAGATTTTTATTTCTCAAATCGATGAGAATCAGGTGATTATCGGTGCCGCCGCTCACAAGATCGTAATCTCTTCTCAAAAACTCTTCACCCATCGCTTTGGCATTTTTCTGTACCTGTTTTTGATAGTCTGCAAAGTCATCTTGCAAGGCTTCTTTAAATGATACAGCTTTTGATGCAATCACATGCATCAAGGGGCCGCCCTGGGTTCCGGGAAATACCCCTGAATCAAGTACTTCGCTCCACTGTTTTGTGCGTCCGGATTTTCGAGCTTCAACACCAAGCGTGTTTTTACCATCTTTGCCGAGCAGGATCATTCCGCCACGCGGCCCCCGCAGCGTTTTGTGTGTTGTTGTAGTAACAACATGACAGTGGGGAAGAGGATCATTTAGTAAGTCCGCAGCAATAAGTCCCGCGGTATGTGCCATATCCATCCATAAGTAGGCGTCTACTTCATCTGCAATTTCGCGGAAAGCTGTATAGTCTAAATCCCGAGGATAGGCCGATGCGCCAATTGAGATCAGCTTGGGCTGTACTTCTTTCGCTTTTTTTCGAACCTCATCAAGGTCGATACGCCCAGTTTCTTTATCCACCCCATAGAATTCGGATTCGTAGAGAATCCCTGAAAAATTAACCGGCGATCCGTGCGTCAGATGTCCGCCATGGGAAAGATCAAGTCCCAGCAGTGTTTCGCCGGGTTCCATAAAAGTTAGATAGACAGCGGCATTGGCCTGGGCACCAGAATGTGGCTGTACATTTACCCATTCGGCTCCGAAAAGTTCTTTGGCTCGTTCACGGGCCAGCTCCTCTATCTTGTCCACCACTTCACATCCTCCGTAATAACGCTTGCCGGGCAGACCCTCGGCGTACTTATTGGTTGGCGTAGAACCCATGGCTTCAATAACGGCACGGGAAGCAAAGTTTTCCGAGGCGATGAGTTCTAAATTATTGTTCTGACGTTCCTTTTCTTCTTCTAATAGTTCAAATATAGAGGAATCTTGTTCAGAAAGTGATTTCATAAATAGTGGAAGTTGAATTTACTTTTTATCGGTTAGATCGCGAATCTTATTGATACGCCGTTCGTGACGCCCGCCGTCAAAGTTGGTTTCAAGCCATGACCGGACAAACTTTTTCAGCTCTTTGTCGCTTAATTGACGTCCTGGCAAGCACAGGACATTGGCATCATTATGTTCTCGGGACAGACGCGCAGAGTCGTCGTCATAAACAAGGGCGGCGCGAACATTTTTAAACTTATTGGCCGTCATGCACATACCCTGTCCGCTGCCGCAGATCAGAATTCCTTTCTCATGTTCGCCATCGTCAACTTTTTCTGCTACCTGCACCGCATAATCAGCATAATCTACGGAATCATCGGAATGCGTGCCGAAATCGACGGGCATATGACCGAGCTCTTCGAGTATTTTCTTGACCTTTTCTTTGGCCTCGAATCCTGCGTGATCGCTGGCTATTGGAATGATCATGTGATATGGTTTTGATCTATTATTGATTGGACTAAATATCTAGAAAAAAACGATGAGTGAAAAGCGGTAGTCTGTTATAATTATAAAACTATGGTTTTTCAGGTGGATCTGGTGATTAGGTTATTAGGTAATTGGGTGATTTGTCCTTGTCGGATTTTATGCTGAACCAGATAACCAACGTTGACATCTACAATCCTGAGAAGAGTGAGGTACGAACAAAGTCGAAAGATCTCCCGGAAATTATTTACAGTGTGTGAAAGATAACCTTTAGATCCTACGTGGACTTTTTCAGGAAGATACGTTCGACTCCGCTCCGAAAGTTTTCGGAGCTTCGCTCAGCATGACACTGCTTTTTATTTGTTTAAGACTTTTAGCGTATTGCTTCCTCATAAACATCTTTCCACTCCGGATTTACCATGTTAATTAAAGCTCCTTCTTTTTTTAGTCCATCTCTTGATCTATTTTTCTCGTGCAATAGCTTTATTAACATCGTAGTTCAGCGGGAGCAGAGCTCTCTTAAAACTATTTAAAAATGATAAGTTGTGAGAGAGTACTATGGTTGTGAGGATGCTCCGCTCCCGAACATTATAAGGCGCTCCACTCCCCGCTAGACCAATTACGGAAGATTGAATTATTAACTGATGAGTTACATAATCGGAATTTGTTGATAAGCCGAGTCGGCTCCAGTCTGTGCAGATATGAAGAGTATCCTGAATATCAGGATGGATCTTTCTCGAGATCGTATTGATCAATCTTAGAATAAAGAAGGCGACGATTTATTCCCAAGAGCTCAGCGGCTTTTGATTTATTCCAATTTGTGCGATGAAGTCCTTTGAGTATTAAATCTTTTTCTACAGACTGCACAATTTTTTGCATTGGAATATTGCCTTCTTCCGTATGGGATTCATAGATATTAGAGAGATCAGTTTTTAAAGATATAGAAAGATCTTGTTTTTGGAGGACATCTCCCTTCATTAGTACAGTAGCGCGTTCCACGGTGTTTTCAAGTTCACGGACATTTCCGGGCCAATGGTAAGATTTAAGATACTCCAATGCTTCTTTGGAAACGATAATTTCTCTATTCGGTGAATATTTTTTCAAAAAGTATTTAACAAGCGGTTCAATATCATCCAAGCGTTCACGCAAGGGGGGTAATAATATGTTAAGCACATTCAGCCGATAATAGAGATCTTCCCGGAAGTTGCCGTTTTTGACCTCTTGTTTTAAATTTTTGTTGGTAGCTGCGATCACGCGTGCATCTGTCTTAATCGTCTTTTGGCCACCAACACGTTCAAAAGTAAAGTTCTGTAGAACCCGAAGGAGTTTGATTTGTGTTGCGGAGGAAAGAGCATTGACTTCATCAAGAAAAATGGTACCACCATTGGCGAGCTCAAAACGCCCCAAACGTTGTTGATGAGCCCCGGTAAAAGCACCCTCTTCATGGCCAAAAAGCTCACTTTCAAGTAGGGAATCTGGCAGTGCACCGCAATTAACTTTAATAAATGGTTCATTGGATCTTTTGGAATGACGGTGGATCGCATCTGCGATCACTTCTTTGCCCGTACCGCTTTCTCCCTCCAACAGAACGGTAGTATCTTTGGGGGCGACTTTACCAATCATCTTCAGGATTTCCTGCATTTTCTTGCTGGTACCGACGATATGTTGTTCAATGTCAGGCCAATCCGATTGTTTAATACAAGATGATTTGTTTTTGATACTTTTTGTTTTCTGGCGTTGTTCAATTGCTGAATTTACTGCAGATAAAAAGTCATCTATATCAAAAGGCTTTTCAATATAGTCGAAAGCCCCGGTTTTCATGGCCTCTATGGGTTTTTCATTTGTTCCAAACGCCGTAAACACAATAACGGGTATTTGCGAAGCTTCCTTTTTAATCGTTTTTAATGCTTGTAAGCCCGATAGCTCTGGCATCTTAATATCCATTAAAACTACCAAAGGATTATGTTCTAAAGCCAACTGAATGGCTTCAGATCCATTTGAGGCCTGCAGGATAGAGTATCCTTCATCCTCAAGTAACTCAATTATATTGAGCCGCATTGAGGGTTCGTCGTCAGCTACGAGAATGTGATTAGAATCCATTATTTATTTATATCAGGATATGGGTAAGGTGATAACACAAGCCGTGCCCAGAGATTTTTGAATACTCTTAATATTTGTGTTTTGATCCCAAAAATCTACAACAGAATTGTTTTCCTTTGGTTTTTCAAAATGAATAGAACCATTATGGGCTTTTATGATCTCATTACATATTGAAAGACCTAAACCCGAACCATTATTTTTTGTTGAGAAAAATGGATCGAAAATTTTAGGCTTAATTTTATCCGACATACCAGAACCAAAATCTCTTATTCGGATTTTAGCCAGTTTCTGATCTTCTAAAAAGTTAGTAGAGACTATTATTTGACATGTCTCCGGTGAGGCTTCCACGGCATTTTTCAAAATATTTGTAAATACCTGTTGAATCGACTCCTGGTCTACATAGACTAGTGGAAGACTAGTATCCCAATTTTTTTGGAAGGATATGTTATGTGTTGAGTAAGCTTCTCGTATCCATTCAAACTTTTTTTCCAGCAATTTATGAATATCAGTTGCCTGCTGTTCATTATGGAGTGGTTTCGAAAATAAAAGTAGTCGTTTTATTAACTTTGAAACTCTATCAATTTCATTGTGGACAATTTTCAACGATTCATCAGTGATGGAATCAGAATTTGAATTCGATTTCCTAAGCTTCCTTTCCCAAATTTGAATACGCGTTTTAATAATGGAGATGGGAGTATTTATTTCATGAGCAGTACCGGCAATTAAATTACCGAGGGTTGCCATTTTTTCTTTTTGAAATAGTTCCCGTTCTAATTTTTCCCTTTTTACTTGCTCTTTTTGTTGTGCATCGGTCATCTCATTAATAGCCTTGCTTATTACGCCAAAAGCTCCGCGGTATTCTTTTAGCCGGTGTGAAGGATCATTCTTCATCTTTGAAAGTCCTTCTTTAATTTCCCGTATCCTTTTTCGAAGCGTCCAAACAATCAGTACAGAAATAAAAAGTACAAGTAAAATGCCTCCTATAGTCAAAAAGAATGTACCACTTTGAATATTTTGAGAAGTTGCCAGTTTCCGTTCTATGTGAATTCTTGCCCAGGCAGCTCCTATAAGTTCGCCATTAACATATATCGGCTGAGTAGATAGAGGAAAAATGGCAGGGTCAAATTTATGAAGTTCTGTTAGCAGAGTATCTTTTTGGATTGTTGATCTTGCCTGCTCTCGTATAATATTATACGATCGTGGAGGTGGACCAAAAGCAGGTTTCGGATCTTCTATTGTTGGAAAGCTGTAGCCGATAAATTCATCAAGATCATAAAAATAAAACCCTCCCTCCAGCCGATGAAAATTACGAAGTACTTCCTTAACATCTATCGACAATAGCGAATCTGCTAGCCGCTCATCACGTTTTGTGATTTTATTTTTTCCTTCCAGATATTTTTTCCAAATTGGGCCGATATCTTTTTCACTCCTGGTAATAAGTTTTTTAACGGCCGTTTGGGTAATGTTTTTATTGTCTTCTATAATTTCATCTGCAGACTTTAAAACTCCTCTGTAGAGGTAAAAAGATATAGTCAGGACAAACAAAATGATGAATATGGATAAGAAAAGGAGCTTTTTATTGTCAAAAAATCTCATAAGCCATATTGTGCAAGGGAGAAAATGATTTTTAGTGAATTACTAAAAATGCATAAACAATGCCATAAATTTAATGATCCACTTCTGATTTATTATAAGTAGTTATATCCTAAACAAAACTGTGCTAATCTCTACCAGGTGTGTGATATATCCGCACATCTGAGACGTCTTCCACCCGTCTTTAGATTTATTAAGAATCTATAATAAATATGGCACAGTTGTTGTAAAAATACTAGGTGTATCTTGGAGCGGCTTTGGAAGGACAAGATAAAGTAGGATCAGCAATCTAAATTTTTCTTATTCCAAATTCTTAAAAATTCCTCCAAGTCTCTTTTTTCTTTAGACATCCTGAAAATAACAGCTGATCTCCTTTTGGAGAGAAGAGTTATAAGATCAGGGATGGAAATATATGGGATAAGCTAAATGCTTTCTAATTAATAATAGCAAAGGTGGATGGTTATGAATAAAATGTTACATACAATACTCCTTGGAATGTCTATGGTGCTCTTTGGTACCATGACTGCTCTGGGGCAGGGAATAGTAGAAGGAACGGTAGCAGAAAAAGGTTCGGGAGAACCGCTGCCCGGTGTAAATGTAATTGTACAGGGAACAAATTTTGGAGCATCAACGAATGCGGATGGTGACTTTGTAATTAGAAATGTACCGGCGGGTAGCCAAGTAATTGAAGCCCGTTTTATTGGGTATCAAGTTGTAAGAAAAAATGTGGACGTTGTTTCTGGAGAAGCAGTGACAGTAAATCTACAGCTTGGGACAACCTCTTTGGAGATGGATGAGGTCGTAGTGACTGGTACAGGAGGACAAACCCGGCGAAAGGAACTTGGAAATAGCCTTGAACAGGTAGGAAGTAAAGAAATTGAGTCAGCTACCGTGTCCGATTTTGGAGATGTATTGCAAGGGCGTACGGCAGGTGCTACTATTATGGATAATTCCGGCCAGGTAGGTGCGGCAAGTACAATCCGGCTTCGTGGCGGAAACTCCTTTTCTCAGGGAAATCAGCCACTCATATATATCGATGGAGTGCGTGTTGCCAGTGGAGCTTTTAGAAGTGATCCCGAAGTAAATCAGGCGGCTGCACCGTTTGATGATCTCAATCCGAATGACATTGCTAGAGTGGAAATTATTAAAGGTGCTGCTGCTACGACTATTTATGGAACAGAAGCTTCCGGCGGTGTTATCCAGATTTTCACCAAGCAGGGTGCCGAAGGAGATGCACGTTGGGATGTATCTGTATCACAAGGATTTAACAATATGCCTAAGTTGGGACCCGATGAGGACCCTACAGGATTAGGACTATGGGATTGTGAAGGTATTGACCCTGGATGCCCTGAGAGTGGCAGCTATCACAAGAATGGTCATCTTCAGCGATACGATCTATCCGTGAGAGGCGGAGGGGAGGATCTTTCCTATTATGTTTCTGGTAAACTGGCCTCTGAAGATGGCGTATTCGGTCCCCAGGGAAGTGATAATTACGGAATGCGTGCCAATTTTGGATTTCGTCCAACAAGCAGTCTTAATATTAAATTTAATACCAGCTATACCTATAAAAAGACCCGGTGGACTCCTGATGGAAATAATGCTGAAGGATTTTTACTGAATACACTTAGAGGTGATGCCGGGTATACACCGGATAACAATAACAGCCTCGTGTTTAATATGGACTTGCTTACTCGTTCCAATCACTTTACTTCGGGTGTGACTACCAACTGGACGCCCACGGAAAATATGCTGCACAAAGTTACTGTAGGTATAGACTATAGTGAACAGGATTATACAGAGGAGCGACCATTCGGGTTTTTCTATGATCCAAAGGGTGATCGTGAGGCTGATTACTATAAAATGGTTAACCGGACGCTGGATTATACAGGGTCCTATGAAATTGATCTTAATGATATATTCTCTTCCAGTACTTCTTGGGGGACTCAAATGTATGATAAGAGCGTTATAGCTCTTAACGCTTTTGGCGAAGAATTTGGAGGCCCCGGTGATAAGCTGGTTGATTCAGGAGCCAGGACAGAGGCTTTTGAGAATCGGATCAGCACTGTTAGTGGTGGATTTTTTGCCCAGCAGAAAATCGGATATAATGACCGTTTATTTATAACAGGGGGTCTGCGCGTTGACGGACACAGTACGTTTGGCGATGACTTCGGATTGGCGATGTATCCGAAGATTTCGGGTTCATTTATTCCTTCTGATTATGATTTTTGGCCTAAATTTTGGAATACGATGAAACTTCGGGCCGCCTATGGTGAATCAGGTAGAGCTCCCGATGCTTTTGCAGCACTCCGTACCTGGAGTTCTGTTTCAGGAGACGAAGGAGAGCCGGCTGTGACGCCTCAAAATTTAGGTAATCCGGATTTGGGGCCTGAAAGAACGGGAGAATTTGAGGCTGGATTTGAAAGTTCTTTTATCGATGATCGATTCTTCGCCGAGTTTACCTATTACCGTCAACTTACCAAAGATGCTCTCGTACCGGTACAACCTGCGCCCTCAACAGGATTTGTTAACTCGCAGCTTGAAAACGTTGGAAAGCTTGAAAGTAAGGGCATTGAAGCTAAATTAGATGTTGAAGTTGTTCGGGGTGGTCCGGTTCAATGGTCATTAGGTGGGCAATATTCCACAAATAAAAGCGAGGCTTTAGATCTTGGAGATGTCGACAGAATTTATGTTAGTTGGCGACAAGAACTTCGTACTGGTTATTCAGTACCCAGTTACTTTCACGATCGTGTAACTAATCCCGATGCCGTGGGTGAGGCACCTGAATTCGAAGACCAATACATTGGCCCTTCTTATCCTACCCATACTTATGGCATAAATACTAGTATATCGTTCAAAGACCGGCTTACAGTCGATATCTTGGGAGAAGGTCAGGGCGGCCACGTATTATCTTCGGGTACAGCTTATCAGAATGTACGCAGAGGAGCATGGCCAACATGTACAGATATTCAGGATCAGATTGATGCAGGCAATACTTCGAACCTGACGGCCGAAGAACGGGCTTTATGCCATCCCAGTGAAACGACGTATGGCATGTGGACAAAGGCTGCCGACTTTTTCAAGATTCGTTCTGCCTCTGTTTCTTATCGTTTACCTGACAGTTGGTTGCCAGGAAGTATCAGGAATGCCACTCTGAAAGCTCAAGGCAAGAATCTGTGGACATTTACAGATTATCCTGGTTTGGATCCGGAAGCTTTTGAAGATGGTGCCCGTGACTTTGTGGACTATCGACAGGAATACTACAACATTCCTCCGCTCCGAACCTTCATTATGAAGCTTAATGTAGGATTTTAAATTAGCTGAATTATGAGTCCACATTTTTTTAAAAAAATAACATTGAAGAACTCCAGTATTATGAAACTTCTTAATAGATTTTCGAAAAGTAATAAGACAGGTGTCGTACTTGTATTCTTTGTCGTCACTACGCTGCTAGTATCAGGATGTGATTTTGGGGTAACAAACCCCGGAAGAATTCAGGAAAAGGACCTGAACACAGTTGAAGGGATGGAAACCCTGGTAACAGGAATGTCAGCAGATTTTTCTTACATCTATGATGACCTCGGATTTACCGGGGCTCGTTTGTCTGATGAACTTGCCGCCAGTGGCAGTTATTATTTGACTAGTCAGTTGCGCCACGGAAAAATTGATCCCGAAGATTCCGGCTTTTACTGGGAGGGCGTTCAGCAAGCACGATTCGTTGCAGAAAACGGATTGGAACGTATGCAAGAAGTGCTTGGTGATGATTTTGAGGGTAACCCGCTGACAGCCAGGGCTTATCTTTTTGCAGGCTTTTCCAACCGCATGATTGCGGAAAATTTTAATCGTGATGTTATTGATGGAGGAGAAGCTCAACCGGCAAGCACTACTTTTCAGCGAGCTGTTGGCCATTTTGAAGATGCTCTGCAACAGTCACAGGCCGCCGGTGAAGATGATTTTGTGACCGCCGCACATGGTGGATTGGCACAAGTTCATTTAGGGCTCGGAAACTGGTCAGAAGCAGTTCAAAATGCAGCTGAGGTGCCGACCGACTTTGTTTATGAAGCTAAATACTCGAACAATTCCGGTCGGGAATCCAATGAGTATCGAAATGAAACTCATAATCGTTATGAGGCTTCAGCTTTTAATACGCTGGCTGCATCCCGAAATCCCAATGATCCGAGAGTGCCTATCACCGATTGTTCTGCTACGCCGGAAGATTGTAGTGCAGAAGTTGCTGCAGATGGAGTTACGACAATGCTTCGCCAGGAAAAGCTGCCTGAACTTGGTTCAGACATGGCTGTCGTCAGAGGTACGGAAATGCGACTGATTGAAGCAGAAGCTGCTCTTCTGGATAATGACTTATCGACAGCCATGGATAAGATAAATGAGGTGCGTAACTTTTACGGCTTACAAGATACTTCAGCTTCCGAAATCGGAGAGCTTGGAGGAGAAGACCGCAGTGATGCATGGGATATCCTCGATCAAGAACGGTACCTGACGTTATGGTTGGAAGGTCGCCGACTGCATGACCTGAGGCGTTGGAATCATTACTTTCTGGATAGGGGATCAGTAGTCTATGAAGGCGTAACACGACGTGCTTCTTATCTGCCGATTTCAGACAGCGAATGTGATGCTAACGACAATGTACAGTGTGAAATACCTTACACGGAGTAATAAGTAACTAACAGTCGTTTCGAATATCCGTTGGGCTACTGGTTTGGCCGTCCGGCGGACCCGTATAACCCAACCGCAACTTCAGCCGGTTGAAAAGAAGGTTTTTAAAAGCTTGGTTTTAATAAATACAGCTGTGCATTCAGGCGCAGCTGTATTTTTTTAATTGTCTGCAAAAATTAGTATCTGTTTTAAAAATCCTCATTAGTTAAATTTGCTCTCCATGAATTCTACAAACTTTGTAAGGTATTTTCTGGCTATTAGTTGCATTGGTATATTCATTTTTTCCAATCCTTTTGGGGGTACTTCAACAGTATTGGGACAGGAAACGTCAAAGGTTCCGGAACTTTACCAGAATCTGGAGTTCCGTAATGTTGGTCCTGCTGTTACTGGTGGAAGAATTCACGATGTAGAAGCTCTGGAAAATGATCCATCCACGGTTTATGCGGCAACGGCTTCGGGCGGTATATGGAAGACCATTAACAAGGGTACCACCTGGGAGCCTATTTTTGATGACAAACCGGTGAGTACTTTTGGTGATCTGGATATCGCACCCTCAAATTCTGACATTATCTGGGCCGGTACAGGTGAACAGAATAACCGCCAAAGTACTTCATGGGGGAATGGAGTATATCGATCCACGGATGCCGGGGAAAGCTGGACCCACCTGGGGTTAGAAGCAACACGACATATCGGTCGCGTTAAAGTTCATCCTGAGAATCCGGATATAGCATATGTGGCAGCACTGGGCAATTTATGGAAAGGAACGGAAGAACGAGGGGTATATAAAACGACCGATGGCGGTGAAAGCTGGGAAAAGGTTTTATATATCGATGATCACACCGGGGTTGTAGACTTGGTTATGGATCCTGAGGATCCCAATACATTATATGCCGCAGCTTACCAGCGCTTGCGACGCACGTGGGGATTTAACGGCGGAGGTCCCGGCAGTGGTATCTATAAAACCACTGATGGTGGTGAGAACTGGAATGAGCTGACAGAGGGTATACCTTCGGATGACAAGGGGCGTATTGGTCTTAGTATTGCAGAAACTGATCCGAATAGATTATATGCAACTATAGAACACGCTGATTCATCAGGAACCTATCGGACCAAAGATGCCGGAAAAACGTGGGAGCGTGTTAATGAGTTGAATCCGCGTCCCATGTATTACAGTCATATTTTTGTAGATCCGACGGATGCAGAGCGAGTTTATGTATTAGCTACAGAGTTTTATATGAGCGAAAACGGTGGTAAAACTTTCCGCCAGATGCCTACTCGTCCAACTTATGATGTTGGTGTCCACAGCGATCACCACACTCTGTGGATCAATCCGAATAATCCCAAACATTTTTACCTGGCGGGTGATGCCGGCATGCATGAGAGCTGGGATCGGGGCGAAACCTATAACAAAATTAATAACATACCGATAGGACAGTTCTACGCCATCGGGCTGGATATGCGTGATCCCTACTATATCTATGGAGGAATGCAAGATAATCACTCATGGATGGCCGCCAATGCCAACCGACGGTATATGGGTATTATCGATGACGACTGGTCCCAGGTAGGATTTGGCGACGGAATGTATCACCGGCCGGATCCAACCAACTATCGTTATGTATACAGTAATTCGCAGAACGGTGGTATGACTCGTCTGGATCCCGAAACAGGAGATCTGCTGGATCTTCGCCCTTATCCGGAAGATGAAGATGAGGAGTATCGTTTTGACTGGGTAACGCCCATAGAACTTTCACCTCACGATCCGACGACGGTCTATTTTGGTGGAAACCGTCTTTTTATTTCCGAAGATCAGGGAGTCTCATGGAAGCGCACGAAAGATTTGAGCAGAGGAATCAGCCGGGATTCTCTGAGCCTGATGGGAGTGGAAGGAACCGAAGATATGCTGTCAAAGCATGATGGTACTTCTTCTTATGCGGAAATTGTCACAATTTCGGCTTCCCCGGTAGATCCCGATGTGATATGGGTAGGCACTGATGATGGTAATATCCAGGTAACTAAAGATGGTGGTGAAAACTGGACGGAAGTAGCTGAAAATATGGATGGTGTTCGGTATGGAACCTATGTAAGCAGGGTTGAGGCATCTGTGACTGACGATGGAACTGTTTATGCTACGCTCGATGCTCATCGCGACGGGGATTTCGCTCCCTATGTATACAAGAGCACTGATTTTGGTGAATCATGGACAAAGATCACCGATGGATTGCCCAGCACCGGATCGGTGAATGTTATCCGGGAACATCCTGATAATCCCCAGCTTCTTTTCCTGGGAACTGAGCATCATTTGTATATTTCTAATGATGCGGGTAATCAATGGCAGCAATTCGGGGAAAATCTGCCAACGACACTTTATGATGATCTGCAAATTCATCCCCGCGAAGACGATCTTGTTGTTGGTACGCATGGACGCAGCATATGGATTCTTGATGATCTGACCCCGCTGGTTGAGTGGTCGGAGGATATAAGAAATAAAGAAGCTCATCTGTTTTCCATGCAGCCGGCGCAGATAATGCAGTATTGGAAATCGACTTCGTACCGCGGACAGGAAGCATTCTTTGGAGATAATCCACCACAGGGTGCAATAATAAGTTATTATCTGGGTGAAGAGACTGATTCAGTCGATATCGAAATAAGAAATAGTTCCGGTAAGCTTGTTCGAACTCTGAAAGGTGCTGTAGAAGGCGGAGCAATTCATAGGCTTAATTGGGACCTGAGACATGATCCCCCTCCTGTAGAAGAGGATGATGAAGAGGAAGAAGAGAAGCAGGAGGAAGAGGAAGAAAAAGATGAGGAAGAAAAAGATGAAGAAGAGGAGGAAGAAGATGTTATAATGTCGGAAAATATTCTGCCTGAACTTCCCCGATCAACCGATACCAAAGGTCCTTTTGTTTCGCCGGGAGTATACAAGGTGACACTGAAAGCCGGTGATAACTCACATACCCAAACGGTTACTGTAGAAGGGGATCCGGAGATGCCGCTTGATGACAAGCAATGGCATGAGCGGGAGGATTTCCTGTTGAAAGTTGCCGATATGCAGAAAGAGATCTGGGATGCTGCAGAGCAAGCAGCCGAGCTTCAAGAGAAGCTTCATAAACTTCGTGATACACTGGAAAGTAAGGGTGAGGTACCTCAGGATTTAGAAGATCGGGTTGCATCAGTTGATTCACTGGCAGATAAATTAGGCGCCGAATCGCGTTATTCCGGCTTAAGAGATGATATTTACGATTTAGCCGGTGAATTTATTCAGAGTGGTGTCAGCCAGCGTTCGCTGCATCCTCCGACTGGTACTCACCGGCAGCGCAGGCAGCACCTTGCGGCCAAACTCGATGAGTATTTAAGAGATCTGCAAGAAGAGATTCCCGTGGCTAACAAGATTATAGAAAAATATGAGGATGAATAGGATAATTCACTTCACAGATTAATAAATAGATACCGGATTACAGATCCGGTATCTATAACTTGGCTTGAAAAGAAGAAACCATTATTGAACATAGAAATCATGTCATACAGCACGCAAAAAGTATTAGATCAGAATAAGTTTTTCGGTAGTATCACACTACTCTTGTTTATTGCATTTGTTGGATGCCAGCCTCTGGACAATGACCGCTCAACTTATAAATCCGATGGTAGTAAAAGATTAGTAGCTGATGAAGCTATGGTGAGCTCAGCTCATCCATTAGCCAGCAAAGCTGGTTTGCAGATGTTACAGCAAGGTGGTAACGCCGTTGATGCGGCGGTCGCCACTGCCTTTGCGCTTAATGTGGTAGAGCCGAATATGTCGGGGATTGGGGGCGGTGGTAGTATGCTTGTCTGGAATCAAAAAAGTGAGAAAGCAGATTATGTAGATTTCTATACTGCTAAAAAAGCCGAAACCTACAAAGACATAAACTACGATCAATACGAAGAAGATGAGTTTAACTTGTTATCCACTGGCATCCCCGGTACGGTGGACGGTCTGCTGCAGGCGCTGGAGCGCCATGGTACGATGAGTCGCGAAGAGGTTATGAAACCGGCAATAACATATGCTACTGATGGTTTCCCGGTTTATCTGACGCTGGCACAGTTTATTCGTGATAATGAGGAAAAATTAACTCGCTATGAAGGTGCTAAAAAAACATTTTACCCAGAGGGAGAACCGCTTGATGTCGGAGAAATACTAAGGCAACCGGAACTGGCTGCTACCCTTCAATCCATTTCAGATAATGGAGCCTCGGCTTTTTATGAAGGAGAAAATGCTGAAGATATTGTGGAAGTGCTTAATAAAGCCGGTAACCCTGCTACTGTTAAAGATTTTGCAGAATATGAGCCGCAGTGGGATAAAACACCGCTAAGAGATTCCTATAAAGATTACCAGGTGCTTTCTGCTCCTCTTCCGCAAACCGGCGTTTATATCATCCAGGCTCTGAAGATTTTGGAGAGCTTTGACCTTAAACAGATTGGATTACCTACCGAGTCTGCAGAAGCCTTTGATATTATTACATCAACCATGCGGCTTTCAAATGCCGATCGACGAGAATATATCTCTGATCCTAACTGGAAAGACGTGCCCGTCGAGGATTTAATGGCGGAGGAATATATCGAGAAACGTCGCAAGTTGGTTGGTACTGGCAAAGCTGTGGCAGAAATTGAATACGGTAAACCCCAAAAAGATATTTCAAAAAGCAATGCTACAATTAATAGCGGTGGACGAGTAATATCGGGCAAGAATGATCTCCGGAGTAAGGATATAACACAAAAGCTTGCTCTTGTTGAAAAGGAAGCAAAAGAGGAGTCAGAGTTCGGCGGTGAAACCACGCACATCTCGGTCGTTGATCCTGAAGGAAATGCAGTTTCGTTATCCACTACTTTAAGTCATGTATTTGGTTCCGGGGCCTGGGTTAACGGTTTTATCCTGAATAATTCCGGCTTTGATTTTTCCAGTTTGGAAGATGAGGAAGAATGGGAGTCAAGTCATCCTTACAGAATTCGTGCTTCAACCATTTCGCCAACAATAATTCTTGATGAGAATAATGAGGTACGGTTGGTAATCGGGGCCCCGGGTGGTGGAAGAATACCAACTGCTATTCTGCAAAATACACTTTATATCCTTGAATATGGACTTGATCCTT
Source organism: Fodinibius sp. GM108 (assembly GCF_058386985.1). Taxonomy (NCBI): domain Bacteria; kingdom Pseudomonadati; phylum Balneolota; class Balneolia; order Balneolales; family Balneolaceae; genus Fodinibius; species Fodinibius sp. GM108. Next base: position 356,664 of record NZ_JBYEIR010000006.1, read on the forward strand.
TAGATGCGGTAAATATGCCTAGAATTTTTCCGGATTATGACGATCCGGAAATTGAGATAGAGATAGGATTTGAACCTGAGGTACTTAAAAAGGTCCGTGATATGGATTATTATATTGAGGCTTTATCACAGGGATATGCTCGTTTGTATCTGATTTCAAATGAAAATGGGCAGCTTATCGGGGTTTCTGATCCGCGACACGATGGGGAACCACGTGGCTTTTGACGCAAAAAATGTATTCTTTATAGTTCCATTTGATGGACCAGACATTAATTCCGAAATTCACACCATTATGTATCAAAGAACAGACGCCGTTATCGCAGTATTTCTTTCACTGTTACTTTTCGGATTTTCATTCTCTGTATCCGCTCAGGATAAAGGTGCGCAAATTTCGCAAAAATACAGTGAAGAGGTAAGTGAATTGGCAAATAATCCTTCTATACAAAATGCTTTCGATTATATAGAAGAGATTGATCCGAAGACAACAGAAGAGCTCATCATGCTGACAGAGATTCCCGCTCCACCTTTTAAGGAAGATAAAAGGGCTCGAAAATATGCGGACATGCTTCGGGATGCCGGCGCGGATTCGGTTTGGATAGATGAAGAAGGAAATGTGGTAGCTTTGCGGAAGGGAGCAGAAGGGAAACAGACTGTTGCTCTCGATGCCCATTTGGATACGGTATTTCCCGAAGGGACTGATGTGACGGTAAAGACTAAGGGGGATACACTATACGCCCCGGGAATTGGGGATGACACCCGCGGATTGATGGTGGTGCTCAACGTTTTACGTGCACTGGAACATGAAAACATTCAGACAAAAGACGATCTGCTGTTTATCGGTACTGTTGGTGAAGAAGGGCTTGGGGATTTGCGCGGAGTCAAACATTTGTTTAGTGACAATGGTCCGGGCATCGATTCATGGGTTGCCGTTGATGGCGGTAGTGTCGGACGTATCGTGAATAAAGCTCTTGGATCGCACCGTTACCGGGTGACATACGAAGGTCCGGGCGGCCATTCATGGGGCAGTTTTGGATTGGTGAATCCCGCTCATGCTTTGGGTAAAGCGATGCATTACTTTAGCCAGGAAGCGGATGCTTTTACGCAAGACGGTCCCAGAACCAGTTATAATGTGGGACGGATAGATGGTGGTACATCGGTAAACTCTATTCCCTATGAGGCCTGGATGGAGGTGGATATGCGGTCAATTAGCAATGAGAGACTTGAGCAGATCGATGAAATTTTTCAGGAAACTGTTCAAAAGGCCTTGGATGAGGAGAATGAAATGCGTCGCGAAGGTCCCGAACTAACGGTTGACGTTGAAATGATTGGCGACCGCCCGTCCGGTGAAATTGATCCTGAAACTCCTTTGGTTCAACGGGCAATGTCAACAGCCAAATTTTTTGATTCCGATCCCTCATTGGCCAGAAGTTCCACAGATTCAAATACGCCGATATCCAAGGGGATACCAGCTGTGACGATCGGAAGAGGAGGGGATGGAGCCAACGGACATTCGCTCGATGAGTGGTGGCTCAATAAAGATGGTCATATTGCTATTCAGCGAGCACTTCTGCTCTTGGTAATTGAAGCTGGGCTCCATAAATAATGTTAGGCTTAGCCTAATCTCCCAATATGTTTTTACCGCAGAGGTATCAGAGGATAATTAATCCTCTAGCGAAATCCTCCATGAGACTCTGTGGTTTCTTTGAGCTAATATTCAGTACTTGTTTAAAAAAGTGTTTATGAAAGTGAAACAGGTAGATTAATAAGCCAAAGATTATCACTGGCACTGCTCCCCAGTCCCCCTTCGAAGGGGAATTAAGGGGATGACACTTAACGATAATAGGCGGCTTCGGTGGTTTATCAGCCGTCCCGAACTCTAATTAAACGTGCATACGATGCTTAAACAGATAACCGATATCTATAAAACGGCAATATTCTTTCTAATTCTGATGATGATCGGCACAACAACTTACAGCCAGGTGCCTGCACCTTCGGATGTATATGGTTTCGAAGTTGGTGCAGATTATAAACTTGCTGACTACGATCAAATGCTGGAGTATTACGATCAGTTGGATCAGGCCAGCGACCGGGTCCAAAAAATAACGATCGGAGAGTCGGTGTTGGGGCGCCCCATGATTTTGTTGTTCATTTCCAGTGAAGAAAATATGGGGCAGCTGGAAGAGTATCGCACCATCAGCGAGAAACTGTCCCGTGCCCGCATCAGTGACGAAGAAGCAAAGCAACTTTCCAAAGACGGAAAAGCTATTGTTTGGATCGATGGAGGGATGCACTCCACTGAGCTGGCTCACGGGCAAATGACATCAGAGCTGGCCTACCGAATTGCAACGGAAGAAAGTGACGAAATGAAGAAGATCCGGGATAACGTCATTACGCTGTTGATGCCGGTGATGAATCCCGACGGGTTGGATATCGTGACCAACTGGTATCGCAAGAATCTGGACACTCCTTTTGAGACCACGAGTCCGCCGTGGCTGTATCACCACTACGTAGGGCATGATAACAACCGGGATTGGTTTATGAACAACATGCCCGAAACTTATCATGTGAATGAGGTGCTATATAACGAGTGGTATCCGCAAATTGTCTATAATCACCACCAGACCGCTCCCTCGTGGGCGCGTATTTTCCTACCTCCCTTCTCCGACCCGGTAAATCCCAATATCCATCCGGGTGTAACTACAGGAGTAAACCAAGTCGGAGCTGCCATGGCCCAGCGTTTTGCAGTCAAAGACATGCCGGGTGTAGTCTCTGACAACACATATACTATGTTTTGGAATGGGGGTGGACGTACAACACCATACTACCATAATCAGATCGGGATTCTTACGGAAACGGCCCATGCCACGCCAACGCCGCGATTTTATGAGCCGGACTCTATGCCCGATAAAATTGGTGCCGGCATTCCCACAGATGGAACGGATATATTTTATCCCGATCCCTGGGAAGGAGGAGAGTCGCATTTCCGGGATGCCGTAGACTATATGTTGACGGGATCTATGGCCGTGCTGGATATGGCTGCAGAACGAAAGAGTCAGTTCCTCTACAATATTTACAGCATGGGACGCGATGGTATTGAAGAAGGCAATTCTGGTGATCCTTTTGCTTATGTCATCCCGCCGGAACAGTGGGATGAGGGCGAAGCCGTTGAGCTTGTTAATATCCTTAAGCAGGGCGGAGTTGAAATCCACCGTGCAGAAGACGCATTTACCGCCGGCGACCAACAATATGAGGCCGGTTCCTATGTGGTGAAAGCAGGACAGGCGTTTCGTCCTTTTGTATTGGATATGATGGAGCCGCAGGATTATCCCACCCTCCTCGAATATCCCGGTGGTCCGCCCGATCCTCCTTACGATCTGGCCGGCTGGACACTGCCGATGCAGATGGGCGTGGAAGTCGATCGCATCGATACAGAATTTGATTTTAGCGGAAGCGAGGTTACGGAGCAGATTAATCCAGAACCCGGAGATATTTCCGGCAATGCCGGCTACGGTTATGTTCTTTCGCATAAACCCAATGCCAGTGCCAAGGCGGCGAATCAATTGATGGCAGATGGGCACCAGGTGTATTGGACGAAATCAGCATTTAGCAGCAGCGGAAATGAGCATGAAGCTGGTTCTATCATCATTGAAAATGGTAATAATACCGAATCGGCTGTTGAAAACGCAGCACAGGAGCATGGTTTGGATTTTTACGGCATCGGAGAACAACCGGATGTGGATCTTTACAACGTAGAACGTCCCAAAGTGGGCCTTTATAAATCCTGGGTAGCCAACATGGATGAAGG